>NZ_JBMPOS010000202.1:0-228 GCF_049340345.1 Undibacterium sp. Di27W | reverse complement strand
GCAATGATGGTGATGGCGAAGACGAAGTCAATAGCACCATCAACACCACCCCGCTGGTAGACGTCATGCTGGTCTTGCTGATCATCTTCCTTATCACCACGCCGGTGATTACGGATACGGTCAAGCTCAAGCTGCCGGCAGAACACAATCAGATTTACAAAACCAAACCAGAAAACATCACCCTGTCGATCAACAAGGATGGTGATTTGTACTGGAACGGCAGCATGA
>NZ_JBMPOS010000201.1:0-240 GCF_049340345.1 Undibacterium sp. Di27W | reverse complement strand
AGGGTTCCACCTGGACCTGGACCAATAGCATCACTCACCAAACAGAAACTTATAAAGGTAATAACAGTGGTTGGAAACTGGCCACCGCCAGCGACACCAGCGGCAATATCACTACCTACAGCTACAACGGCGAGCTGCTGGCTAAGATTACGGACGCCAATGGAGAATCGGTAGAATTCATCTACACAGGCAACAACCTCAGCCAGGAACGCATAGTCGCCGCCGATGGCAAAGTCACCA
>NZ_JBMPOS010000200.1:0-241 GCF_049340345.1 Undibacterium sp. Di27W | reverse complement strand
TGTAAATAAAAGTGTGTAAGTAATTCTGGTAGATGAACCTCCTATAATGAGGAATTGCCAAAATGACGACAAACGCCATGGAAAGAAGCAAACTGCAGGCGCTGGCCAAAGAGCTGGCGAAAGACATCAAGACCGAAGCTGATTTGAATGCGTTCTCCCGTGAGCTGCTCAAGCTCACGGTGGAAACAGCGCTCAATGCAGAACTGACCGAGCACCTCGGCTACGAGAGGCATCGGGACAG
>NZ_JBMPOS010000199.1:0-254 GCF_049340345.1 Undibacterium sp. Di27W | reverse complement strand
TTCTGCCAGTGCCTGCTCTTCAGTGGCAGACTGGTAGATGCGCTTTAAATCGGCAGTGACTTCTCTGTAGTCTTTCCAGGAGACATATTTCAGGCTGTTGCGCACCATGTGCACTATGCAGAGCTGAATACGGGTCTGTGGGTATTCGGCAGCAATAGCCTCAGGGAAGCCTTTCAAGCCATCGACACAGGCTATCAGAATATCCTGCACGCCCCGGCTTTTGAGTTCTGTCAGGACGGATAGCCAGAACTTGG
>NZ_JBMPOS010000198.1:0-255 GCF_049340345.1 Undibacterium sp. Di27W | reverse complement strand
CAACATCGTAGGTGTAGCGGGTGATACTGTGGCTACCATCAGCCACGCCTGTGCCGTCGCTATTGACTTTGGCATAGGTGGTACTGGTGCTGAGCTGGCCACGGGTGTTGTAGCTGTAGTCGCTGCGAGTGGTATTGCTTTGGATCTGGGAGGTGCTCCAGCTTTGCAGTTGGCCCAGACTCAGGAGTCCAGTCGTGCCGAGCCCGGCTACGGGGTAGCTGACGTTGGTGAAGTGGATCTCGGCTGTTTTTTGGC
>NZ_JBMPOS010000197.1:0-255 GCF_049340345.1 Undibacterium sp. Di27W | reverse complement strand
GAAATCAAAGACCGTGATAGGTGGACCTTCATCATACGCAGTGCTGCAGTAAGCCCATAAATACGCCCGTTTGGTCTTGCCCTTGCCGGGATCAAGTTGCGGCACCGGTGTCTCATCGGCATGCAGGACTTGTCTTTGCCTGAGTAATTCAGCAAGCCGGTCTGCCAGCGGTTGCAGGGCCACGCCGATCTTACCTACCCACTCTGCCAGGGTAGAACGGGCAATGCCTGCGCCATGGCGGGTGCTGATTTGTTC
>NZ_JBMPOS010000196.1:0-255 GCF_049340345.1 Undibacterium sp. Di27W | reverse complement strand
AACGTGGGGATGGTCGCTGTTCGGCGTGGTGTGGGGGCTTGCCGTTGTTGGCGTCCTGCAAGAATTATGGTGCGCCAAAGGAGCGCGGCTAATGTCGTTGCTAATATATGTAGTGATGGGTTGGGTTGGCGTGATCGCTGCTAAACCGCTCATCAATGCGCTCACAATGGACGGCTTCTGGTGGCTGGCAGCAGGTGGTGCGCTCTACACCGGCGGCATCGCGTTTTATGCCACAGATCACAAATGGCGCCACGG
>NZ_JBMPOS010000195.1:0-255 GCF_049340345.1 Undibacterium sp. Di27W | reverse complement strand
GACAGAGTTGACCAGGTCCTGCTCCAGCAAGTGCATATAGCCAGTAATGATACCCGCTATAGCAATACACGGTTCATCAATGACGAAGCAGGCAGACTAACAAGATATACCCATGATAATGCCTATGATGTTGACTATAATTACAACACAGCCGACCAGTTCGACAACTACCAGGTCAGCACCATCAAGGCCGATAGTGGCGGAGGCACCACCACCAACACCTACGACGTCAATGGCCACCTCATCAGCGTCGAC
>NZ_JBMPOS010000194.1:0-255 GCF_049340345.1 Undibacterium sp. Di27W | reverse complement strand
ATGAGTGCCAGCCTGGCACTGAAGCAGGTGCAAACAACATCCACCAGCACCAACCTGGCAAAACTAGAAGCGCAAGCCAATTATGCCGCAACGCAACTGGCAGCCGCCGGCGTTGCCCTTGAAGCTGTTGCAGCGGCACTTGCCTATCTCAAGGCACAGGCGTCGACTGCCCTGGCAGACTATACGCAAGTAGATAATCAACTGACGGCTGCCAAAGAAAGCCTGAAAACTGCTACGGCAAGTAAAGCTGCAGCC
>NZ_JBMPOS010000193.1:0-255 GCF_049340345.1 Undibacterium sp. Di27W | reverse complement strand
CTGATGTAGTTGGATCTGGTTGACTTTTAAAGGCTCCCGCAATGACTAAATCAATTTCTCCGTCGTCCACGGACGGTGCCGGCTCAGTATTAAGCACCGTCTCTGGCCCATCCACCAATGAATTGCCTGCATCACTGGGGGCAATGGATGCTACCTCACCATCCCTGATTGAAAAAGTTGGCAATGCATTTGAAGTTGCTGCAGCCATGCCAGAAAATCCTAACAAGGCGAATGAATATGGTGAGTTAAGCCGCA
>NZ_JBMPOS010000192.1:0-255 GCF_049340345.1 Undibacterium sp. Di27W | reverse complement strand
TAGGTCAGGCTTCTTTGGCACCACTCGGAGGGCGCGGAAACCTGGGGCAATCTTCTTCGGGTAAGACCGGAGAAAAAACCTATGTCAACGTCGGTACGGGTAACCTTGTCGTCCAAGACAGCGATGCCGTGATGGAAGGCCGTGGCAGTGATGTTTCCCTGCTACGCACCTACAACAGCCAGGGCAAGCTCAATGATGACAATGGTGATGCCTGGTGGATCAATGGTTACCGTCGCATTAACAATTTGTCTGGTA
>NZ_JBMPOS010000191.1:0-255 GCF_049340345.1 Undibacterium sp. Di27W | reverse complement strand
CCATGGCATCTGGAATTGGGAGAGGCCAGTTACGCAGGACGCTCGCAGTAATATCAATATCATCATCGACTGGATTGGTTCTGGAATTGTCATTCATAAATATCAGGCCTTGGGCGCGGCAGGCACATCAGGCTTGCTTGTGACAGGCGTACCTGTTTCGACAAGTGGTGCAACAAAGTTTGCCTGCACCCTGACCAACTTGCCATTCTTCCCTGAACTTGTATCAAACCGGTATTCTGTTATGCCACAGTTGGG
>NZ_JBMPOS010000190.1:0-255 GCF_049340345.1 Undibacterium sp. Di27W | reverse complement strand
AATTGCAGACCAGTTTTGATGAGTTCCACATGATTGCAAATTAGCAGTGCGGTTGTCTTATAGCAGTTACTGTCGATTGAGATTCACAGTGCAGCCCCATGTGTTCGCGAATTTCCCTATATCTGAGATATATACTTCATGGACTTGGATATCGCTTTGGTGAGATTTCGTAATCTCGTTTGAAGATAGCGCGGCTAATACAGTAAAAAAAGGACCAATATGGTCCTTTAAACTGGAGCAATGAACACGGGAATT
>NZ_JBMPOS010000189.1:0-255 GCF_049340345.1 Undibacterium sp. Di27W | reverse complement strand
GAAATCAAAGACCGTGATAGGTGGACCTTCATCATACGCAGTGCTGCAGTAAGCCCATAAATACGCCCGTTTGGTCTTGCCCTTGCCGGGATCAAGTTGCGGCACCGGTGTCTCATCGGCATGCAGGGCTTGTCTTTGCCTGAGTAATTCAGCAAGCCGGTCTGCCAGCGGTTGCAGGGCCACGCCGATCTTACCTACCCACTCTGCCAGGGTAGAACGGGCAATGCCTGCGCCATGGCGGGTGCTGATTTGTTC
>NZ_JBMPOS010000188.1:0-255 GCF_049340345.1 Undibacterium sp. Di27W | reverse complement strand
CTACTGCATCCTTGTGAGCAGAGACCCCAATATCCGCTGCGTACTGACGATCATATTTTTGTCCGTCGAGTGTAGCGAGTTTTTTTATCGTTGATTCTTGCTTGGCATCCGGTGTGTCCGGAATATCCACTTTTTTACTATTGGCCAACTGCTTTAATTCATCCGCTACTTTGGAATGATCTGTGACCATTTGATCGGCAAATTCTTTGACAGACGGTGAAGAAGCTTTACGCGTGGCATCTTTGCTCGCTGTAA
>NZ_JBMPOS010000187.1:0-255 GCF_049340345.1 Undibacterium sp. Di27W | reverse complement strand
CTACATGAGAGAGAGGAAGCCGTAAGGTAAACGTACTACCTTGACCTACACCATTTGAATTAGCGACAACCGTGCCGCCATGTAGTTCAGTTATCTGCTGCACCAGTGCCAAGCCGATGCCAAGACCCGCTTTACTTCGCAGAGCCGTGGCAGTTCCCTGACCAAACATGTCGAATACGCGTGGCAGCGATTCGACCGAAATACCTGCTCCCGTGTCTTTAACTTCCAGCGTCGCCTGTTCGTCTTCAATACCCA
>NZ_JBMPOS010000186.1:0-255 GCF_049340345.1 Undibacterium sp. Di27W | reverse complement strand
ACAGGGCATCCTGGCCGCCCAGCGATTTCATGCTGCCGTTCCAGTACAAATCACCATCCTTGTTGATCGACAGGGTGATGTTTTCTGGTTTGGTTTTGTAAATCTGATTGTGTTCTGCCGGCAGCTTTAGCTTGACCGTATCCGTAATCACCGGCGTGGTGATAAGGAAGATGATCAGCAAGACCAGCATGACGTCTACCAGCGGGGTGGTGTTGATGGTGCTATTGACTTCGTCTTCGCCATCACCATCATTGC
>NZ_JBMPOS010000185.1:0-255 GCF_049340345.1 Undibacterium sp. Di27W | reverse complement strand
ACGGCGGCGTACTGGCGATTGTCAACGACAACGACACAGGCAACAACGGTGCTAACTCTGCTGACCTGACAGCTGGTACAGGCATTGAAAGCGCAGTCGTCATCGACGCACGTACACTGAGCGCAACGAGCCGCTTCAGCTACAAAGGCGAAGAAGGTGCAAGCCGCACAGCCGACCGTATCATCTTCACAGATGCAAACTTCAATGGCTCCCACGCGATTGACGGTGGTGCAGTTGACACAATCACGACCAACA
>NZ_JBMPOS010000184.1:0-255 GCF_049340345.1 Undibacterium sp. Di27W | reverse complement strand
AATAACGTTCCATGATGTGATCGGCATTCTTATTATTGACCGTATGATCCTGGTCGCCATGGAAAACGATAATAGGAACAGCGACACCAGAAAATGGCTTTTTACTCTGGCTTGCTGCACGATTCATAGCTGCTAGCGCAGAGGATAAATCGCTTGCTGCACCAAATGGCAGGCCAGAATGAATACCAACTGCTGCATATAGCTCAGGATACGCGTCTGCCATGATGGCAGCCATAGCACCACCAGCAGACATAC
>NZ_JBMPOS010000183.1:0-255 GCF_049340345.1 Undibacterium sp. Di27W | reverse complement strand
CTGATTTTCCATTAATACGCCCGGCAGACATTCGGTCCCCCAGTGAAGGAGATAAATGTCTAGCTCCCTGAATAATACGTTCAGCATTAATAATAGGCATCTTGACATCTGCATATCGCGGCGCTTTCGCAGCGATTGCCTCCTTGATGTCCATTAAACATAATTCAATTTCAGCCGTCGTAGGGTCATCAACATTTAATAGCACTGCATAACGAAGTAACCCTAGCGAGCTACAGCCTTTTACCCAGTATGCAG
>NZ_JBMPOS010000182.1:0-255 GCF_049340345.1 Undibacterium sp. Di27W | reverse complement strand
TGCCTTGGCTATTACCGCCGGACCAAGCGTGGCCGGCACCATGAATTACCCATTGTTCAGCAGATAAGGATTTATGAGCATTTTTTTGAGATGCTGCATTTTCAGCATAGCGAATGCGTGTGTAGCGACGGTCAAGCTTCCCATTACCAATTTCTTTTTGGGCTATCAAATTTTTTGACTCGCTACTTTCCAAATAACGTTCCATGATGTGATCGGCATTCTTATTATTGACCGTATGATCCTGGTCGCCATGGA
>NZ_JBMPOS010000181.1:0-255 GCF_049340345.1 Undibacterium sp. Di27W | reverse complement strand
ATGAGTGCCAGCCTGGCACTGAAGCAGGTGCAAACAACATCCACCAGCACCAACCTGGCAAAACTAGAAGCGCAAGCCAATTATGCCGCAACGCAACTGGCAGCCGCCGGCGTTGCCCTTGAAGCTGCTGCAGCGGCACTTGCCTATCTCAAGGCACAGGCGTCGACTGCCCTGGCAGACTATACGCAAGTAGATAATCAACTGACGGCTGCCAAAGAAAGCCTGAAAACTGCTACGGCAAGTAAAGCTGCAGCC
>NZ_JBMPOS010000180.1:0-255 GCF_049340345.1 Undibacterium sp. Di27W | reverse complement strand
CCGTGGCGCCATTTGTGATCTGTGGCATAAAACGCGATGCCGCCGGTGTAGAGCGCACCACCTGCTGCCAGCCACCAGAAGCCGTCCATTGTGAGCGCATTGATGAGCGGTTTAGCAGCGATCACGCTAACCCAACCCATCACTACATATATTAGCAACGACATTAGCCGCGCTCCTTTGGCGCACCATAATTCTTGCAGGACGCCAACAACGGCAAGCCCCCACACCACGCCGAACAGCGACCATCCCCACGTT
>NZ_JBMPOS010000179.1:0-255 GCF_049340345.1 Undibacterium sp. Di27W | reverse complement strand
GTCACTACGCCCACGTTGACTGCCCAGGCCATGCTGACTATGTTAAAAACATGATCACTGGTGCTGCTCAGATGGACGGCGCGATCCTGGTTTGCTCCGCAGCAGACGGTCCTATGCCACAAACTCGCGAACACATCCTGTTGGCCCGCCAAGTTGGCGTACCATACATCATCGTGTTCCTGAACAAGTGCGACATGGTTGACGATGCAGAATTGCTGGAACTGGTCGAAATGGAAGTTCGTGAATTGTTGTCCA
>NZ_JBMPOS010000178.1:0-255 GCF_049340345.1 Undibacterium sp. Di27W | reverse complement strand
CCATGGCATCTGGAATTGGGAGAGGCCAGTTACGCAGGACGCTCGCAGTAATATCAATATCATCATCGACTGGATTGGTTCTGGAATTGTCATTCATAAATATCAGGCCTTGGGCGCGGCAGGCACAGCAGGCTTGCTTGTGACAGGCGTACCTGTTTCGACAAGTGGTGCAACAAAGTTTGCCTGCACCCTGACCAACTTGCCATTCTTCCCTGAACTTGTATCAAACCGGTATTCTGTTATGCCACAGTTGGG
>NZ_JBMPOS010000177.1:0-255 GCF_049340345.1 Undibacterium sp. Di27W | reverse complement strand
CTACTGCATCCTTGTGAGCAGAGACCCCAATATCCGCTGCGTACTGACGATCATATTTTTGTCCGTCGAGTGTAGCGAGTTTTTTTATCGTTGATTCTTGCTTGGCATCCGGTGTGTCCGGAATATCTACTTTTTTACTATTGGCCAACTGCTTTAATTCATCCGCTACTTTGGAATGATCTGTGACCATTTGATCGGCAAATTCTTTGACAGACGGTGAAGAAGCTTTACGCGTGGCATCTTTGCTCGCTGTAA
>NZ_JBMPOS010000176.1:0-255 GCF_049340345.1 Undibacterium sp. Di27W | reverse complement strand
ACCGAATGTCTGCCGGGCGTATTAATGGAAAATCAGTTTTTGTGCGTGCTCTACGTCCTGAAGACCTTAAATTAGACATTGAAGAATTGCATCAAAGTGAAGCAATCAAACTTGCCCGTTACTTTGGTGCCATTGTTGGGAAAGCACATTCCAGGCAAATGAACAAAGAAGTAGCGCTCTCTTGGCACAAAGAAATAACTCGCAATACATCAACGAAAGGCACACCAAACTGGCTCTGGAAGTGTGTCGTAGAAT
>NZ_JBMPOS010000175.1:0-255 GCF_049340345.1 Undibacterium sp. Di27W | reverse complement strand
GCCAGCGTTCAATCTGAGCCAGGATCAAACTCTTCAGTTTAATCTCTGTTTTTCGACAATTTCTTGTCTATGTCACATACGTGACATGTCGCTCACTCAAAATACTGACAGTTCAGTGACTTATTTCCAAATCACCGTCTTGCTTTGTTATTTCTTGTGAACACTTGCTATATTATTTAAGCATTCCATTCAACCTAGATCGAATGGTGCGCTTCACCAAGTGCCCACATTTATTGACTGTTAATTGTTAAAGAA
>NZ_JBMPOS010000174.1:0-257 GCF_049340345.1 Undibacterium sp. Di27W | reverse complement strand
AATGCTTCTACACCGCCAGTAGAGGCGCCTATAACGACAATATCGACAGCAGGATGTGATGTATGTTTCATAGGGCCACAATTGCATGGAAAGGTCCATTAAGTCTGTGCGTTAGAGAACTTACAACGAATTAAATTTTATCCATTTCGACCTGGACCTTTGAATGATGGACACAGCGAGCAAATTGTATCGCAAAGCGATTCCAATAAAATAGGCTTGGTCAGCCAAGCCGAGAAACCGGCGTTTTGCGCTTCAGT
>NZ_JBMPOS010000173.1:0-257 GCF_049340345.1 Undibacterium sp. Di27W | reverse complement strand
AATGCTTCTACACCGCCAGTAGAGGCGCCTATAACGACAATATCGACAGCAGGATGTGATGTATGTTTCATAGGGCCACAATTGCATGGAAAGGTCCATTAAGTCTGTGCGTTAGAGAACTTACAACAATTTAAATTTTATCCATTTCGACCTGGACCTTTGAATGATGGACACAGCGAGCAAATTGTATCGCAAAGCGATTCCAATAAAATAGGCTTGGTCAGCCAAGCCGAGAAACCGGCGTTTTGCGCTTCAGT
>NZ_JBMPOS010000172.1:0-257 GCF_049340345.1 Undibacterium sp. Di27W | reverse complement strand
GACACTGGAACCACTGACAGAGAAGCTGCCATTGATCGCCTGGCCTATACCACTCTGACTGGCGCTCAGGCTACTGACCGTGATGGGGCTGGCCGCAGACTGATAACTGGCGGTGACACTGGGCGCAGTTCCATTATTGGCAAGATTGTTGGCATTGTCACGGGCCTCGACCTTAAAGACAATATTGGCAGTAGAGCCGGATGCAGGTAATAGCGCAGCACAACTCAAGCCATTTTCACTGGCCCAGTTACCTGTAA
>NZ_JBMPOS010000171.1:0-258 GCF_049340345.1 Undibacterium sp. Di27W | reverse complement strand
CACTCATCATCATGGTCATCATGTCCATGGGTAGCTGGTACATCCTCATCACCAAAATCATCGACCAGGTCAAACTGTCTGGCCAGGCTTCTGATGCCCGTTCCAAATTCTGGAAAGCGGCTTCCGTCCAGGCTGGTGCAGCTTCCCTCAAAGAAGGCAGCCCATTCCGCTTCATCGCTGACTCTGGCATCAAAGCCACAGAACACCATGAAGGTGCTTTGCTGGAACAAATCGACTTGAATACCTGGGTATCCATGT
>NZ_JBMPOS010000170.1:0-258 GCF_049340345.1 Undibacterium sp. Di27W | reverse complement strand
AAACCAGGATCGCGCCGTCCATCTGAGCAGCACCAGTGATCATGTTTTTAACATAGTCAGCATGGCCTGGGCAGTCAACGTGGGCGTAGTGACGACCAGCTGTTTCGTACTCAACGTGGGCTGTATTGATTGTAATACCGCGCGCTTTTTCTTCTGGTGCTGCATCGATCTGATCGTAGGCTTTAGCTTCGCCGCCGAATTTTTTCGACAAGACTGTTGCAATCGCTGCTGTCAGTGTGGTTTTGCCGTGATCAACGT
>NZ_JBMPOS010000169.1:0-259 GCF_049340345.1 Undibacterium sp. Di27W | reverse complement strand
GAGCTTATTGCATTGCAGCAATGATGCGCCAGCTTTATGACATTTTCGTGACTTCGATGTCACAAATAGTTACGACATTTCAAGTGCCGTAACCGATGCCATAGGTGAAAGCGTTTATGATGCTAAGTGTGTACCCGGCGACACTCTGGCATAGTCAACACTCGCTGGGTAACCTGGCGTGGAACACCATGTGCCCGCAAGTATTCTAGAGCACAAGCAGTTCCTACTGTTTGCTGCAGGGACAATCCATGCTCAACCT
>NZ_JBMPOS010000168.1:0-261 GCF_049340345.1 Undibacterium sp. Di27W | reverse complement strand
ATGCAGAATTGCTGGAACTGGTCGAAATGGAAGTTCGTGAATTGTTGTCCAAATACGAATTCCCAGGCGACGACCTGCCTATCATCCAGGGTTCCGCTAAACTGGCCCTCGAAGGCGACAAAGGTCCATTGGGCGAAGAAGCCATCATGAAACTGGCTGATGCACTCGATTCCTACATCCCAACACCAGAACGTGCTGTTGACGGCGCCTTCCTGTTGCCAGTAGAAGACGTATTCTCCATCTCCGGTCGCGGTACAGTAG
>NZ_JBMPOS010000167.1:0-264 GCF_049340345.1 Undibacterium sp. Di27W | reverse complement strand
GATACACCAGTGCCCTTGACTACGATAAAGCCGGCAACCTCAGCCACGAACTCAACATCCAGACCGCCCAGACAGCAGGCACGACAACGCGCCAGGTCAGCATCAGCGGCAGCACCCATACCGTCAGTCATGAGACCGTACAAAGCAATGCCTCAGTCCACAACAACAGCTATGCCTACGACAACATGCAAAGGCAGACCCTGGTCGAAGGCAGCAGCAACAACAATGCCGCTGACCAGAACAACCTCACCAGCACCCAGGGCC
>NZ_JBMPOS010000166.1:0-264 GCF_049340345.1 Undibacterium sp. Di27W | reverse complement strand
GATACACCAGTGCCCTTGACTACGATAAAGCCGGCAACCTCAGCCACGAACTCAACATCCAGACCGCCCAGACAGCAGGCACGACAACGCGCCAGGTCAGCATCAGCGGCAGCACCCATACCGTCAGCCATGAGACAGTACAAAGCAATGCCTCAGTCCACAACAACAGCTATGCCTACGACAACATGCAAAGGCAGACCCTGGTCGAAGGCAGCAGCAACAACAATGCCGCTGACCAGAACAACCTCACCAGCACCCAGGGCC
>NZ_JBMPOS010000165.1:0-265 GCF_049340345.1 Undibacterium sp. Di27W | reverse complement strand
AAAAAATGGTTCTGTTACGCTTACAAAGCATGGCTTTGAGGCAAGAAATAAATCTGTTTGCGTTTCGTCACATTCATAAGCAACTTGGTTTAGATGAAATGTATGATGAAAATCCGCAATTAGGTAGCGTCTTCAAGACTAATTGACTTCGCCAATGATGCTTGTCAATTCTTCTCATTTTTTAAAACTCCCCGTGTATTCATCGCCATCAGGCATAGCTGCAAGCTAATCAGTGCGTAAGCGTGAGTTGTCCAACCCCAAATAA
>NZ_JBMPOS010000164.1:0-267 GCF_049340345.1 Undibacterium sp. Di27W | reverse complement strand
ATTCTTGCATTTTCAGTATATCAATGGCTGGCGGAGGGACAAAGTATGGATTCAGCACTACAACGTGGCATCGATTTATTTGAGTCTACAATCCCAGTCGGAATTATTGCTGTGACCGCAAAGGCTAGTGGAAGCAAGAGTAATCGGGATATGCCTGTTGCTGAGGTGTATCTATGACTGAACAGCTAGCTATTTCAGAAACGGCATAGATTGATCCTGCGCCTGAAAATGTTATTTCTATCAGCCCCTCCGCTAATTCAGGGCATT
>NZ_JBMPOS010000163.1:0-270 GCF_049340345.1 Undibacterium sp. Di27W | reverse complement strand
TAGATGATAATGAAGATGCCGCAAATGCGCTCGGCCAGCTTCTCGAAATGATGGATAACGAGGTTGCTACCGCCTATGATGGAGAGACAGGATTCAAGGTCGCCAGGGCATTCCAGCCTGGCATCGTGCTGTGTGACATCGGGATGCCGAAGATGAACGGCTACGACACCGCACGAGCTATCAGAGCCGAAGAATGGGGTAAGGATGTCGTACTTGTAGCATTGACTGGATGGAATCAAGGAAAGGACATGCAAAAGAGCGTGGATGCCG
>NZ_JBMPOS010000162.1:0-272 GCF_049340345.1 Undibacterium sp. Di27W | reverse complement strand
ATCCTCAGCACCCTGACCCCGGCAGCAGGTGCCAACCAGTCCACCGGCCCCCAAAGCACCCGTTTCGTCTATGGACTGCCAGGCCAGTTACGCTTCCAGATCAGCGGCACCGGCATCGTCACCGAACAACGCTACGACACCGCAGGCCAAAAAACAGCCGAGATCCACTTCACCAACGTCAGCTACCCCGTAGCCGGGCTCGGCACGACTGGACTCCTGAGTCTGGGCCAACTGCAAAGCTGGAGCACCTCCCAGATCCAAAGCAATACCAC
>NZ_JBMPOS010000161.1:0-276 GCF_049340345.1 Undibacterium sp. Di27W | reverse complement strand
AGTGCCATTGATTCCCTTTTTTGGTTTGACGCATTTCCGGATCACGTTCTCCATCTTTGTTCTTGGTCGAAGACGGGGCGGCAATGATGGTGGCATCAACGATGGTGCCGCCCGACACCTTCATCCCACGCTCTTGCAAATGACGGCCCACTTCCTCAAAAATACGTTTGCCAAGTGCATGCCGTTCCAGTAAGTGCCGAAATTTACACACCGTCGTTTCATCAGGAACAGGCTCGCTGCCCAGGTCTATGCCGACAAAACTGCGCATGGAAACTG
>NZ_JBMPOS010000160.1:0-277 GCF_049340345.1 Undibacterium sp. Di27W | reverse complement strand
GGCTACGATAATGCAGGCAACATCGCCAGTTTGACCGATGCCCAGGGCAATGCCACCAGCTACAGCTACGACACAGCCGGTCACCTGCTCACAAAGACCGATGCAGCAGGCAACCGCACCGACAACACCTACGACAGCAATGGCGACCTGATCCTCAGCACCCTGACCCCGGCAGCAGGTGCCAACCAGTCCACCGGCCCCCAAAGCACCCGTTTCGTCTATGGACTGCCAGGCCAGTTACGCTTCCAGATCAGCGGCACCGGCATCGTCACCGAAC
>NZ_JBMPOS010000159.1:0-278 GCF_049340345.1 Undibacterium sp. Di27W | reverse complement strand
ACATCAAAGTCAAAGGCGTCTGCCTGTTCTTCGGTAAATACCTGCACGCCGAGTTCATATTCAGGAAATGCACCTGCTTCAATTGCTTCCCATAAATCGCGGCGGTGAAAGTCAGGGTCTGCGCCTGTAATCTTTGCAGCCTCATCCCAGACCAGGGAATGGGTCCCAGCCAGCGGTGTCCAATGGAATTTACAGAACACGGACTCGCCTTGGGCATTAACCAGCCGGAAGGTATGTACTCCAAAGCCCTGCATCATCCGGTAGCTGCGCGGGATGGC
>NZ_JBMPOS010000158.1:0-282 GCF_049340345.1 Undibacterium sp. Di27W | reverse complement strand
AAGCTAGGAAGACATTTAAATAACCAGTAGAGAATTTGGATAGATGCCAGTTCCCTCTAAAGGCGTGTAGGTACGGTCGTGGAATGGCTGAATTCAATAGAACATGCATCAATTACTTGTAGAACTTCAATAACTCTATTATTGAAAGCGCGGCCTATGTGCCTAATTCCGTGTTGGATAGTAGTGACAATTATCTCAGGAACCTAATTTAAGTAGGAGATGCCAATGCGCGGTAATTGAGCATCGTATGTCCGGTTGGGGAAATAGCAGCCAGGCATCTGC
>NZ_JBMPOS010000157.1:0-283 GCF_049340345.1 Undibacterium sp. Di27W | reverse complement strand
CCTGCATGCCGATGAGACACCGGTGCCGCAACTTGATCCCGGCAAGGGCAAGACCAAACGGGCGTATTTATGGGCTTACTGCAGCACTGCGTATGATGAAGGTCCACCTATCACGGTCTTTGATTTCCAGCCTGGCCGCAGTGGCAGCCATGTCCAGCACTTCCTCAGTGGCTGGCAAGGGTATCTCATGGTGGATGACTATGCGGGCTATAAAGCCTTGTTTGCCAATGGCATCACGGAACTGGCTTGCCTGGCACATGCCAGACGCAAATTCTTTGATTTG
>NZ_JBMPOS010000156.1:0-294 GCF_049340345.1 Undibacterium sp. Di27W | reverse complement strand
AGATTGAATCTAGGAGCGGTAGTGCCTTACGACAATGTATCGCTGCCCGACGCTATCAACGCTTTAAAGACTTTAGTCAATCCTTCTTAGTCGAAATGTGAAAAACGTTTGGGACGTTATTACATAACGCTTATGTCTGATTACTGGATTTATCTTGGCTCGCCCCCAACAACGCCATCAGCGCATCGACTTCTACTGGTTTAACCAAATGATGATCAAATCCGGCATCCACGCTCTTTTGCATGTCCTTTCCTTGATTCCATCCAGTCAATGCTACAAGTACGACATCCTTAC
>NZ_JBMPOS010000155.1:0-302 GCF_049340345.1 Undibacterium sp. Di27W | reverse complement strand
TGGCATCGTAGTATTTGAGGTCTTTGGTGGCTTTTTCTGCGAAGGCTGCACGTTGGGTATCTTGCAGGGCTTGCAGATATCCCGCTGCCATGCCGCTGTTGATACCTTGCTGGAGGGTGCGGCCTGCGCCGTCGTACATGCGTTCATCAACCACTGTCGCAAAGTATTGTGGCAGGGCTTTGCCTAGCTGGTCATAGCTGGCGACAGCGACTTTGCTGACGCGGTTGGCAGCATCATAGCTAAAGTAGCGGGTGATGAGCCCTTCCCTGACGATGTAGGTGGTGCGGCTGACATCAGGCTGG
>NZ_JBMPOS010000154.1:0-303 GCF_049340345.1 Undibacterium sp. Di27W | reverse complement strand
AGGCATGTCCTTTTCGACATGTTCATCCGATTCATTTCCTGTGTTTCTACTTGTTTTTGAAAGCGATGAATAGGGATAGCTGAAGGGACATTTTCATGTCTAAAGCTTTTGTTAAAAAAGAGATTTTAGATTTTCTCGCAAAAGATAAAACAGAACAGGGTCAAGCACTTAACTTTAACGCCTTATTTCATACCCACATCATTTTCTGGAATCCTGGTCAGCAAGCCTATGTTGAACCGGCAATCACTGAATTAATTAAAGAAAATATTTTAAGACCGCAAGGAGAAAAATACTTTCTGACAA
>NZ_JBMPOS010000153.1:0-304 GCF_049340345.1 Undibacterium sp. Di27W | reverse complement strand
CAGTTTCCTTTGCGTGACATGGATGTCTTCATGCCAAATTGCTCCAGCAACTCCCTGTAACTCAGTGCGCAGTATTGGCTACCACGGTCTGAGTGATGAATCAGACCAGGCGGTGGTCGTTTATTGCTGACAGCCTTCCACAATGCTTTTGCTGTCAAGGCTTGTGTCATACGTTCTCCCATGGCATAGCCGACAATCTCGCAGGTATAGACATCCTTGATTCCTGCCAGATAAAGCCATCCTTCACCCGTGCTGATATAGGGGTGAGTAGACCATGGGGATTTCACCCACGGCCCCTCGCAGA
>NZ_JBMPOS010000152.1:0-304 GCF_049340345.1 Undibacterium sp. Di27W | reverse complement strand
CCCACATTTATTGACTGTTAATTGTTAAAGAACCGTATTCTTTTCTGCTTAACCGGACTACTTATTCATCCAGTTTTGCGTCGCAGCGTTGTGTGCGTCAGCAGCAGAGAAACGAGATTATGGAGCATTTCTTTCGTGCTGTCAACACCCTGTCTTTATTTTCGTTCAGTTTAAATTTTTTAGATTCATTCTCAACTACTTCAGGCTATTTACAGCTCCAGGTTTTCTGCGTCATTTCTTTCGCTCAAACCCCATCACTACTCCTATCTTCGCCCGCTCTTCAGCGGGAGGCGGACTATAGCAA
>NZ_JBMPOS010000151.1:0-305 GCF_049340345.1 Undibacterium sp. Di27W | reverse complement strand
CCTCCAAAGCTACAATGCAGCACTCAACGCCCGAAAACCTTTCACAATAGAGTACCGTCTGCGTCAATATGACGGGGAGTTCCGCTGGTTGATTGATAATGGTGTACCGCGCTTCACGTCGGCAGGCAAGTTCGACGGTTATGTCGGCTCGTGCATTGATGTAACGGAATACAAAAATGCCGAAAGCAAATTACGAGATGCAGATCGCAAAAAGGACGAGTTTCTTGCAACATTGGCGCACGAACTCCGCAATCCTTTGGCTCCGATCCGTAGTGGCCTGCAATTGATGCAGCTGATTGGGGTAA
>NZ_JBMPOS010000150.1:0-306 GCF_049340345.1 Undibacterium sp. Di27W | reverse complement strand
TTGTGCGCTATGTCAGCAGTGGCCAACTGCCGATCGACAATAACCGTATCGAAAACGCGATACGCCCAATTGCGATCGGCAAGAAGAACTGGTTGTTCGCTGGATCAGAACGAGCGGGCAAGCGGGCGGCAGCCATTCAAAGTTTATTGGCCACTGCCAAGGCCAATGGCATTGAACCGCTGGTTTGGCTCAAGCTGACGCTTGAACAACTTCCTATGCATCCTAACAGCAGGATTGATGAGCTGTTGCCACTGCGCTTGAAAACATAAAACCTCATCTGTCAATGTGGGGGCAACGGACGCTTAC
>NZ_JBMPOS010000149.1:0-307 GCF_049340345.1 Undibacterium sp. Di27W | reverse complement strand
TGCTGAAACTAACAATCTTCCAATAGTCACCACTACGAGCCGCTATCGTAATCAGCGATACACCGCCCACTACTGCTAGCGCAGCACCAACCGCGTGGGTGATGCTGTTGAAGCGCTCTCCATAATATATGTTATCACCTACAAATTTTCCACTATTAAAAGCTGCAGCTCGGCCAATGTGCCTACGGTTTTTTTGCCCAGGAGATGAATTTTTAAGGAGCGACGCATAATTGCTCAACAACGCTATTCGTCAAAAAAGCGCTTACATTTCAGCACGCCATATAACAACCGTAGCCGACTTGAGGCT
>NZ_JBMPOS010000148.1:0-307 GCF_049340345.1 Undibacterium sp. Di27W | reverse complement strand
TGCTGAAACTAACAATCTTCCAATAGTCACCACTACGAGCCGCTATCGTAATCAGCGATACACCGCCCACTACTGCTAGCGCAGCACCAACCGCGTGGGTGATGCTGTTGAAGCGCTCTCCATAATACATGTTATCACCTACAAATTTTCCACTATTAAAAGCTGCAGCTCGGCCAATGCGCCTACGGTTTTTTTGCCCAGGAGATGAATTTTTAAGGAGCGACGCATAATTGCTCAACAACGCTATTCGTCAAAAAAGCGCTTACATTTCAGCACGCCATATAACAACCGTAGCCGACTTGAGGCT
>NZ_JBMPOS010000147.1:0-311 GCF_049340345.1 Undibacterium sp. Di27W | reverse complement strand
CCATTATTGGCAAGATTGTTGGCATTGTCACGGGCCTCGACCTTAAAGACAATATTGGCAGTAGAGCCGGATGCAGGTAATAGCGCAGCACAACTCAAGCCATTTTCACTGGCCCAGTTACCTGTAAAGCTGAAGCTTTTGCTTCCGGTCCCCGCATTCAAATCCATATAGCAAGCAGAATTAGAGGCGGATGTACCGGCATGTATGCGCAGCATGCCGACACTGGAACCACTGACAGAGAAGCTGCCATTGATCGCCTGGCCTATACCACTCTGACTGGCGCTCAGGCTACTGACCGTGATGGGGCTGGC
>NZ_JBMPOS010000146.1:0-313 GCF_049340345.1 Undibacterium sp. Di27W | reverse complement strand
TTGTGTCTATGTCTGGAAACCCAGGGGCTACATAGCGCCAGTTGATCCAATCGATAGACTAGGACGAAGTCAAATAGCCCGCCTGACAGAAGACTTTGCTCAGCTCTCTACTAGGCCACGTACAGCAATACGGCGCCAAAATGGCACATGCTTCCGCCGAGCACGAACAGGTGCCAAACTCCGTGTCCGTGGCGCCATTTGTGATCTGTGGCATAAAACGCGATGCCGCCGGTGTAGAGCGCACCACCTGCTGCCAGCCACCAGAAGCCGTCCATTGTGAGCGCATTGATGAGCGGTTTAGCAGCGATCACGC
>NZ_JBMPOS010000145.1:0-318 GCF_049340345.1 Undibacterium sp. Di27W | reverse complement strand
CAAGGGAAATTCGGAGAAATTTGTCCTAATTTCCACTAAAAAACATGCTCTTGTGAGCATGTTTTATGAATGAGCAGCACTTGGTTTCGAAGTTTAAGAAAATTAGAACTTAATCAGATGTTCCTTAGATATATTACTAAATATTGTTGATTGTTGAAGCAGTTTTTTCTTAACGGGTCTTTGGAGCCTGTAAAAATAACTGTGTAAGTCCTCCCGGAACTATTGGTGAGCGCGCATACGTTCACCAAATTCTATATCAAAGCGATTGAGTGCCTGTCGCCAGTGTTGTATAGGCATGGTCCATTTCTTCGCTGCCTG
>NZ_JBMPOS010000144.1:0-318 GCF_049340345.1 Undibacterium sp. Di27W | reverse complement strand
TGCAGCGGCACTTGCCTATCTCAAGGCACAGGCGTCGACTGCCCTGGCAGACTATACGCAAGTAGATAATCAACTGACGGCTGCCAAAGAAAGCCTGAAAACTGCTACGGCAAGTAAAGCTGCAGCCGACAAAGCCTATAGCGATGCCGCAGAACTGTCCACTGCCGCATCCACCGCTGCATCTGCCGCAACTGCCGCGATTGCCGTTGATAACTCACTGGCAAATCAACAAAAGCTAAATTGGGCGCTCAACGACCTGCGTGAGAAAAAAAGCGCAGAAGCAACAGCCAAGCAAGTCAAGGACAGTCGTGATTTAGA
>NZ_JBMPOS010000143.1:0-318 GCF_049340345.1 Undibacterium sp. Di27W | reverse complement strand
GCACAAGATCTGGGAACTTCATGGCATCCTGGATAAAAAACACAGGAATGTTGTTGCCAACAAGATCCCAGTTCCCTTCGTCAGTATAAAACTTCACCGCGAATCCGCGCACATCGCGCACTGTGTCGGCGGAACCGCGCTCCCCGGCGACCGTAGAAAAACGCACAAATACCGGTGTACGTTTGCCCTCCGCGGCAAATAGAGACGCACGCGTGAGGCTACTAAAATCTTTATAGCTATCAAAATACCCATGCGCCGCTGATCCACGTGCATGCACAACACGTTCGGGAATGCGCTCATGATCGAAATGGGTAATTT
>NZ_JBMPOS010000142.1:0-319 GCF_049340345.1 Undibacterium sp. Di27W | reverse complement strand
GCGCACAATCGCAGGCCAGCGCTTCAAACTGTAATCAATCGCCTTGGCCAGACTGCTGCCATCAGCAGTCTTCTGCCGCTGTTGTAACAACCAGGCATGCATGACCTCAAGTCTTGGTCTGGACTGCTCTTGCCGTCGGATAGCTCTTTGTTCTATCGTGTCCTCTTTAGCTGTACTCTCAATGGCATACAATTCTGCGATCTTGCCCAAGGCCTCTGCCGCTATCGGATGCTGGTTAGCGGCATGCAAATCAAAGAATTTGCGTCTGGCATGTGCCAGGCAAGCCAGTTCCGTGATGCCATTGGCAAACAAGGCTTTA
>NZ_JBMPOS010000141.1:0-321 GCF_049340345.1 Undibacterium sp. Di27W | reverse complement strand
CATCACTCAGACCGTGGTAGCCAATACTGCGCACTGAGTTACAGGGAGTTGCTGGAGCAATTTGGCATGAAGACATCCATGTCACGCAAAGGAAACTGCTATGACAATGCACCTATGGAGAGTTTCTTGGGAAGTCTGAAAATGAACTGATACATCATCAGCGCTATGCAACACGTGCTGATGCACAGGCGGCTGAGCCTGTAAATAAAAGTGTGTAAGTAATTCTGGTAGATGAACCTCCTATAATGAGGAATTGCCAAAATGACGACAAACGCCATGGAAAGAAGCAAACTGCAGGCGCTGGCCAAAGAGCTGGCGAAA
>NZ_JBMPOS010000140.1:0-325 GCF_049340345.1 Undibacterium sp. Di27W | reverse complement strand
GTAGGTACGATTAGATTCTATGGTTCCCGTCAAGTTTTTATCGAGATGAGATCAGAATTAAAATCAACGCTGTTCTTGAACAGGCTAAAAGCAACTCGCAATATTTTACGTGCGATGATCATGATAGCGGCCGTTGAGGGCCAGCCAAGTTGCCGGTAATGTTGATACAAGGGTGCCCATACCTTTGATTTTGCAGCCGCCATACCAGCGTTAAATAGCAAGCGGCGCCCTTCAGCAGGGCCTCGCTTGGATAACCTCCTGCGGCCACGTTTTTGACCAGAGTCACACGGACGTGGATCCATACCGACAAATGCAACGACGGCAT
>NZ_JBMPOS010000139.1:0-326 GCF_049340345.1 Undibacterium sp. Di27W | reverse complement strand
GTCAAGCATGGCAAAAAAGAAGCGAAAGTAGCAGGCGCCTCTGCCGCTGCCAGCGCAGCATCGAAATAAACGCAGTCTACAAAACAATGACCAGCGGCAGCAGATGCTGCCGCTTAAAAAATGCAACGCTCACAGCACAGGATAAATATCATGAACAAACTGATCACCGCTTTCATCGCTTCCACCGTTATCATGGGTAGCGCATTTGCACAGACACCAGCCAGCGCTACTGCAAGTACGCCAGCTAAACCAGCAAGCGCAATGGCAGCAGCCAGCGTAGCAAAATCGGCACCAGCAGCCAAAGCAGTAGCAGCTTCTGCCACAGC
>NZ_JBMPOS010000138.1:0-326 GCF_049340345.1 Undibacterium sp. Di27W | reverse complement strand
TGCGCCCAGTGTCACCGCCAGTTATCAGTCTGCGGCCAGCCCCATCACGGTCAGTAGCCTGAGCGCCAGTCAGAGTGGTATAGGCCAGGCGATCAATGGCAGCTTCTCTGTCAGTGGTTCCAGTGTCAGCATGCTGCGCATCCATGCTGGTACATCCGTCTCTAATTCTGCTTGCTATATGGATTTGAACGCAAGTACAGGAAGCAAAAGCTTCAGCTTTACAGGTAACTGGGCCAGTGAAAATGGCTTGAGTTGTGCTGCGCTATTACCTGCATCCGGCTCTACTGCCAATATTGTCTTTAAGGTCGAGGCCCGTGACAATGCCA
>NZ_JBMPOS010000137.1:0-336 GCF_049340345.1 Undibacterium sp. Di27W | reverse complement strand
ACTTTTTTACTATTGGCCAACTGCTTTAATTCATCCGCTACTTTGGAATGATCTGTGACCATTTGATCGGCAAATTCTTTGACAGACGGTGAAGAAGCTTTACGCGTGGCATCTTTGCTCGCTGTAATTTCTGTTGCGCCCGCATGCGCGGCGTCCACCATGAATTTCTTATCAGCCGCGCTAACTGAGTCAGCTGCGTAGACTACTGGGACAGCAGATATTGCCAGCAAAGAGGCGGCAGCAATAATGCTACATGCCCGCATAGGCTTTTCAAATTTGAAATCGATTTTCATAATTGACCTCCAGAAGAAGAGAACCGAGTGTATCTATCACTTA
>NZ_JBMPOS010000136.1:0-338 GCF_049340345.1 Undibacterium sp. Di27W | reverse complement strand
AGCGCAAACCTTGCGCGCTATCTCAAATTTTTCTTCTGTTTTTTCAGCGTCTTTTGCTTTTTCATACTGAGCGAATAAATCTTCAGCCTCACGATGATCTGCTTCCAATAAACTGATGGCGTCCTGGCGGTCGGGTGTTGACATGGCTTTCTCCTGTTGGGCGATGGCTGTATGGTTAAAATGGCCGTGTAATTTGATTGCGACCAGACACGAGAATAGGCGGTGAACCTGTTTAATACAGTCAGTGAAGCTCATGAGCGAGCGTAGGTGGTGACGCTGAGTCGTGTAGGAGAGATTTTCTGTATTTCCTCCTGATATTAACTATGCTTTATTGAACC
>NZ_JBMPOS010000135.1:0-345 GCF_049340345.1 Undibacterium sp. Di27W | reverse complement strand
GAGCGACGATGCGAAGGTTTTGCGTTGAAATACGCGCGTATACGGACGCAAAGATTTGAACGCAGCATCACCGATCGTACTGTCAATGCTCACAGCCAGCCGCCCAGGTCATAAGAGAGTTAGCCCCACAACCGTCGCTCCAGCGCAGGCTGGAGCCTAGCGTCGTTGCTTGATGCGCCGTACAGTGAGCGAAGATCGCGATTGACCGATAAGAAAGTGGTGCGCATGGCGCACCCTACTTTGGTGAATTGAAGGCTAGCTCCTTAAAGAGCCATGTCCAGGATTAAAATAAAAAGCCAAAGCCACAGAGTAAAAACAGAGATATCTCATGTTTTTGCTGCTCTT
>NZ_JBMPOS010000134.1:0-345 GCF_049340345.1 Undibacterium sp. Di27W | reverse complement strand
GGCTTTGCCTAGCTGGTCATAGCTGGCGACAGCGACTTTGCTGACGCGGTTGGCAGCATCATAGCTAAAGTAGCGGGTGATGAGCCCTTCCCTGACGATGTAGGTGGTGCGGCTGACATCAGGCTGGCCGTTACTGCCCCAGGGGATTTGTGCCACCAGTTCTTTGCCCCAGGCGGTGTCGCTGGCGACGTTGCCGTTCTTGTCATAGGTCAGCAGGTGGCCCTGGGTGCTGGTGAGGTTGTTCTGGTCAGCGGCATTGTTGTTGCTGCTGCCTTCGACCAGGGTCTGCCTTTGCATGTTGTCGTAGGCATAGCTGTTGTTGTGGACTGAGGCATTGCTTTGTAC
>NZ_JBMPOS010000133.1:0-348 GCF_049340345.1 Undibacterium sp. Di27W | reverse complement strand
CCTCAATGAAAACCCGTTTCTCCGCATTCCTGGCTGCAACACTCCTGGCTTTGACAGCCGCCGTTGCCGTCGCACCTGCATCCGCACAAGAATCTGCTTCTGCTGCTGCCTCCGCTGCTGCCCCAGCACCTGCTGCTGAAGCCGCCTCCGCACCTGCAGCGCCAGTTGCTGATGCTGGCGCTCCTGCTGCACCTGCAGCAGCCAAAGAAGTCGTAGAAAACCCATACGGTCTGGACGCCCTCTGGAAAACAGGTGACTTCGTTGCCAAAGGCACACTCATCATCATGGTCATCATGTCCATGGGTAGCTGGTACATCCTCATCACCAAAATCATCGACCAGGTCAAAC
>NZ_JBMPOS010000132.1:0-360 GCF_049340345.1 Undibacterium sp. Di27W | reverse complement strand
TGAAGGTGTCGGGCGGCACCATCGTTGATGCCACCATCATTGCCGCCCCGTCTTCGACCAAGAACAAAGATGGAGAACGTGATCCGGAAATGCGTCAAACCAAAAAAGGGAATCAATGGCACTTCGGTATGAAGGGACACATTGGCGTGGACAGCAAGACCAAATTGATACACAGCGTTGTCGCAACGGGTGCCAATGTTCATGACAGCCTGGTATTACCTGACCTGCTGCACGGACAAGAGACGCGTTATTGGGGCGATTCCGCCTACCTGGGCCAAAAGCAGGCTGCGCGTAGTAAGGCACCCAAGGCGAAAGATTTTACTAACTGCCGTGCTACACGCAGTCATGCATTAACAGATG
>NZ_JBMPOS010000131.1:0-360 GCF_049340345.1 Undibacterium sp. Di27W | reverse complement strand
TGTATCGCCAGGTACACCACTTTCATGGCCGAGGCATCATTGGGGAACAATTTTCTGCGTTTGGTGGCTGATCGAATGACGCTGTTAAGTGATTCGATGGCATTGGTTGTATAAATGGCCCTGCGTATCTCTGGTGGATACTCGAAGATGGTCGGTAGATTGGGCCAGTGGTTTGTCCATGATTTGGCAACCTGCGGATACTGATGATTCCACAGCCCAGCAAAGCGTTCCAGTTCTGCCAGTGCCTGCTCTTCAGTGGCAGACTGGTAGATGCGCTTTAAATCGGCAGTGACTTCTCTGTAGTCTTTCCAGGAGACATATTTCAGGCTGTTGCGCACCATGTGCACTATGCAGAGCTGA
>NZ_JBMPOS010000130.1:0-362 GCF_049340345.1 Undibacterium sp. Di27W | reverse complement strand
AGGGTGGCTGATACGTCGGCGTCATACATTTCCTTGAACGCGTCGACGATTTCCCGGGTGCTTAAGCCTTTGGCATAGAGCGCCAGAATCTGATCATCCATCTGGGTTAAGCGGCTTTGGTGCTTGCGCAAAAGCTGGGGCTCGAAGGAACCTTCACGGTCCCTCGGTGCTTCTATCTCGATTTCACCATGCTGGCCTTTGAGGCGCTTGACAGTGCTGCCATTGCGGGTATTTCCCTTGCCTGGCGTGCTGTCCTGATGCCTCTCGTAGCCGAGGTGCTCGGTCAGTTCTGCATTGAGCGCTGTTTCCACCGTGAGCTTGAGCAGCTCACGGGAGAACGCATTCAAATCAGCTTCGGTCTT
>NZ_JBMPOS010000129.1:0-363 GCF_049340345.1 Undibacterium sp. Di27W | reverse complement strand
CAGGTACCAACACAGCACGTATTGAGAACATCAAATCTGTTCTCACCAACATGTCCCTGACCAGCACCAATGCCAACAACGCAGGTGTTGTTGAATTCTCCTTCGGCGCAGGCACATTGCTGGGTAGCAACACAGGCAACCTGAATCTGTCCGACGTTCAAGTTGGCACAGTCAACATTGGTCAAAACGTTTCCGGCACATCCGCTGCTGGCGTTGCAAACCAAGGTTACGAAAACCTGACCATCAACAGCACAGGCAACGTCAACAACATCGGCATCCTGAACCTGCCAATGGACACAGGCACAGCAGGCGTTGTTAAAATCACAGGTGACAAAGACCTGACACTGGCGCAAGTTCAAAACG
>NZ_JBMPOS010000128.1:0-369 GCF_049340345.1 Undibacterium sp. Di27W | reverse complement strand
GCGATGTGCGCGGATTCGCGGTGAAGTTTTATACTGACGAAGGGAACTGGGATCTTGTTGGCAACAACATTCCTGTGTTTTTTATCCAGGATGCCATGAAGTTCCCAGATCTTGTGCATGCCGTGAAACCAGAGCCGCATCACGCAATGCCGCAGGCATCCAGCGCGCACGATACATTTTGGGATTTTGTTTCGTTGATGCCAGAGTCAACCCATATGCTGCTATGGCAAATGTCGGACCGTGCCATCCCGCGCAGCTACCGGATGATGCAGGGCTTTGGAGTACATACCTTCCGGCTGGTTAATGCCCAAGGCGAGTCCGTGTTCTGTAAATTCCATTGGACACCGCTGGCTGGGACCCATTCCCTGG
>NZ_JBMPOS010000127.1:0-370 GCF_049340345.1 Undibacterium sp. Di27W | reverse complement strand
CGCTTCAGCTACAAAGGCGAAGAAGGTGCAAGCCGCACAGCCGACCGTATCATCTTCACAGATGCAAACTTCAATGGCTCCCACGCGATTGACGGTGGTGCAGTTGACACAATCACGACCAACAACACCCAAAAGAACGACGACGTTATCGAACTGCGTAATGCAACAAACGCTTCCATCGGTGACTTCAACGGCATCAAAAACATCGGCAACATCGAACTGACAAACGACACAGCGATTACTCAAGTGTCCCAAATCCAGTTGAATGACACCATCGTTGATGCATTGGTTGACAGCTTCCAGGCTGCCAACACAACAACTCACGTAGAACGTCTGACGATCCGTGCTATCGACAACACCAACGTTGCTA
>NZ_JBMPOS010000126.1:0-372 GCF_049340345.1 Undibacterium sp. Di27W | reverse complement strand
AAATCACAGGTGACAAAGACCTGACACTGGCGCAAGTTCAAAACGTCGTCAACCCAGCAGTTGGCACGATTGAATCCGTCAACTACGCTGGCGGCATCCTGCAAGCAGCAGGCCGTCTGTCCGCCATTGATGCATCCGCATTCAAAGGCAACCTGACCCTGAACCTGGGCAATGGCATCTTCACAACTGGCAAAGCAGACACATCCGGCCAATTGCAAAATGTCACAGTCACAGGCGGTTCTGGCAACGACACATTCTACCTGGCAGACACCATCCAGTCCGGCGACAGCCTGACAGGTGGCGACGGTAACGACACCCTCATCATCGTCAACGGTGGCAACATCACAGCCGGTGCAACGGGTTCCTCCATCG
>NZ_JBMPOS010000125.1:0-374 GCF_049340345.1 Undibacterium sp. Di27W | reverse complement strand
TGTGAATATGGTCACTGGTCAAATGACAAGTATGGAAGCACTGATAAGATGGATACGTCCAGACCATGGACTCGTGCCTCCAATCGAATTTATTCCTGTCGCCGAATCCAATGGAATGATTTTGCGCATCGGGGACATTGTCATGATGAAGGCTTGCGCGCAAATCGCTACCTGGAAAAAAGAGCTATTGCCGGTGGTACCTATTTCAATCAACGTGTCCGCGAAGCAATTTAGCGCGGGGTTCCTTCCGAAAAAACTATCTGACTGCTTAAAAAATTGCGGTATTGATTCTAGCCTCCTTGAGGTAGAAATCACAGAATCTGCAATGATGGGCGAGGACAATACCATTATTACGGATTTGTGCGAGATTCGGG
>NZ_JBMPOS010000124.1:0-374 GCF_049340345.1 Undibacterium sp. Di27W | reverse complement strand
CCCGAATCTCGCACAAATCCGTAATAATGGTATTGTCCTCGCCCATCATTGCAGATTCTGTGATTTCTACCTCAAGGAGGCTAGAATCAATACCGCAATTTTTTAAGCAGTCAGATAGTTTTTTCGGGAGGAGCCCCGCGCTAAATTGCTTCGCGGACACGTTGATTGAAATAGGTACTACCGGCAACAGCTCTTTTTTCCAGGTAGCGATTTGCTCGCAAGCCTTCATCATGACAATGTCCCCTAAGCGCAAAATCATTCCATTGGATTCGGCGACAGGAATAAATTCGATTGGAGGCACGAGTCCATGGTCTGGACGTATCCATCTTATCAGTGCTTCCATACTTGTCATTTGACCAGTGACCATATTCACA
>NZ_JBMPOS010000123.1:0-375 GCF_049340345.1 Undibacterium sp. Di27W | reverse complement strand
TCGGCGATGAGCTGGCGGTTCAGGGCGTCATAGGTGTTGTAGGGGTACGTGTTTTATGCTGATGCTTGATGAATTTTTTTGGCTGGTTTCTTGCTGGATTTTGGATATACTTTTATGCTGGATTTTAAGTTTTTTGAAATGTGTTCAGTGTTGGTTTTGCAGCTTCGATTGGCACAGGCAAGAGTATGCTTCTGCTCTCTTTTTGCCAGTTAAACAGTTTTATGCAAAAAGGCCAAGAAGACGAGTTGGCAAAGCGAAACCGCGCTGGGTTTTGCATTTTGTATTGGACAGATTTGCACAAGGTAAAAGCTATCGCCAGATCATGATGGAATTGAATCGGCTCTATGCACATAGGGGTATGACGATTAGTTTGGG
>NZ_JBMPOS010000122.1:0-383 GCF_049340345.1 Undibacterium sp. Di27W | reverse complement strand
TAATCGGGATATGCCTGTTGCTGAGGTGTATCTATGACTGAACAGCTAGCTATTTCAGAAACGGCATAGATTGATCCTGCGCCTGAAAATGTTATTTCTATCAGCCCCTCCGCTAATTCAGGGCATTTCGTAATTATTGGTGGTCATGAAGATCGCGAGAAGGGAATTGAAATCTTAAAGAACTTCGTTTAATTGGGCGGTGGAAAAGACAAAGGTATTGATGCAATTACCGCTGCCAGCACTCCCGAAGGAGACTTGTGGGCAATATCTGATCCATTGACGTCATTGAGTGCCTCAATGCGGAAGAGTCATAGCAAGGCAAAATTGGCTCTAATAAGTGTCTGAATGTAAATAATGGCATTTATGGAAATAGTAGTGGTCGA
>NZ_JBMPOS010000121.1:0-386 GCF_049340345.1 Undibacterium sp. Di27W | reverse complement strand
GTGATGGAAGGCCGTGGCAGTGATGTTTCCCTGCTACGCACCTACAACAGCCAGGGCAAGCTCAATGATGACAATGGTGATGCCTGGTGGATCAATGGTTACCGTCGCATTAACAATTTGTCTGGTACTGTCAATACCGCAGGCAGCCAAGTGGAACGCGTTGCCCAGGATGGAACTGTCAGTAAGTTTGTTTATGACAGCACCCGACAACTCTATGTAGGTGTGCAGGGCAGTGGTGAATTTGATACGCTCAGTAGTGAGGGTTCCACCTGGACCTGGACCAATAGCATCACTCACCAAACAGAAACTTATAAAGGTAATAACAGTGGTTGGAAACTGGCCACCGCCAGCGACACCAGCGGCAATATCACTACCTACAGCTACAA
>NZ_JBMPOS010000120.1:0-386 GCF_049340345.1 Undibacterium sp. Di27W | reverse complement strand
TATATACTTCATGGACTTGGATATCGCTTTGGTGAGATTTCGTAATCTCGTTTGAAGATAGCGCGGCTAATACAGTAAAAAAAGGACCAATATGGTCCTTTAAACTGGAGCAATGAACACGGGAATTTGAATTATTTATTTACCTTAGCCTGCATGTCTTCTGACATTTTTAAATGGTGTTCAAGTGATGGCAGTGTTTTCGTCGCAAATGCCTTGACATCAGGATCTTGAGCCGAAGTTGATGCCTTTTTAAACAATGCTACTGCATCCTTGTGAGCAGAGACCCCAATATCCGCTGCGTACTGACGATCATATTTTTGTCCGTCGAGTGTAGCGAGTTTTTTTATCGTTGATTCTTGCTTGGCATCCGGTGTGTCCGGAATATC
>NZ_JBMPOS010000119.1:0-386 GCF_049340345.1 Undibacterium sp. Di27W | reverse complement strand
GCCCTGCAAGACGAAGACGTACTGACAGGCTCCAACACCTCCGCTGCAGCCAACAACAAACTGACAGCTACATTGGGTAACTCCAATGACAACGGCGCGCCTATCATCACCCCAACGTTGAAAAACATCCAGACAGCGAACTTCACGTTCTCTGGCTCTGCTGATGCACAAAACGTCGCCAATACAGCTGTTGTTGCAGTTGACTTGCAAGATTCCACTGGTTTGCAAAACATCGGTATCAACCGCATTGCCTCCACAGCAGGTACCAACACAGCACGTATTGAGAACATCAAATCTGTTCTCACCAACATGTCCCTGACCAGCACCAATGCCAACAACGCAGGTGTTGTTGAATTCTCCTTCGGCGCAGGCACATTGCTGGGTAG
>NZ_JBMPOS010000118.1:0-387 GCF_049340345.1 Undibacterium sp. Di27W | reverse complement strand
AGTGTATCTAAGCGTTGATTATGCTTCTATGCTGCATATTCCGACATCAGCACAAGTACAACGAGAATGTAAGATATAGATTACGCGAAAAAGAAGGACCAATATGGTCCCTTAAACCGACACCCTACACTTCAAGCGGGGGTAGTGCGCCCGCTTTGCTTGGACGAGTTGGCGATACTCCCATTATAGGTAGTGGGTTCTACGCAGGGACACTTGGCGCAGTGGCAATCACGGGAAAAGGTGAGCAGCTTGTGCGACACATTCTTGCATTTTCAGTATATCAATGGCTGGCGGAGGGACAAAGTATGGATTCAGCACTACAACGTGGCATCGATTTATTTGAGTCTACAATCCCAGTCGGAATTATTGCTGTGACCGCAAAGGCTA
>NZ_JBMPOS010000117.1:0-388 GCF_049340345.1 Undibacterium sp. Di27W | reverse complement strand
CAAGTTGCTTATGAATGTGACGAAACGCAAACAGATTTATTTCTTGCCTCAAAGCCATGCTTTGTAAGCGTAACAGAACCATTTTTTATCTCTATCAATCCTTCGCTCGCCATTTTTTTGAGTCCAGATTCGAATGCGCTATTTTGTTTTGGTGTCCAGTTTAGCGTGTGCTTTAAATACAAAGCATATACATCCAAAGTGTCCCCTTCTTTTGCGTGATTTTTTCCAAACCAAGTTAAGACGGTGTCTTTCACGAAATCATTTAATGGTGGATAAATTAGATTAAAGCCTGTTTTTGTCAGAAAGTATTTTTCTCCTTGCGGTCTTAAAATATTTTCTTTAATTAATTCAGTGATTGCCGGTTCAACATAGGCTTGCTGACCAGGAT
>NZ_JBMPOS010000116.1:0-391 GCF_049340345.1 Undibacterium sp. Di27W | reverse complement strand
TCGTACATAAAAACAGCAGTAAGCAATACCAACCTTATTTTGTTAAAAGGAAGCACCTCAATGAAAACCCGTTTCTCCGCATTCCTGGCTGCAACACTCCTGGCTTTGACAGCCGCCGTTGCCGTCGTACCTGCCTCTGCTCAAGCTCCAGCGTCTGCTTCTGCCTCCGCTCCTGCTGCTGAAGCCGCCTCCGCACCAGCAGCGCCAGTTGCTGACGCTGGCGCTCCTGCTGCACCTGCAGCAGCCAAAGAAGTCGTAGAAAATCCATACGGTCTGGACGCCCTCTGGAAAACAGGTGACTTCGTTGCCAAAGGCACACTCATCATCATGGTCATCATGTCCATGGGTAGCTGGTACATCCTCATCACCAAAATCATCGACCAGGTCAAAC
>NZ_JBMPOS010000115.1:0-394 GCF_049340345.1 Undibacterium sp. Di27W | reverse complement strand
ACGATGCCAGGCTGGAATGCCCTGGCGACCTTGAATCCTGTCTCTCCATCATAGGCGGTAGCAACCTCGTTATCCATCATTTCGAGAAGCTGGCCGAGCGCATTTGCGGCATCTTCATTATCATCTATGATCAGTATGCGATGGAATCGTCTAGGTTCAATCCTTGGACTCTCGGCGCTCATCAAGTCTGACTCAGTCAAGGCCGAAGTAGAGAGAGGAAGGCGCACGGCAAATTTGCTGCCTTTTCCTTCTCCTTCACTGAACGCCGAGATGGTACCACCATGCATATGTACCAGACCCTTTACAAGTGAGAGCCCTATACCCAAACCGCCAGTCGTCTTCTCCAGTGTCCGGTCAACTTGAGTAAACATACCGAACACTCGCTCAAGCATGG
>NZ_JBMPOS010000114.1:0-396 GCF_049340345.1 Undibacterium sp. Di27W | reverse complement strand
GCCTTCCAGCAGCCTTTCTGGTGGGAGGGGCAAAAACATCAGATTGGTGCGTCAATCGGTATCAGTCTCTACCCGCTCGATGGTGACACCACTGAAATTCTATTAAAAAATGCCGATATTGCCATGTATTCGGTCAAAGCCACTGGGAAGGGACATTTTAATTTCTTCAAACCTGAGCTATATGAGAAATTAAAAGTGCGTGTCGACATGGAGCGAGCACTGGAACGCGCTTTAGACGAAGATCAATTTGTGTTGTATTACCAGCCACGTGTGAATATGGTCACTGGTCAAATGACAAGTATGGAAGCACTGATAAGATGGATACGTCCAGACCATGGACTCGTGCCTCCAATCGAATTTATTCCTGTCGCCGAATCCAATGGAATGATTTTGCGC
>NZ_JBMPOS010000113.1:0-398 GCF_049340345.1 Undibacterium sp. Di27W | reverse complement strand
TGGAAAAAGTATCAGGCCAAGCAGGTTCGCGACACTTACCGGCTTGCGACAGAAGCGACCGACGAGGGTTTCTATATGATGAATGCGCTCAGGGATGTACACGGAAAAATCATCGATTTTCAAGTAGTCGATTGTAATGCGCGCGGCGCGCTTTTTTTTGGACTCAATCGGGAAGAGCTTATCGGAATGAAGATGTCCTCGCTGCAAGGAGAAGTTTATTTTTCCAAATTAATGCAAATTTATTCTCGTGCCATGGATACTGGTTTTTATGAGGATGAATATGAATTATCGGAGTTGAGTCCATTGCATATGGCGTGGGCCAGACGTCGTCTCACTCGTTCTGGTTCTGGCCTGGCAGTGACGATACAGGATATTAGCGAGAGAAAAGAAGCTGAAAA
>NZ_JBMPOS010000112.1:0-398 GCF_049340345.1 Undibacterium sp. Di27W | reverse complement strand
GCAGCGATTGCCTCCTTGATGTCCATTAAACATAATTCAATTTCAGCCGTCGTAGGGTCATCAACATTTAATAGCACTGCATAACGAAGTAACCCTAGCGAGCTACAGCCTTTTACCCAGTATGCAGCGTCAACCAACTTTACTTCTTCATCGCTTTTCCTGCAACGAAGGTGATTGACCAGTTTGATTGCATTCTTTCTTGTAAAAATCGATTGAATAGCTTTTCGCTCTTTATCGGAAATTGGCCAAAACTTTTTCCCTTGTGGTATTTGAGGACTAATGTCGGCAATTCTTTCGCGAGCGAGGTGCTTCCATGTTCTACAACGAGCTCGCTTCATTGCCTTTCTCACGATCAAGGGTACTTCTACTTCTGTTTCGTCTCCTGGTACAAACTCCGC
>NZ_JBMPOS010000111.1:0-399 GCF_049340345.1 Undibacterium sp. Di27W | reverse complement strand
GTAACCCGGCCAGCGGCTATGTAGACGAAACTTATCGCTATGACATCATAGGACGATTAGACACCACCACCCGTGATGGCATGATCATCGACCAAAGGCGTTACACCGCCAATAGCCAATTGGAACGCACTGGTATTACCAATGAAATCATGGGCATGTTGCGTTTTAGTGGTTTGTTGCGCGAGGCATTCAAAGCAGCCGATGTCAATACCGAATTCACCATGTATGAATATGAAAGCGACCCTGCCAATACACAACCAGGACTGCCAAAAGACAGAGTTGACCAGGTCCTGCTCCAGCAAGTGCATATAGCCAGTAATGATACCCGCTATAGCAATACACGGTTCATCAATGACGAAGCAGGCAGACTAACAAGATATACCCATGATAATGCCTATG
>NZ_JBMPOS010000110.1:0-406 GCF_049340345.1 Undibacterium sp. Di27W | reverse complement strand
TAAAATCCAGCATAAAAGTATATCCAAAATCCAGCAAGAAACCAGCCAAAAAAATTCATCAAGCATCAGCATAAAACACGTACCCCTACAACACCTATGACGCCCTGAACCGCCAGCTCATCGCCGACGGTGTCAATAAGAGTAGCGCTGTTGACGGCCAAGGCCAGGAAATCTATGACATCGCCATCAGCGACACCCAGGGTCACCAGTTTGCCTATGATGGAGAAGGGCGCCGCACCCTCGACCGCAGCTATACCAAAAAAATCGTCGTCGGTGCAGGTAACCCGGCCAGCGGCTATGTAGACGAAACTTATCGCTATGACATCATAGGACGATTAGACACCACCACCCGTGATGGCATGATCATCGACCAAAGGCGTTACACCGCCAATAGCCAATTGGAACG
>NZ_JBMPOS010000109.1:0-408 GCF_049340345.1 Undibacterium sp. Di27W | reverse complement strand
AACAAAGCGCCTTGTCGGGTAACGGCCCCAGCATGTACATCACCCAGCAGGGTGACACCCTGCAAAGCATCGCCAAGACCGTCTGGGGCGACGCCACCCTGTGGTACCTCATTGCCGACGCCAATGGTGTTGTCAGCGCAGACAACTTTGCGCCAGGCACAAAAATCCTTATTCCTGCCAGGGAGATAAGCAGCCACAACACCGCAGATAGCTTCAAGCCCTATCGTCCGGGTGAGATTATTGGCGATACCACACCGACTTTGCCCACGCCGGCAGGTGCGGGTGGTTGTGGAGGTTTGGGACAAGTCATCATGATCGTTGTGGCCGTGGTGGTGACGATCTATACGGCGGGGGCGATGACCACTGAAGCATTAAGCTTTATGCAAACGATGCAAGCAGGTGCAGCTG
>NZ_JBMPOS010000108.1:0-408 GCF_049340345.1 Undibacterium sp. Di27W | reverse complement strand
AACAAAGCGCCTTGTCGGGTAACGGCCCCAGCATGTACATCACCCAGCAGGGTGACACCCTGCAAAGCATCGCCAAGACCGTCTGGGGCGACGCCACCCTGTGGTACCTCATTGCCGACGCCAATGGCGTTGTCAGCGCAGACAACTTTGCCCCAGGCACAAAAATCCTTATTCCTGCCAGGGAGATAAGCAGCCACAACACCGCAGACAGCTTCAAGCCCTATCGTCCGGGTGAGATTATTGGCGATACCACGCCGACCCTGCCAACCCCGGCAGGCGCAGGTGGTTGTGGAGGTTTGGGACAAGTCATCATGATCGTTGTGGCCGTGGTGGTGACGATCTATACGGCGGGGGCGATGACCACTGAAGCATTAAGCTTTATGCAAACGATGCAAGCAGGTGCAGCTG
>NZ_JBMPOS010000107.1:0-411 GCF_049340345.1 Undibacterium sp. Di27W | reverse complement strand
AACCCAACCCATCACTACATATATTAGCAACGACATTAGCCGCGCTCCTTTGGCGCACCATAATTCTTGCAGGACGCCAACAACGGCAAGCCCCCACACCACGCCGAACAGCGACCATCCCCACGTTCCCCTTAAGCTGACCAGTGTGAATGGCGTATAGGTACCAGCAATTAGCAAGTAGATCGCGCAATGGTCGAGCCGACGCAAAACATCTTTTGCTGGCCCTTGTAAGCTGTGATACAGCGCAGATGTAAAATACAGGGCAAATAACGTGGCAGCGTAGATGCTGAAACTAACAATCTTCCAATAGTCACCACTACGAGCCGCTATCGTAATCAGCGATACACCGCCCACTACTGCTAGCGCAGCACCAACCGCGTGGGTGATGCTGTTGAAGCGCTCTCCATAATA
>NZ_JBMPOS010000106.1:0-414 GCF_049340345.1 Undibacterium sp. Di27W | reverse complement strand
GTGGCCGATCTGTCGGCCATGTTCAATCCGATACTTCGTGGCTGGCATCAATATTACGGTCGGTTCTATGAATCGGCCATGTCTGCCGTGTGGAAACACTTGAATGACTACCTGACGCGTTGGATGATGCGCAAGTACAAGCACGTGGTCCGGCATAAGATCCGGGCACGTCACGCCCTTGGGCGGCTTGCGCGCAAGTATCCCAAGGCCTTCTGGCATTGGAAACTGGGATGTTTGCCCAAGGCCGGATGATGGGAGCCGGATGAGTCGAGAGGTTCACGTCCGGTTCTGCGAGGGGCCGTGGGTGAAATCCCCATGGTCTACTCACCCCTATATCAGCACGGGTGAAGGATGGCTTTATCTGGCAGGAATCAAGGATGTCTATACCTGCGAGATTGTCGGCTATGCCATGGG
>NZ_JBMPOS010000105.1:0-420 GCF_049340345.1 Undibacterium sp. Di27W | reverse complement strand
TGTTGACTATAATTACAACACAGCCGACCAGTTCGACAACTACCAGGTCAGCACCATCAAGGCCGATAGTGGCGGAGGCACCACCACCAACACCTACGACGTCAATGGCCACCTCATCAGCGTCGACGATGGCAAGGAAACTGGCGTGCGCAAATTCTTTGTTGATACCGCAGGCCACATCCTGCGCAAAGAACAAAAAGGTGACAACACCTACAGCCTCTTAGTCAACGACCAGCTCATCGGTACCAGCAGCAAAGACTACCTGACAGACAGCATCAACCAAAGCTACATCAAACAAAGCGCCTTGTCGGGTAACGGCCCCAGCATGTACATCACCCAGCAGGGTGACACCCTGCAAAGCATCGCCAAGACCGTCTGGGGCGACGCCACCCTGTGGTACCTCATTGCCGACGCCAATGG
>NZ_JBMPOS010000104.1:0-429 GCF_049340345.1 Undibacterium sp. Di27W | reverse complement strand
TAGGGTGTCGGTTTAAGGGACCATATTGGTCCTTCTTTTTCGCGTAATCTATATCTTACATTCTCGTTGTACTTGTGCTGATGTCGGAATATGCAGCATAGAAGCATAATCAACGCTTAGATACACTATACCAATTAGGAAATCATGCTTACATATTTGACCAACCCAGCTTCAAAGGCTCACCCAATGGCATCAGAATTGAGTGCGATTTCATGCCATTTGAAATTAAATGATGCGGCGATACAAGCTCCCTATTTCCCAGAAAATCTTGTTGCGCCTATTCAACCTAAAAAGCAAAAGTCGCAGATGCCTGGCTGCTATTTCCCCAACCGGACATACGATGCTCAATTACCGCGCATTGGCATCTCCTACTTAAATTAGGTTCCTGAGATAATTGTCACTACTATCCAACACGGAATTAGGCACATA
>NZ_JBMPOS010000103.1:0-447 GCF_049340345.1 Undibacterium sp. Di27W | reverse complement strand
GTATGTCTGCTGGTGGTGCTATGGCTGCCATCATGGCAGACGCGTATCCTGAGCTATATGCAGCAGTTGGTATTCATTCTGGCCTGCCATTTGGTGCAGCAAGCGATTTATCCTCTGCGCTAGCAGCCATGAATCGTGCAGCAAGCCAGAGTAAAAAGCCATTTTCTGGTGTCGCTGTTCCTATTATCGTTTTCCATGGCGACCAGGATCATACGGTCAATAATAAGAATGCCGATCACATCATGGAACGTTATTTGGAAAGTAGCGAGTCAAAAAATTTGATAGCCCAAAAAGAAATTGGTAATGGGAAGCTTGACCGCCGCTACACACGCATTCGCTATGCTGAAAATGCAGCATCTCAAAAAAATGCTCATAAATCCTTATCTGCTGAACAATGGGTAATTCATGGTGCCGGCCACGCTTGGTCCGGCGGTAATAGCCAAGGCA
>NZ_JBMPOS010000102.1:0-451 GCF_049340345.1 Undibacterium sp. Di27W | reverse complement strand
ACTTCCTCAAAAATACGTTTGCCAAGTGCATGCCGTTCCAGTAAGTGCCGAAATTTACACACCGTCGTTTCATCAGGAACAGGCTCGCTGCCCAGGTCTATGCCGACAAAACTGCGCATGGAAACTGATTCGTACAAGGCTTCTTCGACGGCTGGATCAGACAGGTTGAACCATTGCTGCAGGAAGTAGATTCGAAGCATACGCTCTACACCTACCGGCGGACGTCCGTTTCCAGCCTTCGGATAATGAGGCTCAACCAGCTCGCTCAGCATTGACCAAGGCACAACCTGATTCATCTCAGATAGAAATACCGCCCGCTTCGTCGTCTTGGCGTAACGTTCAAAGCTTCCTTGGGCAAATGTAGTCTGTCTCATGGCTTTAATGATTGACTGTGGATGATGCTTCTATTAACGTTTCTGAATCAGAATGCGTTTACTTAATCAGAGATTCC
>NZ_JBMPOS010000101.1:0-459 GCF_049340345.1 Undibacterium sp. Di27W | reverse complement strand
GCCAGTGCCAGCGACATGATCGTCCGTACCCTGTACGACAAACTGGGCAGAGTCGCCAAAACCATCAGTCCACTGGGTGAAGTCACTGAGCTGCAATACAACGCTGCAGGCAACCTCGTTGCGACGATACAGCGCGCCAACACCCTCAATCCGTCCAGTGTCGGCATCAATGCCAAAGCAGAAGAGATCCAGGTCACAGCAGACCCAGTCAAAGACCGCAGCAGCTACCGTTATTATGATCAAGGCCAGAAATTAATTGGCACAGTCGATGCAGAAGGCAGCATCGTTGAATACCGCTATGACAGTGCAGGGCGCCAGACGACGATCATTGCGTATGCAACCCAGAACAAGGCAGCGCAAGTCAACAGCCAGTTGAGCAGCCTCATCACCCAAAATCCGTCCCAAGACGCGATTAGCTACAACTTCTATGATGCTGAGAACCGTGTAACCGCCACGGTC
>NZ_JBMPOS010000100.1:0-475 GCF_049340345.1 Undibacterium sp. Di27W | reverse complement strand
TGTTGATTTGCACTGAAAATTGACCCACTTTGCTGGATAAATTGCATCTAAAATTGACCCACGTTTAGCACACAATCCTACTTATCTTGATGAGTAGGGAGCAGGAGTGATTGACGTGGCATTACTAGGTATTATTCGACGCTGGCACATTCGTGACCAGATTCCATTACGGGAGATCGCCAGACGACTGGGCATCTCTCGCAACACTGTCCGGCGCTATCTTCGCTCTGAAGTCACTGAGCCTGCCTATGCAGAACGACAAACAGCCAGTGCCATCGATAAATATGCATTACAGCTGTCAAGCTGGCTTAAAACCGAAGCTGGCAAGAATCGTAAGCAGCGACGAAGCTTGAAACAACTTCATCTGGATCTGAAAGAACTGGGATTTGAAGGGTCGTATGACCGGGTGGCCGCCTTCGCCAGGAAGTGGAAGGTGGATCAAACTGACAGGGTCAATTCAGCTAGCAAACGCACA
>NZ_JBMPOS010000099.1:0-492 GCF_049340345.1 Undibacterium sp. Di27W | reverse complement strand
AGATTGAATCTAGGAGCGGTAGTGCCTTACGACAATGTATCGCTGCCCGACGCTATCAACGCTTTAAAGACTTTAGTCAATCCTTCTTAGTCGAAATGTGAAAAACGTTTGGGACGTTATTACATAATGCTTATGTCTGATTACTAGATTTATCTTGGCTCGCCCCGAACAACGCCATCAGCGCATCGACTTCTACTGGTTTAACCAAATGATGATCAAATCCGGCATCCACGCTCTTTTGCATGTCCTTTCCTTGATTCCATCCAGTCAATGCTACAAGTACGACATCCTTACCCCATTCTTCGGCTCTGATAGCTCGTGCGGTGTCGTAGCCGTTCATCTTCGGCATACCGATATCACACAGTACGATGCCAGGCTGGAATGCCCTGGCGACCTTGAATCCTGTCTCTCCATCATAGGCGGTAGCAACCTCGTTATCCATCATTTCGAGAAGCTGGCCGAGCGCATTTGCGGCATCTTCATTATCATCTA
>NZ_JBMPOS010000098.1:0-559 GCF_049340345.1 Undibacterium sp. Di27W | reverse complement strand
ACGGGTTCCTCCATCGTGACTAAAGTAGAACAAGTTCAAGTTCTGTTGAACAATGCTTCTTCTTCAGTTGACTTCGCCAAACTGCCAGATGTGACAGGCGTATTGGTTCGCAACGTCTCCAACACAGTAGGTGTACCAAACAACACACCAACAGCTGGTACAGACGTGTTCACACTGAACAACCTGACAGCAGTTCAAGCAGCAGCCATCACCATCAAACATGGTGACACCAACTCCAATGCCATCGGCCAAGCAACCATCAGCGCCAACCTGGCAACAGACAGCGGTGCAAGCGACACAGTTGCAGTGACCATTTCTGACGGCTTGAACACAGACCCACGTTTCAACTTCGGTCTGAACACAAACGCAGTAGAAAACGTCACCATCGTTGACGGCGACACAGAAAGCAACACTGTCTCCCTGCAAAGCGTTGCCTCCCACACAGGCACCATCACCATCGGCACAACCGCTGGTGTAGGCGTTGCTGGTACATTCATCAACTTTGACACCAACACCACCACCACAGCAGGTACAGTCGGTATCGGCGGCATCAGCCAAC
>NZ_JBMPOS010000097.1:0-561 GCF_049340345.1 Undibacterium sp. Di27W | reverse complement strand
TAGAATTCATCTACACAGGCAACAACCTCAGCCAGGAACGCATAGTCGCCGCCGATGGCAAAGTCACCAGCAACACCCGCTACACCTACGATGCTCAAAACCGCCTGAGCCAGGTCCTGCTCGACCTTAGTCCCGAAGACGCCAGCATCACCGATGGCAAAGTCTACGCCACCACCTACACTTACGCCGGTGCAGGTAATCTCATCGACAGCATCATCCAAACCGATGGCAGCGTCCAGAAATTCAGCTACATCATCGTCGATGGCGAATCCCGTGTCGCCAGCCTCACCGACGCCTACAACAACGTTACCCGGTTTGATTACGACACCGTCAATCGTCAAACCAAAGTCACTGATGCCTTTGGCAACGTCACCGTCTACAGCCTCACCACAGACAAACGCTTTGACAGCATCACCGCCCCCGCAGCCAATGGTCAGACAAGCACCCTGCGTTACGGCTACGATAATGCAGGCAACATCGCCAGTTTGACCGATGCCCAGGGCAATGCCACCAGCTACAGCTACGACACAGCCGGTCACCTGCTCACAAAGACCGATGCAG
>NZ_JBMPOS010000096.1:0-574 GCF_049340345.1 Undibacterium sp. Di27W | reverse complement strand
GGTCTTGGCATCGGCTTGGCACTGGTGCAGCAGATAACTGAACTACATGGCGGCACGGTTGTCGCTAATTCAAATGGTGTAGGTCAAGGTAGTACGTTTACCTTACGGCTTCCTCTCTCTCATGTAGCAATGGGTTTGACAGGGCATGATTTTGATTCCGCTAAACCTAGAATCACAGGCTGCAGTTTACTGCTAGTGGATGATTCGGAAGACATGTTGTCAATGTTTAAAGAATTACTTGAGTCAGAAGGAGCAATCGTACAGGTAGCTTCATCGGCAAAGCAGGGACTGGGTCTTCTAGCAAGTGCTCAATTCGATGTGGTAGTTTCGGATATTTCAATGCCAGACATGGATGGTTTTGAATTTATCCAATCGTTGAGGGCAATGCCTCATTTGCGGACATTGCCTGTCATTGCAGCGAGTGGGTTGGGACGAGAGCGTAACACGACTGAAGCGCAAAACGCCGGTTTCTCGGCTTGGCTGACCAAGCCTATTTTATTGGAATCGCTTTGCGATACAATTTGCTCGCTGTGTCCATCATTCAAAGGTCCAGGTCGAAATGGATAAAATTTAA
>NZ_JBMPOS010000095.1:0-582 GCF_049340345.1 Undibacterium sp. Di27W | reverse complement strand
TCGTCGCAACGAGGTTGCCTGCAGCGTTGTATTGCAGCTCAGTGACTTCACCCAGTGGACTGATGGTTTTGGCGACTCTGCCCAGTTTGTCGTACAGGGTACGGACGATCATGTCGCTGGCACTGGCGGTGACAGGAATAACACTGATGTTGGCTGCTGCATTGCCGGTCTGAAGGACCTGGCCTTTGAGTTGCTGGAACTGGCTATCTGTCAGGGCATTGGCGCGGGCAATGGTCTGGACGCGTTGACCAAGGATGTTGTAGATGTATTGGGTGACTTCGCCTTTGCCATTGATGTCGGCCTGCAAATTGCCTGCGGCATCGTAGATGTGCAGTTGTTCGACGCCGGTCGGGTCTTTGGCATAGACGAGCCTGCCCAGGGCATCGTAGCCGTAGCTGGTGGTGAGTTCGCCACCGAGGGTGTTGCTGAGCAGGTGCCCCTGGTTGTCGTAGACCTGGGTGTCGATGCGGCCACTGGTGTTGTGCTGGATGATTTTGTGGTTGGCGTCATCGTATTCGGTGTAGCTGGTCTTTTGCAGGGCGTCGGTGGTACTGAGTTGACGGCCCAGGCCGTCGTAGGTGT
>NZ_JBMPOS010000094.1:0-588 GCF_049340345.1 Undibacterium sp. Di27W | reverse complement strand
ACATGGCAATATCGGCATTTTTTAATAGAATTTCAGTGGTGTCACCATCGAGCGGGTAGAGACTGATACCGATTGACGCACCAATCTGATGTTTTTGCCCCTCCCACCAGAAAGGCTGCTGGAAGGCGTCGCCGATACGCTCCGCGACACGAGTTGGCTGACTCTCCCTTTCTACCGGCTCCAGTACAACCAGGAACTCGTCTCCGCCTAGGCGTACGACATTGTCAGATGGCCGCAATACAGATAACAATCTGGATGCAACTGATTTCAGTAACTGGTCGCCAGCAATATGGCCTTGGGAATCATTCACGTTCTTAAAACCGTCCAGATCAATAAATAGCAGTGCCAACATTTGTTTGGTCGTTTTTGCCCTCTGTATCGCTTTTGGCAAATACTCCATTAGCCAGTGCCTGTTATACAAACCGGTCAACATGTCTTTCGTCGCCAGGCGCTGAAGTTCTTTTTCAGCTTCTTTTCTCTCGCTAATATCCTGTATCGTCACTGCCAGGCCAGAACCAGAACGAGTGAGACGACGTCTGGCCCACGCCATATGCAATGGACTCAACTCCGATAATTCATATTCATCCT
>NZ_JBMPOS010000093.1:0-588 GCF_049340345.1 Undibacterium sp. Di27W | reverse complement strand
AGGATGAATATGAATTATCGGAGTTGAGTCCATTGCATATGGCGTGGGCCAGACGTCGTCTCACTCGTTCTGGTTCTGGCCTGGCAGTGACGATACAGGATATTAGCGAGAGAAAAGAAGCTGAAAAGGAACTCCAGCGCCTGGCGACGAAAGACATGTTGACCGGTTTGTATAACAGGCATTGGCTAATGGAGTATTTGCCAAAAGCGATACAGAGGGCAAAAACGACCAAACAAATGTTGGCATTGCTATTTGTTGATCTGGATGGTTTTAAAAACGTGAATGATTCCCAAGGCCATATTGCTGGCGACCAGTTACTGAAATCAGTTGCATCCAGATTGTTATCTGTATTGCGGCCATCTGACAATGTTGTGCGCTTAGGTGGAGACGAGTTCCTGGTTGTACTGGAGCCGGTAGAAAGGGAGAGTCAGCCAACTCGTGTCGCGGAGCGTATCGGCGATGCCTTCCAGCAGCCTTTCTGGTGGGAGGGGCAAAAACATCAGATTGGTGCGTCAATCGGTATCAGTCTCTACCCGCTCGATGGTGACACCACTGAAATTCTATTAAAAAATGCCGATATTGCCATGT
>NZ_JBMPOS010000092.1:0-594 GCF_049340345.1 Undibacterium sp. Di27W | reverse complement strand
GCAAAGCGAAACCGCGCTGGGTTTTGCATTTTGTATTGGACAGATTTGCACAAGGTAAAAGCTATCGCCAGATCATGATGGAATTGAATCGGCTCTATGCACATAGGGGTATGACGATTAGTTTGGGGACAGTGTATAACTGGATACAGAAGTATCGTTCAGAAATGGAGGCAATACGTAAAGAGACGCGGAATCGTTTTCCAGAACCCAGTCCTGCAAATTGGCGGTGGTGTATAGATGGAACGGGTAAAGTGGATGCAGATGGTGTGAGCCATTTTATTCCGGGTATTGTGGATCATGGTACGCGTATGAATTTGCTGTTGCAGCGTTTGGAGTTGGCGACGTCGGCAGTGATACTTGAGCATGTCACAGCAACGATCAAGTTGTTCGATAAGCCGCACATGATTCGCACAGATAATGCATCTGTGTTTCGCAGTAAAAAATTCCGGCGGGCTTTGAAGGAATTAGGGATACGTCAGGAATTTAGCGAACCGGGCAAGCCCTGGCAGAATGGTAGGATTGAACGTTTCTTTTTAACGCTCAAAGAGAAGTTGAATTTAATCACGCCTGTCAATGGCTTGGCGCTCGATTGCT
>NZ_JBMPOS010000091.1:0-595 GCF_049340345.1 Undibacterium sp. Di27W | reverse complement strand
GCAAGCACCAAAGCCGCTTAACCCAGATGGATGATCAGATTCTGGCGCTCTATGCCAAAGGCTTAAGCACCCGGGAAATCGTCGACGCGTTCAAGGAAATGTATGACGCCGACGTATCAGCCACCCTAGTCTCCAAAGTCACAGAACGGGTACTGGAACAAATTACACAGTGGCAAGCCCGTCCTCTGGATGCGGTTTATCCCATCGTCTATCTGGACTGCATCGTCATCAAGATCCGTGACAACATGCGCGTCATCAACAAGGCCGTCTATCTGGCATTGGGTGTAAATATGGAGGGCCACAAAGATTTGCTGGGTCTATGGATGTCGGAGAATGAAGGCGCCAAGTTCTGGCTATCCGTCCTGACAGAACTCAAAAGCCGGGGCGTGCAGGATATTCTGATAGCCTGTGTCGATGGCTTGAAAGGCTTCCCTGAGGCTATTGCTGCCGAATACCCACAGACCCGTATCAGCTCTGCATAGTGCACATGGTGCGCAACAGCCTGAAATATGTCTCCTGGAAAGACTACAGAGAAGTCACTGCCGATTTAAAGCGCATCTACCAGTCTGCCACTGAAGAGCAGGCACTGGCAGAA
>NZ_JBMPOS010000090.1:0-602 GCF_049340345.1 Undibacterium sp. Di27W | reverse complement strand
TGCTGTACGTGGCCTAGTAGAGAGCTGAGCAAAGTCTTCTGTCAGGCGGGCTATTTGACTTCGTCCTAGTCTATCGATTGGATCAACTGGCGCTATGTAGCCCCTGGGTTTCCAGACATAGACACAACGCGCTCATTCCAGGGTGGCGTATTTGCTTTGCATTACGGTCCATGCAAGCAGATTTGCTAAATTTGGGCTAGATTTAAATCGAGACATCTAGGAAGTCATTCATTTATAGCGGCTCGCCTGCAAAAATTGCGCCATTCTCATTGAAGTAGCCACCTAAATACGAACATTTCATCTTCTGATAGCTCGTCGAAGGCTAGTAGTCGTCTTCAAGAAGTACGATTGCATATGCATCAGGAACGCTATGGGTATCTACATCAAAATAGTAATAAATATAAAAAAATTAAACTCTCGACATTTGATTTAATGAGCCTATACTTAATTAAAAGAATAATAATATATCTACTTAGCCTTTTAATAGGCATGTCCTTTTCGACATGTTCATCCGATTCATTTCCTGTGTTTCTACTTGTTTTTGAAAGCGATGAATAGGGATAGCTGAAGGGACATTTTCATGTCTAAAGCTTTTGTTAAAA
>NZ_JBMPOS010000089.1:0-617 GCF_049340345.1 Undibacterium sp. Di27W | reverse complement strand
GACAGCAGATATTGCCAGCAAAGAGGCGGCAGCAATAATGCTACATGCCCGCATAGGCTTTTCAAATTTGAAATCGATTTTCATAATTGACCTCCAGAAGAAGAGAACCGAGTGTATCTATCACTTAAGGGCTTCGTCGTACGGCAGCGTACATAGGGGATAAAATTTTTAGGGAACATCTGTTTAAGTTCTAATTTTCTTAAACTTCGAAACCAAGTGCTGCTCATTCATAAAACATGCTCACAAGAGCATGTTTTTTAGTGGAAATTAGGACAGATTTCTCCGAATTTCCCTTGTTCTTGCGCGATTTCTCGCGCAATTGGCACACTATGCCCCTTGCATGCGCATCAAGCGCCTGCGGACCATGAATAGATTCGCCAGCGCACAAGTGACAAACAGGCGATGCGCGTTCTTCTGCAATCCGCGATAACGCACCTTCGCAAATCCAAACACGCGCTTGATGATCCCAAAGGCATGCTCTACCTTGGCACGTATGCTTGACTTGCGACGGTTGGTCAGACGTTCTGCATCTGTTAATGCATGACTGCGTGTAGCACGGCAGTTAGTAAAATCTTTCGCCTTGGGTGCCTTACTACGCGCAGCCTGCTTTTGGCCCA
>NZ_JBMPOS010000088.1:0-625 GCF_049340345.1 Undibacterium sp. Di27W | reverse complement strand
CTGATGTAGTTGGATCTGGTTGACTTTTAAAGGCTCCCGCAATGACTAAATCAATTTCTCCGTCGTCCACGGACGGTGCCGGCTCAGTATTAAGCACCGTCTCTGGCCCATCCACCAATGAATTGCCCGCATCACTGGGGGCAATGGATGCTACCTCACCATCCCTGATTGAAAAAGTTGGCAATGCATTTGAAGTTGCTGCAGCCATGCCAGAAAATCCTAACAAGGCGAATGAATATGGTGAGTTAAGCCGCAATCCTGTTTCAGGTGCGACTGTCGAACCTGGTTCTCCTAATGCCACAGCAAGTACTGTAATGGAATCAGTCGCCTCTGATAAAGTTGGTACGGGCCAGCCAGCCTTGGGTGTCAATGAAACTATCGGTTCACTTGATCGGGTCAGAGCAGATGGTTCAAACCAGCGCCTGACCACCAATCAGGGTGTGCCGGTTGCAGATAACCAGAATTCGCTCAAGATAGGGCTGCGCGGCCCTACCGCAATGGAAGATTTCATCCTGCGTGAAAAAATTACCCATTTCGATCATGAGCGCATTCCCGAACGTGTTGTGCATGCACGTGGATCAGCGGCGCATGGGTATTTTGATAGCTATAAAGATTTTAGTAGCCT
>NZ_JBMPOS010000087.1:0-644 GCF_049340345.1 Undibacterium sp. Di27W | reverse complement strand
GCCGAAAGCAAATTACGAGATGCAGATCGCAAAAAGGACGAGTTTCTTGCAACATTGGCGCACGAACTCCGCAATCCTTTGGCTCCGATCCGTAGTGGCCTGCAATTGATGCAGCTGATTGGGGTAAGCGCTCCCATTGAGAAGGTCAGATCAATGATGGAACGTCAGCTTCTACAGCTAGCACGGTTGGTTGATGATCTTCTAGACATCAGCCGATTGACGTCAGGTAAGCTTGAACTACGCATGGAGCGAGTTCAACTCCAGGATGTCATCACTGCCGCTCTGGAGACAAGTCGACCAATGATCGATCAGCAAGGGCACGAACTCACTGTATCTCTTCCGGACGATCCAATTTTCGTTGAAGGCGACCCTATTCGCCTGGCCCAAGTCGTGTCAAATCTGCTGAATAATTCGGCGAAGTACACAAATCACGGAGGGCAGATACGTGTGTCGGTGCTTTGCGACTCCAAGGAGGTGGTACTGACAGTATTGGATAACGGGATCGGCATCCCTGCGCCCATGCTTGAGCGAGTGTTCGGTATGTTTACTCAAGTTGACCGGACACTGGAGAAGACGACTGGCGGTTTGGGTATAGGGCTCTCACTTGTAAAGGGTCTGGTACATATGCATGGTGGTACCATCTC
>NZ_JBMPOS010000086.1:0-644 GCF_049340345.1 Undibacterium sp. Di27W | reverse complement strand
GCCGAAAGCAAATTACGAGATGCAGATCGCAAAAAGGACGAGTTTCTTGCAACATTGGCGCACGAACTCCGCAATCCTTTGGCTCCGATCCGTAGTGGCCTGCAATTGATGCAGCTGATTGGGGTAAACGCTCCCATTGAGAAGGTCAGATCAATGATGGAACGTCAGCTTCTACAGTTAGCACGGTTGGTTGATGATCTTCTAGATGTCAGCCGATTGACGTCAGGTAAGCTTGAACTACGCATGGAGCGAGTTCAACTTCAGGATGTCATCACTGCCGCTCTGGAGACAAGTCGACCAATGATCGATCAGCAAGGGCACGAACTCACCGTATCCCTTCCGGACGATCCAATTTTCGTTGAAGGCGACCCTATTCGCTTGGCCCAAGTCGTGTCAAATCTGCTGAATAATTCGGCGAAGTACACAAATCACGGAGGGCAGATACGTGTGACGGTGCTTTGCGACTCCAAGGAGGTGGTTCTGACAGTATCGGATAACGGGATCGGCATCCCCGCATCCATGCTTGAGCGAGTGTTCGGTATGTTTACTCAAGTTGACCGGACACTGGAGAAGACGACTGGCGGTTTGGGTATAGGGCTCTCACTTGTAAAGGGTCTGGTACATATGCATGGTGGTACCATCTC
>NZ_JBMPOS010000085.1:0-647 GCF_049340345.1 Undibacterium sp. Di27W | reverse complement strand
GCATTGCCAAAGGCATCCCTGGCAATCTGCGCCATCTCTATCTTACCACCACGCATCGCTGCAACAGTAACACCAGATGCAAAGCCACTCACTGTGCCACGTGCAACGTCACTCCAGTAATTGCCTACTTCTCCAAAGACTTTGTTATCGCCTAACCAACCTCCGACTTGACTACCAACTCCTGCTCCAACTCCTGAGGCTGCCACATTGCGCCAGTTAAAACTGTCCTGTAGACCAGTGGCAATGCCTATGCCTTGACTAACGGCATTACCTAACATTGCTCGTCCTATCACCTGAGGAAGTTCACTGCCATTAAGGGCTGATAACATGCCTCCTGACTGGGCAAGCCCACCGATACCTGCTGTCACTCCTGCGCCTATGGCTGAGAGGGCCACGCCTTTCCAGTTGAAGTCTTTTTGCGCGCCGATAGCAATACCTACTGCTTGACTGGCGATAGAACCAGCCGCACCTGCAGCCATCGCCACCCCTAAACCTCCGACACTGCCAGCACTGCCTAATGCAGCTGCACCTGCTTGCATCGTTTGCATAAAGCTTAATGCTTCAGTGGTCATCGCCCCCGCCGTATAGATCGTCACCACCACGGCCACAACGATCATGATGACTTGTCCCAAACCTCCACAACCACC
>NZ_JBMPOS010000084.1:0-711 GCF_049340345.1 Undibacterium sp. Di27W | reverse complement strand
TACCACGGCAGGGTTCGTGACTGGGGTGAAGTCGTAACAAGGTAGCCGTATCGGAAGGTGCGGCTGGATCACCTCCTTTCTAGAGTAGCGCGTAGTTAAGTGTCCACACTTATTGACTGTTAATGATGAATAGAGAACACAGGTAAGAGATCATGTTCCCGAAAGGGGGATTAGCTCAGCTGGGAGAGCACCTGCTTTGCAAGCAGGGGGTCGTCGGTTCGATCCCGTCATCCTCCACCAAGATTCTGGTAGAAGTATAGGAATCGGGTCTGTAGCTCAGTTGGTTAGAGCACCGTGTTGATAACGCGGGGGTCGTTGGTTCGAGCCCAACCAGACCCACCACAAGATCTCGACAGTGCAAACGTAAGTCAGTGCCGTAGTGAAGGCGTAGAGATTTAGGTTTGTACTTTCAAAGCGAAAGACATAGTAATAAAAGTAGTTCTCGTTCTTTAACAATTTAGAAGAAGTAAAGTAGAAATAATCAAAATTATTTCTGTAAAGAGAAGCTTGCAACGACAGTTGTGAGTGGAAATTATGGAAGGGTTGTGATTGTATCGAACAAACATAGTATTAAAAAGAGTTTGAAAAGCTGTCGAAAGACAAGTTTTAGAAAAAATCAAATTCCTTGAGATACGGCAAACGCTAAAGTAATACTCATAAGTAGTAAAGAACTATAACCGGTTCTTGGTGATGAACCTGATGTTGAAGCAA
>NZ_JBMPOS010000083.1:0-713 GCF_049340345.1 Undibacterium sp. Di27W | reverse complement strand
GTTGCGCTCAGTGTACGTGCGTCGATGACGACTGCGCTTTCAATGCCTGTACCAGCTGTCAGGTCAGCAGAGTTAGCACCGTTGTTGCCTGTGTCGTTGTCGTTGACAATCGCCAGTACGCCGCCGTTGTTGTTGGCTGCGATCAGGGCATCTGTCAATGTCAGACGGTAGTTACCAGCACCAGCTACGCCAGCATTGTTGGATGTGCCAACCAGACGGATTGTTTCGAAACCGGAAACGTTAGTCCATTCAGACGCGCCCAGTGCGATGGTGTCGCCCAGTGCTGCACCTGTCAGGTCGCCGTCGATGACGAGTGTGTCGTTACCAGCGCCACCTACGACTGTGTCGGAGATCGTCAGACCAGCACGTGTATCTTTGATGTTATCGAAGATCACTGTGTCGTTACCAGCACCCATTTTGATGTTTTGCGCGCCGTTGGCTGCACCGCTTGTGGAAACGCGGACAGTAACGTTGGACAATTCAGCAGAAGCGTCGATCGTCGCTGCAACCAGTTTCACTTGACCAGCGTTCAGGGACAGATCAGCGATACCTTTGAGTGCATCAACAGCCAGACCGGATGTGTCGAGTTGGCTGATGCCGCCGATACCGACTGTACCTGCTGTGGTGGTGGTGTTGGTGTCAAAGTTGATGAATGTACCAGCAACGCCTACACCAGCGGTTGTGCCGATGGTGATGGTGCCTGTGTGGGAGGC
>NZ_JBMPOS010000082.1:0-806 GCF_049340345.1 Undibacterium sp. Di27W | reverse complement strand
GTCGACGCTGATGAGGTGGCCATTGACGTCGTAGGTGTTGGTGGTGGTGCCTCCGCCACTATCGGCCTTGATGGTGCTGACCTGGTAGTTGTCGAACTGGTCGGCTGTGTTGTAATTATAGTCAACACCATAGGCGGCGTCATGGGTATATCTTTTTAAGTTGCCTGCTGCGTCGTTGATGAAGCGGGTATTACTATAGCGGTTATCAACATTGGCTATATGCACTTGCTGGAGCAGGACCTGGTTGACCCTGTCTTTTGGAAGATCAGGGTAGTTATTGGTGAGATCACTTTCATATTCATACATGGTGAACTCGGTGCTGACATTGGCGTCGCTAAAGGCTTTGCGCATAAAATCAAATTTACGCAATTTTTGCATGAGGTCATTGGTGACACCGCTTCGTTCGAGCTGGCTATTGGCGGTGTAACGCCTTTGATCGATGATGAAGCCTTCACGGGTGGTGGTGTCTAATCGTCCTATGATGTCGTAGCCATAGGTTTCGTCTATGTAGCCACTGGTCTGCTTATCTGCACCGACGACGATTTTTTTGGTATAGCTGCGGTCCAGGGTGCGGCGGCCTTCTCCATCATAGGCAAACTGGTGACCCTGGGTGTCGCTGATGGCGATGTCATAGATTTCCTGGCCTTGGCTGTCGACAGCGCTACTCTTATTGACACCATCGGCGATGAGCTGGCGGTTCAGGGCGTCATAGGTGTTGTAGGGGTACGTGTTTTATGCTGATGCTTGATGAATTTTTTTGGCTGGTTTCTTGCTGGATTTTGGATATACTTTTATGCTGGATTTTA
>NZ_JBMPOS010000081.1:0-821 GCF_049340345.1 Undibacterium sp. Di27W | reverse complement strand
GCTGGTGCAGCTTCCCTCAAAGAAGGCAGCCCATTCCGCTTCATCGCTGACTCTGGCATCAAAGCCACAGAACACCATGAAGGTGCTTTGCTGGAACAAATCGACTTGAATACCTGGGTATCCATGTCCATCCAGCGCGCTGTTGATAAAGTACAAAGCCGCCTGCAAGACGGCCTGGCTTTCCTGGCGACTGTTGGTTCTACAGCACCGTTCGTTGGTCTGTTCGGTACAGTATGGGGTATCTACCATGCGCTGACAGCGATCGGTATGTCCGGTCAGGCGTCTATCGACAAAGTAGCGGGCCCAGTGGGTGAAGCGCTGATCATGACCGCGATTGGTCTGGCGGTGGCTGTTCCTGCTGTTCTGGGTTACAACTTCCTGGTACGCCGCAACAAGAGCGCCATGGAAGACGTACGTGCTTTCTCCGCTGACCTGCACTCTGTTGTCCTGTCCGGCAATATGGGTAAAACAGCTGCTAAAAAATAATTAGCAATCACTGATTAACACCAGAAGACCTCTCAACACAGAGGCACAGAGACACAGAGAAAGGCAAGAGGAAAAACCTTTTGCTGAAACTGATAACAGATCATTTCCCCTGATCATTGCAAGCAGCACGTAATGAAAGGGTTTTCTCTGTGGTTTTCCTCTGTGACTCTGTGTCTCTGTGGTGAGAGGTCTTCCGTATTCAGTAATTTGAAAGAGAACACATTATGGCAATGGCAATTGGCAATGATGGTGATGGCGAAGACGAAGTCAATAGCACCATCAACACCACCCCGCTGGTAGACGTCATGCTGGTCTTGCTGATCATCTTCCTTATC
>NZ_JBMPOS010000080.1:0-834 GCF_049340345.1 Undibacterium sp. Di27W | reverse complement strand
TTGCTTCAACATCAGGTTCATCACCAAGAACCGGTTATAGTTCTTTACTACTTATGAGTATTACTTTAGCGTTTGCCGTATCTCAAGGAATTTGATTTTTTCTAAAACTTGTCTTTCGACAGCTTTTTCAAACTCTTTTTAATACTATGTTTGTTCGATACAATCACAACCCTTCCATAATTTCCATCAACAACTGTCGTCGCTGACTTCTCTTTACAGAAATAATTTTGATTATTTCTACTTTACTTCTTCTAAATTGTTAAAGAACGAGAACTACTTTTATTACTATGTCTTTCGCTTTGAAAGTACAAACCTAAACCTCGGTGCTCACTTACTGCACTGACTTAGGTTTGTGATTTCTTGGTGGAGGATGACGGGATCGAACCGACGACCCCCTGCTTGCAAAGCAGGTGCTCTCCCAGCTGAGCTAATCCCCCATTAGGATCCACTACCTGTAAAACCGCCGCTTTTGCGTCGCTTTTACTTCTAAAAATTATCTGGCTTTGCCAGTCATTTTTAGCCATCTATCCCAAACGAAAGTAGGTTTCTACTTTCGTTTGATCGATTTGGTGGGTCTGGTTGGGCTCGAACCAACGACCCCCGCGTTATCAACACGGTGCTCTAACCAACTGAGCTACAGACCCGCTACTGAACTTCAGTCGCTGTCCGGTCATTGCTACCCCGACGCAAACCGTTCTCTGTTCATTATCATTAACAGTCAATAAGTGTGGACACTTAACTACGCGCTACTCTAGAAAGGAGGTGATCCAGCCGCACCTTCCGATACGGCTACCTTGTTACGACTTCACCCCAGTCACGAACCCTGCCGTGGTA
>NZ_JBMPOS010000079.1:0-848 GCF_049340345.1 Undibacterium sp. Di27W | reverse complement strand
GGACGCAGATGCACTTCAGGCTGATCTTTCTGTGAAGCGGCTTCGGTCAGCTTGGCTTCGAGTTCAGCGCTGTTGACTGTCGTGCCATTCCAGGCCACGGTACCATCAAAGTCCACATCAATATCAACTACCACAGGTGGTGTTGGTGGTGGTGGCGATGGACCTGTCGGCAAGTTCAGATTCACAGCATGATTCTGAATTGGAATGGTGATGATCAACATGATGATCAACACCAGCATGACGTCAATCAAAGGCGTCATGTTCATTTCTATCATCACTTCCGGATCGGCTGAACCACCGCCGGAACCCATTTGCATACCCATAATGCTTCCTTCACGAATTATTTACCTGCAAAACCAAAAATCTTCACCACAGAGGCACAGAGTCACAGAGGAAAACCACAGAGAAAAGCTTTTTAATACATGCTGCGCGTAATGACCAGGTGAGGATCAGGTGAGACGAGCTGCGATCAACTTCTCCTCTTGCCCTTCTCTGTGTCTCTGTGTCTCTGTGTTGAGAGGTCTTGCTTTGAGGTGCGCACGGCGCACCCTACTGTCTTAGTTCCGTGGTGGCGGTTCAATCACGAAGCCAACCTTGGCGATACCGGCACGTTGTGCCGTCAGGATGGTTTTGCCGACAAACTCGTAACGGGCATTCTGATCACCGCGGATATGCAACTCCGGTTGCGGGATCTTGACTGCTTCTAACGCAAGCTTGTCAAACAGGGCATCCTGGCCGCCCAGCGATTTCATGCTGCCGTTCCAGTACAAATCACCATCCTTGTTGATCGACAGGGTGATGTTTTCTGGTTTGGTTTTGTAAATCTGATTGTGTTCTGCCGGCAGCTT
>NZ_JBMPOS010000078.1:0-870 GCF_049340345.1 Undibacterium sp. Di27W | reverse complement strand
CCGAAAAAACTATCTGACTGCTTAAAAAATTGCGGTATTGATTCTAGCCTCCTTGAGGTAGAAATCACAGAATCTGCAATGATGGGCGAGGACAATACCATTATTACGGATTTGTGCGAGATTCGGGAGTTGGGCATTAAGTTGTTGGTGGATGACTTTGGAACAGGCTATTCATCTTTGTCACAACTTCAACGCCTGGACATGGATATCTTAAAAATAGATCGAGTTTTTACCAATGAACTTACGAAGTCTAAAGAAGGTGATATCTTTTTTAAAGCAATCGTATCGATGGCGCAGGCGCTGGATATGACGGTTGTTGCGGAAGGTGTAGAAACCCAGGAGCAAGTGGATGCGCTCCGGCAGCTTAACTGCGACGAAATTCAAGGCTATTTTATTTCTCGCCCAGTACCGGCAAGCGACGTACCTGCGCTGATGTTGAAACAATTTCTACTACCGATATCTGCAAATTAATAGTACTAAAAACGAGGTTTGTGCTTCATCAGATAAAGCGCAAAAAATAAGCGAAAAAATATGAACCTAACAAATTATGGTTGCTAATTCGGTGTATTCTCTTGTCTGCAAAAGTCTGTGGGAACGATGATTTCGGTACGTTTTTCCGCATCTTTTTTAATGATGGGACTAGGAGATTCACATGTCAATTAGCCATTTTACGTTCTTGCAAAACCCTGAGCATTCCACCAATTCTGAAGTGATGGATCGAGTCGATTCTGCCACTGAGGCTAAGGTTGAGCATGGATTGTCCCTGCAGCAAACAGTAGGAACTGCTTGTGCTCTAGAATACTTGCGGGCACATGGTGTTCCACGCCAGGTTACCCAGCGAGTGTTGACTATGCCAGAGTGTCGCCGGGT
>NZ_JBMPOS010000077.1:0-891 GCF_049340345.1 Undibacterium sp. Di27W | reverse complement strand
GCCAAAAAACAGCCGAGATCCACTTCACCAACGTCAGCTACCCCGTAGCCGGGCTCGGCACGACTGGACTCCTGAGTCTGGGCCAACTGCAAAGCTGGAGCACCTCCCAGATCCAAAGCAATACCACCCGCAGCGACTACAGCTACAACACCCGTGGCCAGCTCAGCACCAGTACCACCTATGCCAAAGTCAATAGCGACGGCACAGGCGTGGCTGATGGTAGCCACAGTATCACCCGCTACACCTACGATGTTGCTGGTAACCTGCTGATGACTGTTGATGCACTCAACAACCAAACCAGCTACACCTACGACGGCCTGGGCCGTCAACTCAGCACCACCGACGCCCTGCAAAAGACCAGCTACACCGAATACGATGATGCCAACCACAAAATCATCCAGCACAACACCAGTGGCCGCATCGACACCCAAGTGTATGACAATCAAGGCCATTTACTCAGCAGCACCCTCGGTGGCGAACTCACCACCAGCTACGGCTATGATGCCCTGGGCCGCCTCGTCTATGCCAAAGACCCGACCGGTGTCGAACAACTGCACATCTACGATGCCGCAGGCAATTTGCAGGCCGACATCAATGGCAAAGGTGAAGTCACCCAATACATCTACAATGTCCTGGGTCAGCGCGTCCAGACCATTGCCCGCGCCAATGCCCTGACAGATAGCCAGTTCCAGCAACTCAAAGGCCAGGTCCTTCAGACCGGCAATGCAGCAGCCAACATCAGCGTTATTCCTGTCACCGCCAGTGCCAGTGCCAGCGACATGATCGTCCGTACCCTGTACGACAAACTGGGCAGAGTCGCCAAAACCATCAGTCCACTGGGTGAAGTCACTGAGCTGCAATACAACGCTGCAGGCAACCTCGTTGCGACGA
>NZ_JBMPOS010000076.1:0-1005 GCF_049340345.1 Undibacterium sp. Di27W | reverse complement strand
GCCTGCCGACGTGAAGCGCGGTACACCATTATCAATCAACCAGCGGAACTCCCCGTCATATTGACGCAGACGGTACTCTATTGTGAAAGGTTTTCGGGCGTTGAGTGCTGCATTGTAGCTTTGGAGGTAGTTGTTGAGGTCATCTGGGTGGACACCCTCGATCCAGCCATGACCGGTCTCCTGGGCCATCGAACGGCCTGTGAAAGCCAGCCAATGAAAATTGAACCAGGAGCGCAACTTGCCTGTTCCGCTGACCCAAATTAAAACAGGTGCGGCATCAGCCAATAGTCGAAACCGCTGTTCACTTTCCTTCAAATTTTCCTCAGCCTGTTTCTGGTCGCTGACGTCAAGTGTCACTCCGTCGAAACGGGTTGGGGTGCCGTCGGCGGCGTAGAATGTTCGTCCAATCGCCCGTATCCACTTGAACGCTCCGGTGTCCGGGTTGACCGTACGGTAATCCACCTTGTAGGGAGTTCTTCCCGAGATGCTTGCTTCTATGGCCAGGCGGGTTGGCTCCCTGTCATCTGTATGGATCAGTTCATAAAACTTTTGTATCGTTACGCTGGCATCAGGCGGCAGGTGGAAATGCTCCTTCACCAAATCATCCCATTGCAGCAGGTCGAAGGGCAAGTCGCAATACCAGAACCCGACACCGCTGCTTCGGCGGACGAATGCGAACCGTTCTTCGCTTTGTTGCAACGCAGTCTCAGCGCGAACCCGTTCAAGCGCCGCCCAGGTACGCTCTGCGGTATCCTCAATTAAAGTGACTTCTTGTTTGCTCCAGTGTCGTACGTCAGATACGTGGACCGTCATCCCGGCCGCGAACCGGCCGTTTTTAATCAGTGGAACGTCGACATGCCCTTTCACCTGTATGGCAGAAAACGCGGCGCGTTCGCTGGCTGACCGATCAGGCTCTACTGTCGCATCTGTCTCAACTAAAGTACGTCCCTTAAGCAAGCTGGCGAGCACAGTGGGGCCGAAGGAAGAAACCGGATAGCGACCCGC
>NZ_JBMPOS010000075.1:0-1012 GCF_049340345.1 Undibacterium sp. Di27W | reverse complement strand
GACAGCAGATATTGCCAGCAAAGAGGCGGCAGCAATAATGCTACATGCCCGCATAGGCTTTTCAAATTTGAAATCGATTTTCATAATTGACCTCCAGAAGAAGAGAACCGAGTGTATCTATCACTTATGGGCATCGCCGTACGGCAGCGTACATAGAGGGATAAAATTTTTAGCCTTAAAAAGAGTTCAAATCCACAAAGGAATTTCGAATTTTTACTGTCCTCCGGTACTTCATTGAGCTAGCGTAAAAGACTACAACGTAGTGACGTGTTAGCTGACTGTCATTATTTTCTTTGCTACTTAAGATAGCGTCACTGGTTAAACAAACCAGCAATCAATATGTGCGATGGCCTAACCCTAAGCCTTAGTACTAATGGAGAAAATATAATGTCTACAAATTCTACAAGCTCTACAGGTAAAAACGATTCGTCTTCTGGCTCCTCCAAATCCTCCAGTTCATCTGGTTCAAGCGGAACTCAGGGTGGTACACATGAACAACATGTGAAGGCAGGTCAGCAAAGTCATAAAAATGATGATAAAGATTCCGGGGATAGCAAATCAGGCAGCAAGTCTGACGGCAAATCTGGAAGCGGCGCTGACAATAGCGATACAAAATCGGCTTCTTCAGGCTCGAAATCAGACTCTTCATCTGGTTCAAAATCAGGTACTTCCAACGGTTCACATACAGGCACCCAAGGTGGCACGCATGAGCAGCATGTAAAAGCTGGCCAGCAAAGCCACAAGAATGATGATAAGGACGATGACAGTAAATCTGAAAGCAAGTCTGCACGGTCTTCTGACAGCGGTGATTCAAAATCTGGTTCTTCATCCAGTTCTCAATCGGGATCTGGTTCAAAAGCAGATTCTGGCTCGAAATCAGCCAGTAGCTCCAAAAGCCGTTAATTGGCAGCAGAATTTTCGGTAACGAAAACTGATACCGAAGGGTACCTTAATGGTGCCCTTTTTTTATGAGCTGATGTTGGGCGGTTCAATAAAGCATAGTTAATATCAG
>NZ_JBMPOS010000074.1:0-1022 GCF_049340345.1 Undibacterium sp. Di27W | reverse complement strand
GCTTGTATGGTTATAAGTGACGATTTCTGGGAAACTAGAAAGCGTTGGGGTGGAGGGACAACGCTGCGCATCTGCAGTTTTAGCTGACAGACTCGATTAGAACTCTCCCACCCCACCTCTTCAACGTCGATGAGGAATCCAGCGGTCAATAGGCCTGCCAACCAATACCGCCGATATGTGCAAGCTAACGTGAAGAAGTGGCCACCCCAACATTCTCACTTTAACGATAAGGAGGCAATCATGCAATCCCCGTTATTCATAGGTGTTGATGTGGCGAAATCTGAGGTCGTTATCGCCTGCTCGGAAAGCAGTTTCCCGGTGCGTGCTGTTGCTAATGAATTAGCTGCTTTAAAGAAATTCCTGAAACAACTGCCGCCTGGCTCGTCTATTGCGATGGAAGCAACCGGCGCCTATCACCGGGTGCTGGCTGACCTGGCTTTCCAGATGGGCTTGCATGTTTATGTGCTCAACCCTAAAGATACCCGTCATTATGCGAAAGGGGTTGGGGCTCGTGCCAAGACTGACAACGTCGATGCCATGCTCATTGCACGTTACCTGTCCCATGAAGTCAAGGAGCTGCGTCGCTATGAACCTGCTACGCCCGAGCAACGTACAATGGATGAGTTGCTTAAACGCAGGGCTAAAATTGTTTCCCTGAAGACCGCATTCCGCCTGACCTGTGATGGAGCGCCGTCACTGAAAGTGAAATCAGCCAAGCTTTTAGATAACTTTACAGATTTACTCAAGCAAATCGATCTGGACATTGCCGCATTGAATAAGGATATTCCCAACCGGGATGAACAAGTCTGTCGCTTGCAATCCATTGCAGGAGTCGGGCTATTAACCAGCTCCTGGCTGGCCAATCTGTTTGATCGCGTTCGTTTCACAAACAGTGATGCCGTCGTTGCATTTGTCGGTATGGATCCACGTCCGTGTGACTCTGGTCAAAAACGTGGCCGCAGGAGGTTATCCAAGCGAGGCCCTGCTGAAGGGCGCCGCTTGCTATTTAACGCTGGTATGGC
>NZ_JBMPOS010000073.1:0-1048 GCF_049340345.1 Undibacterium sp. Di27W | reverse complement strand
CTGGTTTGGCTCAAGCTGACGCTTGAACAACTTCCTATGCATCCTAACAGCAGGATTGATGAGCTGTTGCCACTGCGCTTGAAAACATAAAACCTCATCTGTCAATGTGGGGGCAACGGACGCTTACCACCGACCAGACTGAAACCGATTTTGAGACGCTTAAAAAGCGGTACAGGCCGGGAAAATTATTGCGCCAACAGGCGGTTGTTCTATCGGAAACGCCTCTTCTTCAGTGAAATTCAGCGACAGATCAGCTTGTTGCGAAACACCAGCAAGAAGTGGCTTAAGGAAGGCGAAGAGGTAGAGGCGAAGTACTAGATACAAGCATCAAGAACAACAGTATAGGTTGAAATTCTCCCACTAATACCGCATGTCTAATCCTTGAGATTGATCAGAAAGAGCTTGTTAGGCGGCTACAGCTAATGAAATGCTGTCATCTGAACTTTTCGATATCAGGTATCCATTTGTCAACCGCATAGAGTACCGAGTTTTTGGCAAGCGTTGAAACAATTCTTGTCTCGATTTATTTGTCAATAAGAACTTTACGCGATAGCTCAATAAATTCTGCCTGATGAGACGCTGTTTCCAAAGATACTTCGATCAAAAGTTGGCTTTTGACTGCAAATTCTTGAATCATGCCTGGAGTAAATTTCATTTTATGAAATTGCTCTTTGACGAGTCGCGTCGCTTCAAGCGATAACTTACTGTCTTCTATTTCAACATCGTCGATGTCGCCATTTTCATTGACCATCAGTCTCAATTGCAACGGTTTGTCTGAAACCTCGTCGATGGTCAATGTGAGATTTGAACTCGGCTCTACGTTGTTTAGAACTTGAGGTGGGACAGTTAATTCGTGGATGTGATGATAATAAGTAGACAGGTTCATTGATTTGAACAAGGCAGGAAAATTCTTTCGCTGCGCCCATGGCATAGCCGACAATCTCGCAGGTATAGACATCCTTGATTCCTGCCAGATAAAGCCATCCTTCACCCGTGCTGATATAGGGGTGAGTAGACCATGGGGATTTCACCCACGGCCCCTCGCAGA
>NZ_JBMPOS010000072.1:0-1128 GCF_049340345.1 Undibacterium sp. Di27W | reverse complement strand
CGGTAGCAATACCCTGGGCAATGTTGTAGGTACTGAGCTTGGCATTGATGTCACTGGTGGCGGCACCAGAAGGTGGTGTACCAGCAGACGCCAGCGCACTCACCAGGTCTTGTGCACTTTGTGCTGCGCTTGTGGCTTTTCTGTAGTCGTCAGCGGCAGTATTTGCAGCAGTATAGGCGTTATTGCTTGCCTTGACTGCTTCGTCAAGATTGCGAACAGCCTGGTCGTAATCGTCTTTTGCCTGGGTAGAATCGGGCGCGCGTTTGAGGGTTGCCTGCGCATCGAGCAGGTTTTGGTTGGCACTTTTTTCATATCCTTTGACTTCATCGAAATGGTCTGACGCGGTCTTGAGCTTGTCCAGCGCGGGCTGGACAGATGCATACATGACTTCGTCGGTCCTGGAGTTGAGGAAGTCTTTGCCGGCCTTATCGTTTCCGCTAGTTGCATTCAAAGTACGGTTCAAAAAGTCAACAAACACTTGCCCAAGCGAATTCGGCGTATCCGCTGCAGCACTCAAGGCTGCGCCCCATTCATCCATACCGTTGTATGTATCACCATCATTGCGGCCCAACAGATAGTGGTAAGAACGGGCGAATAGATCTCTAGGGCTTAAACCCCTGGTATATGAATCGCTGCCTTTATAAAGGTTATAGGCAAATACCGCTGGGCTGTCGCCACGACGAAGATCATTAAGCCAGTAATTAATGCCTGCTGGCTCTGGGAATCGCCCCAGAATGATGGCGTAATATTGATAGATTTGCCTAATAAGCGTGCTGTCGCTGGTATTAATTGCTGCTCTCGCTGCTGCTACTTCGCCTTCAGCATCTGACTTAGCATTCAGCGCCACTTTGGATGCTGCTAATGCTGCGTCGTACTGAGTTTGTCGATCAACAAGATTTTTTTGTGCATTTTTCAGATTTTGGTCAATCTCATCCCAATCCTTCTTTTTGAGATTAACCATGAACTGCATTTGCCCAACATTAACGTCAGCTTTGCTGTGATCTAAATCACGACTGTCCTTGACTTGCTTGGCTGTTGCTTCTGCGCTTTTTTTCTCACGCAGGTCGTTGAGCGCCCAATTTAGCTTTTGTTGATTTGCCAGTGAGTTATCAACGGCAATCGCGGCAG
>NZ_JBMPOS010000071.1:0-1226 GCF_049340345.1 Undibacterium sp. Di27W | reverse complement strand
GCCTACGGTTTTTTTGCCCAGGAGATGAATTTTTAAGGAGCGACGCATAATTGCTCAACAACGCTATTCGTCAAAAAAGCGCTTACATTTCAGCACGCCATATAACAACCGTAGCCGACTTGAGGCTGAGTAAAGAGCAAAATTTCATTCATCGGGCAACTGAGCTATCAGCGTGCGTAATGTTTCTGCATTTTGCTGTGCTTTGATGGCCGCGGTATCATATTTAGCCGCGACCGCATCTAGATTCTTTAGTAGAGCATCCTTTGCCATTGAAGAAAGCAGCATATGCTTCTCTTGTAGAGAACGCATCGCAAACCAAACTGCATTTTCCACCATTTCATTTTGAAATTCCATCAAGCTCCGCTGTGTGTATGCATGCCCGGTATGGCAACGGAAGCGCCGGGGCCGCTGATCATTTAACTCCCATAGCGTTCCATTGCATTCTGGACAGGTAAAAGTCGAGGGTTTGGCAAGCAGCTTAAGGCCGTCTATTTCAACTCCCTCTACGGCAAATTTATTTTCCAGTTTCACCCAATGGGGCACATCGTCAAATTGCGGTATGGTCCCATCACCTTTGACATTGACTTCAACCAGTTGTATCAATGCTTGTGGAATTTCTTCGAGTTTAAGTATGCGATCAACCGCCACATTTTCTATCGCGCTAGCGGGCATATCCGGCGCTAGGGCTTCATCAGGATTTTGAACAATTGCACTTCCACCGCAGGCTTTTATTGCCGCTAGGCCCGCCGACCCGTCATCCAGAGATCCAGTAAGAATAACACCGATTGCACGTCGACCATATGTTGCGGCAGCAGAGCGGAAAAGAGGATCAATCGCGGGGCGCGTATAGTTTTCCTTGGCTGTACGTGCGAGTACCACCCGACACTCTGCTCCCTGTCGCAATAAAGTTAAATGAAAGTCTGGAGGCGCAACCAGCACACGCCCTGCTTCTACTAGTTCACCATGCTGAGCGTGTCTAACTGGTAAAACACATGTACGGGCCAGTAACGATGGCAAGATACTTTCATGCGTCCCAATATGCATTACAACTATTACAGCTGCTGAAAATCGCAACGGTAAGCCTGCGACCACTACTCTTAATGCTTCTACACCGCCAGTAGAGGCGCCTATAACGACAATATCGACAGCAGGATGTGATGTATGTTTCATAGGGCCACAATTGCATGGAAAGGTCCATTAAGTCTGTGCGTTAGAGAACTTACAAC
>NZ_JBMPOS010000070.1:0-1233 GCF_049340345.1 Undibacterium sp. Di27W | reverse complement strand
GTTGGCTGATGCCGCCGATACCGACTGTACCTGCTGTGGTGGTGGTGTTGGTGTCAAAGTTGATGAATGTACCAGCAACGCCTACACCAGCGGTTGTGCCGATGGTGATGGTGCCTGTGTGGGAGGCGACGCTTTGCAGGGAGACAGTGTTGCTTTCTGTGTCGCCGTCAACGATGGTGACGTTTTCTACTGCGTTTGTGTTCAGACCGAAGTTGAAACGTGGGTCTGTGTTCAAACCGTCAGAAATGGTCACTGCGACTGTGTCGCTTGCACCGCTGTCTGTTGCCAGGTTGGCGCTGATGGTTGCTTGGCCGATGGCGTTGGAGTTGGTGTCACCATGTTTGATGGTGATGGCTGCTGCTTGAACTGCTGTCAGGTTGTTCAGTGTGAACACGTCTGTACCAGCTGTTGGTGTGTTGTTTGGTACACCAGCTGTGTTGGAGACGTTGCGAACCAATACGCCTGTCACATCTGGCAGTTTGGCGAAGTCAACTGAAGAAGAAGCATTGTTCAACAGAACTTGAACTTGTTCTACTTTAGTCACGATGGAGGAACCCGTTGCACCGGCTGTGATGTTGCCACCGTTGACGATGATGAGGGTGTCGTTACCGTCGCCACCTGTCAGGCTGTCGCCGGACTGGATGGTGTCTGCCAGGTAGAATGTGTCGTTACCAGAACCGCCTGTGACTGTGACATTTTGCAATTGGCCGGATGTGTCTGCTTTGCCAGTTGTGAAGATGCCATTGCCCAGGTTCAGGGTCAGGTTGCCTTTGAATGCGGATGCATCGATGGCGGACAGACGGCCTGCTGCTTGCAGGATGCCGCCAGCGTAGTTGACGGATTCAATCGTGCCAACTGCTGGGTTGACGACGTTTTGAACTTGCGCCAGTGTCAGGTCTTTGTCACCTGTGATTTTAACAACGCCTGCTGTGCCTGTGTCCATTGGCAGGTTCAGGATGCCGATGTTGTTGACGTTGCCTGTGCTGTTGATGGTCAGTGTTTCGTAACCTTGGTTTGCAACGCCAGCAGCGGATGTGCCGGAAACGTTTTGACCAATGTTGACTGTGCCAACTTGGACGTCGGACAGATTCAGGTTGCCTGTGTTACTACCCAGCAATGTGCCTGCGCCGAAGGAGAATTCAACAACACCTGCGTTGTTGGCATTGGTGCTGGTCAGGGACATGTTGGTGAGAACAGATTTGATGTTCTCAATACGTGCTGTGTTGGTACCTG
>NZ_JBMPOS010000069.1:0-1262 GCF_049340345.1 Undibacterium sp. Di27W | reverse complement strand
TGAGGTGTACTGTCAATAGCGGACACTCATGTTCTAAGCTGCCAGTGACTGCCGATTAAAATTTTCAGCAAACAAAGCAGGCGATATATTGCCAAGACGCGAGTGACGTCGCTGACGGTTATAAAAGCTTTCAATGTATTCCTGAATAGCCGCCTGTGCATCAGCACGTGTTGCATAGCGCTGATGATGTATCAGTTCATTTTTCAGACTTCCCCAGAAACTCTCCATAGGTGCATTGTCATAGCAGTTTCCTTTGCGTGACATGGATGTCTTCATGCCAAATTGCTCCAGCAACTCCCTGTAACTCAGTGCGCAGTATTGGCTACCACGGTCTGAGTGATGAATCAGACCAGGCGGTGGTCGTTTATTGCCGACAGCCTTCCACAATGCTTTTGCTGTCAAGGCTTGTGTCATACGTTCTCCTATGGCATAGCCGACAATCTCGCAGGTATAGATATCCTTGATTCCTGCCAGATAAAGCCATCCTTCTCCAGTGCTGATATAGGTGATATCGGTCACCCATACTTCATTTGGGCTGCTTGGGGCAAATGTCTGGTTCAACAAGTTTTCTGCTACAGGAAGCTGGTGATTCGAGTTGGTTGTCGCCTTAAATTTCTGCTTCTGTTTGCAACGTAAGGCCAATATTTGGCGCAACCGGATAATGCGGTCACGGCCAGCTTTAAACCCTTGCGCTGCCAACTCTGGTTGCATACGCAGTGGGCCATAAGTCTCCCGGCTTTGCTTATGGACGGCCGCAATGGCCACCTTGAGACGTTCATCTGACTCGGCACGTTTCGATGGAATGCTGTTTAGCCAAGCATAGAAACCGCTACGGGAAACCCCAAAACTCCGACACAAGCTGGCAATTGGATAGTCGAGTCGCATGGTCTTCATGAACGCGTATTTGGCAGCGACTCCTGCGCAAAGTACGCTGCCGCCTTTTTTACGATGTCGCGCTCCATCTTGGCCTGGGCCAATTCCTTGCGCAGCTTGGCGACTTCCGCTTCGAGTTCCGGCACAGTACGGCTTCCTGGGGCTGTCTTCTGGGGCTGACCACTCTTAGCCGCGTTCACCCAACCAACCAAAGTCCCTTTCGGAATGGCAATACGAGATGCGGCTTCCTCTAGTGTCAACCCTTGCGCCAATACAAGTTTCACCGCTTCTTCCCGCAGTTCCGGGGTATATCTTTTTTTCTGTTTCATTATTTCTCCTGATCGTTTATTTTAACAAACAGGAATGTCCGAAAAAGCCAGGATACATCA
>NZ_JBMPOS010000068.1:0-1266 GCF_049340345.1 Undibacterium sp. Di27W | reverse complement strand
TTATTTGGGGTTGGACAACTCACGCTTACGCACTGATTAGCTTGCAGCTATGCCTGATGGCGATGAATACACGGGGAGTTTTAAAAAATGAGAAGAATTGACAAGCATCATTGGCGAAGTCAATTAGCCTTGAAGACACTACCTAATTGCGGATTTTCATCATACATTTCATCTAAACCAAGTTGCTTATGAATGTGACGAAACGCAAACAGATTTATTTCTTGCCTCAAAGCCATGCTTTGTAAGCGTAACAGAACCATTTTTTATCTCTATCAATCCTTCGCTCGCCATTTTTTTGAGTCCAGTTTCGAATGCGCTATTTTGTTTTGGCGTCCAATTCATTGTGTGCTTTAAATACAAAGCATGTACATCCAAAGTGTGCCCTTCTTTTGCATGATTTTTCTCAAACCAACTTAAGACGGTGTCTTTCACGAAATCGTTTAATGGTGGATAAATTAGATTAAAGCCTGTTTTTGTCAGAAAGTATTTTTCTCCTTGCGGTCTTAAAATATTTTCTTTAATTAATTCAGTGATTGCCGGTTCAACATAGGCTTGCTGACCAGGATTCCAGAAAATGATGTGGGTATGAAATAAGGCGTTCAAGTTAAGTGCTTGACCCTGTTCTGTTTTATCTTTTGCGAGAAAATCCAAAATCTCTTTTTTAACAAAAGCTTTAGACATGAAAATGTCCCTTCAGCTATCCCTATTCATCGCTTTCAAAAACAAGTAGAAACACAGGAAATGAATCGGATGAACATGTCGAAAAGGACATGCCTATTAAAAGGCCAAATAGATATATTGTTATTATTATTTCAATTAAGTATAGACTTATTAAATCAAATGTCGAGAGTTTATTTTTTTTATATTTATTACTATTTTGAGATGGATAGCTATAGCTTTCCTGATGCATATGTAATCGGGTACTTCTCTAAGACGACTCCCAGCCTGCGACGAGTCATTGGAAGATGAAGGGCCCCTATTTAGGTGGCTACGTTAATGAGAATGGCACAATTTTTGCAGGCGAGCTACTATAAATGAATGACTTTCCAGATGTATCGATTTCAATCTATCTCAAATTTAGCAAATCTGCTTTCATGGACCGTAATGCAAAGTAAATGCGCCGCCCTGGAATGAGCGCATTGTGTCTATGTCTGGAAACCCAGGGGCTACATAGCGCCAGTTGATCCAATCGATAGACTAGGACGAAGTCAAATAGCCCGCCTGACAGAAGACTTTGCTCAGCTCTCTACTAGGCCACGTACAGCA
>NZ_JBMPOS010000067.1:0-1293 GCF_049340345.1 Undibacterium sp. Di27W | reverse complement strand
AGCGCAAACCTTGCGCGCTATCTCAAATTTTTCTTCTGTTTTTTCAGCGTCTTTTGCTTTTTCATACTGAGCGAATAAATCTTCAGCCTCACGATGATCTGCTTCCAATAAACTGATGGCGTCCTGGTGGGCGGGTGTTGACATGGCTTTCTCCTGTTGGGCGATGGCTGTATGGTTAAAATGGCCGTGTAATTTGATTGCGACCAGACGTGAGAATAGGCGGTGAACCTGTTTAATACAGTCAGTGAAGCTCATGAGCGAGCGTAGGTGGTGACGCTGAGTCGTGTAGGAGAGATTTTCTGTATTTCCTCCTGATATTAACTATGCTTTATTGAACCGCCCAACATCAGCTCATAAAAAAAGGGCACCATTAAGGTACCCTTCGGTATCAGTTTTCGTTACCGAAAATTCTGCTGCCAATTAACGGCTTTTGGAGCTGCTGGCTGATTTCGAGCCAGAATCTGCTTTTGAACCAGATCCCGATTGAGAACTGGATGAAGAACCAGATTTTGAATCTCCGCTGTCAGAAGACCGTGCAGACTTGCCTTCAGATTTACTGTCATCGTCTTTATCATCATTCTTGTGACTTTGCTGCCCAGCTTTTACATGCTGTTCATGCGTGCCACCCTGGATGCCTGTATGGGAACCGTTGGAAGAGCCTGATTTTGAACCAGATGAAGAGTCTGATTTCGAGCCTGAAGAAGCCGATTTTGAATCGCTACTGTCAGAGCCGCTACCAGCTTTACCGTCAGATTTGCCATCAGACTTGCTGTCTGATTTGCTATCCCCGGAATCTTTATCATCATTTTTATGACTTTGCTGACCTGCCTTCACATGTTGTTCATGTGTACCACCCTGAGTTCCGCTTGAACCAGATGAACTGGAGGATTTGGAAGAACCAGAAGACGAATCGTTTTTACCTGTAGAGCTTGTAGAATTTGTAGACATTATATTTTCTCCATTAGTACTAAGGCTGAGGGTTAGGCCATCGCACATATTGATTGCTGGTTTGTTTAACCAGTGACGCTATCTTAAGTAGCAAAGAAAATAATGACAGTCAGCTAACACGTCACTACTTTGTAGTCTTTTACGCTAGTTTAATGAAGTACCTGAGGACAGTAAATATTCGAAATTCCTTTGTGAATTTGAACTCTTTTTAAAGCTAAGGAATCTCTGATTAAGTAAACGCATTCTGATTCAGAAACGTTAATAGAAGCATCATCCACAGTCAATCATTAAAGCCATGAGACAGACTACATTTGCCCAAGGAAGCTTTGAACGTTACGCCAAGAC
>NZ_JBMPOS010000066.1:0-1489 GCF_049340345.1 Undibacterium sp. Di27W | reverse complement strand
AAATTCGCGAACACATGGGGCTGCACTGTGAATCTCAATCGACAGTAACTGCTATAAGACAACCGCACTGCTAATTTGCAATCATGTGGAACTCATCAAAACTGGTCTGCAATTTTTTGATTTCGAATTTTAGAGAACGTGGGTACAGAGTTTGAAGCCATGTCTTTATCAAATGCCTACGGGGTTGTGGGCGATCATGCCGTAAGCCTCGGGCTTTCCACTTACGCTGGTCAATCGGTTCCGCTGACGTTATAAAAAATTCATTCTGACTATGATGGCTTCACTGATGTAAACACTATCAGTGAAATGTGATTGAGGCATCCTGCTGGATTTTTCATGGAAGTGCCTTTTAGCAAAGTAATTTCTTCGCGAGTTTTTAATAACATTTTTGAGAGAGACATCATGACTACCAATAACAATACATTGACGGACGCTACGAATGCACAGCCCCAAAATAGCGGATCTACTGGCAATAGTGCGCCAGATCGATTTGATGCATCCGAACGCGATATCGCTGAAGGTGATGACGCGCAAACAGCCGCTAACGAGAATTTGCTCGAAAACGATGGCCTGAACGATGCTGATAGTGAGTCCACGTCTAATTCAGAAAATAATCCTGAAAATTTGGACAATCAGAACGATCGCTAACCAGACTGCGAAAGCTAACTGGCTATGGTGTCGTAGCGCTGAATCGAACATAAAATGACAGCCGCTATCTTTCATGTTCGATGTTTGCTTTTGGTCTTGCTTTAGAAAATCTCTTCATGTGGGTTCTCGCACAGAAGAAAGATAGGAACTGGTAGATTATTTACTTCTTGATAAAAATTCGCTGTTTGATTCTCCTGGCTGAGGGAATCAATGACATGTTGTACTAACGATCAAGGAGCAAAGCGATGGAACAAAAATGGCCTCAAAGGATTTGGTTGGTGCGGCATGGTCAAAGTGCAGGTAACGTGGCGCGGGACGCAGCAGAGGCAGAGGAGCGTTTGCGTATCGATATTGCTACGCGTGATGTCGATGTACCCTTATCTGAACTTGGTGAACGCCAGGCGGATGCAATGAGCACGTGGTTTGCGACATTGCCAGCAGATGAACGGCCCAACGTCGTACTGTATTCCCCTTATATCCGTGCCCGAGCAACAGCAAATTGTGTCATTGATCGCTTAAGCAAATATGACGTGCTTGCTGCACAGGCGGATGAGCGCTTACGAGAAAAAGAATTCGGCATTCTTGATCGTCTGACTCCATTGGGCATACGTCAGCAATATCCTGAACTTGCTGAACAACGGGCTCATGTGGGTAAGTTCTATTTCCGTCCGCCCGGTGGCGAAAGCTGGTGTGACGTCATTCTGCGGTTGCGCAGCGTACTAGATACCGTTTCCCGTGAATACAGAAAAGAGCGTGTACTTATCGTTGCGCATCAAGTTATCGTCAATTGCTTTCGTTATCTTTTGGAGCGCATGGATGAAGACGCCATCCTCAGCATAGA
>NZ_JBMPOS010000065.1:0-1534 GCF_049340345.1 Undibacterium sp. Di27W | reverse complement strand
CTTGTCTTTGCCTGAGTAATTCAGCAAGCCGGTCTGCCAGCGGTTGCAGGGCCACGCCGATCTTACCTACCCACTCTGCCAGGGTAGAACGGGCAATGCCTGCGCCATGGCGGGTGCTGATTTGTTCTATCCGGTACAAGGGTAAATGATCGAGGTATTTCTGGACCACCACCCAGGCATGCAAGCCTGGAGCTGCCATGCTGCCATCGATAACGGCGGCCGGAATGGCTGCTGCTGTGACGGTTTCACAGGCGCGGCAAGCGTATTGTGGACGGATGTGGCGGTGTACAAAGAAACGGGCTGGTTCTACATCTAATTGTTCGCTGATGTCTTCACTGATCTTGATCAGGTCCTTGCCGCATTGATCACAGGCGCAAGAAACAGGTTCATGGCGATGTTCTATACGCGGCAGTTCTGCCGGGAAGGGCTTGCGGCCCGTCGGTCTGGCTTCGAGTTTGGTCAGCGTGGGACTGAGCTGGGCCAGTTCCGCCTGCATGGCAGAGAGGTCCGTTTGCTCACACTCCAGAAACAGGTCCCGTTGTTCTGCGGTAAAGGCTTCTGTCTTAGCCGAGAACTTGAGGCGTTTGTGGTAGGCCAGCTCCAGCGTCAAGGCTTGAATCTTGATTTCTTTGGCATGATTGTCTGCGGTGAGACGGGCTATCTCCGTATCGGTTTTACCCGCTTGCGCCAACTGGGCCATGATCCATTCTGCCAGGGCAGGATCGGGATTGAATTGGGCGAGCTGGGCAAGTTGGGCTGATCTATCCATGGGCTGAAGTATACCTGAGTGTTGGCGTGGTTAACAGGGGGTAAGCTGATGTTGTAACTGGTATCTTGTTGCATATTGGTGGCAGAAATGGGTGGGTACGATCTCTTTACACCTGCCACTCCGGGTGGCGACGCCAGTCGACACCGGTAGTCAGCCATTGCCAGTCAGATTGACTAAGATGGCAGAGAACATCCTGGCTTTGTGGCCAGGTAAAACGTTCCTGGTGTAGGCGTCGTACGCAAAGCCAGACACCAGTGCCATCCCAGACCAGGAGTTTGATGCGGTTGCCATTCTTGTTACGAAAGGCATAGGCGCTGCCATCACAGGGAAGCTGGCCCAGGCTGTGCTGGACGCAGCGAGACAATCCGTCGACACCGAGGCGCATGTCAACAGGTTCGACTGCCAGGAAGACCTGGGCTGGTGCGAGGGTGCTGCTCATGGCAGGTGCAACAAGAGTTGGGAGACGGATGCCATGACTGCTTCAGTGATACCCAGAGGCAGATTGATTTGCCAGCCGCCGGGGCTGCGCAGGTGGAGGGTATCGGCCACAGGCGGTATCGCAGATTGGGGGTGGGCATCTGGTACAGCGACGGCAGCCACCAGGGTGAGTGCCCTGGGTTGAACGGTTTTTTTACTGGCCACTACAGGGGCAGCGCGCCGTCGCCAGTAATCAAAGCTGGAATAGACCAAACCTTCGCGCTGGCAAAATGCACGCTGGCTTAAACCACTGCCTTGCCAGTCCTGGCATTGCTTACGCCAAAACGC
>NZ_JBMPOS010000064.1:0-1540 GCF_049340345.1 Undibacterium sp. Di27W | reverse complement strand
GTATGCAACCCAGAACAAGGCAGCGCAAGTCAACAGCCAGTTGAGCAGCCTCATCACCCAAAATCCGTCCCAAGACGCGATTAGCTACAACTTCTATGATGCTGAGAACCGTGTAACCGCCACGGTCAATGCGGAAGGATATGCCACAGAATATCAATACAACCTCGATGGACAACTGACCCAGACGACGCGCTACAACAACAAAGCCAACAGCATCAATGCCAATGCCAGCTGGAATAATGTCAAACCGGTGCCGGATGCCACGAGCGACCTGATATCGACACAATACTATGACGCGCTTGGCCGCCAAAAAACAAGCATAGCAGCCAATACCGCGACGACAAACTTCGAATACGACCCCAATACCGGCTTCCTGATCCGCAGCGTGATGAATCCTGGCACAGACCAGAGCCGCTCCCAAAATCAAAAGCTGGACCAATACGGCAGAGTCATTGCCGATCTGTCCGGCATCGGTGGCGCGACCTATGGCACCAGCATCCCCGATGCTGGCTGGACTGCCTATGGCGTCAAATACACCTACGATGCAGCCAACCGCCGCACCAGCAGCACAGACCAGAACGGCCACCGCACCCTGTATTACTACGACCAGGCTGGCCACTTGTCCCACACCATCAATGCCCTGGGTGAAGTCACAGAAAACCGCTACAACCACCTGGGCCAACTGACCGACACCCTACGTTACGGCACCCGCCTGACTGGCGTAGCCAGTTTGACGGGTGGCCTGGTCACATCCTCCCTGACACAAAGCCTGGCTGGCATCGCCAACAGTCAACTCGACAGTGTCCAACACCTGAGCTACAACCTGGATGGTCGCCTGGACACATCAACTGATGCCAATGGCAACGTCACCACCTACGGCTACGACCAATTTGGTGAAACGACCAGCGTGACCAGCCCCATCACTGCCTCGGCGAGCATTGTTAATAAAACCAGCTATAACAAACTGGGCCAGGTCACCGAGACAATCCAGGATGCCAATGGCATCCAGCAAACCATCCACACCGACTATGATGCCTTTGGCCGCGCCAACCGCAGTGTCGATGCCAATGGCAATGTCACCACCCAAAGGTTTGACCGCCTGGGCCGGGTAGTCGAAGTCACTGACCAGGGAAGTGCGCACAACAATAAAACGAGTTATAACGCCTTTAATCAGGTACTCACACAGACAGATGCCAAAGGCTATGTCACCACCTATACCTATAAAAACAATCAGCTCACACCTGAAACAAAAGTCTCCAGTGCAGAAGGCAGTGTAGTCGTCACCACAATGAACCCGTATGGGCAAGTCATCAGCTCCACCGATGGCAAAGGCAACACCACCTCCTTGATCTATGACAAGGACGGCAATCTCAAAACAAAAACTACCTCTGACGGGGTGAACAACGTCCTGGTCAGCAGCTTCTACGACAATGCCGACCTGCTCAAAGAAAGCACCGATGCGAATGGCAATAAGACGACTTACGCCTATGATGACGTCAACCGCCTGATCAGCAAAACGCTGATCATCGCCGGTAGTGAC
>NZ_JBMPOS010000063.1:0-1662 GCF_049340345.1 Undibacterium sp. Di27W | reverse complement strand
CAGGCGCAGACCCTGACTTTCACCGCCGCGATTTATGGGAAGCAATTGAAGCAGGTGCATTTCCTGAATATGAACTCGGCGTGCAGGTATTTACCGAAGAACAGGCAGACGCCTTTGACTTTGATGTGCTTGATCCAACCAAACTTGTGCCGGAAGAGTTTGTTCCTATCATGCTGCTCGGGAAAATGACGCTGAACCGTAACCCTGACAATTTCTTCGCCGAGACCGAGCAGGTTGCCTTTTGTACGGCCCACATTGTCCCTGGTATCGATTTCTCGAATGATCCGCTGCTGCAAGGGCGTATTCACTCTTACCTGGATACACAAATCAGCCGTCTTGGCGGGCCGAATTTCCATGAAATTCCAGTCAATTCGCCAGTCGTTCAAGTTCACAATAATCAGCGTGATGGCATGCACCGCCAGGCTGTTCACAGGGGTAAAGTTGCTTACGAGCCCAATTCCCTGGCGGGTGGTTGCCCTTTCCAGGCGGGGCGAGCAGGATTTACCAGCTTCCCCCAATTTATTGCCGATGACAAGGTGCGTGGCAAACCTGCGAAATTCGCCGAACATTTTGCACAAGCCAGGCTGTTCTGGATCAGCCAGACGCCAACTGAGCAAGCTCACATTGTCAACGCTTTCCGTTTTGAGCTGACACGTGTACAAACGCCTGCCGTTCGCCTGCGTGTGGTCTCCATGCTGGCCAATGTTGATCCTATCCTCTGCGCTGGGGTTGCCGATGGTTTGGGTATAGAAGTGCCTCCGCCCATGCCACCGGTATCAGCTACGCCGGTGAGCGACTATGAACCATCTCCTGCCTTGTCATTGCTATCCCGACCTGGCATCACAGGGATCAAGACCCGCCGGGTAGCTTTGCTGGCTGCACACGGGGTTGATGCTGACGCCGCACGAGCTATTTACACCTCATTGCTCAAAGACGGCGCAGTCCCACGCATTGTCAGTAATTCGCTAGGCAGACTTCGCACATCGACGGGCGATGCACTGAACGTAGAAATTACGTTTGAGACTGGCCCCTCAGTTTTGTATGATGCGGCGATAGTCCTGGCAGGTGATGATTCAGTAGAAAGCCTGGCGACGAATGCACATGCCTTGGAATTCATTCGTTTGCAACATCGCCACTGCAAACCTGTGCTGGCTTTTGGAACGCAGGGAAAACTGCTGGATGCAGCCGGAATTCCTTCGTGTCTTCCAGACGGTGCGCCTGATCAATCGATTATCCGAGTAGAAGCTGGCTTTGAAGCAGAAGCACTCGCGCGTTTCAAGCAGTCTCTGGCTGCACACCGCTTCTTCCCTCGCGAAACAGATCCACCTGCAGCGTAAATTGTAGCAATGCTTACCTGTAGTCGGGAAACCGGCTACAGGTAAGCTAGGAAGACATTTAAATAACCAGTAGAGAATTTGGATAGATGCCAGTTCCCTCTAAAGGCGTGTAGGTACGGTCGTGGAATGGCTGAATTCAATAGAACATGCATCAATTACTTGTAGAACTTGAATAACTCTATTATTGAAAGCGCGGCTTATGTGCCTAATTCCGTGTTGGATAGTAGTGACAATTATCTCAGGAACCTAATTTAAGTAGGAGATGCCAATGCGCGGTAATTGAGCATCGTATGTCCGGTTGGGGAAATAGCAGCCAGGCATCTGC
>NZ_JBMPOS010000062.1:0-1773 GCF_049340345.1 Undibacterium sp. Di27W | reverse complement strand
CAGGCTTGCTTGTGACAGGCGTACCTGTTTCGACAAGTGGTGCAACAAAGTTTGCCTGCACCCTGACCAACTTGCCATTCTTCCCTGAACTTGTATCAAACCGGTATTCTGTTATGCCACAGTTGGGTACATCACCAGCACGGTCTATGCTGAGGATGGCGTCTTCATCCATGCGCTCCAAAAGATAACGAAAGCAATTGACGATAACTTGATGCGCAACGATAAGTACACGCTCTTTTCTGTATTCACGGGAAACGGTATCTAGTACGCAGCGCAACCGCAGAATGACGTCACACCAGCTTTCGCCACCGGGCGGACGGAAATAGAACTTATCCACATGAGCACGTTGTTCAGCAAGTTCAGGATATTGCTGACGTATGGCCAATGGAGTCAGACGATCAAGAATGCCGAATTCTTTTTCTCGTAAGCGCTCATCCGCCTGTGCAGCAAACACGTCATATTTGCTTAAGCGATCTATGACACAATTTGCTGTTGCTCGGGCACGGATATAAGGGGAATACAGTACGACGTTGGGCCGTTCATCTGCTGGCAATGTCGCAAACCACGTGCTCATTGCATCCGCCTGGCGTTCACCAAGTTCAGATAAGGGTACATCGACATCACGCGTAGCAATATCGATACGCAAACGCTCCTCTGCCTCTGCTGCGTCCCGCGCCACGTTACCTGCACTTTGACCATGCCGCACCAACCAAATTCTTTGAGGCCATTTTTGTTCCATCGCTTTGCTCCTTGATCGTTAGTACAACATGTCATTGATTCCCTCAGCCAGGAGAATCAAACAGCGAATTTTTATCAAGGAGTTAATAATCTACCAGTTCCTATCTTTCTTCTGTGCGAGAAACCACATGAAGAGATTTTCTAAAGCAAGACCAAAAGCAAACATCGAACATGAAAGATAGCGGCTGCCATTTCATGTTCGATTCAGCGCTACGACATCATAGCCAGTTAGCTTTCGCAGTCTGGTTAGCGATCGTTCTGATTGTCCAAATTTTCAGGATTATTTTCTGAATTTGACGTGGACTCACTATCAGCATCGTCCAGGCCATCGTTTTCGAGCAAATTCTCGTTAGCGGCTGTTTGGGCGTCATCGCCTTTAGCGATATCGCGTTCGGATGCATCAAATCGATCTGGCGCACTGTTGCCAGTAGATCCGCTGTTTTGGGGCTGTGCATTCGTAGCGTCCGTCACTGTATTGTTATTGATAGTCATGATGTCTCTCTCAAAAAAGGTATTAAAAACTCACGGGGAAATTACGTTCCTAAAAGGCACCTTCCATGAAAAATCCAGCAGGATGCCTCAGTCACATTTCACTGATAGTGTTTACATCAGTGATGCCATCATAGCCAGAATGAATTTTTTATACCGTCAGCGGAACCGATTGACCAGCGTAAGTGGAAAGCCCGAGGCTTACGGCCTGATCGCCCACACCCCGTAGGCATCCGATAAAGACATGGCTTTAAACTCTGCACCCACGCTCTCTAAATTTCGAAATCAAAAAATTGCAGACCAGTTTTGATGAGTTCCACATGATTGCAAATTAGCAGTGCGGTTGTCTTATAGCAGTTACTGTCGATTGAGATTCACAGTGCAGCCCCATGTGTTCGCGAATTTCCCTATATCTGAGGTATATACTTCATGGACTTGGATATCGCTTTGGTGAGATTTCGTAATCTCGTTTGAAGATAGCGCGGCTAATACAGTAAAAAAAGGACCAATATGGTCCTTTAAACTGGAGCAATGAACACGGGAATT
>NZ_JBMPOS010000061.1:0-1895 GCF_049340345.1 Undibacterium sp. Di27W | reverse complement strand
GAGAGTTCTAATCGAGTCTGTCAGCTAAAACTGCAGATGCGCAGCGTTGTCCCTCCACCCCAACGCTTTCTAGTTTCCCAGAAATCGTCACTTATAACCATACAAGCGCAGCGTAATCGTACGCATGCATTCGCCGATCCTGTAATTACTGCTTGTCCTTATCGTTTTTTTTCCTGTTATGGCGATCCATTGCGACCATCAGTTCATCGACGTTTTCCCGATCACCGAATACATGTATCTCAGTATCGCCAATTAAACCGATGCCGCCAATGGCGACTTTCGCGCCCATGATTGGATCATGCACACTCGCGGCAATGCATCGTCCGAGTCTTCGAAATACCTCGAGTTCCTGTCTGCTCCTGATGAAAAAGACTTCCCGTTCGCAACTGGAACAAAATCTTTTTTCCGGATCGTCAAGAACGGTCAGGCTTTCCCATGTCTTCGGACATTTGAAGGAAAAATCGCATTCCAGGATTAAACCGTTTTCGTCCATTTTCCTCTCCTGTCAAACAGCAATGAATCTGAAGCTTACCTAAGATTACCGCCGCTGCGTCCCTGTGAAATAGCAGCTCGCGAGGCGCACCGAGTTATTTCAACTGGCACTTGCTTGATACTTGATTGCCTACCCTGAAGCAGCCATGTTTTTTAAACAGGATAGAGAGTGAGGCTTATCATGCGTACGATGACGCTGCGCTAATCTTACCTACACGGGCTACACGAGCTAATCCAAGGTCCCATCCGCCCGCAAAGGGAAGCGCAGATCGACGCACCGTGGGGATTTTCCGATTATCGATTTAATCGTCAGGTAGCCACCCTCGACAAGCTTGATTTTATCGCCGATCTTTGCAGTATCTTTGACGCAATGCTTTCCGGGCAGGGCCTCGGCTGCTTTTTGTGTCTCAGTGATGGAGGCAGGGTCAACCACTGCATCAGCCCTGATGGGATACCTGGGGTCCGCACAATAGCTTGATTTGCCGTAAATTTTAGTGACGGTGGCGATGTCACCCGTATCGCGCTGATAGCGGTTACCGACCTGGAGATTGTCAGGGACGCAGCTGAAGTTGAGTACTTTGTTATCGACCAGGCCCATGGCCATGTCGATTTCTGTAGCATTTTTTCTTTCGGGTGCAACAGGTGCAACAGGTGCTGGCTTGGGGGCTGCAGCCGTGTTGGCCGGGGTATCGCTGACCAGCAAGGCACGGATAGGGTATTTGCTGTCCTGGCATCTGGTGGATGTCCCGGACAAGGATTTAATGGTGCGGATATCGCCGTCAGCCACTTTGATCTTGCCGCCTACGACGGAGCCTTCTGCCACGCAATGTATGCCTTCGGCACCCGTGATCGCATCGCTGGCAGCCCCCACCACGGCACCGGGTATGATGACCAGACATCCTTGCAGGGACAAACAGCTTAACAGCACCAACAACTTATATCGCATATGACCGCCCTTAGTTTTTAAAGAATCTCAAAATACTAGCGGACCCATGCATTAAAAACAAGCGACAGAAGCTTCGTGCTCCATGTTTGCAAAAAGGTGATGCCGTGCCATGATATCAGCGCCAGCACCATAGGGCGCATAGATACGACGAACGCGGCGTAATCGTACGCATGCATAGCCTGAAATAATGACAGACCCCAGGAATATCTCATGATGACCACGCACTATCTCAGCAGATGCGTGATTTATGCTTGATTGACTGCTGTGAAGCGATCTTTGCTTTTCAAGCAAAATAGAGAGTAACGGCTAACATGCGTAAGATTACGCTGTGCTTGTATGGTTATAAGTGACGATTTCTGGGAAACTAGAAAGCGTTGGGGTGGAGGGACAACGCTGCGCATCTGCAGTTTTAGCTGACAGACTCGATTAGAACTCTCCCACCCCACCTCTTCAACGT
>NZ_JBMPOS010000060.1:0-1976 GCF_049340345.1 Undibacterium sp. Di27W | reverse complement strand
CCTGAGCAAATATTTCGCTCAAATTTTAATCAGGCGAACAAAATAAATTGCTCGCACTGATTAAAAAATAGTCATATTAATGCTCTATTGAACAAAAATCCTCACCAGTTTTTGCAAAAATTGCTGACCTGGTGAAGCGAGTTGGCTTTACTGAACGATGAACAGGGCAGCAGCAACCATTTTCTGTAAAAATACCGATCTAATGAAGGGATTTGGTTTACTTACTTTCCGATTTCCTAATCATATCTTTTATGAAATCCCTCATATTTTTTGATGCCCGTTCTGGCTCAGAATAAATCAAAAAATGTTTTTGATCATTTGGACATTCGACTCCGTGCAGCGGCATTTCATCAGTCCAATTTTTGGGGATCGGGTCTAATACAGCTAAACACTTTGGGCAAAGAAGCCGTTCCTTATTACGAATAAGAGAAAGTATTTCTACTGCTGACATCCCAGTTAAATCTATTACGCTCATTATTTCCCTCCAAACGGATTTTTTCCCTGCGGAAGATGTTTGTAGTTTTCTTGCGTTTGCCTCCATAACTCTTGCCTCTCGGTAAGAGTAGGTCTAATCGAAAACTCGCCAAGTCTAGGGTTACGCGAAGCCTCGAATATGAATTCATTTTTGTATGCCATATATTCCTCGTATTGAGTTCCAAGCTTTGCCCCATTAAACCAACGCTTTTGATGAGTCGCTTCGTGTACGATAGCTGATGCCACATCCTCCGCGGATCTCATCTTTAGCATATTAACGGTAACTGTATTCGTAAGTCCTTCGAATAAGGCTGCATCACCCATAAATCGATCATTCACAAATCGCACATCAGTGCCTTGATCAAGGAGACGTTGATATGATCGAGCAGCAATTGGATTCTCTGCAATAACTGCCCCAGATTTTGCTCCAATAATCCTGTCGACCTCATTCAAAGATGGCTCAAAAGATATTTTAGCTGCGCTATTTCCACCACCCTCACCACGAATTTTTGCTCCCCCGATCTTCGCACCAGCATACATCATACCCAGATTAAAAATCTCACCACCTACACCGTCATAATCACGTCTGTACATAGAGTCAATTAACCCAATGCCTGGCGCCGATTTGGCGACGCCATAAACGAAGTCACCCATTGTCTCCATAGCACCGCGACGCACAAACGAACGCACAATACCGTTTTGTACGTGATATGGGCGAATATCCCCCATGACTCCACGGTCAGGCCCAAAAATCGCCTGCTTTGAATAACCGTACGCATCTTGTATCAGTGTGCCTGTACCTTGCACTAAATTGGCTGGAATTTTTACAAAATTATAAGCGGCCTTAGAAGCACCATTGATCGTCTGACCGACTGGATTAAATGTCAAAAATCCTTCCCATTTAGACATTGAATAAGCTCTGCTATTGTCTTGGGCAATCTTGGCTTGATGAGCAGCTTCCAGTTCCTCATCATATTGCGCCATTTCTTCCAGCGACATTTTCCTGTGACTGATTGGCACAGTTTGCATACCTGGTTGATACAGCGTCGTATCGTTGCCCTCTACTAATGTGCCATTTGCTCCAGCACCAGTATCTCGATTCAACGGATCACTTAAACCATAACCAAGCTTACCTCCCGTCCTTGACCACTCCTGTCCCATGGGCGTGTCGATGAAGTCATCCATATTTTGGTTGCTTAGCGACATCCATGAACGACCATCCGCTGCAGGAATATCTTGAACGGATGCACCATTGCCATCACTTGGGGAACTGACACTGCTACGCAAATTGAAATCAACGGTCTGTCCAGGTTGATACAAACTAAATGGGTTGTTTTCAGCGCTGGTATTTTTCGCAGCCAAACTCTCGCCCAGTGCATTGCCAAACGCATCCACAGCCACCCGGCCAATCTGTATCTTGCCCCCGTTCACCAGACTCGTTGCCACTCCCGACGCAAAGCCTTTCAGGCTTCGCTGGGTAATATCTTGCCATCGACTGTCCA
>NZ_JBMPOS010000059.1:0-2007 GCF_049340345.1 Undibacterium sp. Di27W | reverse complement strand
CCAGGACGCCATCAGTTTATTGGAAGCAGATCATCGTGAGGCTGAAGATTTATTCGCTCAGTATGAAAAAGCAAAAGACGCTGAAAAAACAGAAGAAAAATTTGAGATAGCGCGCAAGGTTTGCGCTGCCTTGTTGATTCATATGCAGGTTGAAGAAACCATCTTTTATCCCGCGGCACGCGCTGCCCTGGATGAAGAGGGTGATGATCTGCTCAATGAAGCAGAAGTAGAACATAACGGTGCCAAAGACCTTATCAAGCAATTGGGTGAAACAAAGCCTGACGACCCTATGTTTGATGCCAAAGTCAAAGTGCTCAGCGAGCAGATTGAACACCATGTGGATGAAGAAGAAAACGAACTTTTCCCTAAACTCAAAAAAACCGATCTTGATCTAGATAGTCTGGGCGATGAAATGGCGCAGGCCAAAGAAGATCTCAAAGAACAACTGGGCGCTTGAGTTTTGTTGAACTGTAGTTGATTTTGAAGAGCTGCATCACCGTGCAGCTTTTTTTGTTATATCCACCGGAGATACCCATGAAAGCATTGAGTTACCACGGCAGCCATCACGTTCAAGTAGATACGGTTCCTGATCCAGTTCTGCAAGAAAACGATGATCTTATCCTGCGCGTCACTGCCACGGCGATCTGCGGTTCTGATCTTCATCTGTATCGCGGTAAGGTACCACAGCTAAAGCATGGCGATATTCTCGGTCATGAGTTCATGGGTATTGTTGAAGAAACCGGCTCGGGCGTACAAGATATCAAAAAGGGTGACCGCGTAGTGATTCCTTTTGTCATCGCTTGTGGTAGTTGCTTCTTTTGCGCACAACAGCAATTTTCTGCGTGCGAAACCACCAATACAGGTGAAGGCGGACTCTTGAACAGCAAGCACATCAAGCCACCTGCGGCACTGTTTGGTTTCAGCCATATGTACGGAGGCATACCTGGCGGTCAGGCAGAATTCGTACGTGTGCCTAAAGCCAATGTCGGCCCGCTGGTCGTGCCTTCATTGCTTGCCGATGAACAGGTTCTGTTTCTCAGCGATATTTTGCCTACTGGTTACCAGGCAGTATTGAATGCTGAAGTAAAGCCTGGTTCTACGCTGGCCATCTTTGGTGCTGGCCCGGTTGGTTTGATGTCTGCGGCTTGTGCTCGCATGAAAGGTGCATCAAAAATATATATGATAGACCACCATGCCTACCGCCTTGAGTTTGCCAGGGAAACCTATGGCATTGTCCCCATCAATTTTGATGACACTGACGCTGCTGAGTTCATTATCGCTGATACACAAGGTCGTGGCGTCGATGCCGTGATTGATGCTGTCGGTTTTGAGGCGAAAGGCAGCGCACTGGAAACCGTACTGACGGGTCTCAAGATTGAATCCAGCAGTGGCAGTGCCTTGCGTCAGTGTATTGCTGCAGTGCGTCGTGGTGGTGTCATCAGTGTCCCAGGTGTGTATAGCGGCTTTATCCATGGTTTCTTGTTTGGCGATGCCTTCGACAAGGGCTTGACGATACGCATGGGCCAGACCCATGTGCAAAAACTCATGCCGGAATTGTTGGGCTTTATTGAAGAGGGAAAACTTCGCCCTGAAGCCATTATTACGCACAGGATGAAATTAAGTGAAGCTGCCGAGGCGTACAAGATATTCGATAAAAAAGAACAGGATTGTCGCAAGGTGGTGTTGACGCCAGATTAATTAAAAATTTCCACAGTTTTCATTCGAGGAAAAAGTGAATATCGACTGGTCTGCTTTGTGTGATTTGATTCAATGGCCCGCTATGATCGTGACGGTCATTGCATCATGGTGCGTAGCCTCGCGCTCAGTCAAAAAACGCAAGGCAGGTTTTTGGCTATTTTTGTTAAGTAATGTGCTCTGGATTATTTGGGGTTGGACAACTCACGCTTACGCACTGATTAGCTTGCAGCTATGCCTGATGGCGATGAATACACGGGGAGTTTTAAAAAATGAGAAGAATTGACAAGCATCATTGGCGAAGTCAATTAG
>NZ_JBMPOS010000058.1:0-2167 GCF_049340345.1 Undibacterium sp. Di27W | reverse complement strand
ATCTACGCCAGCAACAGAAGTTAAACCTGCAACACCAGTGGCAGAGAAAACAGCCAAGCATGAGAAACATGAAAAGCATGGCAAGAAAGAAGCAGGCAAACCAGCATCTGCTGCCGCTTCTGCCAGCGCCGCATCGAAGTAAGTAGCAAACTGCCCCTGATCATGAGGGGTAATAAAAAACGAGGCGCTGTCCGCTTGGATGGCACCTCGTTTTTTGCATTTAGCGCCATGAAGTAAATAAAACCCGATGCGCACGGCGCACCCTACTGGTTAATCAATATCGCTGCATCATGGCCGATAACGTACATGCCCGTAGGAGCGGCTTTAGCCGCGAATGTACACCACGGCCCATCTTCGCGGCTGAAGCCGCTCCTGCAGATCGCTGTTTATAACGATCAGGGGGATGCGCCATGCGCACCATTCCAGGAATCTCACCACAGAGACGCATGTGCAATATGAACATCCATCCTGGACAGGCAGTAGGGTGCGTTATAACGCACCGGCTTTTTGATCACGCAATGTAGAGAAAATATGGGGCGTTGGCATGGTGCGTTATAACGCACCTTACGGGTTGGATGTTCTTAATGTTGATATGAGAATTTGATTTCTCTCCGTGTCTCTGTGATGCGCTCTTTGGTCTTGCTCATCGTCTGCAGTACTACCCCTCATGCAATGGCGGGATGACGGCGGTGCTATAGAGTGTATGCAAGTCCCAACCCAGGCTGGTGTACAAGGCGCGCCCTTCGGGTGTAGCTACCAGCACGCCATCTTTTATACCATGTTGTGTGGCGATGGCTTCCAGTTGCGTCATCACCACGCGCCCCAGGCCGCGTCGCTGGTGGGCGACCTGGGTGGCGATGTTGTCATAGATGGCCAAGCCATCCACAAGCACGATGCGGCCAGATGCCGCGACTTCTCCATCCGCCGTCAATACCTGTACGGTACACATGGGCTGCGCCAGTGTGATATCGAGTGCATAGCCTGCTGGCAAAGCGTTTGCCTCAGGCATGCGGGTTGCCAGTGTCATCAGGTAACCAGGGCGTTGTATGACCCAGTGCGCAGGCAAGATGGCCCTGAGCGCGGCGGGCGACATGCAGGCTTTCAAGAAAACCCAGGGCTCGCTGATGCTGTGGGCCAGGTCGGCAATGCCAGGCAGCATGCCAGGGAAGACGTAGCGTGCTTTTTGCTCAGGCCAGCCTACATCGACACGCCAGCCACCATGCTCGGCGACAGGCAGGGGAGTGCCGCGTGCCAGTGCCCAGCCCTTGAGCCAGTGCTCCAGCAATGCCGGGTTTGCCTGCAGCGATGCAGCCTGTTCTTCTGCCGGATAATCCAGATAAGGGTCTTGCTGATAGGGTGTACCAAGAGTTGCTCTCATTGTCGTAGTCCTTGAATAAGCCTTGGCTGAATATTATACGCAAGATGGCACGTGGACATCTGGGGTGGCATCGCTCTGTAGAAAAGTAAGGTGCGTTATAACGCACCGTCTTGGCGTCAACATATTGAGACGAATGTCAAATTGACGAATCAGAAAAACGATATTCGTTCGCGAGCATGGCATGTTGATTGTGTTGTGTAGATCGTCAAAAAAATGGTGGGTTACAACGCACCCTACAAAACTGCCACGCCTTTCAATCATAATAGAAAGTGACGCTTACCATGCGTACGATTACGCTGCGCTAATCGTACCTACACGGGCTACATAAAAGTAGGGTGCGTTATAACGCACCGGTATGGCGTCAAAATAATGAGACGAATTGAAATTCAGCGAATCAAAAAAACGATATTCGTTCGCCAGCATGTCATGTTTATTGTGTTGCGTGAATCGAAAAAAAACGGTGCGTTACAACGCACCCTACGGGGCTGTATCTCTGTGGTGAGATTCTTGCTCTTGATTTTAGTAAAGCACTTTGCTATGTAAAACACTTTATCAACAGACAAAAAAAAATCGACGCTCTATCCAGATGAATAGAACGTCGATTTTTTCAGATGCGACCCTCATCACAAGGGCGCGGGCTTAGCGGTTTATTTTGATGCTGCCGGTGCTGCCTTGGCATCGTCCGCTTTCATGTCTTTTTTCGCAGGCTTTTCAGCTTTGGAATGTTTCGTATGCTTGGTCGCTTTGCCTGTTTCAGGCTTGGCTTCTGTCGCTGCTGCTGGCGTAGAA
>NZ_JBMPOS010000057.1:0-3382 GCF_049340345.1 Undibacterium sp. Di27W | reverse complement strand
GAGGACTAATGTCGGCAATTCTTTCGCGAGCGAGGTGCTTCCATGTTCTACAACGAGCTCGCTTCATTGCCTTTCTCACGATCAAGGGTACTTCTACTTCTGTTTCGTCTCCTGGTACAAACTCCGCGGCATAGCCTTCCAGCAACGCTTGCATCATATGCACGGTCATAATTCCCGGCAAATTAGAGCCGCGAGCCGCGAACGCCAAAGACAATGCGAGCCTAATTAAATCATGTGCAGGATTACCAATCACTGTTTGATCGAAGTCCCGAATTTGGAAACTCACTTTTCCCTCAATATCAGACACCGGACCTAAGTTACCAATATGGCAGTCCCCACAAATCCAAATCGCTGGTCCCTCTGGGAGCTTGGCTTTGCTAGCTGTATCTAACCACTCATAGAATTTCGAAGTGCTGCCACGAACGTAAGCATGAGCTGACTCTGCCATTTTGATATTTCTTCGTTGAGTCAATAATGCGGCACGATCTGATACGGTTGGTAAAGCAACTTGTTTTCTCATATATTTTTGAACGGAAATAGCATTACAAACGTCGTGCTTGGCACGATAAGTTAAAAGATAGTGGACTTTGCGCAAGCGTACTTATTCTGCCTGTCAGTCAGAAAAGCGACCAACCATGGCGGAAGCCAAATAAGGTCATGGGGGTCGTAGATACTATTTCATTACAGTACTTGCTGTGGCAGTAGGAGAACCAGGTTCGACAGTCGCGCCTGGAACAGGGTTACGGCCCAAATCACCATATTCCTTTGCTTTGTTAGGATTTTCTGGCATCGTTGCAGCAACTTCAAATGCGTTACCAACTTTCTCTATGAGAGAAGGGGATGTGGAGTCCACTGCAACAAGCGAAGTCGGCTACTTGTAAACGGGCTAGAGATGCTGCTCAAAATGGAACCGGCACCCACAGTCGAACCTGGACACATTTTCTTAGTCATTGTGCTTGCCTTTAAAGTCAACTAGGGTCAGATAAGAGATTAAGCGGTAGGCACGCAACCATATACCAGCGCACCAGTAAAGACAGTAACAAAAAAAATAAGATAGCTCCGTTGGTTTTCGCACATAAGGAAAAAAATGTCTACCATGCGTAAACAATTTACGAATGACTTAAAAATTGAATAGATGGACCAAAACTCACAGGGCGGGTGTGATGGGGAAAGACATAAATAAATATGAAGTGCCTACGGGAGTGTCGGCGTCTGCTCAGCAAGAGACAGCCTGCCATCCTATGTTTTTCGTTCGATTGTACTGACCATCAACGTTGTGAGTAATATCTATGATGTCGCCACTGATTAAGACAAATCAGTGTAATAATCTGTATGTTCACAAGCCAGCTTGGATCACAACTCTGCTCTCATAGGAATTAATATGCATTTTAACTTTATCATCAAGGCAATGCTCGACCACTTCTAGGTTTTTTTATTACCTAGGAGTAGTCATGCATATCATTCGTCCGCACCAGGCTTCCATCACGCTTTTTTCGCGTCATGGGAGCGTCGATGCTTTTCCATCCGCAAAGCAAGCGCTCAAGAAATTGGGCTATGCATGGATAGCTACCAACGTCGGCCCACATTTGCGTACTTTTAATGGCACGAGCTATGAAGAGTATTCATACATTATGCGCAGTGATCTTGGTGAAATTGTCACTGCCACGTCGTTCTCTGCTTTGCGGATCAAACCTGGCATTCATCAACGCGTCCACCTATTCCGTCACTGGAACGGAGAGGTACCCGGCACTGGAAAGCGCAGCCGAACTCGTTGTTTCCGTCATATCCGCTATGCCAATGCCAAGCGTGCTTCGCAGTATTTTCCTGACGAGGGGGAGATTGCTCCAAGAGCGGTTCGTTACTTGAATAGGCTGGCCGATGCATGGGATGAACATATCGCCTCTTCACGACGTTACCGTAACTGGAAACAATTTCGGAAAACGCAATGGCGCTAAATATAGGGAGTTTTTGCCATAGCTAATAAGACGAGGAAACAGCTGATTGATGATTACTGAGTATTTGTGCCAAAACAGCCAGCAATTTTCAGTTCAAAAATGCCACCGAATTGCATCCCAAATTGCCCAGGTTCTTGAGATCGTCTGCAAAAGTTTCCAATCCCTAAAAACACAAATTGACAGCAGGAGGAAAAGTTCGGAATTTCGAACTTTTCCTCCTGCTGTCAATTTGCGACCGAACGCCGCAATGGCAAATCGAAACAGGCCCATCGGCAGCTTTGTCTCGATCTTAGTTAGCCTCATTCACAGGTGGCTCAAAATATGCGATAGCACAAAAGCCATTCCTCATTTTTCGATAAAATTGCACAAGCGAGCCATGAACAGCAATAAATTCTCATTCATTGGCACTACCGACAAAGTCAGCGAAGCATTTCCTATTATCCTGTCCGTAAAAATAACTGTCACTCAGATTCTTATTGCTACTATGCCAAACGTCCTGAGCAGCGGTCAACTTATTACTCGCTAGATAATCTGTCTCCGAGTGTTGACTGCCTTAATCCCAGATGCCAGCAAGGCGGCCGTTCCACTTTTTGATGAGGCTGTCATTCAGTCTCCCTTCATCAAATTGCTTCGCAGATGTAAGTCGACTCCATTCAATTTTTGTATCGGGCCTGTGATTGATCGCGTCATACTGCTGTATTCACCTCGGAAATTTACTATTAGCATAACCCTCATTGGTTGCAAGTGGCTTTTTTTGATGCGACTGGGTGGCACATGTGAAATGCGAATGGGCGGTTTTTTAGTATGCGATTAAATGGTATTTTGGGTGCGAATATGCACATTGGACATGAAGTCGTTTGCTACGGCACTCATGAAATCAGATTGCAAGAAAAGCGCGAAAAAATATATGCCTAGAGCCTGGTTCGATAATTTTCCTCATACTCATATTGCACTTGACGATGTAATTGAACAGGGAGCCTTGTCCTGCAATATGCTGAAAGGAAATAGGAAGTAAGGCGCAGCCTTGATCTGACGCTGTGCCAGAAAAGGAGAAAGCTCCCAGATATTGCTTGGGAGCTTTCGTCATACACGAGTTTTCTCTTGGATATTCCACTCCAGGTGGAACCACAAGTATTATTTGTGGTGGCGTTTAGCTTGTTTCGATTCTCGCTAGCAGCTAAACCTTCCCGATATTCCGGACTTTGGCAGGCTGTCGGCAAAAGACCTAAGCGGCTGAAGTGGCGTAATCATAACCATATTTGAATATGTTTGCTAGCATCCGGGGATTCGAAAGGACAGTTTGTTGATTTGCACTGAAAATTGACCCACTTTGCTGGATAAATTGCATCTAAAATTGACCCACGTTTAGCACACAATCCTACTTATCTTGATGAGTAGGGAGCAGGAGTGATTGACGTGGCATTACT
>NZ_JBMPOS010000056.1:0-3670 GCF_049340345.1 Undibacterium sp. Di27W | reverse complement strand
CTATCATGATCATCGCACGTAAAATATTGCGAGTTGCTTTTAGCCTGTTCAAGAACAGCGTTGATTTTAATTCTGATCTCATCTCGATAAAAACTTGACGGGAACCATAGAATCTAATCGTACCTACGCGGGCTGGCGTTAAGAGCGTTGGTGGTGAACGTCAAGGGCTTGCAGGCAATAGGCTGCAGGCAGGGTAGTGTTGCGGACGCTGGTTCGCCCGCCTGTTCAGCCAACTGGCCGCACAGAGGAGGTAAATAATGGATGATAGATTGGAAAAGGCAAGAGAAATTCGGGCCTGCATACTTACCGGGGATGCTGAGCGGTCAATTACTTTACTTAGATCGAATGCAGATATCCTGACTATGATGACTCCATTCGGGACGTGGTTGCATGTTGCCGCCGCTGCAGGGGCACTTTCAATAGCAAAGGAGTTGGTTAATTTGGGATTGGATATTAATGCACGAGGAGGAACCTTAAAAGGAAATGCTCTCAATTCAGCTGCTTCAAATGGGCATCATGAGGTTGTTAAATACCTTATCTCGCGTGGTTCTGAGCTTGACGTTACTGAGCCTGAAAGGAATCAGCTATTTAGTGCGATTTACGCGGGTAGCCTCGACACTGTAAAGGTCCTTGTTGAAAACGGTTTTGATATATCTATACAGTACAGTGGCGCTTCTATGAAAGCTATGGATGCATTGGGTTTCGCAAAGCAGAGAGGGCAGACAGAAATTGCCAGTTTTCTAAATGAATTGGAAGTTTCGAAGAACAATAAAGTGTAGCAAAAGCCGGGGTCAAGTCTCACATTCAAACATTTTCGACCTGATCCCCGGCCTGTGAGCCTGTATATGTCTGAGACAAGTCTGGCCAAGGCGATTGATTACAGTTTCAAGCGCTGGCCAGCGATTGTGCGCTATGTCAGCAGTGACCAACTACCGATCGACAATAACCGTATCGAAAACGCGATACGCCCAAGGGGCCTTCAATAGAAAGCGCTTGTTTGTGGGCATTTGATCTTGCTGGCGGGCTTGACTTCAGTCAGTTGCAGTTTGCTATCCAGCATCCAGCCACTGACACGCTTGCGGGTGAGAATATTCCCTTTTCCATAGCTGTCCATACTGATTACAAAGGCCATGGCAGATTTGCCATAACTGCATTCAGTTTCAAATTTCACGCCTTCTTTGGCTGTGACAACCGGCAAAGGAAGTGCGTACTGTTTCAAAGGCGGTTTTGCCATCTCCGCAGCACTAGCCTTTTCATAGTCGTTAATGGTATCGACAATAACTGCGGCATTTGAATAATGATCAAGTCCTGGTCCTGTTGGGTTGTCACTGGAGCGTTGTGCCAATACCTGCACAAAGTGGCCAGCGATGAATTCGGCCGTAACGTTGCCCCATTTATCTTTCCATTCCTTGCGCGACAGTGACATCGTGCTGGTGGGCGTTGTGGCCGCACCAGCGGGCTCAGCAGCCGCGGCGGGCATCGTGCTTGCGAGAGAAGCTGGCGCAGTTGCTTTGGGCGCTGGTGTAGTAACTAATGCTGATTTGACAGGAGTCGCAGCAACTTCCTCGCCCTGGAACGCATATTTACCATCGAAGGGGACATCGCCCCAGGAACTGGCGCAAGCTTCCACATGCATTTGCATGCCACCAGCTGCGCGCTTTAAGGTCATAGTGCAACGTCCCTCACTAAAGGTCCATCCGCCAGGCGCATCGGATAATTTACCTTCCCCGGCCCCGCTGCGCAAATTGCCAGGCTTGCCTTTTTCAGAAACTTCCAGTGTGAATTTGCCATCAGGTTTTACCGTCAACAAACGCTCAAAACCTTTATCGCTGGCATCATAAATACCGGCCTTAGGATAAGGATTATAGTCCGCCGCCAGCACAGGTGCGGCCAGACAGGACAATGCCAGACTCGCTGACAAAAAACGAACAGCACCAGCGGTAGTTGATTTTTTCATGTAAGCAAATGAAGTTGATAGGGTGGATGAACAAAGCTGCATATCTACATGCCCCAGGCATGGCGACAGAGCGCAATTGCTGCATTAAGCCGGATGATGGTGCATTACCGTAAAAACCATGTCAACCAATGAATTGTGTGTTTTATATTAATGCGCAACAAAGTGTAAGTAGACTTGTACGGGCTGCCTGACTTTGATGTTTGCTCTGTCGCGCTACAAGGCAATATCTCATCACATAACGATGGGCTCCCAAAGGGGTGTCGCTATGCCAGCAAACTTCTGCACAAAAGGTAGTAGCCAGCAAATATTCACCATTCGCATGCCTGGCAGAACACCTGGCCCCAAAATGCTTGTTCATGTGCTTTTTAGGGAAATATTGTCATTGATGCAATTTTCAATAGCGATATTGCATGCAAAAATATACTTTTCAATAATAATTTGACATGTAGTGTGGATATTTATTGATTGCCAACTCCCTGGGGCGAGAATAGCTTGCACGAGGTACGACATTACTACAGCAAAAATCCCCCTTGCTTATTTAAGCTAGGGCCAGTAGGTACGATAAGCGCAGCGTAGTACGCATGCAAGGCCTTGAATAAGCACAGGCCTCAATAACATCTCGTGAGGCGCACTTAGCTATCTCAACTGGCACCTGGTTGATACTTGATTGCCTACCGTGAAGCAGCCATGCTTTTTAAACAGGATAGAGAGTGAGGCTTATCATGCGTACGATTGCGCTGCGCTAATCGTACTTACGCGGGCAGACACGGCCCAGGTAAGCATGTTATTCTTTCGTCCATCGTCTCATCACCGGGTGTAAGGCGCATGTATCAGTTCGGGTGGATACCTGGTGCGACAGTCTGAAATACTTCGGCAAAAATCTCAAAAAATCGACCGTGCAGCGGAGACTACACAATGACATTCAAGCTCAAAAAATCCCAGGTGTCTTATCTGGCGATACTCTTGTCGCTGCCTTGCCTGACTTTCTCGGCCGATACTGGCAAACCCAAACCAGTGGTGAATGCGCCGGATGCAACGATATGCAGTGTCAGCGCCCTGGAGCGTACCCTGCCTTTTCCTGTTGGTGAAAAAGCCCTGTATTTTCTGAACCTCAGGGATGGTGACAAGCTGCATGCACCTTTCCGTGTGGCATTCTCGGTGTCCGGCATGGGCGTGGCCCCCGTGGCCGCGGGCGAGATCGAAGGCACGGGTCACCACCATATCCTGATCGACCTGGATTTGCCGCAAGACATCAAGAAACCCATCCCTTTTGACAAGGCCGATGAATACCAGCGCCAGCACTACAAGCATTTTGGCAAGGGCGAAACCGAGACCGTGCTCAACCTGCCACCAGGCAAACATAAACTGCGCCTGATGTTTGCCAATCACCAGCATGTGCCCTATTACATCGCCAGCAAAGAAATCAATATCGAGGTCTTGCCCAGCAAGGGTTAGTATTGAGCCAGTAGGGTGCGTTGCAACGCACCGCCTTGCGCATCACGCCACGCATTTTCTCCCGACATGGTGCGTTATAACGCACCCTACAAAACTGCCGTGCTTTTCAAGCAGAATAAAAAATGACTGTCACCATGCGTACGATTACGCTGCGCTTGTATGGTTATAAGTGACGATTTCTGGGAAACTAGAAAGCGTTGGGGTGGAGGGACAACGCTGCGCATCTGCAGTTTTAGCTGACAGACTCGATTAGAACTC
>NZ_JBMPOS010000055.1:0-3704 GCF_049340345.1 Undibacterium sp. Di27W | reverse complement strand
GTAAATAATGGCATTTATGGAAATAGTAGTGGTCGAATCTATGCTGATACCTTATTGTTACGTATCTACTTAAGCAAAGATGCGATACATGTGTTTATGAGTAGCTCTTCACAGATCAGCATCGATCGTAGAGGTGATTTTTAAAATGATAAATACAGAGACTCCTATGGATGGTTCCGCAAACGATATTTCAACCAAGTTGACGCGTAGTCATCTAGGTTTCCCTGTAGTCGGCCTGGGAGCTTCAGCTGGCGGTTTGGAAGTGCTGTCTCGTTTGTTTGGAAGTCTCCCCGCGCAACACGGGATGGCCTTCGTGGTGATTCTTCATCTAGCACCACAGCAACACAGCGCATCTGACAGCATATTGCAGCGTGCCACAACAATGCCGGTGCTACAGGTAACAACAAGAACACGAATTGAACCCGATCATGTCTACGTGATTGCGCCCGACCAACAGTTATCAATGGATGATGGACACCTCTCTGTCTCTAAGCTTGACCGACCCCGTGGCCAGCACACTGCTATCGACATTTTCTTCTGTACCCTTGCAGATGCGCATCGCGAACGTGCCGTCGCTGTAGTGCTATCAGGCATAGGTTCGGATGGGGCGATAGGTCTGGAGCGGGTTAAGGAAATGGGGGGCGTAACGCTGGCACAGGACCCTTCTGACTGCGAATATGACAGCATGCCGGTAGCCGCTATAGCCACTGGGATAGTGGATTTTGTGTTGCCTGTAGAAGCCATTGCTGCAAAACTTGTTGAATTGTGGGCTACGGCTCGCGATATGCAATTGCGCCCATCCGAAGACGATGATGAAAAATGGCAAAGTGACTGCGACAAGATAGGTGAGAGTGCCAAGGAAGAAGATGCGCTCCAGCGCATTATCACAATGCTGTTCGCAGATACAGGTCATGACTTCCGTCACTACAAGCGCGCTACTGTTCTTCGCCGGATCGAGCGTCGGCAGTTAGTCAAGGGTGTATCGTCTTTCCATGAATATGCCGAGTTATTGAAGTGCGAACCTTTGGAATTTAAGTCCTTGTTAAAGGACTTGCTAATTGGTGTCACGAACTTCTTCCGCGATCGTGATGCCTTCGATGCCCTAGAGCTGACTGTTATCCCTGAACTGTTTCGCAATAAAAATTCTGGAGACCAGGTACGGGTGTGGGTGGCTGCCTGCGCCACAGGCCAGGAAGCATATTCATTAGGAATATTACTTGCAGATAAAGCGTCTTCTTTATCCAAGCCGATAGAATTTCAGGTGTTTGCGTCGGATATTGATGAGCATGCGATTTCCATAGCGCGTGCAGGATCATATCCTGTGACTATCATGATGGACGTACCGCCGGCACGGCTGCGTCATTCTTTTACGAAAGAAAATGATCACTACCGTATTCGTAAATCTGTGCGTGATCGTATTCTCTTTGCATGTCACAACCTATTGCGTGATCCACCTTTTTCAAAGCTGGACATGATTTCGTGCCGTAATTTATTGATTTATCTGACCCGTGAAGCGCAACTGCGCATACTAGAAACATTTCATGCAGCCTTAAAGCCTGATGGTTTCCTGTTTCTGGGCTCCTCAGAGACCGCGGATGCGGCGGCGGAATTTTTTGCTCCTTTCGATAAAAAGAACCGGATTTATAGAGCGCGCACTCTGTCCCGTTCTGCTCGGACTTTACCATCGCTTCCAAGTGCCCCATTGCACAGAGTGCCAGATACCGGACACGCAGGCACACAAGTCCGCGACCAATTTTCATTCAACGAAGTCCACCAGCGAGCACTTTCCAAATTTGCCCCTCCCAGCCTGGTAGTTGACCGTGATTCAGACATTGTTCATATGTCCGATACCGCAGGCCGGTTTTTACGCCATGTTGGAGGAGAGCCATCACGTAACATTCTCGCACTTGTTCTTCCAGAATTGCGGGTTGAATTGCGTATGGCTTTGTATCAGGCACTACAAACAGGAAATAGCGTTGAAGCTCATCGCGTGATGATTACGCGGGGCGAAGCTACGTATTTCATTAACATGATCGTACGGCCATTCAAGGATGAAGTGGCCGACATAGGATTCATGCTGGTATTGTTCGAAGAGATCGAGCGCACTATGAATACTCTGTCGGGTGTTACGCCGGTTGAGCCAAAAGACCTAGTGTTGAATCAGCTTGAAGCAGAACTGCAGCGCAGCAAGGACAAGTTGCAAGAAACCATAGAGCATGCAGAAGTATCCAATGAAGAACTGCGAGCATCTAATGAGGAACTGCAAGCAATTAACGAGGAGCTGCGCTCGGCCACCGAAGAGCTTGAAACCAGCAAGGAGGAATTGCAATCGGTAAATGAGGAACTAATCACCGTCAATTACGAATTAAAGGTCAAGGTAGAAGAAACGGGTAAGGCAAACGATGACCTCAACAACCTGATCGCCTCTACCGACATTGCCACGATATTCGTAGACAGGGCAATGCGCATCAATCGTTTTACACCACGCGCTGCAGATATCTTTTCAATTATTCCTTCAGATATTGGCCGCTCCTTGCTGGACATTACGCATCGTCTCCATTATTCACATCTTGCCGAAGATATTTCTACCACCTTTGATACCTTGTGCCCTGTTGAACGTGAGTTGCGCAGTGTTGATGGGCGATATTACATGGTGCGCCTGTTACCCTACCGTACAACCGAGGACAAGATCGATGGGGCCGTAATGACTTTCATTGACATTAGTAGCCGACGTGAGGCCGAAACCAAAGCCCGCATTGGCGAAGAATGGATGCGCCTCGTGGCCGATAGCACGGATGATTTCGCCATTATTACAACCGATAAGCGTGGCTATGTGACAGCATGGAACAAAGGGGCTGAACGTAACTTTGGTTATACTGAGGAAGACATGTTGGGTAAAACCCTTGATCTGGTTTACCTGCCAGAAGACCAGGCTTCGGGTGTTCCTGAGGATGAGCGCAACCGCGCTTTTAAAGATGGCCGAGCAGAGGACGAACGTTGGCAAATACGTAAAGACAATAGCCGCTTTTACTGCACTAGCGTTACAACCGTTCTGCAAAATGGTGACTTTGAAGGTTATGCGAAAATAGCTCGTGACCAGACTTCCCGCATGCAGCACGATAACCGGCGCGAAGCAGCACTATCAAACGAGCAGGCCACCCGTTCGCATGCTGAAATGACCAACGCAATGAAAGATGAATTTCTTGCCGTGATGTCACATGAGTTGCGCCACCCTCTCAATGTTATTTATATCAATGTTGAACTGCTTTCGCGTCTACCAGCAGTACGGCAATCGCCACCTGCACTACGATCCGCTTCAATCATCCGCGATTCAGTGACGAGCCAGGCAAAAATCATTGAAGACCTCATGGATATGTCGCGTGTTGCAACCGGTAAGCTGACGTTAACAATACAAGACGTAGAACTGGGGGCGCTTGCATCCAAGCTGGTGGAAGTAATGCGGGCTGATCCGGCGGTAGAAAACTTGACTCTACAATATGTGCAACATGACAGGCCTATATTGGTAGCGGCTGATCGGGTTCGCATTGAGCAGGTGGTGCTCAATTTGCTCAGCAACGCAGTGAAATTTACTCCCTCTGGCGGTACTGTTACCGTTACATTGGGTATTGAAGACGAACAGGCGACGCTGGAAGTTAAAGACACGGGAGCAGGTATTTCGGTCGAATCGCTGCCACGCGTATTCG
>NZ_JBMPOS010000054.1:0-3957 GCF_049340345.1 Undibacterium sp. Di27W | reverse complement strand
GCAAAGCGAAACCGCGCTGGGTTTTGCATTTTGTATTGGACAGATTTGCACAAGGTAAAAGCTATCGCCAGATCATGATGGAATTGAATCGGCTCTATGCACATAGGGGTATGACGATTAGTTTGGGACAGTGTATAACTGGATACAGAAGTATCGTTCAGAAATGGAGGCAATACGTAAAGAGACGCGGAATCGTTTTCCAGAACTCAGTCCTGCGAGTTGGCGGTGGTGTATAGATGGAACGGGTAAAGTGGATGCAGATGGTGTGAGCCATTTTATCCTGGGTATTGTGGATCATGGCACGCGTATGAATTTGCTGTTGCAGCGTTTGGAGTTGGCGACGTCAGCAACGATACTGGAGTATCTCAAAAAGACGATACAGTTGTTTGGTCAACCGAAAATTATTCGCACAGATAATGCATCTGTGTTTCGCAGTAAGAAATTCCGGCGGGCTTTGAAGGAATTCGGGATACGTCAGGAATTTAGCGAACCGGGCAAGCCCTGGCAGAATGGTAGGATTGAACGTTTCTTTTTAACGCTCAAAGAGAAGTTGAATTTAATCACGCCTGTCAATGGCTTGGCGCTCGATTGCTTGCTGGGCGAATTTACGACCTGGTATAACTTGATCAGGCCGCATCAGCATTTGCATGGGTATACACCTGCTGAGGTCTGGACTGGTGTTGATCCTTATATTTTTGCGCCAAAATCTGTTGCGTCTTTCAGTGCTTGGGATGGTTTGCTGACTGGCTATTATTTGAGGCGTTAACTTTCTTAACGTTGATCAAAAAATTAACTTTCCATTGAACACCTTAAGTGTTCAGGGCGTAGCTCATCCTGAGCAAATATTTCGCTCAAATTTTAATCAGGCGAACAAAATAAATTGCTCGCACTGATTAAAAAATAGTCATATTAATGCTCTATTGAACAAAAATCCTCACCAGTTTTTGCAAAAATTGCTGATCTGGTGAAGCGAGTTGGTTTTACTGAACGATGAACAGGGCAGCTGGGTGTCGTGCCTCACATATCTACAGATACGGCGATCAGGTCAGGAATGTCGTAATGTTGGAACGGACCTCAGCTTTGCTGAGACAGTTCAATGATTATTACTCACCAAACTGTCGATTAATATAGTAGTCCCACCAGGTAGCTCATCGATTCCCAAACTGACTTGCATCGAGCCAGCCATCGATTGAGTAACGGAAATGGCTTTGACTGGAACCTCCAGGCGATTGCCACCCCCATCTACAACCATAACCACCGAGCCAAAAGCACCCTCCACATCACTCTTACTTACAACATTCGACAAAAGCAAACGACCCGTGAGTATGAGCCCCTTCCCTTTGATCAACATTACATCCTGAACAATCATTAATTTCATAAAAACTCCTATTACCGATGTTGAATATAGAGCGAGTCCTTCACATCACGAACACGAATTGGTCCCTCAGGCGCTCTTTGCAAGCGCATGATTCCATCGCGCAGGAGTGAATAGCGCTCAGTCGACGACAACTCTGGAGCAAAACGCGCTGCTCGAATGCTAGCTTGTGCCTCTTCGAGCGCAAGACTTGCCTGCGTACGACCCGCCATTCCGGCTTCCATATGCCCAACAAGCTCGTGCGCCAATGTACCCTTTATACTGATTCTCGAATTGGCAGTACTTGTTCCTACTCCGACATTTCCTGGGACTACATCGGAACCAATATTTAAGGTTCGCTGCCCAAACATATCACCATACCCTGTGCTCAAATTTGTATCATCCACCCACCGAATTCCAATACCTTTCGTATCGAATTTGGACAAGTAGCTCTCGACCTGGAGCCGTTGCTCAACGTTAAGAGGAGCTTCGCCTCGCACACCACCTGATTCAACTTTATAAAATCTACTGTTAGCCTCAACAATCTTTGCGCCAGCATACATCGTCCCTAGATTAAAAATTTGACCACCTACACCGTCATAATCACGTCTGTACATAGAGTCAATTAACCCAACGCCTGGCGCCGATTTGGCAACGCCATAAACGAAGTCCCCCATTGTCTCCATAGCACCGCGACGCGCAAACGAACGCACAATACCATTTTGTACGTGATAAGGTCGAATGTCCCCCATCACTCCACGGTCAGGCCCAAAAATCGCCTGTTTTGAATAGCCGTACGCATCTTGTATCAGTGTGCCTGTACCTTGCACTAAATTGGCTGGAATTTTTACAAAATTATAAGCGGCCTTAGAAGCACCATTGATCGTTTGACCGACTGGATTAAATGTCAAAAATCCTTCCCATTTAGACATTGAATAAGCTCTGCTATTGTCTTGGGCAATCTTGGCTTGATGAGCAGCTTCCAGTTCCTCATCATATTGCGCCATTTCTTCCAGCGTCATTTTCTTGTGACTGATTTGCACCGTTTGCATACCTGATTGATACAGCGTCGTCGTATCAGTGCCCTGTATTAACGTACCGCTCCGATCAACAGGCTGGTCAATGAACATCGCATTGCGCGGGTAGCCTGCTCTTTGCAGTTCCGCTGGATCGTAACCCGAGAATATTTTTCTCGGTCCAGCCTGTACTATGGGGTCTAATGTTCCCAGCACATCGGCAACGCTAGGGCCATTGTAAGTACTGATTCCTGCATTGGCCGCGTCCTTTCCATAGCGGGCCAACCGCGCTGTTTCTGCATCGCTCTGGTTACTGACGTTCCCCGCTGCCAAACTTTCGCCAAGAGCATTGCCAAACGCATCCACAGCCACCCGGCCAATCTGTATCTTGCCCCCGTTCACCAGACTCGTTGCCACTCCCGACGCAAAGCCTTTCAGGCTTCGCTGGGTAATATCTTGCCATCGACTGTCCATGCCACTGAAGGCGTCTTTAAGCTGGCCGCCAACAAAGGTGCCTACGGCTGCACCTGCTGCAGCGCCAGCCACGCTCTTCCAGCTAAAGTCCTGTTGCATGCCTGTCACCATGGCAATGCCTTGCGAGGCCACATTCTTTAAGGCGCCATTCACTATGGCATTGGCGTACTGGTCAGAGAGTCCTACATTGATGCCTTGGGTTAGTCCTGCTGTGAGTGCGCTTAGTCCGACACCTTTCCAGTTGACTTCTTTTTGTTCTCCCGCTGCGACTGCTGCAAATTGTCCTGCGGTTGAGGATGCAGCAGCAATGGCTGCGTTGAGCAAGGGTGAAGCTGCGCCTTCTGTCAATACGGTCAATATGATCGCCACTGCAATAGAGACAATCGCGCCAACCATACCGCAGCCACCATCCTGCCCCTGTGGCATCGGCAGGGTCGGCGTAGTATCCCCAATAATCTCACCCGGACGATAGGGCTTGAAGCTGTCTGCGGTGTTGTGGCTGCTTATCTCCCTGGCAGGAATAAGGATTTTTGTGCCTGGTGCAAAGTTGTCTGCGCTGACAACGCCATTGGCGTCGGCAATGAGGTACCACAGGGTGGCGTCGCCCCAGACGGTCTTGGCGATGCTTTGCAGGGTATCCCCCTGCTGGGTGATGTACATGCTGGGGCCATTACCCGACAAGGCGCTTTGTTTGACGTAGCTTTGGTTGATGCTGTCTGTCAGGTAGTCTTTGCTGCTGGTACCGATGAGCTGGTCGTTGACTAAGAGGCTGTAGGTGTTATCACCTTTTTGTTCTTTGCGCAGGATGTGGCCTGCGGTATCAACAAAGAATTTGCGCACGCCAGTTTCCTTGCCATCGTCGACGCTGATGAGGTGGCCGTTGACGTCGTAGGTGTTGGTGGTGGTGCCTCCGCCACTATCGGCCTTGATGGTGCTGACCTGGTAGTTGTCGAACTGGTCGGCTGTGTTGTAATTATAGTCAACACCATAGGCATTATCATGGGTATATCTTGTTAGTCTGCCTGCTTCGTCATTGATGAACCGTGTATTGCTATAGCGGGTATCATTACTGGCTATATGCACTTGCTGGAGCAGGACCTGGTCAACTCTGTC
>NZ_JBMPOS010000053.1:0-4222 GCF_049340345.1 Undibacterium sp. Di27W | reverse complement strand
TAATCGGGATATGCCTGTTGCTGAGGTGTATCTATGACTGAACAGCTAGCTATTTCAGAAACGGCATAGATTGATCCTGCGCCTGAAAATGTTATTTCTATCAGCCCCTCCGCTAATTCAGGGCATTCCGTAATTATTGGTGCTCATGAAGATCGCGAGAAGCGAATTGAAATCTCAAAGAACTTCGTTTCATTGGGCGGTGGAAAAGACAAAGGTATTGATGCAATTACCGCTGCCAGCACTCCCGAAGGTGACGTGTGGGCAATATCTGATCCATTGACGTCATTGAGTGCCTCAATGCGGAAGAGTCATAGCAAGGCAAAATTGGCTCTAATAAGTGTCTGAATGTAAATAATGGCATTTATGGAAATAGTAGTGGTCGAATCTATGCTGATACCTTATTGTTACGTATCTACTTAAGCAAAGATGCGATACATGTGTTTATGAGTAGCTCTTCACAGATCAGCATCGATCATAGAGGTGATTTTTAAAATGATAAATACAGAGACCCCTATGGATGGTTCCGCAAACGATATTTCAACCAAGTTGGCGCGTAGTCATCTAGGATTCCCTGTAGTCGGCCTGGGAGCTTCAGCTGGCGGTTTGGAAGTGCTGTCTCGCTTGTTTGGAAGTCTCCCCGCGCAACACGGGATGGCCTTCGTGGTGATTCTTCATCTAGCACCACAGCAACACAGCGCATCTGACAGCATATTGCAGCGCGCCACAACAATGCCGGTGCTACAGGTAACAACAAGAACACGAATTGAACCCGATCATGTCTACGTGATTGCGCCTAACCATCAGTTATCCATGGATGATGGACACCTCTCTGTCTCTAAGCTTGACCGGCCCCGTGGTCAGCACACTGCTATCGATATTTTCTTTCGTACCCTTGCAGACGCGCATCGCGAACATGCCGTCGCTGTGGTGCTATCAGGCATAGGTTCGGATGGGGGGATAGGTCTTGAGCGGGTTAAGGAAATGGGGGGCGTAACGCTGGCACAGGACCCTTTTGACTGCGAATATGACAGCATGCCGGTAGCCGCTATAGCCACTGGGATAGTGGATTTTGTGTTGCCTGTAGAAGCCATTGCTGCAAAACTTGTTGAATTGTGGGCTACTGCTCGTGATATGCAATTGTCCCCATCCGAAGACGATGATGAAAAATGGCAAAGTGACTGCGACAAGATAGGTGAAAGCGCCAAGGAAGAAGATGCACTCCAGCGCATTATCACAATGCTGTTCGCAGATACAGGTCATGACTTTCGTCACTACAAGCGCGCTACTGTTCTTCGCCGGATCGAGCGTCGGCAGTTAGTCAAGGGTGTATCGTCTTTCCATGAATATGCCGAGTTATTGAAGTGCGAGCCTTTGGAATTTAAGTCCTTGTTAAAGGACTTGCTAATTGGTGTTACGAACTTCTTTCGCGATCACGATGCCTTCGATGCCCTAGAGCTGACTGTTATCCCTGAACTGTTTCGCAATAAAAATGCTGGAGACCAGGTACGGGTGTGGGTGGCTGCCTGCGCCACAGGCCAGGAAGCATATTCCTTAGGAATATTACTTGCAGATAAAGCGTCTTCTTTATCCAAGCCGATAGAATTTCAGGTGTTTGCGTCGGATATTGATGAGCATGCGATTTCCATAGCGCGTGCAGGATCATATCCTGTGACTATCATGATGGACGTGCCGCCAGCACGGCTGCGTCATTCTTTTACGAAAGAAAATGATCACTACCGTATTCGTAAATCTGTGCGTGATCGTATTCTCTTTGCATGTCACAACCTATTGCGTGATCCACCTTTTTCAAAGCTGGACATGATTTCGTGCCGTAATTTATTGATTTATCTGACCCGTGAAGCGCAACTGCGCTTACTAGAAACATTCCATGCAGCCTTAAAGCCTGATGGTTTCCTGTTTCTGGGCTCATCAGAGACCGCGGATGCGGCGGCGGAATTTTTTGCTCCCTTCGATAAAAAGAACCGGATTTATAGAGCGCGCACCCTTTCCCGTTCTGCTCGGACTTTACCATCGCTTGCAAGTGCCCCATTGCACAGAGTGCCAGATACGGGACACGCAGGTCCACAAGTCCGCGACCAATTTTCATTCAACGAAGTCCACCAGCGAGCACTTTCCAAATTTGCCCCCCCCAGCCTGGTAGTTGACCGTGATTCAGACATTGTTCATATGTCCGATACCGCAGGCCGGTTTTTACGCCATGTTGGAGGAGAGCCATCACGTAACATTCTGGCACTCGTTCTTCCAGAATTGCGGGTTGAATTGCGTATGGCTTTGTATCAGGCACTACAAACAGGAAATAGCGTTGAAGCTCATCGTGTGATGATTACGCGGGGCGAAGCTACGTATTTCATTAACATGATAGTACGGCCATTCAAGGATGAAGTGGCCGACATAGGATTCATGCTGGTATTGTTCGAAGAGATCGAGCGCACTATGAATACTCAGCCGGGTGTTACGCCGGTTGAGCCAAAAGACCTAGTGTTGAATCAACTTGAAGCAGAACTGCAGCGCAGCAAGGACAAGTTGCAAGAAACCATAGAGCATGCAGAAGTATCCAATGAAGAACTGCGAGCATCTAATGAGGAACTGCAAGCAATTAACGAGGAGTTGCGCTCGGCCACCGAAGAGCTTGAAACCAGCAAGGAGGAATTGCAATCGGTAAATGAGGAACTAATCACCGTCAATTACGAATTAAAGGTCAAAGTAGAAGAAACGGGTAAGGCAAATGATGACCTCAACAACCTGATCGCCTCTACCGACATTGCCACGATATTCGTAGACAGGGCAATGCGCATCAATCGTTTTACGCCACGCGCTGCAGATATTTTTTCAATTATTCCTTCAGATATTGGCCGTTCCTTGCTGGACATTACGCATCGTCTCCATTATTCACATCTTGCCGAAGATATTTCTACTACCTTTGATACCTTGCGCCCTATTGAACGTGAGTTGCGCAGTGTTGATGGGCGATATTACATGGTGCGCCTGTTACCCTACCGTACAACCGAGGACAAGATCGATGGAGCCGTAATGACTTTCATTGACATTAGTAGCCGACGTGAGGCCGAAACCAAAGCCCGCATTAGCGAAGAATGGATGCGCCTCGTGGCCGATAGCACGGATGATTTCGCCATTATTACCACCGATAAGCGTGGCTTCGTTACAGCATGGAACAAAGGGGCTGAACGTAACTTTGGTTATACTGAGGAAGACATGTTGGGTAAAACCCTTGATCTGGTTTACCTGCCAGAAGACCAGGCTTCGGGTGTTCCTGAAGATGAGCGTAACCGCGCTTTTAAGGATGGCCGCGCAGAGGACGAGCGTTGGCAAATACGCAAAGACAATAGTCGCTTTTACTGCACTAGCGTTACAACCGTTCTGCAAAATGGTGACTTTGAAGGCTATGCAAAAATAGCTCGTGACCAGACTTCCCGCATGCAGCACGATAGCCGACGCGAAGCAGCACTATCAAACGAGCAGGCCACCCGTTCGCATGCTGAAATGACCAACGCAATGAAAGATGAATTTCTTGCCGTGATGTCGCATGAGTTGCGCCATCCTCTCAATGTTATTTATATTAATGTTGAACTGCTTTCGCGTCTACCAGCAGTACGGCAATCGCCACCTGCACTACGATCCGCTTCAATCATCCGCGATTCAGTGACGAGCCAGGCAAAAATCATTGAAGACCTGATGGATATGTCGCGTGTTGCAACCGGTAAACTGACGTTAACAATACAAGACGTGGAGCTAGGTGCGCTTGCATCAAAGCTGGTAGAAGTTATGCGGGCTGATCCGGCGGTAGAAAACTTGACTCTACAATATGTGCAACATGACAGGCCTATATTGGTAGCGGCTGATCGGGTTCGCATTGAGCAGGTGGTGCTCAACTTGCTCAGCAATGCAGTGAAATTTACTCCCTCTGGCGGTACTGTTACCGTTACATTGGGTATTGAAGACGAACAGGCGACGCTGGAAGTTAAAGACACGGGAGCAGGTATTTCGGTCGAATCGCTGCCACGCGTATTCGACATGTTTGGTCAGGGAACTGCCACGGCTCTGCGAAGTAAAGCAGGTCTTGGCATCGGCTTGGCACTGGTGCAGCAGATAACTGAACTACATGGCGGCACGGTTGTCGCTAATTCAAATGGTGTAGGTCAAGGTAGTACGTTTACCTTACGGCTTCCTCTCTCTCATGTAG
>NZ_JBMPOS010000052.1:0-4298 GCF_049340345.1 Undibacterium sp. Di27W | reverse complement strand
CCACTACAGGGGCAGCGCGCCGTCGCCAGTAATCAAAGCTGGAATAGACCAAACCTTCGCGCTGGCAAAATGCACGCTGGCTTAAACCACTGCCTTGCCAGTCCTGGCATTGCTTACGCCAAAACGCCAATTTGTCTGGATCACTTGTTTTACTTCGTTTGGGTTTCATCACTGACCTCGCTTTGTTAAGTTAGGGTCAGTCTAGCCGGCTTCACTTCCGCTTTATAGGTGGGGCGGCTGCACGCTTACCAGATTCCTCCAGATATCTCCGGATTCCTCCAGATTCCTCCAGATTCCTCCAGATTTCTCCGGATTCCTCCAGATTTCTCCGGATTCCTCCAGATTTCTCCAGATTTCTCCAGATTTCTCCGGATTTCTCCAGATTTCTCCGGATTTCTCCAGATTTCTCCGGATTTCTCCAGATTTCTCCGGATTTCTCCAGATTCGTCCGGATTTCTCCCAAAAACTCCAGAAACCTACTTATTTGGCTGTGGTTATTTCCTAAGTTACAAATATACTCGTCAAATTTTTTTCTCTTCCGATAAACGCCATTTTTTGGGCTATTTAGAACAATTTTGAAAAAAAGTTGATTGATGCGATGAAAATCATGACTTCAAGCTAAAAATATTTTCGAAAAATGCGATCTTGTGCGTTGACTTCCTTGTTATTGCTACCTAGAATTTGTGGCATGTCGACTCGCACGAGTCAACTAGCAGCTGGGACATCCAGCATTGAAATGGTAGTAAAAAGGCCTGAAAAGCCTTCCTACAAAATTTTCACTCTCATGAAGAAAAGGCCATGTGCCTTTTTTTAAAACTCTGATCTCGGAATTCCGTTAGAAACAGAGTGTGTCGCGAACGTAGAGCCATCAAGGCTTTGAAGCGTTTTTTGGAATACGAAAAGCCCTCGCGACAAAATTCCAATATTCAAAAAAGACATTCAAACCTATTTGCTATTCGGTAGCGGTTTGCCGGCCGGGATACCCATGTCTGGCGGCAAGCATTAATGGTGAGCACTACCCGGCTGGTGGCAGGCCGGGGTTACGGTGATGTGAATGTTTGTCTTCGTAGTTCTGTCTTCAAATCCGGTTTCGTACGGAAAAAAACAACTGAACGTTTCAGGTTATCGATAAACCCGGCCGCAGCAGATCGCCCACACTCGATCTGCTCCAAGACTCCCGCCCAAAGGCACCAGGAGCAGGCTTAGCTATTGGCAAGAAATTGGCTTAGCTCTGGCATGTACATTTTTTAAGATAAAACAGCCCGTCTGCACGACGAAAACCGCCGACGATCGTCGCAAAAAAAAAACTGAATTCCACAGACCTGCGATGCATATATGACGTGCGGCTATAGAAAAAACAGGTAAAACCAAAAGGGTATGGTCGACTTATTGAACGCTTAAGCTGCACTTGCGCATCTGCTCGGTTTGATGAAAAAACTGTTCCGACGTCAGCATTCCAAGGTCGAGGTAGCGTTACTTGAAATGAATGTGGCCGACCTTTATAGCATGCTCGATAATGAACAACTCGATTTTTTGTTGGGCGTTACCGATCTCTACACGGGATCATGGAACATCTGTTATTTATATCGGGAGCCGCTGCTCTACATTCCACGATTGGCAACACCAGAGACTAATCCTAGCGCATAATCGGACAGCTTAAAAGACATCTCCGATGAAACCTTTGTCATGGTTCCCGACGCCCGCTGTTTGGCCCATGCCACCAGTGTAAGAGTCAATAAGTAAAGTACAAAATAACTGAAGGCTTTGACGACGGTAGCGCAGCTACTTCTAGTGGTGTTTTGCCTCTCCATCGAAATCGCTGGTGCTCTCTATTTCTCTTTGTTGTTTTGTTTTGGCTGCGTGTTCTTGATTGGCTTTAAATGGATAAATTATGAAGTGGTAATGAGCAGGCCACACCAAACTTCCCAGCACGTAATGGTCCCCGTTACCCAGAGCGAACAGGTTGGTCGATTAGGGGAGGGAGAGGATCAGCGGTTCTGTCACGATAAGCCAAACTTGGTAAAATGCTTCGATGAAATCACTGCCTAAACAAATTGAAGAGTCTGTACTTCGTCAGGTTTTAAAATGTTTGCATTATCCGCTGGACGTGATGTTGTTATGTGTGCGTTGGTACGCGGCCTATTCGCTGAGCTTGCGCAACTTGGAGGAAATGATGGCTGAACGGGGCGTTGTCGTTGATCATGCTACGGTGCATCGCTGGGCGCTGAAGATCTTGCCGATATTGGCTAAGGTGTTTCGTCGTCGCAAGCATCCAGTTGGGCGAAGTTGGCGGATGGACGAAACCTACATTCAAGTCGGTGGACAGTGGAAGTATCTTTATCGCTGTTGACCGACTTGGTCATACGTGGACTTCTTACTCGCCGCCAAACGCGATCATGGTGCTGCACGGCGATTCTTCGAACTAGCGATTGGGTTGCACGACGTGCCGGAGAAGATTACCATCGACAAGAGCGGCGCCAATACTGCAGCAGTGCGCAGCATGATCGCCGACAGCGGTCTGGAAATCACGTTGCGCCAATCGAAATATTTGAACAATCTAGTGGAACAAGACCACCGGGCTATTAAACGGCGAACTAGATCCATACTTGGATTCAAAAAATTTCATTGTGCCACCAAACTCATCGCCGGCATTGAAACCATGCACATGTCAAAAAGGGGCAATTGAATTACCCCAAAGGCCAAGTTGTGTCCGCTGCAGATCAATTCTACTCGTTAGCTTTTTGATCTTCACGATACATTCCTGCTTCACCTTAACTTTAGTTTCTTATCGCGACAGAACCGTTAAAAGTGCATTGGATGTCTATAGGGCCGTGGTCGCAAAGACCAAAATTAAATTATCTCCGGCAAAGCCGAAAGTTCATTGCTGGGGCTCCTCGAAGGCACTGATAGCACTTGATCAGTTGATTTACACTGATATTCGAGCCACTTTGGTCGATAATTTGCATGTATTGTGACCCACGTGTAGCGCACAATCTTACTAGGACTTACGCAAAATTGTCCCAGCAAGGCGTAGCGACGAAGACAGTATGTTAGTACGGCTAGGAGCTACAGCGCTTTGGGTCGGTTTTGCGTAAGTCCTACTTACTTATCTTGATGACGGAGGCAGGAGTGATTGACCTTGTATTACTAGGGAACATCTGATTAAGGAATCTCTGATTAAGTAAACGCAATCTGATTCAGAAACGTTAATAGAAGCATCATCCACCGTCAATCATTAAAGCCATGAGACAGACTACATTTACCCAAGGAAGCTTTGAACGTTACGCCAAGACGACGAAGCGGGCGGTATTTCTATCTGAGATGAATCAGGTTGCTTCTAATTGCCACATCTTTTGTGCGATTTCTTGCACAATTTACACACTATGCCCCTTGCATGCACATCAAGCACTTGCTGACCATGAACAGGTTCGCCAACGCACAGGTGATGAAGAAGCAATGCGTATTCTTTTGTAAGCCGTGATGGCGCATCTTCGCAAATTCAAAAACGCGCTTGATGATGCCAAAGGCATGCTCTACATTGGTCCGAACACTCGACTTGCGGCGGTTGGTCAACTGCTCTGCATCTGTCAATGCGTGACTGCGTGTAGCGTGGCGGTCCGCAAATTTTTTACCCTGGGTGCTTTACTACACGCAGCCTGAGGTATCCTGATTTTTTCGGACACTCTTGTTTGTTAAAATAAACAATCAGGAGAAATGATGAAACAGAAAAAGAGATACACACCGGAATTGCGGGAAGAAGCAGTGAAACTTGTGTTGGCACAAGGATTGACACTAGAGGAAGCGGTATCTCGTATCGCTATTCCGAAAGGGACTTTGATTGGTTGGGTGAATGCGGCCAAGAGTGGACAGACACAGAAGACTGCCCCAGGAAGTCGCACGGTGCCAGAGCTCGAAGCGGAAGGCGCCAAACTACGCAAGGAGCTGGCCTAGGCAAAGATGGAGCACGATATCGTAAAAAAGGCGGCAGCGTACTTTGCGCAGGAGTCGCTGCCAAATACGCGTTCATGAAGACCATGCGACTCGATTATCCCATTGCCAGCTTGTGTTGCAGCTTTGGCGTCTCCCGTAGCGGCTTCTATGCCTGGCTAAACAGCATCCCGTCGGAACGTGCCAAGGTGAATGGCACCTGCAGCTGAAATGTGACAAGAATGTGGCCGATCTGTCGGCCATGTTCAATCCGATACTTCGTGGCTGGCATCAATATTACGGTCGGTTCTATGAATCGGCCATGTCTGCCGTGTGGAAACACTTGAATGACTACCTGACGCGTTGGATGA
>NZ_JBMPOS010000051.1:0-4491 GCF_049340345.1 Undibacterium sp. Di27W | reverse complement strand
CTTTTATAACCGTCAGCGACGTCACTCGCGTCTTGGCAATATATCGCCTGCTTTGTTTGCTGAAAATTTTAATCGGCAGTCACTGGCAGCTTAGAACATGAGTGTCCGCTATTGACAGTACACCTCAACCTGATAGGGAATTCCCTTTTGAATCTGACCAATTACCTGCGCTTGATTCTCAGTGGATTCTGAAAAAGATGCCAATATATCAGGACGCGTCATGCCACTCCCCATTTCGCCATGCCAATACTCAAAGCCGGCCTTATCGGGCGTGCGGTGCAAGACATTACTGTACAGCGCTGTTAGAAAAGCATCATCGGTTATATTTTGACCATACAGTTTAGCGAATTCAAGCGAACCCACAAAACCTGCTGCAACGTGATTTAAATTCTCAGCACCGGAATCCATCTGTTTGATCCAATAGCCAAGGCCTGCTTGATCTGGTGTACGGTTAAACGCTGCTTGATACAAACGATAGGCTTGTCCGGCATTGCCATTTAAATCAAAAGCAAGCGCTGCGTTTGGCAAAACCACTCGCTCAATACTGGAAAACATCAATTTAGAGCCGTCCTTAGCGATTTGCGTGACCTGATCACCGGCTAAGGCAAAAGTAAAATCAGCCAGTGAGCCAGCCTCGACCACCGTATCGATCCCTTTGGTACCGGAAATTAGTTTGGTGTTGAGGCCGGGAATGAAATGATGCCCATCATAAGCGGTCAAAGTATTTAAATTCAGATACCCGCAATCCTTCATGATCGCCAAGTCTAGATCGCTGAATTGTTTGTTGGCCTCCGAAAAAGCACGTCCATCGCTCATAGGATCATTCAGAACTTGAGAGTTCACTGAGGGATTGGATTGAACGGTGGTGAGATGCGCAATAGATGCGCCGATTTTACCCAAAGCCTGCATGGGAATGTCTGAACCATAAATGGCCTTGGCAAAGAACCCTGAATAAGTGACCAATTCCCCAGAAATAGACAAAAAGCGATCGAATTCCATAGGCAAGGAACTGCTACTCCCAAAAGCCCCAGTCATAGCATCTCGTTGCGAATCAAAAGCCAAGGCATGTCCAAATTCATGGTTAATGATCCCTAGAGACACTGGAGGCACAATACCCGCGGAAGCCTCGAAACGCTGATTTATTGAATCTAAAAAGCCTTGAGACAAGCTAATTACGAAGTCAGGTATTCCGAGATTAGAGGAAAAGCTCGGATCGATGGCATGAGGATCTGCATTCAACCCCGCATCAAAGAGATATCGGATGGGGTTAACCATTAGGTGATGAGCGGCATCGGGAATGGAATTAGAACCCGCTGCCGCCCGAAATTCCGAGGTGGAGTAAATATACACACTTGTTCTAATTTCCCCGCCACGCGTTAAGAGTTGTTGACTCACTTGCGCAGCAAGGGTATCAAAAAGCAGTTGAACATTGGCCAAGGTTTTAGGATCAAGGGTAGTTTTGGTTTTATCTTCGAAAACAATTTCTACAACTTTAAACTTAAACATGGTCGAAGCTTTCGGCGGTAAGGTCAAAGTAGAAGGGGGACGAGCGGATTAAATGCGAGAAGGCCTTTATGCAGCAAATTGATAGTAAATATTGCCGATAGGAATCGCCCTATAGAATTACTATATTGCCAAGTTTTGGTGTAGATTCATATTTGTTAATGACATAGCATTCCGGGTAGAAGTGGCATACCGTTCCCGAAGAGCCTACAAAAATCACGGTATAAGTTCGCTCAGTACTAGTGGCGAGCGTTGAACATCCTTCATCTTTCATTTTCTGACATGGGCTGGAAATCCCGAATCGCGGACCAACAGAACACACGAAGCAACCGATGCGAGTCATTCATCAAATAAAGATCTAATTTGTCTTGTTGACAATCAACATATTACATCCTTCTTGTTTGGACGTAAAGAGTAGACCATATTTGTCGACTAAATAACCGTCAAATAATGTCGTGACTAAAAGAAAACCTTCTCAGCTTCCCTCTAGAATCGGCAAAAATGTGGCGGCCAAGCGAAAGAACTTGGGGCTGACCCAGGAGCAGCTAGCTGCACGAGTTGGAGTGGAAGTCGAAACAATCTCACGGCTGGAACGAGGCGTCCATGCGCCATCGCTGGCGATATTGGAGGTTTTATCGGAGGAATTGAATATTGCTATTGCGGATTTGCTGGATGAGAAAGCATTAGTGCAAACACCCGAGTCCGAGATTATTGCCACATACCTGAACAAATTGAAGGCGAAGGACAGGTTGTTTCTTATCGATTTCGTGAAGTTATATTTTCAGAGATATGGCTAAAACTATTTCAGGATAGCTGCTTCAAGTCGAAGTCTCAGGCTTGTAATTGCAATTTCATCCAGGCCAGTAGTTGATGAGTTAGCTTTCATTAAATTTTACAAAAATGGTTTGAATTGTAGTAGTCGCTGTCTGACCTGACAGTTACCCGATTTGAAGACGGCGATTGTCAGATCAGATTCAGTTATTCAAAGTGGTGATCTTATCGCGCCATACCTCCTTTCCGTCAATAAGTGTTTGCATCGGTATGCGTCCACAGCACTTTTTGCCTATCGTTGTAATACGTCAGTCATTCATCGAGGTCCTGCTGCAACTCGTCCATGGATCGATATATCTTGCGCCTGAAGGTGACCTGGTAAAACTCTTGCAGAATGGTTTTATGGAAGCGTTCGCAAATTCCATTCGTCTGACGATGGCTCACCTTGGTTTGGGCATGTTCAATATCTTTGAGCGCCAGATACAACTGATAGTCTTGGGCTTCCAGGCGACCACAATACTCCATACCACGATCTCTGAGAACACGGATTAACCCTTAGGCCTGTGAGATGTCTACGCCCTCAATTCAGCTGCCCATCAATGAGACCATTATGACGTTAATTAAATATTAATTACTATAATAGGCTATAGAAAACTATAATTTCCTATGACGAAATTTAGAGGGCTGACTATAATAGACTATAATTTCCTGTAATATAGTTCTATAATTAACATTATGACAACTGAAATTCCTATTTTCCATCGCCCAGTGTTAGCTCAGCAAATTGTTCAAAGAACCCTATCTTCCAATGGACGATCTGGTGTGTTCATTTCAGCGCCTCGGCGCACCGGCAAAAGCACCTTCATTATCGAGGATATTATTCCGTCGTTGAAGACACTTAAGGCTGAGGTCATTTACGTGGACTTGTGGAGCGATCGAAGCCGTGATCCAGGTGACTTGATTGCCGAAGCTGTTCGGGAGCACCTACAAAAGCGCGAAGGCGTGTTACTTCAATGGGCGCGCAAGGGTGGCCTGGATAAAATCAATGTCGGTGGGGTCTCAGTTGATATCGCTAAGGTCGGCATCGGTACAGGAAAAACACTGGCAAAGGCACTTGCAGATCTAAGTGATGCTACTCAAGCGGTGATTGTTCTGGTGATTGACGAGGCCCAGCATGCTATCACAACGGAGGCTGGCGCCAACGCACTGTATGCCCTAAAAGCCGCACGCGACCAACTAAATGGTTCTGCTCACAATGGATTTCGGTTGATCGCGACAGGATCGAACCGAGATAAGCTCAGTATGCTAGTTAATGGGAAAGACCAGGCCTTCCTAAACGCAGTTCTGTTTGACCTGGAGCCTCTAGGGAAAGACTTCGTGGAGTGGGAGCTATCTCAGTACGGCGAGGGGATTGCACCTTCCCTCGCGACCGTCGAGTCGGAATTCATTGCATCTGGCCACAAACCCGAAACCTTGCATAAGGCCCTTGATGATTTAGCATTTCGGTTTAACGTCACTGAGTCGAATGTTGACTCTGAATTCAGGTCTATATTTTCGGCAATTAACTTGGACAGCAAACAGAATTTTATGCGTCAGGTGAATAGCCTTCCACCGTTGCAGGCGTCTGTTTTGGTAGTAATGGCTACGACGGGCGCAGACTATGCTCCGTTTCGGCCAGCCACGGTACAAAAATACAAAGCCTTATGCAAAAAATTTTCAACTTCGGAAGTTGTTGTTGACGATTCCTCCATCCAGTACGCACTGGAAGCACTGCGGAAGAAAACTTTGGTGTGGAACAGTGCAAGAGGGGTGTACGCGATCGAGGATTCACAGCACGTGGTTTGGCTAAAAGAGGAATTTCCTGCCGTAACAGTTGAATGAAATGAGAATCTCCAATGGAATTACTTTGGGCGGGATTTCATATTTTTTGAGGCGTTGGTGCACTTAAAATATGGCGTCGAAAGTTCTCCAACCCCTGATCATTTATGCCTGTATTTCTGACTACGGAGCGCGTATGGGGGTATTGTCAACTTGCTGAACGGAGACGGCGAGTTGTACAATTGCATATTCTCACAAAAGTGGCCATGAATTCGAGCCTGTAAATAAAAGTGTGTAAGTAATTCTGGTAGATGAACCTCCTATAATGAGGAATTGCCAAAATGACGACAAACGCCATGGAAAGAAGCAAACTGCAGGCGCTGGCCAAAGAGCTGGCGA
>NZ_JBMPOS010000050.1:0-4493 GCF_049340345.1 Undibacterium sp. Di27W | reverse complement strand
CCAGGGAATGGGTCCCAGCCAGCGGTGTCCAATGGAATTTACAGAACACGGACTCGCCTTGGGCATTAACCAGCCGGAAGGTATGTACTCCAAAGCCCTGCATCATCCGGTAGCTGCGCGGGATGGCGCGGTCCGACATTTGCCATAGCAGCATATGGGTTGACTCTGGCATCAACGAAACAAAATCCCAAAATGTATCGTGCGCACTGGATGCCTGTGGCATTGCGTGATGCGGCTCTGGCTTCACGGCATGCACAAGATCTGGGAACTTCATGGCATCCTGGATAAAAAACACAGGAATGTTGTTGCCAACAAGATCCCAGTTCCCTTCGTCAGTATAAAACTTCACCGCGAATCCGCGCACATCGCGCACTGTGTCAGCGGAACCGCGCTCCCCGGCGACCGTAGAAAAACGCACAAATACGGGCGTACGTTTGCCTTCAGCGGCAAATAGAGACGCACGCGTGAGGCTACTAAAATCTTTATAGCTATCAAAATACCCATGCGCCGCTGATCCACGTGCATGCACAACACGTTCGGGAATGCGCTCATGATCGAAATGGGTAATTTTTTCACGCAGGATGAAATCTTCCAGCGCGGTAGGACCGCGCAGGCCTATCTTGAGCGAATTCTGGTTATCTGCAACCGGCACACCCTGATTGGTGGTCAGGCGCTGGTTTGAACCATCTGCCCTGACGCGATCAAGTGAACCGATAGTTTCATTGACACCCAAGGCTGGCTGGCCCGTACCAACTTTATCAGAGGCGACTGATTCCATTACAGTACTTGCTGTGGCATTAGGAGAACCAGGTTCGACAGTCGCGCCTGAAACAGGATTGCGACTTAAATCACCATATTCATTTGCTTTGTTGGGATTTTCTGGCATCGCTGCAGCGACTTCAAATGCACTACTAACTTTGTCTATCAAGGACGGTGAAGTAGCATCCATCGCGCCCAATGAAGTTGGCAATTCATTTGTGGAAGGACCGGCTACGGTGCTTAATACTGAGCCAGCACCGTCGGTGGATGACGGAGGGATTTTTTTAGACATTTCGCGTGCCTTTAAAGTCAATTAAGGGTCAATTATGGGGAAAATATGTGACTGCGCGAGACATGCCCGCGCATCGCGACAAACAATAACTGTTATAAAAAATTGGTACTGTTAGTTTGCGCACATAAGAAAACTCGCAAGGGATGAAACCATTCGATCATTGAAAGACTCGTCAAAAATTGCCAGCAATTTTTAATTTCAGGGTTTTGGACAAAGTAGGCATTCAGTTTGGAGACAGGTCTTTAACTAATGCCTACGGGATGTGGGCGATTGTGAGGTTAGCTTCGGCCTTTGATCCTACGCACTGCAATCGATTCTGCTGACGTTACTAAATATTCATACTGCTTATGATGACGTCACTGATTAACTAGATCAGACAAATGTGACCGCGACACCCAGCGGAATTTTTCGGAGTATTCCATGTCTACAAATTCATCCAGCAGTAAATCATCTTCTACCAAATCCTCTGGTAGTACACGAACTCAAGGTGGTACGCAAGAACAGCACGTAAAAGCAGGTCAGCAAAGTCATAAAAATGACGGGAATAATTCGGATAGCGGCAAATCTGCTAGCGGTTCTGAGCGCGGTGGGTCCAAATCTGGCTCCGCTACTAAATCGAGTTCCGGTTCCAGCTCCAAAAGTCGTTAATTGCTCAAACCAATAATGGGCAATCTGGAGACAGATGCCCGTTAAAGAAGCAAATCGAATCTACTTTTTTAAATTTCATTGTTGAAAACCACACCATGACCATCAATACCAACCCATTTGCAGACGCTAGAAATTCTGCAACTTTACATGCTGATTCAACTAATTCTAGCGCGCCAGATAAATTTGACGCTAATGAGCGTGATATCGCCGAGAGTGATCAAAAACAAATAGAAGAAACGGAAAAAACCCCTCAAAAAGATGTCAACGGAGATCTTCAGGAACATGATGTCCTGAATGATGCGGACAGCGAAACGATATCTAATTCTGAAAATAATCCTGAGAATCTCAACAATCAAAACGATCGATAGAAAAATGGGCCAAGGTCCATTTTTCTATCGCGACAATGAGCATGTATCAAACAAAAAGAAGGTGACATTCAGAATGCCGCATCGATCAATGTCAAGAGACCAGACATATCTGACAAAAATTCAAATGGCATTCCTTTCATATTCTTAGCAATAAATATTCCCATGCAGCGAAATGTCACATTTGATAGCTCGAATCAATGCAAAGTTGGCAGCGAAACCTGACCAAGTTTCGAGCTCGGCTGCACGAGACGGGGACGCCACATCGATATTGTAAAGCAGCACGTCCTTTATTGCTGATTCAGGGCTGGCAATGATGGCTTAGCGGTGGCAATACTGACCTTGCCGCTTCCAAATCGTACGATGTATTAGTAGGATTGATTGTGGGGCTTGCTGCTCGTAACGCATCGCTGGCTGACCGTATTCTTTGACTGAGTAGAATAACTCGCGAGACGCATTACAAAATATGCTCTCTGTACCACATCGAAAGCACACTATGAATTTCAATCAAGACTTGCTGGAACACAAGCACACTACAGGGAAATCTTGTCTCAATAGCAAAACGTTTGCTATGCCATTTCAGAGCAGCATTCAGCTAGATCAATTAAAAAATATGACAGCCATCACAGAAATGATATTGCGCACGTTGAACGCTCCGTTGCTTGGTACGACGAAGGCAGGTTTTCCCGCCTCATCTGAGCATGATGCGACGTATGAGAAAGTCGTGCATGATACCAACTCTGGCGGCGATAAAAGCAACGCAGGTCACTTCATAAGCGACAGCTATGTAAATGCGCATGGCAAGCGCGATTATAAGTTCTATATTCCTTCTGACTATAAAGGAGAGGCGTTGCCATTGATTGTCATGCTCCACGGCTGCACACAGGGACCGGATGATTTTGCCACTGGCACGGGAATGAATCTAATTGCTGAACAACATCGATGCATCGTTGTTTACCCTTGCCAAGACCAAGGTGCAAACAGCTCGAAATGCTGGAACTGGTTCAAGGCCATAGATCAAAAACGCGATCAGGGCGAACCTGCGCTAATTGCAGGTATTACACGCAAGATAATGGCTGACTACCATATAGACAAGCGCAGCGTATTCATCGCAGGTATGTCTGCTGGTGGCGCAATGGCTGCCATCATGGCAGACGCTTATCCTGAGTTATATGCAGCAGTTGGTATTCATTCTGGCCTGCCATTTGGTGCAGCAAGCGATTTATCCTCTGTGCTAGCAGCCATGCATGGCGCAGCAAGCCAGATTAAAAAGCCATTTTCTGGTGTCGCTGTGCCTATAATCGTTTTCCATGGCGACCAGGATCATACGGTCAATAGTAAGAATGCCGATCACCTCATGGAACGTTATTTGGACAGTAGCGAGTCAAAAAATTTGGTAATCCAAAAAGAAAATGGTACCGGCAAACTTGACCGTCGCTACACACGCATTCGCTATGCTGAAAATACAGCATCTCAAAAAAATTCTAACAAATCTTGTCCTGCTGAACAATGGGTAATTCATGGTGCTGGCCACGCTTGGTCCGGCGGTAATGGTCAAGGCAGCTTTACCGATGCCGCAGGCCCAGACGCCAGCCGTGAGATGTTACGTTTCTTTTTATCACAAGTAAGCCACGAGCAAACCTATTCAAAATGATCATTTGGTTGACAAAAGCTCATACATAATCATGCTTAGTCAAAATAAAATCCGATGGCCTTAGCAGTCGGATTTTATTGAAGTGTTACTGTTGAATATTTACAGGTGCTTTAGACTTAATCAGGTTTTTTTCAACGCTATCCCAAGGGGGCGCTCTCGAACTTTTGGGGTCTACTATAGGCGGTTCGTGTAGACCCAAGTTTATTCATTTCCAGCATTTCTCTGTATTCATCTGGGGAGTCCACATAAAACCTGATAAAAAAAACATGTGGATCAATTCCTAACAATTCAGCTTTCTCATCCATCGCTTTTTTTGTCATTTCCCATCGCAAATTATCCAAGGTAAGTCCCAGGACATCGGCGTCTTGTTCACTAATATTGAGAACGAATTTTTTTTCACCAGAGAAATTGTTCAAAAACCTCGTATATGCAATTTTTTTCCTTTGCTCTTCCATAATTTGCATCCAAAAAATATATACCCGTTATTAACATTAACAAAGACTCAATACCTGTTCAAAATTATTAACCCATGCTTTTCAAATCTATTTAGACAGGATCAATAACAGCCTCATAGATAAATCGAGTATTCAGCATCACTAAACTTACGTATCAAAATAACGTCTACAATGCTCAAGATAACTCGCTTCATGGAGCGCTGCTAATTCTACGACACACTTCCAGAGCCAGTTTGGTGTGCCTTTCGTTGATGTATTGCGAGTTATTTCTTTGTGCCAAGAGAGCGCTACTTCTTTGTTCATTTGCCTGGAATGTGCTT
>NZ_JBMPOS010000049.1:0-4841 GCF_049340345.1 Undibacterium sp. Di27W | reverse complement strand
AGGGTTCCACCTGGACCTGGACCAATAGCATCACTCACCAAACAGAAACTTATAAAGGTAATAACAGTGGTTGGAAACTGGCCACCGCCAGCGACACCAGCGGCAATATCACTACCTACAGCTACAATGGCGACCTGCTGTCTAAAATCACCAACGCTAATGGTGAATCGGTTGAGTTCATCTATACAGGTAACAACCTGAGCCAGGAACGCATTGTTGCCGCAGACGGCAAAGTCACCAGCAACACCCATTATAACTACGATGCACAGAATCGCCTGAGCCAGGTCCTGCTCGACCTTAGTCCAGAAGATGCCAGCATTACCGATGGCAAAGTCTACGCTACCAGCTACACCTATGCTGGTGCGACCAACCTGATCGATAGCATCACCCAGACAGATGGTAGCTACCAAAAGTTCAGTTATATCACTGTGGATGGCGAATCTCGCGTTGCCAGCATCACCGACGCCTACAATAATATTACCAAGTTTGATTACGACACTGCCAACCACCAAACCAAAATCACTGATGCCTTTGGCAATGTCAACATCTACCTCCTCAATGCTGACAAACGTTTTGACACCATTATTGCACCCGCCGCTAATGGCCAGACTCAAACCCTGCGCTACAGCTATGATGCTTACGGTAATATAGCCAGCCTCACCGATGCACAAGGCAATGCGACCAGCTACACCTACGATACAGCCGGTCACCTGCTCACAAAGACCGATGCAGCAGGCAACCGCACCGACAACACCTACGACAGCAATGGCGACCTGATCCTCGGCACCCTGACCCCGGCAGCAGGTGCCAACCAGTCCACCAGCCCCCAAAGCACCCGCTTCGTCTACGGTCTGCCCGGACAGTTACGCTTCCAGATCAGTGCCACCGGCATCGTCACCGAACAACGCTATGACACCGCAGGCCAGAAAACAGCTGAGATCCACTTCACCAACGCCAGCTACCCCGTAGCCGGACTGGGAACAACCGGCCTACTGACATTGGGCCAACTGCAAAGCTGGAGTGCCTCCCAGATCCAAAGCAATACCACCCGCAGCGACTACAGCTACAACACCCGTGGCCAGCTCAGCACCAGTACCACCTATGCCAAAGTCAATAGCGACGGCACAGGCGTGGCTGATGGCAGCCAAAGTATCACCCGCTACACCTACGATGTTGCTGGTAACCTGCTGATGACTGTTGATGCACTCAACAACCAAACCAGCTACACCTACGACGGCCTGGGCCGTCAACTCAGTACCACCGACGCCCTGCAAAAGACCAGCTACACCGAATACGATGACGCCAACCACAAAATCATCCAGCACAACACCAGTGGCCGCATCGACACCCAAGTGTATGACAATCAAGGCCATTTACTTAGCAACACCCTCGGTGGCGAACTCACTGTCAGTTATGGCTATGATGCCCTCGGCAGACTCGTTTATGCCAAAGACCCAACAGGCGTAGAACAACTGCACATCTACGATGCTGCAGGCAATTTGCAGGCTGATGTCAATGGCAAAGGCGAGGTTACTCAATATGTCTATAACACGCTCGATGAGCGCGTGCAGACGATCGCTCGCGCCAATGCACTGACTGATGCCCAGTTCCAGCAAATTAAAACGCAAGTGGTGCAGAACAGAATTGCTATCACTCCTGCCACGGTATTGGGGAACTTGGCCTCTCCATCAGCTACGCCAGCACCTGCACCTGCTGTGCCGACGACACCGGTCCCTACACCGATCAATGTACAAGCACAGGCTTGGTCTCCCAGTACGTTTTATGTAACTGGTACTTACGTCAATTATCAAGGCCAACTCTACAAAACCCGCTGGGATACTCTGGGTGACACCATGACGGGTGCAGATCTCAAAGCGGCGGCAGTATGGGAGCCAGTGGCAGGTACAGAGGGCTATAGTTTATGGCAAGCCAACATCACCTACCAAGGTGGTACTGCTGTCGTAAAAAATGGTCAGACCGTGATAGAGGGCGGTGAAATCGTTGGCTATAACGGTCACCTGTGGCAGGCACAGTGGTACCATACTGGCACGCCACCCAGCTCAGCCAATGGTACACCTTGGATAGATCTTGGTCTGATCGGTGGTTCACCGGTTATCCAGCCGCAAATCCCACAGTGGAATGCCAGCACCTTTTATCCAACTGGCTCGATTGTTGAATATAAAGGTGCACAATACAAAACCCGTTGGGACACCATGGGCAGTACCATGACATCGGCCAATCTGGACGATGTGAAGGTCTGGCGTGCACTACCTAACAAGGATGGTTATAGTACCTGGCAAGCTAATATTACTTATTGGGCTGGCGAAACAGAAGTTGTCAACGGCCAGAATGTCAATGTGCCAGCCGAGGTTGTGGCATACAACGGCCATTTATGGCAAGCGCGCTGGTTCCATGTCGGTGCAACTCCAAGCACCGACAATGGTGCTCCTTGGTTAGACTTGGGGGCAATTCCTTCTACCAATGCTCCCGTGACGCCGCAGGCACCTGTTGTGCCGCAGTGGAATGCTAGCGCCTACTATCCCGAAGGCTCAGTCATTGAGTATCAGGGGCAGCAATATAAATCCCGCTGGGATACCATGGGTAGCACCATGACCTCGGCTGACCCACAAGAAGTTCAAGTCTGGCGTGCACTGCCGAACAAAGATGGCTACAGTGTCTGGCAAGCTGGCATCACTTACCGTGGCGGAGAGACCGAAGTCGTCAATGGCCAAACCGTCAATGTGGCTGCAGAAATCGTCGTCTATAACGGCAAACTCTGGCAAGCACGCTGGTATCATCATGGCTCGACACCAGTGGATGACAGTAGCGCACCCTGGACATTGCTAGGGAATGCTCCAGCATCCGCCAATACACCTGCCCCCGCACCAATACCGACGGCACCATTGCCCTATGGTGGCCCTTTGCCCGCATTGCCAGCAGCAATAGAAATCGGCGTTCCAGTTACAGCCAGTGCCAGCGACATGATCGTGCGCACCCTGTACGACAAACTGGGCAGATTGGTCAAGACCATCAGCCCGCTGGGAGAAGTGACTGAGCTGCAATACAACGCTGCAGGCAACCTCGTTGCGACGATACAGCGCGCCAACACCCTCAATCCGTCCAGTGTCGGCATCAATGCCAAAGCGGAAGAGATACAGGTAGCAGCAGACAGCAAAGACCGCAGCAGCTACCGCTACTACGACCAGGGCCAGAAATTAATTGGTACAGTCGATGCAGAAGGCAGCATCGTTGAATACCGCTATGACAGTGCGGGCCGTCAGACGACGACCATTGCGTATGCAGCCCAGAACAAGGCAGCGCAGGTCAATAGTCAATTTAATCAACTCATCACTCAAAATCCGTCCAGTGATGCGATGAGCTACAACTTCTACAATGCTAAGAACCAGTTGATCGGTAATGTTAATGCGGAAGGGTATGCGACTGAATACCAATACAATCTGGATGGACAATCGACACAGACCACGCGGTATACCAATAAAGCCAATAATGTAATGCCCGGTGCAACTTGGGAAAGTGTAAGGCCAGCAGCGAATAGCGCGTCAGATCTGTTTGCTTCTATCGCTTACGACACTTTAGGGCGTGTATTCCAGAGCAAGCCAGAGGATGGTTCGACTACCGAATTTACCTACGATAACAATACGGGTGAGTTGATACGGAAAAGTGTCAGAAATGCTCCCGCAACCATAAGGATTCAAACGCTGCAGTATGACCAATTTGGGAGAGTAACTACTACCTTGAATGGTAATGGTAGTCTGGCGTTGCAGCAAACTCCAGCGCAGGCAAGCCAGATATGGAAAGATTACGGCGTCAAATATACCTACGATAGTGCCAATCGCCGCACCAGTAGCACAGACCAGAACGGTCACCGTACCCTGTATTACTACGACCAGGCCGGCCACTTGACCCACACCATCAATGCACTGGGTGAAGTTACAGAAAACCGCTACAACCACCTGGGCCAACTGACCGACACCCTACGTTACGGCACCCGCCTGACCGGTGTAGCCAGTTTGACGGGTGGCCTGATGACTTCGTCCCTGACACAAAGCCTGGCTGGCATCGCCAACAGTCAACTCGACAGTGTCCAACACCTGAGCTACAACCTGGATGGTCGCCTGGACACATCAACTGATGCCAATGGCAACGTCACCACCTACGGCTACGACCAATTTGGTGAAACGACCAGCGTGACCAGCCCCATCACTGCCTCGGCGAGCATTGTTAATAAAACCAGCTATAACAAACTTGGCCAGGTCACTGAAACAACTCAGGATGCCAATGGCATCAAGCAAACCATTCATACCGACTATGATGCTTTTGGTCGTGCTATTCGCTTAGTTGACGCCAATGGCAATGTAACGGTTCAAAAATTTGACCGTTTGGGGCGGTCCGTAGAAGTGGTTGAGCAGGCCAGTGGAAATAGTAGCAAAACTAGTTATGACCCCTTTGACAGAACTTTGACATCGATAGATGCCAAAGGTAATGCCACAACATTTGCTTACCAAAAGATAGCTCGTGGTCAATATGTTTTTAGTACGAGTGCCGAAGGTATCGTTGTCACCCGCGCCATTAACGTATTTGGCGAGAAAATATTAACGTCCAATAGCAAAAGTTCTGAGTTTACAGAATTTGATAAGGATGGTAACGCTACGAGTATTGCTTTAAGCGGAGTGGATGGAACATCCTCGACAACCAGCAGCTTCTACGACAATGCCGACCTGCTCAAAGAAAGCACCGATGCGAATGGCAATAAGACGACTTACGCCTATGATGACGTCAACCGCCTGATCAGCAAAACGCTGATCATCGCCGGTAGTGAC
>NZ_JBMPOS010000048.1:0-4953 GCF_049340345.1 Undibacterium sp. Di27W | reverse complement strand
CTGGTTTGGCTCAAGCTGACGCTTGAACAACTTCCTATGCATCCTAACAGCAGGATTGATGAGCTGTTGCCACTGCGCTTGAAAACATAAAACCTCATCTGTCAATGTGGGGGCAACGGACGCTTACGGTGATTGCGGAGATTAGGGCTTTGCAGGTAAAACTTGCTTTGGAGGTAGCGAATCCTGTTGCGACGGCGCCAACTACTGAATCAACAGAAGAGGGAAATAACGGTACCTCAGAGATAGAAACTAATGCGCATTTCTTGTTGAATAATTATCAGCAGCAGGGACCTTTGCATTGAATATGCTCACTGGTAGGTCGATTTCAACTGATATCTACACTGCTATTTTGATAGTTTATTTCAGTGTGACCTACGAAACACACAACCCTGCTTATGCCGATGTGCAAGAAGCAGTTTAGAAAGTCATGGCACTACCAAACGATTATCTAAAATATGGCGTTGAAAGGTCCCCACCCCCTGATCATTTATGTCTGTATTTCTGACTACGGAGCGCGTTTGGGAGATACGATTTAACAACGCGATACCGATTGCGGCCTCGGTTTGTTGTGCCTCAAATCCCCACGCACGTAATCGAGGACCGATGATCAATTTTTATTTATAGCCAACGATGGTGGTTTCGACGAAAGCACGCTGGCGATATCCATCGTGACATTTACAGGTATGCCGTTGGTCAACATTGCCTAATCGAAAAAGCGCATGGCAGTAGCGGTATCTCGCTTCCCTGTCAGGAAAAAATCGATCGTCTTGCCTACCCTGTCCACCGCACGACAGATTCACCCCCATGCGCCTTTTACTTTGATGCAGGTTTCGTCCATGCCCCAGCTGCCGCCAACCGGGCGTTTGAAATTTCGGAAAACTTTTTCCAGCACGGGTAAGAATCTGTTCTCCCATTGATTTATCGATGAGTGATCAACAAACACACCTCACTCTTCCATTATCATTTCTTCCAGATCCAGGTAGCTCAATGGGAAGGCCACTAACCAGCAGATGCACACCAAAATAACATCTATCGAAATCGCATCTTTTGGTATTTTGTATATCGGCCAAATAATTTCTTAAAGGCAACAACCTACCTCAATGTTATGAGCATCTAGCCTAATGCGAAAAAACCCTTTATTGCAACATAGAGCTGGGTTCCCAGCTAAGGCACCAACAGTTACTTTTTTAGAAATGGATCTAACAGAGATTCGGCAAACACGACTTCTTTGTCCGCCATCTGTGACTTGGCCTGATCTTTCATCCATTCCATATAGTCCGTATCGATTTGTCCGTCATCCGCTTCATAGCCCGGCAAGACCTCTTCTGGCCCAGCCTCGAGGATGGAAACGTCAATCAACTTTGTTTCTTCCATGTCTTCCTTACCAATGCCAGCAACAAAGACTTGCTTGGTCGTGGTGCACCGGTTATTTGCTGGTATTTTCTTGTTCATCCTCATTCCTCCACTAATTTTTCTACTCCGCCATTTGGCCCCAAAATCGTGCTCCGTGCCTCGTGTACATCCTGTTGCATCACTTTCGCTACGCCATCTCGACTACTGCGCCCGATCATATGATTTACCGCCTCTTGCAAAACAGCTGCGGCATCTGCAATAGAGACCTGGTCTCCAATAATGCTGACTATCTGCTCTGGGGTAATATCCTCTGAAAAATGCGCCTTGGTTTCTATTGTCCACTGCTGAATGAACGTTGTTAGCCCGATGAGGCCAGGTAATGGAAAGAACAGTTTTTCTGAAAAACGCCCTCCTCTTAAAGCTGCCGGATCGATATGATCTGGGTGGTTGGTGGCGGCGATATAGACAATGTGCTTGATCTTTCCAGCGGCACCATTCATCGCTGTCAGCAGTTTGTTCGTCACCGAGCCGACGTTAGAGTGCTTGCGCTTAGCCAGAATATCATCGGCTTCGTCAATAAAGATGATGCAGGGACGAATATCTTTTGCCTCCGTTAATATACGATCAATTTCCTTTGTGTTGCTCAACAAATCATTCCCTGTCGTGCTGAGGAAGGCATAATCAGTCGCCTTGGCCAAGGAACGTGCAGTTTCTGTTTTTCCGGTACCCGGTGCACCAAAGAGAAGTAATCCAGTAGGTACTGTTCCCCCAAACTGTCCACTATTTCAAAATCTTTCATACGCGTTGCGATATTGTTGAGCTGCTGGCGCAATTTTTTCGGCAAAATCAATTGGTCTAAGGATTTCGTGTTTTCGGGAAGTTGACCTTTTCTGCCTTGCACACGGCGCAGAGCGACTTTCAGGATGTGACTGTCAATTATATAAATTTGATCTTCTACGGACATGGCCGCCACTTCTTCACCAACGGCTTGTATCCGCTTGACAGAAAAACCTTCCCAACGCTGGGTAACCTTTCGGATGATGTCAGGACAGTACGAACCCTCCTCTATGTATTGATGGAAAGAATCAATCAGAATTTCATAACGGACTTCTTCGTCTGGCGGCGTAATTTCAATTTTATAATCGAAACGCCCTTCCCGGATGGCCGCTTTATCCAATTTATCGAAGTAGTTAGTGGCACCGACTAGCACAACACCGTGCGAGCGCAGGTCGACAATCTCCGTCAGTATGGTATTGGTGGTTTTGTTTACTTCCTCCGCACCACCAGGTGGGCAGTCCCTGTTTTGGATAAAACTATCGATTTCATCCAGAAACAACAGACAGGGAGCCTGTGCCCTGGCATCTTGAAATACTTTTACCACGTTTTGGGTCGTGTCATTTACCCATTTGCTGGCCACATCGCCGTAAGTGATACTGATTAGTGGCAACCCAAGTTCGCCAGCCAAGGCCTGAACAAAGTAGGTCTTGCCGTTGCCAGGTTCGCCAAACAGCAATATTCCATTACGTGCCGCTTTAGAGGAACTGGCGGAAAAAGTGTTTCCTTTTTGCTGAGGATGATGACGTGCAGACTCATTGTACTGCCAGACAATTTCAGAGGCGGCATTGAACAGACGTTTTTTGAGCTCAGACATGCCATGAATGCATTTGAAATTCTCACGAGGTCGTTTGGCAATGAATTTCACTTGATAGAGGTGATCCTTCCCCTCCCCTACATGGCCAACATGTTCGTTCTGCGTAACGGGGACCATTACGTGCTGGGAAGTTTGGTGTGGCCTGCTCATTACCACTTCATAATTTATCCATTTAAAGCCAATCAAGAACACGCAGCCAAAGCAAAACAACAAAGAGAAATAGAGAGCACCAGCGATTTCGATGGAGAGGCAAAACACCACTAGAAATAGTTGCGCTACCGTAGTCAAACCGGCCAACGCCAGATGCGGAACGTGTCGTACAGCGAATAATTTAATAAAGAATACACCTGGCAAGACAGAAAGTCCCGTTACGACGATGGCCAGGGCATAGTGCCTGATAATGCCATCAATCCGGCTGGCGGACCAGATCGCGCGATCAAACTCAAACACGCTGGTCAGGTAGATCATCAGCATGAGAGTATAGATGAGGCGAAATCCAATTGATTTGTAGTCTCGTTTTGGTTGGTGACGGGAATTCATCGGATAGTCCTTCATAGCGAAAACAGGATAAACGAGATGCCAGATACAAAATAGCGACTGGGATTGCGAACCCTGGCATGCCGATTGCTGAGCGCATATTGAATAAATAAGGTAACGGCAACTGCGCTGCGAGGCAAACCGGCCAGTGGAGTTACTTTGCTTTTGAGGTGGGGCGACATAGATACCGTTCCAATCAACTTGAGGTGAAATGAGTGATGCTCTGATGAATGCTTGGAGCCAGTTCATCGCAGCAGTCAATTGAATTTACCTTCGAACTTTGATTCGTCAAGCAGGCGCAAGTGAGGTGTATGCTGCGGCGAAGATGCAAATCATGCCGCGTGTGGAGCATTGCCAACACGGAGGCCAGATATCAGAACTGGAGAAGGATGGCTTTATCTGGCAGGGATCAAGGATGTGTATACCTGTGATATTGTTGGCAACGCCATGGGAGAGCGAATGACGCAAGCCTTGACTGCGCAGGCACTCTGGCGTTCAGTGCGCAACAAACATCCAAAACCTGGATTGATGGTATTGTCAACTTGGTGAACGGAGACGGCGAGTTGTACAATTTCAGGCGAAATTGCCGTTGGTGGCGTAACACGGTGTCACGGATTAGGCATTATTTGCTACGTCGGCGACCTCATTCCAAATAGAAAATGCCTGGGTACGGACGTGTCGGAACTGCTCCGCTCTCAAACGGTTGCGCTGACACCGGAAGGCATTGTTAATGGGACCATGAGCCGACAAAAAGCGCTGAGCGTGGCCGGATGACTTGAAGCGCCGCATCTATCGTTCTCGTTGCCGTGTCGGTTGATGCGAGAGTTCTGCCCGGTTGTTCAGGCTCTTGTGCTTGCGATGCTCCACACGCGGCATTATTTGCATCTTCGCCGCGGAATAGCTCTTCAGCTTGTCGGTGATCAGCCCCCTTGGTGCGTAACGCAAGCCTTTTAGGAGCTTGCGGAAAAAGCGCTTTGCTGCTTGTCGGTTGCGCCGACTCCCTCCTGCATCAGGATATCGAGCACATGATCGTTCTGATCGACTGCACGCCAGAGGTAATGGTGCTTGCCCTTGATTGTTAACACCACCTCGTCGAGATGCCATTTGTCCCCGCGCCGCGGTTGACGCTAGCGAAGTTCTTTGGCATACCTTCCGACCGCGCAAAGCGGTGGACAAGTATGGTCGCGTTTATGTGAACTTCGCTCCCGCCGTCAGTCGAGATACCCTCAAGGCAATGCGACAGACGATACGTGGGTGGCACCTTCAGTTGAAATGCGACAAGAGAGTGGCCGATCTGTCGGCCATGTTCAATCCGATACTTCGTGGCTGGCATCAATATTACGGTCGGTTCTATGAATCGGCCATGTCTGCCGTGTGGAAACACTTGAATGACTACCTGACGCGTTGGATGA
>NZ_JBMPOS010000047.1:0-5041 GCF_049340345.1 Undibacterium sp. Di27W | reverse complement strand
CTGCCGCGATTGCCGTTGATAACTCACTGGCAAATCAACAAAAGCTAAATTGGGCGCTCAACGACCTGCGTGAGAAAAAAAGCGCAGAAGCAACAGCCAAGCAAGTCAAGGACAGTCGTGATTTAGACTACAACAATTCTGTAGGCAACATCGGACAAATGCAGTTCATGGTCAATCTCAAAAAACGTGATTGGGATGAAATCGCAGATAACCTCCAGCGCGCAAAAGACAATCTTGTCTTACGCCAAAATCAGTATAACGCTGCGTCAGATGCATCCAAAGTTGCTCTGCAAGCCAAGACAGACGCTGAAAAAGAAGTGCAGGCAGCGAATGCGGCGAGCAACTCCAGTGATAGTGGGTATATTAGACAGATATACCAGTATTTCGCCATCATCTTGGGCAGGTTCCCGGCTCAGAATGAAATTAACTACTGGATTAATGATCTCCGTCGTGGCGACAGTCCACAAGTCTTCGCTTACAACATCTATAAAGGTAGCGATTCCTACACCAGAAGTTTGAGCCCTAGTGCCCTGTTTACCCGCAGCTATCACAATGCTCTTGGGCGCTATGATGGTGAAATTTACGCTGGCATCGACTATTGGGCAGGTGATATGAGTCGGGCGACTGATACACCTAATTCACTTGGGATGCTGTTTTTTAATTTCTTTACGGGTGTGATGAATGCGACCGGCAGCAATGGCCAGGCAGGCAAAGATTTCTTGAACTTCAACATCAATAAAGTGATGAATGCAGCATTCCAGCCCGCACTGGACAAGCTCAAAGCCGCATCTGACCATTACGACGACGTAAAAGGATATGAAAAAGGCGCCAACCAAAACCTGCTTGATGCGCAGGCAACGCTCAGTCGCGCCCCCGATTCTATCCAGGCAAAAAACGATTATGACCAAGCCGTTCGCAATCTTGACGATGCAGTCAGAACAAGCACTAACGCTTATAGTGCTGCAAGTACTGCTGCCGATGAATATAGAAAGGCTGTTGGTGCAGCACAAAGTGCACAAGACCTGGTGAGTGCGCTGGCGTCTGCTGGTACACCACCTTCTGGTGCCGCCACCAGTGACATCAATGCCAAGCTCAGTACCTACAACATTGCCCAGGGTATTGCTACCGATGCACAAAAACGTGCCGATGATGCCTATGATGACCTTACCGTCATACGTGCGGCCAGTGATATAAGGCTCAAAGAACTGACACAGTTGTATGTGCTGCTGTTTAACCGCGTAGACCCGCAGTCAGATGGATTGGCTTACTGGATCAAACAAATGAATGGTGGCATGTCACTCGATGCAGTGGCAACCAGCATGTACCACGACACCAGAGTCAGCCCCCCGCTGGATAGTAAAACACCAGTGCAGCTCTTTGAAATGATCTACAACGTCAATTTGCATCATGCCGACAATGACACAGCAGGTATCAATTATTGGGCTAGCCAATTAAGTAGTGCCTCGACGTCTGGTACCGCAAAAGGCCAGATCTTCCTGGCACTGATTTATTCTGTGCAGTTTGATGCAACAACAAGTTCTGCTGCACTGGATGCGCGCCGCCTCTTCATGAGTGCCGTCCAGCAAGGTGTTGATCGTGCAGCCAGCAATGCCGTTGCCGAATACAAAAATAAAACAAACATTGCTGGTGGCTATGCTCTCGATGCTGCTAACAAGTATAAAACCTATTCAGATGCCGTCATCGCCAGCGGTGGTACAGTCTCCCCCCTGTCGCCAAGTGCCTCGACCAAAGCAGACAATATAGCCAAGCTCTTGCAAGTCATGTTCTTGATGCGCAACAGCACATCCATGGTCTTTAGTGACTGGGCCAAACTGAGCTCTTTGATAGACAGCATTGCTAGCGGTCAAGACAGCTTGCCTAGTGCTGCCGGTAAACTGTATACCTACCTTGGTGGTGATGGGCAAAGCAGTGATGCGCTCATCAACCAGATATATCGTGGCGCCCTGGCGCGTACCGACTATGATGGCTACCAATCAACATGGGCAGCTAACCTCAATACCGGTCGCCAGGCTAACAACGATACCGTCAAAGGCAATGTTTTCCTGGACATCCTGCAAGGTGTGCTGGGCGCCGTGCCTGGCAATGCCACGGCCTTTGCCAGCCGCAAGTACTTCGATCAAAACATCACTGGTTTGATGAACAAGTTTGCTGAATTCCAAAACATTGATCTCAGTTGGAAAGCAGACAATGCAGGCAAGCAGGCCAAAGCCCTCAAGACTGCCCAGGACGATCTGGACGCAGCCACAAAAGCTTCCGGTGCTGCCCACCTTAACACCGGCGGTGTATTAGGCATGACTACGGCCCCGACCGTGGCCGCCACAGCGCAGCAAAAACAGATTGCCCAACTGTACGCTTTGCTATTTAACCGTGCCCCAGAGGCAAGTGGCCTGGATGTTTGGAGCAAAGCTGCCGCCAGCAATAATAATCTTGCCCTCACAGCCCAGCAAATGCTGGCGGGTGCCAAACCTGCTGATATGCCACCAGGCATCAGTGACAGCGATTTCCTGGCACGTCTGTATACCAATTTGGGTAACACAGATGCCCAACGCGCAGGCAAACACCTCACCGATCTGCAAACCGGTGTAAAAACCCGTGGCCAAGTGGTAGAGCAGATACTCAACGAAGTCATCAGCAATCAGGATAGCGACATCCCCGGCTTGAACCGCCAGCAAATGCTGGCCAACAAAACTGCCGTAGGCCTGACTTATGCCCTGACCATGAAAGGTGAATCACCCGAGATAGCCGCCACCCTGTTCACCAACGTCACCGCCGACAATGCCACTGCGGGCATCAACGCCGCCCTGAGTACCTCACCAGCGGCCTATGCCCGCAGCCAGGTCGCCAGCTTGTTCATCATGATGTTTGGCATCGAAGCCGACCTCAAAGGTTTTGACTACTGGGCACAGCGCGTGCCAGCCATCAATGCCCCCCTGGCCGACCGCGTCATGTTCGTACAAAACATCATCAGTGGTGACACCGATCATACTCTGGAGCCCTATAAACTCGCTGACAATAGCGACTTCATCAAAAAAATCTACAATAATGCCTTTGGTCAGGCACCAGATGCGGCTGGCCTTGTCTATTGGTTAGGCAAGCTCACGACGCAATCGCGAGCAGAAGTCATTACCGCCATCCTGTATGACATACAAAACAGCGCCAGCAGCAATAGCGGCAGCCCTGTTGTCCAAATGCAGTTCAGACTCAATCAAAAAACCTTTGCAGAAAAACTCTCGTCGGCCCTCAACCATTTGGCGGTTTTGGAACAAAACAAGCTCAACAGCACTGGCTCTGCCGACCAAAGTATCCTTGATGGCCTCACCAGCGCAGCAGCGGTCGCTGCAGGCCTGGCCATAGCAGCGGATAGTGCAGCCCTCAAAGCCATGGGTGACATCGTCATTGCCAAGGATATCCCCAAGGCTGGGGACACCAGCTGGGTACCTACACTCAAGGTCGATGCAGGTGCCATCGTCACGCCTGTCGCACCGCTGGGCCACAACAGCATCCTGCAAACCAATGACCGCTGGGGCAATGTCCTCAACACCACCGATGTGCGCAATGCCGCCTGGGTAACAAACTACCACTATGATAGTGACAACCGCCTGCTCGAAACCACGCGTAATGACGGTCTCAAAGACATCAAAACCACAGACGCCTACAACAGCCTCGGTCAGCACATCGGTGCCATCGATGGCAATGGCAACCTCAGCTTCAATATCCTTGATGCCAGCGGCCATGTGCTGGAAGAACACCGTGCAGATGGCAGTGTCGCCCACCATGACTACAATGGCTATGGCGACCACACCAAATTCATTGACGCCACCAATGTCATCACTGCCTATGGCTACGACTTACTTGGCCGTGTCACCTCACAAACCCAGTCAGGGCTGGCAGGCAAGATTGATGTCTATCATGCCGGAGACCTGCATGAAGATGCTGAAACCAATAGCATACCTGATAGAAAGGAATCACTTTCACGAGTCGACGGTCTGACCACCCTTTACCAGTATGATGAATTGGGCCGCCGCATCCAAACCACAGATGCAGAAGGTGGCATTCTGCGCACCTGGTATGACCTGCGTGGCAATATTATCAAAGCCGACAATGCATCACATACCAAGACCAGTGAGGGTGGCCAGACCACCAGCCGCTTTGATGCCCTGAACCACCAGATCAATGAAACAGATGCCGTCGGCGGGCAAAAGAACTGGGTCTACGACATCGCCACTGGCCGTTTGATCAGCAAAACCGACCTTGGTGGCCATAAAACCCTTTACGCCTACAATTACTACAACCAGGTAGGGCAAGAATATGGTGATGGCGCTTATAAAAAGAATATCTTTACCATCTACAACCAGTTAGGTCAGGTCGCTTCCATCAGCGATGTTGTCACCAATACCAACACCGTCTATCAATACGACGTTGCTGGCAATCGCCTGACAGAAAGCGTCACCCGCCTCAATGCTGAAGGCAAGGTCATCGACGTCCTGCAAGACAACCACCTCACCTATGACAAACTGGGGCGCTTAACAAAAGTCGAAACCGGCCGCTACCTGTTGATGTACAGCTACGACAGCAATGGCAACCGCATCAAGGTAGACAGCACCTATGTCAGCGACACCAATGCCAAACTTGAAGATGGCAAAGTCGTCAACACCACCGGTGGCAACCTCATCAATAGTCAGGTACAGCACAAAGTCACCTACAACACCTATGACGCCCTGAATCGTCAGCTCATCGCTGACGGTATCAATAAGAGTAGCGCTGTCGACGGCCAAGGCCAGGAAATCTATGACATCGCCATCAGCGACACCCAGGGTCACCAGTTTGCCTATGATGGAGAAGGGCGCCGCACCCTCGACCGCAGCTATACCAAAAAAATCGTCGTCGGTGCAAGTAACCCGGCCAGCGGCTATGTAGACGAAACTTATCGCTATGACATCATAGGACGATTAGACACCACCACCCGTGATGGCATGATCATCGACCAAAGGCGTTACACCGCCAATAGCCAATTGGAACG
>NZ_JBMPOS010000046.1:1750-5191 GCF_049340345.1 Undibacterium sp. Di27W | reverse complement strand
CAAAAGCAAAACCCCCACTCAATTAAATGAGCGGGGGTCTGCAGAATAAAAGCCTGACGATAACCTACTTTCACACTGGTTGCAGCACTATCATTGGCGCGTAATCGTTTCACGGTCCTGTTCGGGATGGGAAGGGGTGGTACCGATTAGCTATGGTCATCAGGCATAACTTGTTGACTTGTTGTATTGCCGTTGTTTTGGCGGATACAAAAAGTCCAATTCAGAAGAAGTTCAGTAGAGTGTGCGATCTTATTCGCACTAATCAAGTTTTTTGTTACCCCAAGCAAGACCATCGCTTGAGGTAGTGGTTGTGACTGCTGTCGAACTACCTGGCTGTTTCCACAGCTGGCACATTTCGCAAACACTTCACAATACTTGTCGTAGCCTATTACCTGCTAAGGTTATAGGGACAAGCCTTACGGGCAATTAGTACTGGTTAGCTTAATGCATTACTGCACTTCCACACCCAGCCTATCAACGTCCTGGTCTCGAACGACCCTTTAAAGAGATCAAGTCTCTGGGAAGTCTCATCTTAAGGCGAGTTTCCCGCTTAGATGCTTTCAGCGGTTATCTCTTCCGAACATAGCTACTCGGCAATGCCACTGGCGTGACAACCGATACACCAGAGGTTCGTCCACTCCGGTCCTCTCGTACTAGGAGCAGCCCCCTTCAAACTTCCAACGCCCACGGCAGATAGGGACCAAACTGTCTCACGACGTTTTAAACCCAGCTCACGTACCACTTTAAATGGCGAACAGCCATACCCTTGGGACCGGCTACAGCCCCAGGATGTGATGAGCCGACATCGAGGTGCCAAACTCCCCCGTCGATATGAACTCTTGGGAGGAATCAGCCTGTTATCCCCAGAGTACCTTTTATCCGTTGAGCGATGGCCCTTCCATACAGAACCACCGGATCACTATGTCCTACTTTCGTACCTGCTCGACTTGTCAGTCTCGCAGTTAAGCACGCTTATGCCATTGCACTATTAGCACGATGTCCGACCGTACCTAGCGTACCTTCGAACTCCTCCGTTACACTTTGGGAGGAGACCGCCCCAGTCAAACTGCCTACCATGCACTGTCCCCGACCCGGATAACGGGCCAAGGTTAGAACCTCAAATAAACCAGGGTGGTATTTCAAGGATGGCTCCACGCAAACTGGCGTCCACGCTTCAAAGCCTCCCACCTATCCTACACAGATCGATTCAAAGTCCAATGCAAAGCTACAGTAAAGGTTCATGGGGTCTTTCCGTCTAGCCGCGGGTAGATTGCATCATCACAAACATTTCAACTTCGCTGAGTCTCGGGAGGAGACAGTGTGGCCATCGTTACGCCATTCGTGCAGGTCGGAACTTACCCGACAAGGAATTTCGCTACCTTAGGACCGTTATAGTTACGGCCGCCGTTTACTGGGACTTCAATCAAGAGCTTGCACCCCATCATTTAATCTTCCAGCACCGGGCAGGCGTCACACCCTATACGTCCACTTTCGTGTTTGCAGAGTGCTGTGTTTTTATTAAACAGTCGCAGCCACCAGTTTATTGCAACCCCTTCACCCTTCTGCCGCAGGGCAGTCAAGCTACAAGGGCGTACCTTATCCCGAAGTTACGGTACCAATTTGCCGAGTTCCTTCTCCCGAGTTCTCTCAAGCGCCTTAGAATACTCATCTCGCCCACCTGTGTCGGTTTGCGGTACGGTCTCGTATGACTGAAGCTTAGAGGCTTTTCTTGGAACCACTTCCGATTGCTTCAACACCTAAGTGTCTCGTCTCAACCCCTTGAATTACGCTGCCGGATTTGCCTAACAGCCTTCTCCAGGTTAAAAACCGACTATTCCAACAGTCGGACAACCTTCCGCGATCCGTCCCCCCATCGCATCATACGACGGTGCAGGAATATTAACCTGCTTCCCATCAGCTACGCATCTCTGCCTCGCCTTAGGGGCCGACTCACCCTGCTCCGATGAACGTTGAACAGGAAACCTTGGGCTTACGGCGTGGAGGCTTTTCACCCCCATTATCGCTACTCATGTCAGCATTCGCACTTCTGATACCTCCAGCATCCTTTACAAGACACCTTCGCAGGCTTACAGAACGCTCTCCTACCATATCCTTACGGATATCCGCAGCTTCGGTGTATAGCTTAGCCCCGTTACATCTTCCGCGCAGGACGACTCGATCAGTGAGCTATTACGCTTTCTTTAAAGGGTGGCTGCTTCTAAGCCAACCTCCTGACTGTTTTAGCCTTCCCACTTCGTTTTCCACTTAGCTATACTTTGGGACCTTAGCTGGCGGTCTGGGTTGTTTCCCTCTTGACACCGGACGTTAGCACCCGATGTCTGTCTCCCTTGCTCGCACTCGTCGGTATTCGGAGTTTGCAATGGTTTGGTAAGTCGCGATGACCCCCTAGCCATAACAGTGCTCTACCCCCGACGGTGATACAAGAGGCACTACCTAAATAGTTTTCGGAGAGAACCAGCTATTTCCAAGTTTGTTTAGCCTTTCACCCCTACCCACAGCTCATCCCCTAATTTTTCAACATTAGTGGGTTCGGTCCTCCAGTGCGTGTTACCGCACCTTCAACCTGGCCATGAGTAGATCACTTGGTTTCGGGTCTACACCCAGCGACTGATTCGCCCTATTCGGACTCGATTTCTCTACGGCTTCCCTATGCGGTTAACCTTGCCACTGAATGTAAGTCGCTGACCCATTATACAAAAGGTACGCAGTCACGGATCAAGTCCGCTCCTACTGTTTGTATGCACACGGTTTCAGGTTCTATTTCACTCCCCTCCCGGGGTTCTTTTCGCCTTTCCCTCACGGTACTGGTTCACTATCGGTCGATATCGAGTATTTAGCCTTGGAGGATGGTCCCCCCATGTTCAGACAGGATTTCTCGTGTCCCGCCCTACTTGTCGCAAACTTAGTTCCACACCGATGATTTCATATACGGGGCTATCACCCTCTATGGCCGGACTTTCCATTCCGTTTTATTATCAAAGATGCTAAATCTTGCAGGCTCTTCCCATTTCGCTCGCCACTACTTTGGGAATCTCGGTTGATTTCTTTTCCTGTAGCTACTTAGATGTTTCAGTTCGCCACGTTCGCTTTGCATACCTATGTATTCAGTATGCAATGACCTTACGGCCGGGTTTCCCCATTCGGAAATCTGCGGATCAATGTGTGTTTGCTCACTCCCCGCAGCTTATCGCAAGCTACTACGTCCTTCATCGCCTGATATCGCCAAGGCATCCACCATGTGCACTTAGTCACTTGTCCCTATAACTTTAACTCCTGGTGTCTGCTGCTGAATTGCTTCAACATCAGGTTCATCACCAAGAACCGGTTATAGTTCTTTACTACTTATGAGTATTACTTTAGCGTTTGCCGTATCTCAAGGAATTTGATTTTTTCTAAAACTTGTCTTTCGACAGCTTTTTC
>NZ_JBMPOS010000046.1:0-1654 GCF_049340345.1 Undibacterium sp. Di27W | reverse complement strand
TTATCATTAACAGTCAATAAGTGTGGACACTTAACTACGCGCTACTCTAGAAAGGAGGTGATCCAGCCGCACCTTCCGATACGGCTACCTTGTTACGACTTCACCCCAGTCACGAACCCTGCCGTGGTAATCGCCCTCCTTGCGGTTAAGCTAACTACTTCTGGCAGAACCCGCTCCCATGGTGTGACGGGCGGTGTGTACAAGACCCGGGAACGTATTCACCGCGACATGCTGATCCGCGATTACTAGCGATTCCAACTTCATGTAGTCGAGTTGCAGACTACAATCCGGACTACGATACACTTTCTGGGATTAGCTCCCCCTCGCGGGTTGGCGGCCCTCTGTATGTACCATTGTATGACGTGTGAAGCCCTACCCATAAGGGCCATGAGGACTTGACGTCATCCCCACCTTCCTCCGGTTTGTCACCGGCAGTCTCATTAGAGTGCCCTTTCGTAGCAACTAATGACAAGGGTTGCGCTCGTTGCGGGACTTAACCCAACATCTCACGACACGAGCTGACGACAGCCATGCAGCACCTGTGTAAAGGTTCTCTTTCGAGCACTCCCAAATCTCTTCGGGATTCCTTCCATGTCAAGGGTAGGTAAGGTTTTTCGCGTTGCATCGAATTAATCCACATCATCCACCGCTTGTGCGGGTCCCCGTCAATTCCTTTGAGTTTTAATCTTGCGACCGTACTCCCCAGGCGGTCTACTTCACGCGTTAGCTGCGTTACCAAGTCAATTAAGACCCGACAACTAGTAGACATCGTTTAGGGCGTGGACTACCAGGGTATCTAATCCTGTTTGCTCCCCACGCTTTCGTGCATGAGCGTCAGTGTTATCCCAGGGGGCTGCCTTCGCCATCGGTATTCCTCCACATATCTACGCATTTCACTGCTACACGTGGAATTCTACCCCCCTCTGACACACTCTAGCCTTACAGTCTCCAATGCAGTTCCCAGGTTGAGCCCGGGGATTTCACATCAGACTTATAAAACCGCCTGCGCACGCTTTACGCCCAGTAATTCCGATTAACGCTTGCACCCTACGTATTACCGCGGCTGCTGGCACGTAGTTAGCCGGTGCTTATTCTTCAGGTACCGTCATTAGCATTCCGTATTAGGAAACACCGTTTCTTCCCTGACAAAAGAGCTTTACAACCCGAAGGCCTTCTTCACTCACGCGGCATTGCTGGATCAGGGTTGCCCCCATTGTCCAAAATTCCCCACTGCTGCCTCCCGTAGGAGTCTGGACCGTGTCTCAGTTCCAGTGTGGCTGGTCGTTCTCTCAAACCAGCTACTGATCGTCGCCTTGGTAGGCTTTTACCCTACCAACTAGCTAATCAGATATCGGCCACTCCATGAGCACGAGGTCTTGCGATCCCCCGCTTTCCACCTTAGTGCGTATGCGGTATTAGCGTAACTTTCGCTACGTTATCCCCCACTCTAGGGTATGTTCCGATATATTACTCACCCGTTCGCCACTCGCCGCCAGGTTGCCCCGCGCTGCCGTTCGACTTGCATGTGTAAGGCATGCCGCCAGCGTTCAATCTGAGCCAGGATCAAACTCTTCAGTTTAATCTCTGTTTTTCGACAATTTCTTGTCTATGTCACATACGTGACATGTCGCTCACTCAAAATACTGACAGTTCA
>NZ_JBMPOS010000045.1:0-6023 GCF_049340345.1 Undibacterium sp. Di27W | reverse complement strand
CAGCAGCTTCTACGACAATGCCGACCTGCTCAAAGAAAGCACCGATGCGAATGGCAATAAGACGACTTACGCCTATGATGACGTCAACCGCCTGATCAGCAAAACGCTGATCATCGCCGGTAGTGACCCATTGGTCACGACCTATGTGTACGATGCCAAAGGCCAGCAAGTCGAGATCACCGACCCGAACAAAGTCAAAACCAAGCTGGAATACGACCTCAAAGGCCAGTTGACCAGGCAGACTGTCGATCCAGATGGCTTGAAACTGATCACCGAGTTTGATTACGACAAACGCGGCAAGACCCTCACCGTCACCCAAAAAGGCGCTACACAGGATCTGGTACAACGCTACGTCTTTGACAAACTGGGCCGCCGTATAGAAGAATACACAGGTAATACCCTGACCCGTAGCTACCAGTACGATGCCAACAACAACGTCATCAGCAGTACCGATGCCGATGGCAATACCACCCGTTTCGCCTACGACAGCGAAGACCGACAAGTCCTGGTACTCGACGCTGCCGGTGGCATGCAACGCACCATCTATGATGAAAACGGCCACGTAAAATCCGTGCGTCGTTACGCGACACCTGTCAATCTCACCGGCCTTGGCACCCAGCCAGCACGCACCACGCTCGAAGCACTGGTTCCGGCAGAAACCGCACAAGACAGATTCAGCACCAATTATTACGACAAAGATGGCCGCGTTACCAGCACCGTGGACGCCCTCGGTGGAACGGTCAGCTACGTCTATGACGCCAATAACAATGTCATCAAAAAAACCAGTGGCGACGGCATCAATACTGCCAATGACCGCACACAATGGTTCGCTTATGACGGCCTGAACCGCCTGGCCGTCAGTATTGCCGCAGATGGCAGCGTCATTGCCAATACCTATGATAGCAACGGCAATATCACCAGCACCACCGCCTATGCCAACCGCATCGGCACCAGCAGCCTGGCCGTTGGCGCGACGCCACAAACCTATTTGAGCCAGGTACAAGTCAATGCCCAGCAAGACCGCACAGAGCGTCACGCCTATGATGCCGCCAACCGTCTTGTTTATAATGTCGATGCACAAGGCTATGTCACTAAAAACACCTATGAAGGTAGCCATCTCAAATCGACGACACAGTATGACAAGGCCATCAGCATCAGTGATAGTTCACTGAGCAGCATACAGGCCAACCTCAGTACCTCCTTGCAAGACCGCATCGTCGCCTACAGCTATGACCATGCAGGTCATTTGCTCAGCACCACTGATGCCCTGGGGCACACAGAAAGTTATACCTACAACGAGCTGGGCCAAAAAACCAGCTTCACCAATAAAAAAGGGGCGACCTGGACCTACACCTATGACGCTGTTGGCCGCCTGGCAACCGAAACAGCACCGGCTGTCGAAGTCGTCACCACTACTCTAAAAAATGCTGCCAGCGCCATCAACAAACAAGTGATCGCCCTGGTCACCCGCTTTGTCTACGACAGCGCCGGCAACTTGATTGCACGTGTCGAAGCCGACAATACAGAACAACACCGTGAAACCCGGTATGGTTACGATGCATTAGGTCGCCAGACGGATGTCACCTATCCACCTGTCGACGTGACGGACAACAGTACTGGTGTCACCATCCTGGGTAAACTGCTGACTACCCATGTCAGCTATGATGCCCTGGGCAATGCCGTCAGCAATATCGACGTGGCGGGCAAACGCAGTTACAAAGTCTATGATCAACTGGGGCGTGTCAGATTTGATATCGACGCCAATGGCTACCTCACTGAATACAAGCGCAACACCTTTGGCGAAGTCGAAACCCTGATCCGCTATGCCAATGACAAACGTGACACCAGCAACCCAGGGGCACCTACGCTGGCACAAATCATTCCGGTTGTCAGTGCACAGGATCGTCAGATCAAGACCAGCTACAACACCCTTGGTCAGGCTGCGACTGTCACCGAATCGATATTCTATGGTTCAGATGGCAGCCATTTCGAAAACCAGGCCAAGGTAACCAACAATACCTACAATGCCTTTGGAGAACTCAGTAGTGTCGCCGTTGGGCGTAATGTCTATGACGCCAGCGGTAGTCTGCTGCAAACAGGAGTCGATCAAGCCGTTACCCGTTATGCCTACAATCAACGCGGTCAGCAAGTAGCCATACTGGATGCAGAAAATTATCTGACCCGTCAACAGTTTGATGCGGCAGGCAACTTGGTTCTGCATACCGAGTTTGCCAAAACCTATGCTGACTTGGCCAGCAACTGGGCCAATAATCTGGCAGCGCTGCCAGCTGCTGAAATTGCCGACAATGCGGGCACCAGTGATCGTAGCGTGCGTTATGAGTACGATCAAAACAATCGCAAGATCAGCGAAACCAGACTCAATGTTGAGTTTGCCAAGTTAAGCAGTATTGCCCGCGCAGACAACAATACCCATGGTGCCGTTAAAACCAGCTATGGCTATGATGCACTGGGTAATCTGCTTTCTACTGAAGAGCGCGAAGTGGACAATACACGTGCTAATTCGCCCGTCAATAATATTGGCTTGACCTTACGCAGCAGTTATAGCAGTTACGACATGCTGGGACGCGTCATGTCGACCACATCCAGTGGTAGTGGCGTAGACAACAAAGCCATCTATACCACTTACCAGCGCGATGCTTACGGCAATGCCGTCGTCACCAAGCAAACTGAGATGAAGCAAGGCAATACGCCTGGTAATCCATTGATGGCTTACATGGGCAGTATGGGCGCAGGAGAAAACCTCATGGAAGGCCAAGCCCTGTACTCAGCCAATGGCCGCTTCCAGCTCGTTCTGCAGCCAGATGGCAATCTGGTCGTCTATGACCGCCAGCAAGGTTCGGCCGCAAATCCTTACGTCGTTTGGAGCACGAACACCCGTGCACCATCAGGCAGCACAGGCCTGGCCATGCAAACAGATGGCAATCTTGTGCTATATCATGCTGGCTTGCCGTTATGGCAATCTGCCACCCAGGGTAGTGGCATGGTCTTAAGCCTCAGGGATGATAGCAACCTGGTTATGACCAATGCCAGCCAGCAAATCGTCTGGCAGACCAGCACCTTTGTTGCTCCAGATCAGGCAATAACCCGCACCACCATGGCGCAATACAATGCCTTTGGTAAAGTCACCGACAGTGTTGATGCAGAAAGCAAGCGCAGTGCCCAGTCTTATGATGCCAACGGCAATCTGGTAGCGCAACAACGCAAGGTCACTGATGTGAAAGGTGATGTCGTTGGCAATTCCGGCAGCAAAGCCATGGTCAGCATGGAATATAATGCCAGCGGAAAATTGGTACGCACAGTAGAACTGGGCGTTGATGGCAGCAGTGACACCACCGAAACACGCTATGAATACAATGCCTTTGGTGAACTGCAAAGGCAAACCGTCAATGGCCAGACCACCCTGCTCAATGAATACGACAATGAAGGCCATTTGTGGCGTACCACCAGTGGTGGTCTCACCAAAGTCTTGCTGGTCGACCAGGAAGGGCGCAACACCGTACAAATCACCAGCGGTGATACAGACCTGAGAACACTTGCAAGTGCAGAAGTCGTGGCCAGCCATATTCAAACGGGCACCAGCTACACCTCATCCATGACCCGCTACGACCACCTGGGCCACGTGATTGAAAAACAGCTGCCCAATGTTGGCAGCAGTGACAAGCTGGAAGTGGCTGCACAAGGTTCACTGGTTAGCTTTACCATCAAGGGCAATCCCATACTCGATACCGATATTGAGACGCGCGACGACAAAGTTGTCGAGAATGACAAGAAAACAGCCAAGAGATGGAATGGAGATAATAGCATCGAGATCAAGATGCTGGACATGGCGAGCTGGGGCTATGGTGACGTCAAGATCAGCGTCAGATTCACGACAAAAAATGCCGACGGTACTATACCCGCGACTATTTCATCCTTTGACAAAATTTATGGCGCGTCCACATTAGGTAATGTTGTCACTTTCAAATGGCCCAATGAAGAATCCACCGATTTGGTGGCGCAAGACAATATTACCGACATTATTGTCAGCAAAAAGGATAGCCAAGGGCAATGGGTTGTCATCAACAAGCTCATCAACAATGCCAGCAACGGAGGGATACAAACCAATTCTGGTAACCAGGTCATTAAGATGACTGCGCCGATTGACCTCAATACCGTGCCAGAATTCCGTTATCGCCTCAGCGGCGACAACACCTGGTCCAAAGGCAAGGTGATTAACTTCGGGGCTAACTACGTATTTAATCCCATGGATGGCAAGGTGACCAACAGTTCTTTGCCGGGTACCAATACCGCATTGGCAGAAGGGATCTATGATTACCAGATAGACTATAAACAAAACGGTGTCGTGGTTTCTCACAGCGACGGCAAGATGACAGTAGGCTATGGTACAGAGCGCATGAAAGCCGCGCAACTGTATGTCTCCTTGTTTGACCGTGCACCAACAGCAGGTGAGCTTGACGAGACCACTGGCGACCTCACCAAGGGAAGCCTGGACCAGGTCGCTCAAAAATTGCTCGACAATCCTGAGCTGAAAAAGCTTAGCACGTTTGATTTGCTCATCGACCGTATTTACGTGGCATCCTTTAACCAGACAGTAGATGCTCCCGGCAAAGCGTATTGGTTAAGTCAATGGAATAACGGCAGCCCGCTGGCACACGGCAGTGTGGTGGCCGATATTATTCGTGCTGCCTCTAGTTACCTGGGCAGCGACCCAGGCCGCACCTCAGCAGCACAGTATTTTAGTAACAGGGTCAGTGTGGCACTGACCTATGGCTATGACATGAGAGGCAATGACATTGCCAAGGCTATCAAAATGCTGAGCCTGGTCACAGCCACAGACACCAAGGCAGCGCTGGCTGTTGCGACCGTTGGTATCGTCACCGAAGCCCAAAATCGCATGCAGTTGACACGACTGTATGTATTGCTGCAAAACCGTAGCCCAGAAAAAGGTGGGATAGACTACTACATTGATGCCTTGGTCAAAAAAAGTTACACACTTGCAGAGCAGGCAGGTGTCATCCTCGATCAAAGTGCCGCGCTAAAAGGCAAGAGCAATACTGACATTGCTTCCATTCTGGTTAGAGACGTACTGAGCTGGACTGGAAAAAGCGGAGAGGATGCACAAAAGGCTTTGATAGTAGACCTCAATGCAGCCAGTACTTCCACCCAAAAAGCGGACAAGATACTGCAATTCATCGACAAAGTTGTGAATAATTCCTCCACTGACTTTGATGCACGTCAGGCGCAACAACTATTCAATAACCGCGTTAATGTTGGCTTGTTGTATGGTAACTATTTTGAGGGTAATAATCCTACCCTTGCAGCCACCATCAATGCGCAAGTCACAGCGACCGACACGCTGACGGCCATCAATACCGTCTTTGGACAGCTTAATGCTGCTCAAAATAAAGAATTGAACCTCGCGCGCTTATATGTATTGCTGTTCAACCGTGCGCCTGACCCAAAAGGTTTTGCTTATTGGCTGCAACAAGGCAATCTCAACAGCAATATCACCTTTAGTGCCATCGCCAATGCAGTCTGGACAGATAAATTTAGCACGGTCAGCAATCTTGAACTGGTCAAGCAAATCTATGGCAATACGCTGGGAGGCGACCCTGCGCAAATTACTGATAGTAATGCATGGGTGCTAGAACTGAACATGGCTGGACAGCCTGGTGGCAGTGCCAATAAAGGCGAAGTGCTGGAGCGTATGATTAACCAGCTCGTCAATCCGGCAGACCCGGATCGATTTAGCAGTTACGCCCGACAAGTGTTCACTCTTAAGGTAGCGACCGGCATCAACTTCGTCAAACTCGGTGGCAGTGAAGGCTCTGATGCGGCATTAGCCTTGTCGGCAGTTGAAAAAGACTTGAAGTCCATGAGTGCCAGCCTGGCACTGAAGCAGGTGCAAACAACATCCACCAGCACCAACCTGGCAAAACTAGAAGCGCAAGCCAATTATGCCGCAACGCAACTGGCAGCCGCCGGCGTTGCCCTTGAAGCTG
>NZ_JBMPOS010000044.1:0-6388 GCF_049340345.1 Undibacterium sp. Di27W | reverse complement strand
CCACTACAGGGGCAGCGCGCCGTCGCCAGTAATCAAAGCTGGAATAGACCAAACCTTCGCGCTGGCAAAATGCACGCTGGCTTAAACCACTGCCTTGCCAGTCCTGGCATTGCTTACGCCAAAACGCTAATTTGTCTGGATCACTCGTTTTACTTCGTTTGGGTTTCATCACTGACCTCGCTTTATTAAGTTAGGGTCAGTCTAGCCGGCTTCACTTCCGCTTTATAGGTGGGGCGGCTGCACGCTTACGGTCGGTGTAGGCTTGAGAAAATTCACCCAATGCCAGATCAAAGACATTACTTTTACCTAGATAGCCGCTAATGGCAGCTGGATTGCCTGATTTTGCGTGAGCCCGAGCCAGCGCCCACCCGCAAAAACCTGCTTAGTCAATGAATTCGAGCAGTTGAATAGTGTCTATATTGATAGAGCTTTTCATATCCTTGAGTTGACGTATGTAATAGTCAATCCCAGTTTCGCTTGATCGGGCCCATCCAAGAAAGATGTCGCTTGCCGACTGCATCAGCTTTTGCCCTTCCATCACCCGTTGACCGTGGCAGCCAAATTGGCTCTTGCCATGATAAGGTTCAAGGACTGATGCACGAGCTTCTTTGAATTGCAGGAATAGCGGTTCATGGCCATGCGCCATGAACAAGGCGACTGCACAACGTGTACCGACGCTGCCGACACCGACGACTTTCATAACGACATCGACCAACTCAAATTGATCAATCAGCGATTTCCTGTCACTAGGTAGTGATTGACGGTATTGATGAAAAAAATTGCGCATTTCATCTCCAAAACCTAGATCATCTTTGGGATGATAAATAAGGGGTGGACTGTCCTTGATACGATGTTTATCGTTGATTATTTCTGTCGATTTAGCCAGCAAATGCTCTGCCGTTTGTCCGCGAGCATGGGCAGTTTCTTCCGCCCGTTTTTTGCGGATTTCTGTCGTGCGTCCAAGATTGGCCAGCGCTTGGGCATCAATGCGAGCATACCAACGGTCGAGCGGGCTCATGCGGGCATACTCGGCCATTTTTTCGCGGTAGCTGGCAACAGAAGCATAAACTGCTTCCAGGCAATTATGTTCAGGGAAATTTCGATAGCGTGCCGCCACCATGACGCTGGCAGCCAATCGCTTGATATCCAATTCCCAAGGGCCGCTCAATGTTTCATCAAAATCATTTATATCAAAGATCAGATTGCGTTCAGGTGTGCCACATTCACCAAAATTCATCTGATGACTGTCGCCGCCAGCTTGTACTTTCACACCAGTTACCGGTGACTCTGCAAAGTCAAAGGCCATAATATTGGATGCGCCGCGCAAAAACGCGAACGGCGATTGCAGCATGCGACCATAGCGAATCGGAATCAGGTCTGCAACCCTGCCTTTGTTTGATTGCTCCAGTAGCTTAAGGATATCGCGTCTCTTTTTGCCAGGTTTCCAAGCGGCATGTGAAGCTCGTGGAACATCTGTCCTGAGGGCTTTGCCAACTGCCAGTCTTTGCAACAACTCTGGCAGCTCTGCTTCAGGTTCACTGACAATTGATTGTTTTGGATTCTTCATAAGTATTTTGATGAATTGATGCCGGTAATCTCTAGTACCGACAAATGAAACAATTGCAAATCAATCGGCTGGTATTTCCATAACCTTTCATCGCATAGAAGGAATGCGGGTTGAAGTTGTTAACTGGAAAGCGATTGCCTAAAGCGATATGACATTTCACGAAAAAAGCACATTTAAAATATGCTGACATTATTTATATGCAAATCCGGTATGTATATTTCAAAAATGGTTGCATGTCTATTATGCAACAAAACGGGCATCACCGAACTGTCGAAGTTTCGTCCCTTCTCCTGTTATGTCTAGGAGTGTCTGAATATCTCGCCAGTCTATGATTTATGATTTTTGACTTGAAATAATACATGCCAATGCAAGCTATCAAAGAAATTAGGCTAGCAACAGTGCCAAACCATGGTAAGACGTCCCAAAAAATCGAAGACAGACTAACAAAAACATGGCAACATTGGCAAAAAATATCAGACGCTAGGTCAACGATAGTGTCAAATCAGACTCCCATAAACTCTTGTTGCGGTCACAACATCAACAAGCTTAATTATCAACATTCGGTTGGCGCATGCTGTGACGAAAGCTTATGTGAGCTTGCCCGTAAAAAACGTATCCCTTACTGAGGGTTTAAAATTCAGCTAAGGAGAGAAGCATGTCACAAAACAAACGAGCACGCTATACGCAGGAATTCAAGATTGAAGCGGTCAGGTTGGTGCGAGGCGGGCAAAGCATTGCCGCAGTCGCTCAAACACTTGGGATAGCCGATCAAACGTTACACAATTGGGTCAAGGCGGATGAGCAAGGCAAACTTGCAGTGGCTTCAGCCAAGCCCGTCAGTGCCGAGCAAATGGAAATTAGCCGGCTACGTGCCGAACTGGCGCGGGTCAAGATGGAGCGAGATATCCTAAAAAAAGCTACAGCGTACTTCGCCAAGGAGTCGATGTGAAGTACGCTTGGATAATGCGCAACAAGAGTTGCTGGCCGATTTCCCTGCAATGCGAAATTCTCGGGGTAAGCCAAAGCGGCTACCACGAGCACTTCGCAAGACAAGCGACGCCACAGCAACGCAAGCATCTCAGTAATGATGCGCTGCTGGTGCATATCAAGGCCATTCATGCGAAAACCAAGCAAGAATATGGATGGCCTAGGATTTGGAAAGCGTTGAGGTTACGTGGCATCCCTGTAGGCAAAGAGCGTGTGCGCAAGCTGATGCAACTGCACAGCATTAAAGCTCGCGCCAAGCGCAAATAGAAAGCGACGACCGACTCTAATCACAGCTTGCCGATTACACCAAACCTGCTCAACCGACAGTTTGCTGTCGATCAACCCAACCGCGTCTGGACCAGCGATATTACGTATATCGCCACAGATGAAGGCTGGCTATACCTGACAGCTGTGATCGACCTGTTCAGTCGTCAGGTTGTAGGCTGGTCCATGAAGCCGCATATGAAGACAGAACTGGTCAGTGATGCCTTGCGTATGGCTTGGTTCCGGCGTCGTCCGGAGGCCGGATTGATCTTCCATTCGGATCGAGGCAGCCAATATTGCAGCTATGAATTCCGGTCAGCGTTACAGGCCTATGGCATGCAGTCGTCCATGAGCCGTCGTGGCAATTGTTGGGACAACTCCCCAACAGAGAGTCTGTGGGGTTCACTCAAGACAGCACGTATTCATGGCAGGTGGTTTGAAACACGGCGTGCTGCCATGGACGAGATCGTGGACTGGTTGATGTTCTATAATCATGACCGATTACATTCAACCTTGAATTACGTGTAGTAGTTGCGCCCCGATCTGACAGTCACCCGGTTTGAAGTGCGGAATTATCAGATCAAATTCAGTTATTTAGTTTAATATAGGTTTCATCCATACGCCAGCTTGTACCAACTCGTCGCTTATGTTGGCGAAATACTTTCTCTTACATGGGCAGAAATCGGATCGACCACCGGTTGATGGATGAATGATCAACACTGACACCTCGCTCTTCCATCATTTCCTCAATATGCCGATAGCTTAACGGGTATGCTGCATACCAACGGATACAAACTAAAATCACTTCTATTGGAAAGCGCAGTCGCTTCGTTGTTTGCATCTTTGCCCGCGTATTTTGAAAACGCCAAAGTCTACACTAAGGCTATGATGCCTTACGTTAATGCGACAAAACCTAACTTGCCTCCACTTTTGGCTGCTCTCCGTGTTTACGGACCAAGCGATGCACCTCAGCCGCAGTGAATACTGAGTAAGCGACTAACTTGCTCAGCATTCGATTTGGCAATATCTCGAAATTGAATACTGATCCGAGCATCTCCCTCCACGCGGTGCCAGAACACTAGTGCAGCCTCTGCTGCACGCCCCCATGCCTGACGCTCTTTCGGCAAAGGTAAAGGAGGATTAAATTGACGCTCCACAATCTCGACACCGCGTTGTGGTGCATACATCATCGGCAGCATGTCATACGCAGGTGCCAAGCTCATGTCAGGCAAAAACGCGAGGTTGCCATCGTGCATATCTGAGTTACCAATCAATCGACCAAAATGCTCAAGAAGCTTTATTTGCTGCGCAATGTTTTCCGAAATATAGTCTGCAGCTAATAGTTCATCTGCACCGTCTGACCATGAGCCAGTTCCACCGAATAGCGCTGCGTTCATTTCATACCAACTACAAACACCAGAACGCCCAAACTCTCCATGTCTATCAAAACGATCGACCTCATAAAAAGTACGCCCACCAAATTGAAAAATACGACTTTGCGCCGCACTAAGATGCAAGGTATCGGCAATCGTATTTATTGCTAAATGTTCGCATACAAGCAGGTCGGCCCACCGACATTCATGTGGTGAATCATCAGCACCTGAAAATTTAACAATAACATGAGTTCGCACACCTCGCTGTCGGCGCGCGGTAAATTTCGGAAACTCTCCTGCCGCCGACGAATCAGCCACACCAAAATTAAGCGCTTGCAGCGCACGTTTTGGATATTCAATTTCGATTTCTTCATCATCGAGAAATTGTGATCCAAGCTGCTGCTCGGCCAGAAATCGACGCAGAGCTTGCTCACCTAGAATGAAATTACCAGGTTGATCCCACCCGAGAACACTCAAGACATGAAGCACATCATCTTCGTTCCAACGATTCACTGCCTCATCGACTTGAAGAATGCTGGCAAATTGATGCGCAAAATTACGTCCTAAAAAACCCTGCGGTTTCATGTCACCCAATAGATACGGGAAACCACGAAACCAGCCATCAGACATTTCATCGTCTAGCGGCCATGGAAATTTTTCGGTCAATGACCAGGCGCAACCGGAAGGATAAATTGGCTCAAGCAAACCACATTCATGCGTCACTCCCGACTCATCCACGTAATAAAGCGGTATTGGCGCAAGGCTTCCCCGAATCGCCCTCCTCGCTGCATATACTGTTCTCCGCGCTCTCCCGCGCGATATCACTTGACCTTTAAGCTCAAGAATCGCCCGCATCAACGATGGTCGACTCACACCAAGTCGCGCCAGCAACTCTCCAGACTGTTGCCGGTTCCAGGTTCGAAGTGTTTCAAGGACTTTTTTTGAAATTATCATGTAACGATTTAAATCCATTCAAATTAACTTAGATCATACACAAAAAATAAAAAATAACAAATTAACTTGAAACGATTCATGTAACGATATTTTTAACATATTAATCCCAAAAAGCCAACGTTGCACGGCAGCCTTGCTTAACACATCAGACCCACATCACTCTCTTGAGCGAAAGCTGTTGAGAAGGTATTGTCAACTTGGTGAACGGAGAGGGCGAGTTGTACAATTCCAGGCGAACTTGCATCTGCCCGGGTACCACGGTGTCACGGATTAGGCATTATTTGCTACGTCGGCGACCTCATTCCATATAGAAAATGCCAGCTTACGGACGTGCCGGTACTGCTCCGCTGTCAAACGGTTCCGCTGACACCGGAAGGCATTGTTAATCGGGCCATGAGCCGACAAAAAGCGTTGAGCGTGGCCGGATGACTTGAAGCGCCGCATCTGTCGTTCTCGTTGCCGCGTCGGTTGATGCGAGAGTTCAGCCCGGTTATTGAGGCTTTTGTGTTGGCGATGCTCCACACCCGGCATGATTTGCATCTTCGCCGCGCATAGCTCTTGAGCTTGTCGGTGATTAGCACCCATGGTGCGTAACCCAAGCCTTTGAGGAGATTGCGGAAAAAGCGTTTTGCTGCCTGCCGGTTGCGCCGACTCTGCATCAGAATATCGAGCACATGACCGTTCTGATCGATTGCACGCGAGAGGTAATGGTGCTTGCCCTTGATTGTTAGCACCACCTCGTCGAGATGCCATTTGTCCCCGCGCTGCGGTTGACACCAGCGAAGTTCTTTGGCATAGCCCTGCCCGAACTTCAGCGTCCATTGGCGGCTCGTCTCGTACGTGAGGATGATGCCGCGGCTGGCCATCAGCTTCTATGTCGCGAAAACTCAGCGCGAGCCGGGAGTAGAGCCACATGACATGACTGATGATTTCTGCCGGATAGCGGAAGCCGCGGTAAAGTAGGGATTTTTTCATCCGCTACTTTACAAAATTTCCCCGCCGCCCGTAAGTTGACAGTACCCTTCGCTGGGCGCGTAGGAATCCCCTTCTCCCTCGCACTAAATAGTATCTTGCCCTTGCCGTGTGGTAGCGGACATTGTCAAACTATCCATAGACCTGATGTATCCTGGCTTTTTCGGACATTCCTGTTTGTTAAAATAAACGATCAGGAGAAATAATGAAACAGAAAAAAAGATATACCCCGGAACTGCGGGAAGAAGCGGTGAAACTTGTATTGGCGCAA
>NZ_JBMPOS010000043.1:0-6642 GCF_049340345.1 Undibacterium sp. Di27W | reverse complement strand
TAGCCTTTGCGGTCACAGCAATAATTCCGACTGGGATTGTAGACTCAAATAAATCGATGCCACGTTGTAGTGCTGAATCCATACTTTGTCCCTCCGCCAGCCATTGATATACTGAAAATGCAAGAATATGTCGCACAAGCTGTTCACCTTTCCCCGTAATAGCCACTGCGCCAAGTGCCCCTGCGTAGAAGCCACTACCTATAATGGGCGTATCGCCTACTCGTCCAAGCAAAGCTGGCGCACTACCCCCGGTTGAAGTGGCTACCGCAAAACTTCCGTCTCTATCAAGGACTACCGCGCCTACAGTATCGCAGCTATGATCTTCTACGCACGATACCGAAGGTGGATAATTCCATGCCGCCGCATAAGCTCGATTTTTGACGCCGGGAGTAGCGTCTTTCGATGTAGCCAGCACAGCCAACAACTTTGCATGCTGCTGGCGGACGTGTTGAGGAATGGTGCGATAAGGAGGAAAACCAAATTTACGAGCAAAGCGTTCAGCCCCCTCCCCGGTAAGCAACCAGTGTGGAGACCTCGCTACGGCATCGGCCACTAATATGGGATTTTGCACTCGCTTCAGACACGCCACTGCGCCAAGATAACCATTGCTATCCATCACTGCAGCGTCCATTTCAACTGTCTTACCGTCGAGCCCTAGAACAGACCCCGTTCCCGCATTAAAACGTGGGTCATCTTCCATAATGACAATCGCCGCTTTAGCAGCCTCCACTGCAAATGCCCCCGCTTCAAGACGTGCCATGCCAGCATCTGCTGCAGCTTGACATCCATCGCGATAGTCCTGTTTACTGCCAGCGCCGCCATGTACTACGATAGCGACCCTTCGATTTTTAGTCATAAATTCCCAATAACATGTTTCGTCAGGCCGTTTGTCTGTTACAGCGAATTGTGCAATTGATGGAAGATTCGCACTTTCAAAAGCTCGGAAGAAGTATGGTAGTTGGATGGCGCATGTGGGAGATTAGCGTCTTCATTTTTTGCTTATATCTGCAGTTTGCGCAATACGTCTTTCTAATTCGCTCAACTGCCTGGCACATTGATATCTGCACATTGGCTTTGCGATCTAGGAAAGTCACTGCAAATTTCATTCGAACTTGCCATATTTTCTTCGGAATATAGAAGAGAAGAAAGTTGTACCCATTTCTTTACCCTCAAACTTTGCGAGGCTGGTTCAATACTGTTCACGCTTGTCTGCCTTTCGGCGCCTAATGCTATCCATTCCCCTAGTATTTGCTTTTTATAATCGGTTCATGCACCAAACATCTCTACCCGTGGGCTTTGCATTAGTGCCCAGAAACGACTTTTCTCAGGTTGTTCACCTTTGTTTATCCATCCTGTCGCTTGCAGCATAGTTGGAAATTCCGGGATACTTTCTGGCGTAGCAAGCCATTCACTGATCGCTTTTCATCCGACTCGGCAATAATTTGACTGCACATCTTTCCTTGCCACACTCTTGCGTGCCAATGTACAAGTGAGTTCACTGTCGATATCAAATACCCTAATCGTGATTGTTCCTACGCGAAGTTCGTTCAGGCTATAGCCATTTCTCACTCTGGTATAAAAATTGTTTTGATCTGGGGTACTAGCGCTTACTTTACGTACACCTGAAATAGCTCGTTTCGCATGCTCCGTCGCGCCATTGTCGATGATGTCTACCGCTGGAACTGCTGAACTTTTCATTGCAAGGGCGCTAGCGGATTTAAACATGCAATCTCCTGTCTATATGAAATTGCGCTTTCTATGCAGATACGCAAGAATTGTATTGTCAATCTTTGAAAGCAAGAATGGCATCCGCCAATCGCCCGTCCTTATGTCAGCAAGCACCGACACGGAATCCATAGCCTTGTAAAAACTGAGTTCCTAAGTGCCTTATCAAAATTGCCCTGGAAGATGACACAAGTAAAGAACTTGATTAGTTAGGCAGTTATTCATGACCGAACTCTGAAATGCATTCATTTCTACGGAAATCCATACGTAATCATAGGTCTCTGGGTCCGTGTTAAATGGAAGTGTTGATTTGCACTGAAAATTGACCTCCACTTTTGCTGGATAAATTGCATCCAAAATTGACCCACGTTTAACACACAATCCTACTTATCTTGATGAGTAGGGAGCAGGAGTGATTGACGTGGCATTACTAGGTATTATTCGACGCTGGCACATTCGTGACCAGATCCCATTACGGGAGATCGCCAAACGACTGGGCATCTCTTGCAACACAGTTCGGCGCTATCCGCGCGACGCTATCTGCGCTCTGAAATCACAGAGCCAGCCTATGCGGAACGACAAACAATCAGTGCGATCGACAAATATGCATTGCAGCTTTCAAACTGGCTTAAACCCGAAGCGGGCAAAAATCGTAAGCAACGGCGCAGCTTAAAACAGCTTCACTTGGATCTGAAAGAACTGGGATTTGAGGGATGGTATGACCGGATGGCAGCCTTTGCCAGGAAGTGGAAGGTGGATCAAACTGACAGGGTCAATTCAGCTAGCAAACGCGCACACAGAAGGATAAAAGTTGGTAATGCAAATAATAGTACCTCAAAAATTAGTCCCGTTTGTCATACTCTAACTGCGCACTCTTTTGGAAGAAAAACTGTCTCGGTAATATTAAAAACGGCCTGATCGTCAAGGCGAACAGGCCATTAAAACTAATCCAAAGCACTATCTATTTTCGTTCAATCAAGTATCTGATTGAATAAGTATTACTAAGGAAAGGCTTCTCAATGGTCTTATTACTCTAGCCAATCGTTACTTTGAACGAGAACTGGTGCCAGACTCAGTAGATGATTTCGATCCCGATGATTTACTACCTGAACCACTATCAGAGCCAGAATCTTTACTACCAGATGCCGATTTACCAGAGGAATCGCCTCCACCAGATGCTGAGCGGGATGCACCCTGGGAATCGTTGCCCTGTTTTTTTGATGAGGAGCTATCAGAACCGTTTTTTTCGGAACCTTCATCTTCATCATCATCGTTTTTACCGTCATTTTTGTGGCTCATAGCTCCTGCTTTACGAGCCTCTTCTGAGGTGAATTCATGGGCGTTACCGGAAGCATGGGCAGCACGACCACCCTCAGCTGCAATTTCACGCTGCTGTTCTGGGTCCATAGATGCGAAGCCACGGTTGCTATTGTCACCGCTATTGTCGCCACCGCTACCACCATTATTCCCACTATTGCCGCCGCTTTTGCTTGAGCTATCTTTGCCGCCTTGGTTTCCAGAGTCGCTGTTATTCGACGACTTGCCTGATGTACTGTTTTGAGTCGATGCCATGTAGATCTCCTTGTTTTTTTGCTCCCCTATATTCAAAATGAATGTTTGCGGGATGAGCAAGTGCATCTTAAGCCGGCGACCAGATCACACATGTAGGCGGTATGTAGGCGTTGAAGCTTGTTGTACGTAAGGGACTACGCCCGGTGAAGATAAGACATAATTTTGGCGCAGATGAGGCCAAATAAAGTTTGGCTCAATAACGCCGATTGAAAGGTTTTTGCTAGTGTGAGGTTTAGGTAATGTCCAACTCGCTCATTGTTTATGCAATAATTTCAGCGGATTCGGATCTACAGTTTGATTACCTGCGGTTCATCAATCGCTGCAGGTCGTCTATATGTATTGGTTTAACCAAATGTGCATCGAAGCCTGCAGCAAGAGAGAGGGTGTAAATAATTTTGTGTAAACGGTCATTTAGCAGGACACTGCTACCCTCAAGGAGAAATGATGACCGTTGCAAAGCGTAACAAGCGGGCCAAGCCTGACCCGGAATTGCTCAAGCTGGCCGATGGATTGTTGGCCAACTACAAGAAGCCCGAAGACCTGATCGGCGAGAACGGCCTGCTCAAGCAGCTCACCAAGATGCTTGTCGAGCGAGCTCTGGAAGTCGAAATGACCGACCATCTGGGTCACGACAAGAGTGGAGCCGTCAGCAATGACAGCGCCAACACCCGCAACGGCCACAGCGGCAAAACACTCAAGGGTGATTTCGGCACGCTGCCAATCGACATACCGCGCGACCGTCAAGGCACGTTCGAACCGCAAATCATCGCCAAGCACCAAACCCGCTGGAGCGGCTTCGACGACAAGATTATCTCCCTCTACGCCCGTGGCCTGAGTGTACGTGAGATCCAGAGCCACCTGGAAGAGATGTATGGTACGGAAGTGTCACCAGCGCTCATCTCCAGCGTGACCGATGGCGTCAGTGAGGATGTGAAGGCCTGGCAAGCCCGTCCACTCGACGCGCTCTACCCCATCCTGTACCTTGACTGCATTCACGTCAAAGTGCGCGATGCGGGTGCAGTACGTAACAAGGCCGTATTTCTCGCCATTGGCGTGAACATGGATGGTCACAAGGAAGTACTGGGTCTGTGGATTGCCCAGACCGAGGGAGCCAAGTTCTGGCTGCAGGTCGTCACTGAACTGAAAAATCGTGGTGTGCAGGACATCTTCATTGCCTGTGTAGACGGTCTCAAAGGCTTCCCTGATGCGATCGAAGCAGTCTACCCCAAGGCGGCAGTCCAGCTTTGCATTGTTCACATGGTACGCAACAGCCTGCACTTTGTGCCATGGAAAGATCAAAGGGAGGTAGCCGCCGATCTGCGCACCATTTACACTGCAGCCACTGCCGACGAGGCCGGTCTTATGCTCACGCAATTCGAGGCTAAGTGGGATCAGCGGTACCTGCCCATAGGACAATCATGGCGACGTAACTGGGAGAGGGTCATTCCCTTCTTCGACTACCCGGCAGAGATCCGTAAGGTGATCTACACCACGAACGCCATTGAATCGATTAACATGAGTCTGCGCAAGGTCATCAAAACGCGTAGTTCATTCCCTACTGATGAAGCAGTCAGCAAGCTGTTTTATCTGGCGCTCAACAACATCAGCAAGAAATGGACAATGCCAATACGGGACTGGAAAGGCGCTCTCAATCGCTTTACCATCCAGTTCGATGACCGGATGTCGCTGAACTAAACGAAAAACCGTTTACACAAAATTCCGGACACCCCCGCAAGAGATTTTTGTTTATCTTCTTCCTGCCCGTAGCCGGTGACCGCCGCCAACAGAGATGATGCGGTTTCTGGAAGCTCACGCAAGCGTTTTGCTAAAGTCATGCCGTCCATATCAGGCACCCTGTATCCAGCAAGCTCACTTGCGGTTTGACGCGACACGCAATATCAAGAGCAGTAGCACCATCGTAAGCAACCACAACCTCGTGACCAAAAGCGCTCAAGACTCTACTGAGCACATTGGCCGCATCCTCGTTGTCGTCTACTATCAGTATCCCCTGAGCTGGGGTACCAGGTGTCAATCAGTATCCACTATGACTTGCTTCACTATTTCTTCCAAGGAAAGCACCGGTAAGCAAACAGTAAAAGTACTTCCCAGGTCAATACCACCACTGTACAGTTGGACGGTACCACGGTGTGCGCTGACAATGAGTTTCACCAAGGCCAGACTTTAGCGGTCAGCACGGCATCCCTAACAACTGGGGCATATATCAGGACCCGTTTCTCAATGAGAAGATTGCTTATCATTGAGCCTCCGTTCCATTGCCAATCTCACTACCTTAATTCGGTAAAATGTTCAACAAACCTCTCGCAAGTGTTTAATCGTCGCTCCGTTCTCAATGTCCATCAGGATGAAAGATCGTATATTGTTTATCGGGATCAAGGATTTTTTTCGAGGGTAATACTTCTTGAATATTTACATCTTCAAGCGACCAGCTATGCGCTTTCGCTACAGCATGTAATTCAAGTGCCGTTTCAGATAAGGTGATATAGAGCACTTTTTTGCCATGCTTGACTCTCTCAATGAGAAACTTCACTAGGTGCTTAATTTTCGTAGCCAAGTGCATCCTAATTGAAAAAAATTTCAATCGTAGTGGGCGAAGAGGAGGTAAACCCTTAGGAGAAAGTCGCGAGAGGGCCCTGAAAATGCATAACTTGATAATTACGGATCGTCTATGACTAACAACCTACATAGGCGTGGGACACAGACTTACTGATATAAAACATATTTGCTCTATGCTGAATATCATGTTTGAATAAGATCTGACAACTCAAGTACTAATTGCAACACAAGAAATCTGTCTTACAATTAAATTGTAGAGGGAAGACTTTATGAATCCATCAGAAAAACTATCGTGTACAACTCAGGATGTAAACGTAGAAACCGATAAGGCCGAGCAAAAAAAGCAAACTGAACAATCCGCATTGGCTGAACACGACTTTTTGAAAAACGAAAAAGTTACCTCTAAAACAAATGCCAAGAGCCCTCATCTTGATCATTCAGTTAAGGTTCCGCGACTGAAGGAGGAAAAGATCGAAATACCTGTAGATGAACAAGACCGGGAAGGCCCCAATTTCACATCTATTAAGCCGTCGGATAAAGAACATGGTAAGACGGCCCATCAAGCACCGAAGGATGTAGATTTTTCTAAACTTTAACGAAAGCAGCATACTTACTTTAGCAAGTAATTTAACTGTATTTGTTTATAGGGTGTCGGTTTAAGGGACCATATTGGTCCTTCTTTTTCGCGTAATCTATATCTTACATTCTCGTTGTACTTGTGCTGATGTCGGAATATGCAGCATAGAAGCATAATCAACGCTTAGATACACT
>NZ_JBMPOS010000042.1:0-7108 GCF_049340345.1 Undibacterium sp. Di27W | reverse complement strand
GATCATCGCACGTAAAATATTGCGAGTTGCTTTTAGCCTGTTCAAGAACAGCGTTGATTTTAATTCTGATCTCATCTCGATAAAAACTTGACGGGAACCATAGAATCTAATCGTACCTACACGGGCTCATGCTTTTCTCTGTGACTCTGTGTCTCTGTGGTGAGTTTTCAGGTCTTATGCTTTTCGTCTGCGAATGATCTGCAAAAAAATACCGACAGCCAGTAGGGTGCGTTGCAACGCACCGCCTTGCGCATCACGCCACGCATTTTCTCCCGACATGGTGCGTTATAACGCACCCTACAAAACTGCCGTGCTTTTCAAGCAGAATGAAAAATGACGGTCACCATGCGTACGATTACGCTGCGCTAATCACACCTACACGGGCTTCGCGGCTGAAGCCGCTCCTACGAAAACCAACTCGTCGTGTCTCTGTGTCTCCGTGATGAGATTTTTGGTCTTGATCATGGTGTGTTAAAAGCGCCCCGCATCCCACCCCCACCCTGAATTTCCAATTTCCCCCAGGAAATTCCAGGCAAACCCGGACAGTAATACGATACTTTTGGTCTAGTCTGAATGTACTTATGATATTATTTTAATAATTTTGGATTCGTTTCCAATTTACACGTAACATACTGTAGCGTTATGTATCGTACTTATTCAGCTAATTTGACTGCAGTGTCACATTGAAAATGTCAGCCATGTGCTGCCTGCCGTCGGGAAAGCGCTTATCACTACAAATGGAGTCTCTATGAGTAAGCAATACCCTGTGCTGGGCACAGTTGCGGTGGCAGTAGCGGGCCTGTTGTTGAGTGCCTGTGGTGGCGGTAGCAGTGCTGAGCAAGGGCGTTCTGGGGCCAGTCTGCCAGCGGGGCCGCCACCGGGTGCGACCTTGAACCTGGGGCCTATGCAATTTGCGCAAACCCATGTCTTGCCCGAAGCCGGTTTGCAATGGAAAACCGCCAATGGGGAAGAGATGGGCAGCCTGCACCTGACCGGCCAGCGCGACACCCTGGTGATGGTGGACCTGAAAAGCAGCGCCCCGCAAAACCCGGTGCTGGAAGCCTGGCTGAATAATCAAAAGCTGGGGCAAATCAGCCTGGCCACGCCAGACAAATTGCCACCTACCGAAGATGGCGGCAGCGCTTATGCCAGCAATCTCTACAGTGCAGTCTTGCCCGCCAGGATGGTCTTGCCAGGCGTGGCCTTGCGGGTAGTGGCTGACAATTTCGCACCCAGTGATTTCAAGAAACCTGAGGTGGGTTCGGATACGGATCTGGATATGTGGATAGTGCCCATGTATTTGTTTGGTGCCAATGATGCCAATACTTTTCCCTATGCAGTGACGGGCAACCCTGATCAGCCGACTTACCAGGAGATGTATGCCAAGTGGCCTGTGTCGCGCCTGAATGCCAAAAACCACCCTGTAACCAGGCTGGACTGGCCCTATATCATCATCGCCCCGAATGGCACTGATACTGCCTACAGGGTCGATAACAAGGACCAGCAAAAAGAGGGCTATGCCATCATGAACTCGGCCTTGCTGGTGCTGGAAGCCTTGCAAGTCGCCAATGGCGAAACCAGCACGGCCAACCAGATGTATGCCCCCTTGCTGATGCTGGGTGCCGATGGCCAGTTTGCCGAAACCGGGGGCGGCCTGGGTGGTGCTACCCATGCCACCGCCGACCATCTCTTCAGAGATGCTTACATCCATGAAGTGGGCCATGGTTTTGGCATGGCCCATGCAGGTGAAGCCTATGCCGAAGGCACCTATCCTTATGTGGCGGGCAGCTTGCTGGGCTCGGCCTGGGGCTATGACAGCGTGCGTAAAAAATTCCTCAGTACGCTGGTACCACGCAGTGCCGAAAACTATGCCGATGCCTGCCTGAACGACCCAGAACGCATCAAGGACAGCCTTGGTCGCTGCGTCAGGCAAGACCCCATGCAGGGTGGCGATGGCGACCAGGCCAGGGGGGATCACTTCGCCCTGTTTTCTGACTTCCATGCTGGCCTGATACAAAACTTTTTTGAGGGCAAGACCACGCTGGACAGCGAGGGCAAACACCAGTACCAGGGTGGCAAGATTTATGTCGATAGCAAATTTCCTAGTGGTTACAGCCGCTGGGACAGCATAGACAAAAAACGGGTAGGCTATACGCCGCTCACCGATATCGATGCCGACATCAATGGCTTTGACAATGGCTTCCCTACCGTGAGAAACGTGCCTGTGCGCACCATTATCTGGACCTATAGTCTGGCAAATACAGCTAAGGTAGCGCAGATCTATCCTGTACCACCAGCCTATAGCGGCAATCTGCGCCGTTATGTCGATCCGACCAATGCCAGCCAGTTGGCAGAAATCCATCCTGAGACAGGCAAGTATTTCAGCTATTGCAATCAGACCGGTTGCGATTTTACTTTGCGTGTCAGCTTTCATGATGGCAGTGTCCAGCACTTCTTGCTGCAGCAAGGCAAGCGCCCAGCGGGTGACCCCAGTGGCCCCACCCCGGCCAGCTATCTGAACCCCAGGGAGAACGACAGCTTCAGGATGTCAGGCCTGAATGTCAGTGCGGCAAAAACCATCAGCAAAATAGAGTTGCTCGACACCCCCAAGGGATGGAATGGCATCAGTAAGAACCCCAAGGTCTTGATCAGCAAGACGCCATAAACATCCGCAAGAAAAAAAAACTGGCAATGGCGAAAAAAATTAAACGCCATTGCCTCATGGAACTGGTATTGAAGCAGCACTGGATTTATAGCAAAGATGATGATTTCACTGCTTCTGTCGTGCTGAAAAAAACGATATTGAGCTGGTATTAATTCAATATTGGCCTGCATCAACAATCTGTAAAAACATGAGCAGAACACGAAAATTGATAACTTTTATACATGCCTTTTTTATCACATTATGTGCTATAGTTTGTTAATGCAATGTTAAGTTTCGGTAAGTACTATTATCCGCCAACTTATTGCATGAGCGCACTCGCGCCATTTCAAGCGGGACACTGATCTTGTCCCGCTGAAAATCAGACGGGCTGCATGCCAACAGGCCAGCCCATTTTTAACGATGCACCTTATACAGCCGCAACGTATGCATTTGTATGCATTTGCTTGCCGCCCTGCCAGACCACATCGTGTCTGCCATGCCATCACTGTCGCATGCCTGCGTTCACCGCGCCGGCAGATGGCAAGGTGCGTGCGCGCTCGGTCAGAACAGCGGGCAGCAAGCAATGCGCACAAAGACAGGCAAGGCAGCTGTCGTCACAAGAAAGTTGAAACAATGAACAAGCAAGCAATCAAAAAGCAAGCCATCATGGTCGCCTTCTCCTTTATGGCCACCTATGTCATCGGCGCACCAGCCACTGTCCAGGCGGCAGAGCTCCGCGGCATTGCGGGCAAGTGCCTCGATGTCGATCAAGGCAATACCCAAGATGGCGCCAGTGTGCAAATCTGGGAATGCAATGGCACAGCAGCGCAGCAGTGGAATTACAACCAGCGCACGGGTGAAGTACGTGGCCCCGCAGGCAAATGCCTGGACGTGGACAATGCCAATACTGCCAATGGCACACGCATACAACTCCATCAATGCAATGGCACCAATGCCCAGCGCTGGACGCATGCCAAAGGTGAGTTACGCGGCATCGCCGGCAAATGCCTGGATGTAGAAAACGCCCATACAGAAGATGGCACCCGCGTGCAATTGTGGGAATGCAATGCCAGCAATGCTCAGAACTGGGCCTTGTTACGCTGAAGTGGCAGTCGCCGGGCTGCAATGACATACATCAGATGTTAAGCAGCGCCAGCTTTTTTTGTGCACCGCTCTTTGGTGCACAAAAAATCATACACATCATCAAAAAGTAAGAAGTTAAGGTTAAGATGAAGAAAATCCACGATACAGTCGTCAAGTGCAGCACATTCCTCCTGCTGGCCACTGCCCTGGCACTGGGGCTGATTGCCTGCGGCGGCAGTTCTGGCAATAGCACAAGTGACGGCGCTGGCTATGACAAAATAGCCCCACCCAGCCCGGCAAAAGTACAGCAAAGCCCTGCCATCAGCGCGCAAAGAATGAGTGAGCTGGTGCGCGAACTGGCCAGCGCAAAATATGAAGGCCGCCTGCCTGGCACTACCGGTGACCAGCTGGCAGAAGACTATCTCGTCAATGAATTCAGGGCCATAGGCTTGCAGCCCGCCTTTGGCGACAGCTATTTACAGCGCTTCCAAACTACCATCGTCGAGCCGGATGGCGAGAGCCATGGCAATCCTGAAAACCCGCTGTTTGGCGAACGCATGGCCAGCAGTAATATCATCGGCATATTGCCGGGTACTGACCCGGTTTTGTCCAGGGAAGTCATCATCATCAGCGGCCACCGCGACCATCTGGGCCGCACGCCAGATGGCATCCATTATCCCGGCGCCAATGATGATTTATCTGGCCTGGCATCAACCATGGAACTGGCCCGCGCCTTCACCCAGCTCAAGGCCCGCAATATCGCCAACAAACGCACCCTGATGTTCATTGCCTATGGCGCAGAAGAACAGCATGAAATGGGTTCCATGTACCATGTGGCCCACCCTGTGCCTGGTGCGCCAAACAAGAATATCGTGCTCATGATCAGCATAGACATGATAGGTCTGGGCTTTGACAAGTGGAACACCTACTCGCAAGCCAGGCTCGATGAATATGCCAACACCTGGTATCAGGAAGTCTATAACGACAGCGATGATGACAGTGATGAATATTCACACGAGTATCCGCCCGAGAAGAAAAACACTTTCTCTTATGACGCTGGCCCTTTCGGCAAAATCGGCATCAACAACCGCGTATTTGGCACGATACAGAATATCCCGACTTATCACAAAACCACGGATACCTGGGCCAGCGTGCACTTTGGCCCTGCCGCCATCGCCACCAGGACCATCTTCGATTTCCTGTGGAAGGTCGACCAGGACCCGCGCGTACATGTCAAATCCTGATCCCGTATCCACGCATATTTTTTTATTATCTGAAACAAAGAAGGCAGCATCACCATGCATAACAACAAAACACATTCACATCACCTCGATGAGCAGAGCGTAGCAGACTTGCCGGCACACTATCGTCACGGCATACACGCCGTTCTGGTCGCCAGCCTGCTGGCCTTGCTGGCGGGCTGCGGCGGTTCTTCCGGCGAGGCCACGACAGCGCCCAAGCCAGAACCAGTACAGCCCGTCAAACCCAGCAAACCCGCCAGCATCAATGTCAGCAACTTCAAGGACAATGACACCATTCGCTACTCATTGCCGATACTGGCTGGCACTGTCAGCAGCGAAGTCAAGAGCGTCAGCATCACGACCACAGAAAAAGTCTATGTGGCCGATGTCGTCGAAGGCAATTTCAAGGCCGTTATCCCCCTGCATGTGGGCGCCAACGATATCAGCTTTAGCGCTGGCGGCCAAAGCGGCAATATCCGCATCAATTATGTCGCCGCTGACAATCCAAAAAAAGTCAGGATGATGTATGCCATCGCTGCCGATGACGACGGTCGCTTTGTCGCCGAAGCTGGCATGCCCAACAGCATGGAAGACGCCAAGACCCGCATCGCCCTGCAAGCCCTGCTGATGCAATCTGCCACTGCTGAAATGCTCTACAAAGGGGCCAGCCAGCGTGTCACCTATGCCCTGGTGGAAGATGGCTATGGCAAACCCATTATCAGCACCTTGCGCCTGCCACTGACGCGCGCGCAACTGTATGCAAAAACCGATAATGAAATCTACCAGGCCATTGCCAATGCACTGCAAGCCGAACCAGCTTCCAGCAATTTCAAGAACATGGTCACCATGGGATTTTCCAGCTACCAGAATGGCAAAATTGTAGGCCATGCCGCGCTGGGTGGCGGCAATCTCGGCATCTTTGGCTCACTGCATCTGTATGCCTGCCCAGCCAGCCTCGATCAATTGTCAGCCAGCTTTGGCAATGCCAAAAAAATCGACGCACTCGTCTTGCCGGATGATAGCGGCAATCGTGAAACTTACTGGGCACAATGTGCCACCGGCATGGGTGCGAGCCTGCATGAACTGGGCCATACTTTTGACCTGGAACATACGCCCACAGGCATCATGTCGCGCGGCTTTGACAACTTCAACCGCCTGTTCATGCTGCGCGAACCCGGTTTTGCCCCGGTGCTGACCACACAAAACGAAGGCGGCGCCGTCTGGGACCCGATCAGCATCCCTACGCTGGTCAATAGCGCATGGTTCAAGAGGTAGCCAGCAAGCCTGGCCTTGGGATACGGTGCGCACGGCGCACCCTACAAATGCGCCACAGGTAGGGTGCGCCATGCGCACCGTTCCAAGTATCTCACTACAGAGACACAGAGACGCATGTGCAATATGCGCATCCATCCTGGACAGAAAGTAGGGTGCGTTATAACGCACCGTTTCGTGCTCACGCAATGTAGAAAAATATGGGGCTTTGGCATGGTGCGTTGTAACGCACCCTACAAGACTGTGGTGAGAGGTCTTGTTTTTTTAAATCCTACGCGCGTAACGCGCCAACATAGCAATCGGTTGACAAGCCACACGCCATTTAGAACAACAACACTAAGCCCCCTGCTGTGTGGTTTTTTGCGTCAACGCAATGTCTGCGGGCGGCGTTCTTGGCTTACGTAGACTGACTACGAAACGCAAAACGAAATACAAAACTGAGCAAGCAACCCAAACACGAATAGGATAAATATCATGAACAAACTGATCATCGCCATCATCGCCATCATCGCTTCCACAGTTGTTATGGGTAGCGCATTTGCACAGACACCAGCGAGTGCTTCTGCAACGACAGCAGCCAAACCAGCTTCTGCAGCAGTCGCCGCCAGTGTCGCCAAACCTGCACCAGCAGCCAAAGTGGTAGCCGCTTCTGCATCTGCCAGCACAGTTGCAGCGACACCCGCAGCAGACAGCAAGTCAGCTTCCACACCAGAAGCCAAGCCAGCCAAACATGAAAAACATGTCAAGCATGGCAAAAAAGAAGCGAAAGTAGCAGGCGCCTCTGCCGCTGCCAGCGCAGCATCGAAATAAACGCAGTCTACAAAACAATGACCAGCGGCAGCAGATGCTGCCGCTTAAAAAATGCAAC
>NZ_JBMPOS010000041.1:0-7348 GCF_049340345.1 Undibacterium sp. Di27W | reverse complement strand
TGGCGTAACGTTCAAAGCTTCCTTGGGCAAATGTAGTCTGTCTCATGGCTTTAATGATTGACTGTGGATGATGCTTCTATTAACGTTTCTGAATCAGAATGCGTTTACTTAATCAGAGATTCCCTAAGAATATAAATGGTCAAGCAATTGGTATTAATCATGCCTTTTGATGAGAGACTCTGACACGATCGCAGACGCGGCCTCTTTGGCGGAGTGGCGGAGCGTGTTCATTGATTACGGAGGTATCATGTGCACCGCAAATATACCATAGCAGATCTATTCGTATCATACACAAATTCGACGTCTGTTCTTTGCCACTGTAGTCGTGTATACGCTGCCAGGCCAGCTCAATTGTCCGCAAGAATTTTACTAGCCTGGGTAAAGTGAGGATTTCAATGAGTAAACCGGACAGTTTCATTTCATCTCATCTTAACAGAGCGTCAATCCTGACTTCTCATTGATTCGCCAATTTTCTTTAGCGCTTGAAGCTTGTGAGCATGTATTTCAGATTTGAGGCGATGATTTTCGTCTATGAGTTCCTTTTGCTTAAAAGCGTCTTCGATACAACATTGAAGACTTGTTGGGTTCCATGGCTTCACCATGAATTGATAAATATTACCCCGGTTGATTGCCTCAATAATAGTCTCAATATCTGCTTCGCCAGAGAGAACTATTCGGACTACATCAGGATATCTCTGCTTCACGATGCAAAGAAATTCAATGCCAGTCATCTCAGGCATTTTCTGGTCAGTAATGATGACATCAATCTGATACAGTGCCATCAGTTCCAGCCCTGCCTTACCGCTTTTAGCAGTTAAGATCACGCAGTTCTCTTTTCGTAATACACGTTTGAGAGCTGAAAGGACATTGTCATCGTCATCAACGATAAGTAAAGTGCGGTCATGTGCCGAGAAATGTAAAAGACGGTCAGGCAATCGTCGCTTTTCCTGAAACAACAGTTCCACTTCATCCTTGGGCAAGCCCTTAGAAAACAAAAATCCCTGGATTTCGTCACACAAGTTGATTCGTAAAAAATCACACTGAGCTTCAGTTTCCACACCTTCCGCAATCACTTGCATACCTAAACTGTGTGCCATGGAAATAATCGCTTTGACGATCGCTGCATCGTCGGATTTCTTTATATCGCGTACAAAGGATTGGTCGATCTTTAGTACATCAATGGGGAAACGCTTTAAATAAGAAAGACTGGAGTAGCCTGTGCCGAAATCATCAATTGACAGCTGGACCCCTAATGCCTTCAGGCCACGCAATATTTCTATTGAGTGCTCGACATCGGTCATGACCAGGCTTTCTGTTAATTCGATTTCCAGGTACTGTGGTTCGAGTTGGGTTTCTGCCAAAACATCTCTGACGAAGTCCACTAAATCTGCTTGTCCGAATTGGCGTACCGACAAATTGATGGCGATACGAAATTTACCGAGCCCCTTATCTTGCCAGGCTTTACATTGCGCACAAGCAGTACGTATGACCCAAGCCCCTATGGGTACAATTAATCCAGTTTCCTCTGCTAAACCAATAAAATTACCTGGCGGGACCATGCCAAGATCTGGTTGGTTCCAGCGTATCAATGCTTCCATACCAACGATGTGGCCCGTACGTAAGTCAACCTGAGGCTGATAGTGCAAAATGAACTCATCTCGCTCCAGCGCCAACCGTAATTTACCTTGTATAGCAAGTTTTTGATTCAGTCTTGCGCTGAGGTCAGATGTATAAAATTGATAGTTATTGCGCCCCAATTGTTTGGCGCTGCTCAATGCAGCATGAGCATTCATCAGCAATACTTCTGGGTTATCACCATCCTTTGGGTACTGGCTGACACCGATACTGCAGGTAACCTGCAATTCCTGGCTGGCAAGCAGTACTGTCTTGGAAACTGCAGCCAGTATTCGCTGCAGGATTTCAATTAAACGAGGAAATGACGAGTTACTATCAGTATCTATGGTCAGATTTTCATTGCGCAGATTCTCATCACTTTGTTCCATCAGTATAAGCGCAAACTCGTCGCCACCTAAACGCGCCACAGTGTCGCTGCCCCGCACACAAACACTAAGTCTCTCAGTTATGATTTTCAGTAATTCATTACCTACACAGGAGCCAAGGCTGTCGTTGATAACTTTAAAATGATCCAACCCTAATGTCAGCACAATGAGTTTGTGTTGATGTCTGTCGGCGGTGGCAAGGGCATGCTTCAGGCGGTCGTTCAATAGATTGCGATTCACCAGACCGGTTAATTCATCGTAATTGGTTAAATACAAGAGCTGCGATTCTGCGGCTTTCCGTATCCTTAATTCTTCTGCAAGGGCGCGGTTTTGCTCCAGCATTTCCTGAGAGGCCAAATCCAGGGAGCGCTGCGTCATGGCTCTGTCGATATCCGTTTGCTTGTAGGTTATATTGATGGCCTGGAACAGCTTATCAAGTTCCTTGGGCAGTGCTTTTACGTCGCCAAACAAGCGAGTGATTTGACGTCTAAGCAAGCTATGCATATGTCAAACCTCACGGAACGTTGTGATAGTCATTGTCTGGTTATGTAATTCGCATGGGCCACCAGACATATGAGGAGAAATCTCTCCATAAGAATAAAAGCCTGTAAGCGTCGCTTGCGGGCCCAAAACTTCGCGAACCGCTTCGACTTCATCTTCAACTCTTTGCTTGAGAACCAGTTTTCTTCCAACACAGCTAATTAACAAAGCGAGTTCTGTCGTATTGTTTTGCATGAGAGCTGCACAAATTTTTGCTGCCCCGCTCGCGCCATCGATAAGGCGTTCAAAATTTGCTTTCATCAGGCGTGCATAAGCACCTTCGGGCATGTCGCCAGCAAAAGTCATGCTTTGATCAGCTTCGTTGACACCAAGAATGGTGCGTACAACACCGTCACGTGTATTTGACTCGCTGCCTTCTTGCCAGGCATTGTGTAAAGATAGCGGAAACAGTAGTGCCGTGGATGGTAATCCGGCGGCGTGTTCACCCAGGTATTTTTTATACAATTCCAGAGCTGGTTGACCGTCCAGGTCATACAGGACATTGCCAATAGAACGTGTAATTTGCCGATCGGGGCCAAATGAATCCCAGCCGCCTAAGGAGCCGTAACTGACCTTGATATGTTGTCCATACAAGCCAATTGCTGCGATTTGGCCCTCAACCGGAATATCATTGGCGCAGACCAGGGTCTTTTTGAAATTTGCCCCATCTGCTGACAGGCCGCCGGTTACTTCTACGTGTGCAGGCAATTGCGCTTTGAGTCCACGTGTTAACTCTGTACCATTCACTTTTAACCCGTCAGAGAATATCAACACATGTGTCAAATCTTTCGCTGGCAAGGATTCAATTAAGGCTTTACCAGCACTGAAGCTCTGCGAGGCTTCAAGGATGTCCACTTTGGAAAAATGCAGAGATGTATATTCAAAATCTACAACGGTCACAACCACCGTGTCATCGTAGACTGCTGTACCGTGAATTTCTCCCGCAGTCGAACAACCCGCGATGATGGCATCCGGAAACGCTTTACGGACTGCTTGGAAATATGCTGGATTTGACAGCAGGTCCGAACTGCCGAAAAATAAGACCAGTTGGCCGGCCTTGGGTTTGGGAGAGAGAGGAAATTGAGGTATCTGCCCATTACGGACAATGTTTTGAGATACTTGCATGATTGCCTCACTCGTTGCGTGAATTTTTTTATATTTGAAGGTCTCTAGCTTCTAATAGAATGCAACATTTAGTGCCGCAAGACTTGACATGCTGTCAGAAAGCACTGCAATCTCATTTTTTATGAAGAAAAGAACATTTAAATTAATATTGATCGACTTTTTTTTGTTTCCGTAAATTAAGTATAGGACACATTATTTGAGTAAGAAATTTTTCTTGGCGAAAAAATACACACTTAATAAAATATAACAATTAACGTGCAAAATCGAAAAGATATGATGTCCGGCAGATTAATTTCGAAAACGAAATCGATTGCCAATATATCGCTAGGATTACTGAGTCGGTCAGTTTCATCCAGCGTCCAATTTTTGGCGAAGGTAGCCCCCGGTCATTTGACTCTTCGAATCTGAATTCTTTCAGATTAAGATGAATTTGTTTATATCTGCATTGTCGCTTACGATTTTTTCAATTTCAGTTTCAATTTTAGGCCAGATTGAAAGCTACTATTGAAAATTATTCAAGAGATTTGATCTTTTACCAATCTGCATAGGCTTGCTCTGTAACTTCGGAGCTCAGTTAGCGCCGACAGCTTCAACCCATCGCTTATACACAGGTATCCCGATTATCACATTGATTGGAAAAGTAATTCCCAGTGCTGCTAGCATGGCCAGACCGATATTTGCCTTTGGGATTGAAGCCTGGATTGCAGCAGGAGCCGCTATATATGACGCGCTGGCGGTCAGTCCTGCTAATACTAATGCGCTGCCAGCAGGAAGTTTTAACATCAGAGCCATACCGATACCTATCCAAGCTAGCGCAAAAGGTACAAATGCTGCAAACAGCATTAAGCGCCAGTGCTGCCATGGTAAAGGGTTGCAAATTTTGGCCGTACATAGTCCCATCTCCAGCAGAAACAGTGCCAACATAGACTTAAAACCATCCAGCAGCACTGGAGTAAGTGGCCCAAGGCCACTCGGCCCATAAAGATAGCCAATCAAAACTCCACCACCTAATAAAATTACCCCACGACTGGTCAGCGCTTCTCTTAAAATACCTACCTTTTCTTTATGTCCGCTAAATTTGCGATGCAGCCACAGCATAAGAACAATAGCAGGCAGCTCGAGCATGACCAAGTACAAAGTTGTTTCAGAATTTAATGGCATTCCAGCTTTTTCTACAAGAGTTATTACTACAGCAAAAGTGCCTGCACTTACCGAACCATAGTGGGCTGAGATACTCGCTGCGTCATCAATCGTTAAACAGACTAATTTTCTTAAAAATGGATAACACAGTAAGGGAATCAACAGTCCCAGGCCTGCTACCGGTAACAATGTGGAGAGCATACTGAGCTCGAATTTACCGTGTAGTGCTAATCCGCCTTTTAAGCCAAGAATTAGCATCAACAATATCGACAAAGTCTGATAAACCGACTTTGGCACCTTGAGGTCTGATTTCAGTAGACCAGCAAGCAAACCAAGTGAAAAAAACGCAATAACTATATCTGGCACATACCACTCCTGTAAGAACCTGGTAGAGATTGTTCTTGTTTCTTGGTATATTGACTAATAAATTGTATGAACTCTTAGCATTGATAATTATCTATGAACGTTCGTCATCTCAGCTTCCGCTTACTCCAGGTTCATGTTGAGGTCGCGCGTCTTGGCAATATTTCGGCTGCTGCCCGTTCACTGCATTTGACGCAGCCAACTGTATCTCTGCAGCTAAAAAAATTGAGAGAGGCCGTGAAAGAGCCATTGTTTGAACAACAAAACGGACGTATGGTAATGACACATGTGGGTGAAGAGCTGTATAGAGCAGCCACTGATGTACTAGTACGCTTTGAAGATTTTAACAATACACTTGAGCAGGCACGCGGTGGACATTCGGGCCACATAAAAATTGGTATAGTCACAACAGCGAAATATGTCTTTCCCAGAATTTTGGGTGCTTTTTATAAAGAGTATCCCAAAGTCGATGTCACTTTAAGTATTGGCAATCGCGCCCGGATTCTGGATCGTTTCTCTATGCAGGAGGATGATTTGTACGTATTCAGCCATCCACCTAGCGGCATGGCTGTTAATGCCACGCGCTTCGTTAAAAATCCATTGCATATCATTGCTCCACAAGATCACTGGGCAGCAAACCGTAGCAGACTTTCATTTGCTGAGTTGAAGCAGGAACGATTTCTGATTCGTGAACCTGGTTCAGCTACCAGGTTGATGTTTGAATCTTGGCTTAGCAGTCAGGGAATAGAAATAAGCGACACTATGCAAATTGAAAGCAATGAGGCCATCCGACTGGGGGTCGCATCAGGATTGGGCTTATCCGTCATTTCTGCCCATACTCTGATCGAAGGTCGAGAGAAATTGGCTATCTTACCTGTGGATGATTTTCCGCTGAAGAGCAATTGGTATCTTGTCAGCAGAAAAAATAGACGCCTTCCTCAAGCTGCGATGCAATTAATTGAGTTTATTGCACAGCATCTGCATGAGTGCGTCCAGGCTGATTGGGTTGATCGATCATTCTGACTTCATCAACCACATCGATCAAAGGTACGGAAAACTTCAGCGTCTATAGCGCCAGCAAGGCGGCGGTGTGTAATTTTGCCCGCACTTGGTTGCTGGAACTGAAACCACTCAATATCCGCGTGAATGTCATTAGCCCTGGCCCGATCCACACTCCTGGTTTGACAGGCCTGGTTCCGGTCGAACATCAGGAAGGCTTGCTGGCCCATCTCACAACCCTGGTGCCGATCGGTCGCCTCGGCCAGCCAAGCGAGATCGCCAAGGCAGTGACTTTTCTAGCATCTGACGACAGCAGCTTCGTCAACGGCATTGAGCTGTTCGTTGATGGCGGCATTGCCCAGGTCTAAAAATCGTATTGCATGGAAACTGAACTGAACCCCAAAAGTTGGACACCAATTTTTGGGTTTTTTTATGACTAAATACGACGAGCAGCTCAAGTTAAAAGTAATGCAGGAGTAGCATTGGACCTCAGAAGGCTATGACGGCCCTGCCGTCATAGCAAGTGTCCTTGTATTGCAAATGCTTTGCGCTGGAATATGGTACGGGCATACATCCGAAATCAAGAGCAGGAAGATGAACGTTGCGACCAAATGAAATTGGGACTGTAGACGCCTTTAGCCGGATCAAGGTTTACCAGCGTCCTTCGAGGCGCCCTAGCTATAAACCTCCGGCTTTGCCGGGGGTAATTTTTTTCAGTCAACACACCTATTTTATGCAATGATGGACAAGTAGGACGTAAAAGTCTTAAGCGAAATAAATATTTCTATCGTTACGGAAAAAATCAAAGCATGATCAATTTTTAAAAATTTTAAGCAAAGTTACAGCAGGAGACACAGCGCCAATTTTACGGTCCGTTTTCGCAGCGTCGATAACTTCGACCAACTCATCGTATTTATCAGCTTGACGATCGTCTAAATTTGTCATGTTCATACTCCAACGAGTGAACGTACGAAACTTTGCAGGCTCATTGTAGAGAATACGGGCTTGCCACTGGGTAATTTGTTCCAGTACCCGTTCTGTGACTGTGGAGACCAGGGTGGCTGATACGTCGGCGTCATACATTTCCTTGAACGCGTCGACGATTTCCCGGGTGCTTAAGCCTTTGGCATAGAGCGCCAGAATCTGATCATCCATCTGGGTTAAGCGGCTTTGGTGCTTGC
>NZ_JBMPOS010000040.1:0-7852 GCF_049340345.1 Undibacterium sp. Di27W | reverse complement strand
CCTTGCCTGGCGTGCTGTCCTGATGCCTCTCGTAGCCGAGGTGCTCGGTCAGTTCTGCATTGAGCGCTGTTTCCACCGTGAGCTTGAGCAGCTCACGGGAGAACGCATTCAAATCAGCTTCGGTCTTGATGTCTTTCGCCAACTCTTTGGCCAGCGCCTGCAGTTTGCTTCTTTCCATGGCGTTTGTCGTCATTTTGGCAATTCCTCATTATAGGAGGTTCATTGGCCAGAATTACTTACACACTTTTATTTACAGGCTCACAGGGTCAATTCAGCTAGCAAACGAAAACATCTATCTGTGCGATATCAAAGTGGCTCATATTCGTTAATTTTCGCTGGCGCTCGCGAACTGGTCAGTGTTTAACAGAATGGCTGGTCAGACTTCAATGGATTTATTGGTCACATTAGTCCGGTACATGCAGCTAACGAGCGGACCACTTGGAAGTAATCCCGCTGTTGAGATCAAGCAAAAAATATTTTGCAGCTCAGCTCTATAAATTGATGTAATCCTGGCGAAGCACTACCCATTCCAATGCACAATTGCAGCACCGGATTTTAAGACTTAAATGGCTCTCTACGAAATGTCCTTCCATCAAACGAACTTTTGATCGTTATCGCTTTCCATGAGTGCCTACAAGAACAGGTGGACTGTGCAGTAAGCAGACCTCCCTTTTGACGGTTATATTCACCTGCTTTAATTGAAATAGTCCTAAAACTCCATTTAGCGCATTTAATTGTTAATGACATGGATGTCCACCTGAAAAAAAAGCGTTTATGCGTTAATCCGTCAAGATGGATTTCGTATTTCGTAGCAAACATATAGAGAATAAATCGACAAGACAAAATAAAAAAATACGGCAAAAACTAAGACTTAAGTATTGACCAGGCTGGCAGCTATATTGATAGTTAATCCAATTATTGCTACGTTAAACAAGAAACTTAGAACTGATTGTCCCATTACTGTCTTTCGCATTGAACGCGTTAACACGGATACATCCGAAGTTTGAGCAGCCACCGCGATGGTAAATGAAAAATACATGAAATCCCAGTAATCAGGGTTTTGTTCATCGTCTGGAAATCGTAACGGACGTTGCGTTGGCGTAGATTTGTAAAAAACGAGCGCGTAATGAAATGTAAATAAAATAGCTACTAAGCACCAAGATCCCAATACTGTAAAGCCAGTAAGAAGGTAATGTAACAACTTGTGCCAAAACGAGAGGTTTTTAAGGATAGAAAGCTCCAGAATAATGGCAGCGAGACTCGCCATTGAGGCTAACGACATAATAGCGAGCACGGCGATGGCACCTTGATGTTCTTTGGCAGCAATGGTGCGGATTCTTGCATGGCTTGCGTGCACCATCAGCCATCCCATAAAGCATAGATAAGACCAAACGGTTACATTCCACCCTATAAGGATGCGAGTGACAGGATTCATATGCAATGGCACAAATATTACAAGGCTAAGGCCCAATACAATTGCCGACATGAGGCGGGGGCGCGTACGCGTAAATTTAGGCAGGGTCATCATTTTTTAATCCTTTAGGTTATTGAAATGAATAAATATTTCCGATTTAACGTAATAGCCGCTCGGCCTAACTGCGCCCAATAGTGAGCATTCCCCTAAATAACGCATCGCTTACTGAGGGTTTAAAATTCAGTCAAGGAAGGAAGCATGTCACAAAACAAACAGGCAGGCTATACGCAGAAATTCAAGATTGACTTGGTTGGATTAGTGCGAGGTGCGCCGAGTGTTACCTCAGTCACTCAAATCCTGAGGATAATGTGCAATGGATTTTTGACTAAGCGGGCGGCGTTAACAGCTATGCCAGCAGGTTGTTGGCTAAATACAGCTCCTTTTTCATTTGGTCGCAATCATTGATTGTCAAGCATTGATATGAACGCTTGTGATACTAGTGATACTGAATGGCATCCCAACTCTTGGATATCTTAATAGACTAACCTATCCCTTCTTGGATACGAACTTGACCAAAGAAATTTGCACCTGAGCTTGCCCGCAAAAAACGTATCCCTTACTGAGGGTTTAAAATTCAGTGAAGGAGAAAAGTGAGCTTCCCCTGAAATTTAGTTCCCCAAAGGTGACGTAAAACGTGTATCAGACGGTGAAGCCATCTCTGTGGTCGTCAAGGAGCTAGGGTTAAGCGACCAAACGCTGCGCAACTGGATCAATCAAGGCCGCATCTGAAGGTAACCTTAAAGAGGCTGGCAAGAAAGTCGTTACACCTGAAGCCATGGAGCTATCCCGATTAAGAGCAGAAGTAGCCAGGCTCAAGCGGGAGAATGAAATCATAAAAAAGGCGGCGGCAAACTTCGCGAAAAGATGTTCTGTGAAGAATGCATGGATAGCTGGCAACAGCAAAACCTATTCTTTGGCAGAGATGTGCTCTGTATTTGAAGTCAGTGTAAGTGGTCATCGCGCCTGGCAACGAGGTGCAATTCCTGGCAGAAAGCGCTTAACGGACGTACAGATGCGGGCAATTTTTCGTGCCATTCATGCTGAACTCAAGGGCGTATGGCTGCATGAAATTCATCTGATGATGAATTAATTACCGAGGGAAGCTCAAATACCAGCAACTAAGTCTGCATATGCAATGTCATCGCGCTTCATTCCACTCCCACAGTCAGTGATTATTGGGTTGTACTCCCTAGCCTGCTGTTTAGCTTGATGCATGGTGCGAAAGGTGTCAAGGCTTCTACGCGTCGTACGGCGGATTAAATAATATGTTTGCTCTGATGGGAATTGTGCAAACTACCTATGGACTTTAGTCAGCTTGAGGCTTGCCTTGAGAGGCTTTACATTGATCGAATTGGGTTATAAAGCGGTTACATAGAGATCAAAAGTGAAGCGCAAAACAAAAATGGTTATATGCCGGAGCGCGTAACCATTTTTATTTTATTTATTGTTTATTCTTGGTGGTCCGGGGCGGAATGTAATCACCGCCACAAGGACCTTCAATCCTTTTACCCAAAAAAAGGGGGGTAAGAAAATCTGCCCAAGTTTGCATTAATATTAATATCTCACTCTTAACTTAACTCGCTACGGTGTTTTTTACCCTCTCACTTGACTGCAATTTATAACAAATCGACCACATTCCAAAATTGATTTAGAAGTGATCGATCTGTCTAAAATAGACCATTCGATTTTAAGTACCTATTTTTTTGTTTACCGCATTTTCTTGCTGATTCAATGTCTTCTGCTCTTGCTTCGTGATGTGACCACCATTCTTTGCTGCCATGTCCTGCTCTTCTTGTTTGATTTGTTTATCTTGCCTTTGTAGACGGGCTGCTTTCGCTTTACTCATGTCACCGCTCTTAACTTCCTTCTGGAGGCGGTCGCCTTGGTTTTCTGCCCTACCATTGACTTGTTCGCGGCGAGGATGATTTTTTTGCCAAGTGGTATCGGCATAGCTACTCACAACCGCGGTGCCAAGGATGGCAATCAGAACAAAGGATTTGCTAATATTTTTGAATTTCGACATAGTAATTCTCCCTGAATTTACGTTAATTTTATTATTTCCATGACCTTTGGCCATGTCTTTATCAACGCACGAAACATCAGGGACGTTTACACGACAGTTGTATCGAATGTGTCCAATTGTATAAGCAAAATAATGTTAAAAAATTGAATACACTGTGCACGCGAAATGTTTCTTTCACTGACAATGAAAGTTATTTTTCGCTAGAAAAATATCATTTAAATTACAAAAATAAAGAAGGTGTGCCAATTTTCAATTGGCAACATATGGGCGTTGCGTCAAACTTTTCCACCAGATCCCAACGAAACCAAAGCTCGTGGCGACACAAGCTCTGGAAACCAAAAGTAAGTATTGGGCTTGATATCCGGTTCTAGGTACCAATTGGCTTGGCCATTCGCGTTTACTGCCCACCACATAGCACGCTTAGGTACCAGCTTCCAGTTGACTTCAGCATACATAGTTCGCCGTCCTTCCAAACTTTATAGTTACCAAAGAAATCAGGTATAAACATTGTGGTCTGTTTCTATGTTGCCACTGGTGCGCCTAGTTGCACTGGAAAGGCAGTACCCCTATTGGGACTGACACATTCAACATGCCGACGCGCTAGAAGGTTTTCATCGCCGTCAGTACTAGGGCTGTCTTGCCGGTGAACTTGTTTGCCGGCGTCACATATAGTTTGTCGTTGGCATTTGTGCCAATCGCAGCGAGGTTCAAGCTGACACCAAAAAGTTCCTTGTTTACCCCTACCTTCCAATCGGTGTAGCCATAAGACGAATTACTGCTGATCCTTTGGTGGCCAATATGTAGGCCCAGAGCATAACCTTCAGCGATGTCGAAGCTGCTGCCTATGTCAAGGTAGCAGCTGTTCTTGGAGGCAACAAAGCCGAACAGGTTTGTGACCGAGTGCGAATATTTAATGTAAGTCTGGCCGTAGCCAAGTTGGGCGTAAATTTCCGTGGTGTTTGCATCGACAAAGCCGGGAACCTTGTTAAGGCCGTTGGAAGGATAGACATAGCTGAGCACACCGACGTCATAGCTCACGTCTTTAATAATTTCACCTTTCTTGCCGCCGTAGATATCCCATTCCACTTCGCCGCTACCGCCCGCATCCTTGACCCATTTGATTGAAGAGAGCCAGGTACCGACATAAAAACCGCTAGGGTTATGTGTGTAATCTGCGCCACCCTGCAGAGCCGGGTTTAACCTCGATTGCGAAATACCGCGATAACGGTATTCGCTGGCCACTCCGATATTGAGACTTACTTCATTATCTGGTTTGGTCTCGTCGGCTTGCGCTTGGAAACAGGTGAAGGTACTGGCAGCCATGACAATCCATAGAATATTTCTCATTTTGCTTTCCCCTTTGAATAACAGTCGTTGTAATTGAGTATGAGCAGTGTCTTGCAATGTCGGGGCCAGATAGCATAGTGCGCCAGCAAGCGCATCGAATAATCCTAGAACTCCTCCCAATCAGGCTGGTCCGTCTCCGGTATGCGCGCTTTACTGCCAGCGGAGAACTTTGGTTCTGCCACCACTGACCGTGGAAGCTGTTGAGTTATAACCGTTTGCTTTGCCGATGAAGACTTTGTCTGCTGTGCCAGCTTAGCTGCCTGCAAAGTCGAAACCGTCTGGACCCTCTTGACGGTCGGTCTCGTGTCATCTTCGAGCTTAAAGACACTGACCTCCCGCATGAGGGTAGCCGCCTGCTCCTGCATGCTGGCGGCAGCGGCGGCAGCTTCTTCGACGAGCGCCGCATTTTGTTGCGTCACATGATCCATTTGCGTGATGGCTAGGTTCACCTGTTCTATGCCAGCACTTTGTTCGTGACTGGCCGCTGCGATTTCGCCCATTAAGTCGGCCACTTGCTTGACCGAGGCGAGAATTTTGCTCATTGTCGCTCCAGCTTCATCGACTTGTTTGCTACCGGCGTCGACTTTTTCGACGGAATCGCCAATTAACTCCTTAATCTCCTTAGCCGCGCTAGCGCTGCGCTGAGCCAGGTTGCGGACCTCGCTAGCCACTAGGGCAAAGCCGCGCCCCTGTTCACCGGCACGGGCCGCTTCCACTGCCGCGTTCAAGGCAAGTATATTGGTTTGGAATGCGATGCTGTCGATCACAGAAATGATGCCAACGATTTTTCGTGAACTCTCCTTGATCAAGCCCATCGTGTTGATCACATTGTCGACCATTTGCCCTCCCTGAATCGCAACTTCTGAAGTGGAAACTACCAACTGGTTCGCCTGCCGAGCATTGTCGGCATTTTGTTTGACTGCGGAGGTCAGTTCTTCCATGGCTGACGCTGTTTCTTCTAGCGAGCTGGCTTGCTCCTCAGTGCGTGACGACAAATCTAGATTGCCGGCCGCAATCTGCTTAGAAGCCGTTGTAATCGCTTCGGTGCTACCCCTCACTTGACCTACTGTCTGAGCCAAGCTTACGTTCATATCCTTTAGCGCGGCTAGCAATTGCCCTGGCTCGTCCTGAAAATGAGTGGCGATTTGTGCTGTCAGGTCCCCCGAAGCCACTACTTGGGACACGCAGACTGCCTCTTTCAATGGTCCGGTGATGGTACGAGTAATCAATGCCGCGCCAACAATTCCGATGCCCAGCGAGACCACAAGTATACTAAGCAATGTCCACGTAGCGGACTGGATGAGGTCTTTTGCCTGAACTTCGTCGGCGTAGCCTTGCTTGGTCGCGATCGCGACCACTAGATCAATCTGTTTGCGGTGCACCTCGTATCGCTGCTTCATCTTTTCCATCGCCACGGTGGCCGCTTCCTTATTCTGGCTTTGCAAGGCCGGCACGAATTCATTGAAAGCGATGTTGTAAAATGCCTGTGCTGGTTCATGTGCTTGTTTCAACAACAAGTCTGCGGTGCCGCTATCCAGGTCGGCCTTACTCCAATAATCGTGCCGGGTATCGTAATCAATTTTGAGTGCTTTCAAGCGTTCTGCCAGTGTACCCTGCATCGCTTTGTCCTCGGTTTCGGCCATCTGCAACGCGACCAAATAAGATTCGATTATATATTCGGGTGGGGGAAGGATATCGGCGACCAAATCCTTACCTTTGACGATGCGCTCATAGACGGGGCCATTAACCTTGAGCTCGCTCAGGGTGCGGAAAGACCAAATCCCATAAAACAGGAAACCTAGCGAAAACAAGGCAATCAAGACAGCGAGCCGTCGCGAAAGTTTGAGGCGTCGAAGCATTAGCATCTTTAGTTCCCTTGATAAATTAGTAACGCATAGGCCTCGCTAAAAGTTGCGAAGCTGGATGATTTGGGTCAATAACGTCACGCATTCTATATTGGGCCAACGTACTTTTACGTTTTAGCGGATTCGCTGCAAGATGCAAGAAAATCGTCATGTTGATGAAGAAAGGCAGATCAGAATGTTATACGTTGAAGTAGCCCTGGATAGGAGGAAAAAGAAACCACCAATCATTAAAAGGTCTATCTATACGAGGCTCAACGATGATTGCCAAGTTTCATAACAAAGGCCTCACAATCCCTTTTGGTTAAATCTTAATTTAACAGTTGTTATCCATGCTGTTGCGCGATTGCTACAATCAGTGCGGTTACAAAGCGCAAGTGCAGGTTTATTGCCCGAAGAGTTGCTGGATAGCTTGCGACCCGAACTCGATGCCTTGTTGTTTGCGCATAAAGACGATATCGTGGTGGGGCGCGACGTGTCACCTTATCCTCCAATCATTAGGATCTGCGCCGTCCAGTGCAGGAGTTCATTAGGCAAGAAGTGCAGTTTTGCTGTCTACACAACGCAATATATGGGCAGTGACTACACAACAAAGAAACCTGTCTAAAGATTCTCCAGACAACATCGTATAGAAGTGCATCATATAAATAAATTTGAGTAGTTTCGCCGCAATCTCAAATAGATTACCGCCATCGAACGAAATAAATGACTAAAAATAAAAACACAAATGCACCTTTGGCTAACATAAGTCTTTCATCTTTTTCCAGTCCCGGCATTCCTCAGGAGTACGCCAACAGGCGACGCAAAAAAAACTGGTTTTACCCTCAAATTTGCTATTTCAATGCAGTGCAACTTGACTCTCATACTATAGCCTGCGATCGGTGAGTGAACTTCGACTGTAATCTGCGACAAACCTTTGAGGCATCGATAGTTTTCAGCGGTTAATCCGAGTCAACCATCTTTGTTTGAAAAAGGATAAATCATTTTAATACATAGAGGTGGCTACTTTACCGTTAGGATGATGTATCCTGGCTTTTTCGGACATTCCTGTTTGTTAAAATAAACGATCAGGAGAAATAATGAAACAGAAAAAAAGATATACCCCGGAACTGCGGGAAGAAGCGGTGAAACTTGTATTGGCGCAAG
>NZ_JBMPOS010000039.1:0-8903 GCF_049340345.1 Undibacterium sp. Di27W | reverse complement strand
AGGTTGAGCATGGATTGTCCCTGCAGCAAACAGTAGGAACTGCTTGTGCTCTAGAATACTTGCGGGCACATGGTGTTCCACGCCAGGTTACCCAGCGAGTGTTGACTATGCCAGAGTGTCGCCGGGTCCACGCTTAGCATCATAAACGCTTTCACCTATGGCATCGGTTACGGCACTTGAAATGTCGTAACTATTTGTGACATCGAAGTCACGAAAATGTCATAAAGCTGGCGCATCATTGCTGCAATGCAATAAGCTCGTTTTGCCTTAAAACGAGCTATGCCGCTTTAAGGTGACCACACCATGTTTCTACGTCCTGCCATCGCGCTAATGCAGCGCCTCCGTCTGTTTCCCAAGTTCCTGATCGTTGCGGTACTTTTTTCTGTACCCGCTATCCTGATCACTGGCTTGCTAATCCATGAGCTCAATAAATCTATCTCTTTTAGTCAGAGTGAGCGGCTGGGTGTCCAGCAATTGCAGGCTGCACAAGAATTGCTGAAACTGACGCAGCGTCATCGCGCTCTGCGTCATTTAGCCCTGGCCGGTAATGCACCAGCCAAAGAAGAGGCAAGCAAGGTACAGCAAGAAATTAGCTCAAAAATATCAGCGTTTGACAAACTACAAAAAACTCAATTGGAAATGGGGCTGGACGCATCGTTTACCACCATCAGACAGTCCTGGGAAAGCATCGTACAAAAGCTGCCAGCATCAAAGAATAAAGAAAGCTATATCGATCACTCATCGCTGATCGCACAATTGTATAAACTTAATACGCAAATCGCCGATCGTTCGCATCTTACGCTGGACCCGGAAGTGGATACCTATTACCTGATTAATCTTTTTGCAAAAAATTTGCCTGAAATAGCAGATGGCATTTCAGATATTGCAGCTCGAGGAGCTTCTTATATCGATACGGGCTTGCTGGAGGCCAATGAGGATTTGCTGATCAGTTCGGATGTAATGCTAGCCAAACGTGACATCAGTCGTATTCCGGCACTACTGGAAGCGATGTACAGAGCTAACCCTGGCTTCAAAACGAAGCTGGATGCGCAACAGGCCGTACTTGCCAGTAATTTGGCGTTCTTGGAGCGTACAAAAAATGAAGTACTCAATACCCTGAACCAGACATCGGGCACAGAATTTTTGAAAGCGGGCATAGCAAGTGTCGATGGCTGGTATGCCTATGCAAATGCTACAGGAGCTTTGCTTGGTGCATCTCTGGAAGAGCGTCTTCAACGCGACATCTTGCACCGAAATATGTTGATCGCAGTGATTTCCTTCATCTTGATTGTTGCAGCTTATTTACTGGCCGGATTCTATGTTTCGTTTTCTGGCGAAGTGCAAGAACTAAGCGAAGCTGTACAACGTGTCGCAGCAGGAGATCTCAGTACCAGGATTTCGTCACATGGTAAGGACGAGATAGCGCAGTTGCTCAACGCATTTGAAGAAATGAGCCTGGGGCTGGCAAGTCTCGTTGCCAATATCCGCAGTGGGACAGAAACAATCGCCACGGCATCCCAGGAGATTGCGCACGGCAATGCTGATTTGTCCACCCGCACTGAACAGCAAGCCGGTTCGCTGGAGGAAACTTCTGCTTCCATGCAAGAACTGACCAACGCAGTGAAACAAAACGCTATTGGTGCGGAACAAGCCAACGGTAATGCCTTGTCTGCTTCAGATATAGCCCGCGAAGGGGGCGTGGCAGTGGAACGGGTGATTGATACCATGAGAGCTATTGAACAATCGTCAAAAAAAATCAACGACATCATCGGTGTTATTGACGGCATTGCCTTTCAAACCAATATCCTTGCTCTGAACGCTGCAGTAGAAGCTGCCCGCGCTGGCGAACAGGGCCGTGGCTTTGCTGTTGTTGCTTCAGAAGTACGCAATCTTGCACAACGTTCTGCCGGTGCGGCCAAAGAGATTAAGCAACTGATTACAGCTTCGGTAGAACAGGTCAATGTAGGCAGCAAGCAAGTGCAGGCGGCAGGCGCAACCATGGAACAGATTGTTAGCTCCATTCAGTCTGTCACCGATGCCATGGAAGAAATCACTACTGCCAGTGCCGAACAGCGTTCCGGTATTGAGAATGTGAATGAGGCACTGAGTCAGATGGATGACATCACGCAGCAGAATGCAGCTCTGGTTGAGCAAGCGGCAGCGGCGGCAGAAAGCATGCGTGATCAGGCGGTCAGACTGTCGCAAGCAGTCGCTGTGTTCAAGATTCATGACGTTGAAGCGACAAAATCAAGTCAAGAAGTGGAACGTCACCGCATAACGACAAAAAATTCTGCCGCACAAGTCAGGCAAATTACCAAGTCCAAACTTCGCCTGGCGAGTAAGAATTGACCTTACAACATTTCAGCGCTTATTTATGGCATGCAAAGAGGTATTAAAATGACTTTATTATTACTGTTACCAAGAACCTCATTTCGTTCTATACATCGCAACTATTCCGATAAAGATGCCGATATCCAGCCTATCGGCAAGTCCATTAATATGCTTAGATTTGGTCAAATCGCGACCATATCCAAAGCCTTTTCACTTTTCTTGGTTCTGAGCTTTCATATCTCATCAGGGATTGCGGCAACGATAAATGGCGCTGGCTCCTCCGCAGCCGCACCTCTGTATAGTAAATGGGCGGACGCCTATAGCAAGAAAACCGAAATAAGTGTTGTCTATCAACCTGTTGGTTCATCCACAGGCATAAAACAAATTAAAGCAAAAGCGGTAGACTTTGGTGCCAGCGATGTCGCGCTCAGTGTGGCTGACTTAAAGCATGACGGCCTGATTCAATTTCCATCCGCAATTTCTGGCGTGGTACCAGTTGTTAATATCCCCGGGATCGCATCAGGAAAATTAAAACTCACAGGCGAGGTTCTGGCAGACATATTCGGTCGGAAAGTGAACCAATGGAATGATCCTGCTATCGCGGCGTTAAATCCTGATATCAAACTACCCAAGAAAACAATAGAAGTGATAGCACGTCAAGATGGATCTGGCACTACCTATAATTTCACAGATTACCTGGCAAAGCTTAGACCAGATTGGCAGAGTACATATGGCAAGAATTTTACAATCAAGTGGCACGCAGAGCTAATTCAGGCTAAGGGTAGCAGTGGCATATCTGCGGCAGTAAAAAAAACACCTTACGCTATCAGCTATATCGACTACAACTATGTGCTCCAGGACAGCTTGGATTATGTACTTCTTAAGAACCGGGATGGAAAATTTGTAGCACCTTCAGCCGATGCATTCGCGGCTAGCATGCTTAATAGCGGTTGGAAAACGCAAGGTAGCTTTGAAGAAATGCTGACTGATAAGCCCGGACCCAACAGTTGGCCTATCGCGATGGGTACCTTTGTCATACTCCAGAAAAATGCTAGTAACCCCGATAAAGCGATTGCAACAATGAAATTTTTTACCTGGAGCTTTATGAACGGAGACCATCTGGTTCATGCCGTCGACATGGTAAGACTGCCAGACAGCATACAAGCGCGCATTTTTAAAGAAATCATGACGGTGGCCGACGTCAATGGCAAGCCTTTGCAATGGGTTCCGCAATAAAAAAGAGAGATTATGCGTTTTACTATCCCGTCGGTCGAAATTTGATGGCGGCCGTCGAGTTTCAAGTATATTTTTGCTCGCTGTCGATGTTTTACGAACTCCGCAGTTCTAGGTGAGCATTGTATGGCACGTTTGAACGCGGTGCTGAATGACTCTGTCAGTTTGACCCACCTACCACTGCCTAGTTAGGCTGCCACCCGGCCATACGACTCCTCAAATCCAAATTCTTCCAGACACAAGTGAAGCTGTTTTAAGCTGCGTCCCTTCTTGAAATTTTTACCCGCTGCAGCTTTAAGTCAGCCTGAAAGCTGCAATGCATATTTACCAATGGTACAGGTTGTTCGTCGCTCTACATGACCTGGTTCTGTGATTTCAGCGATCAGATAGCGCCGGACAATGTTGCGAGAGCTGTGCAGTCGTCTGGCGGTCTCCCGTAGGGGCATCTGGTCACCAATGTGCCAGCGTCGAATAATACCTAGTAATTCGACGTCAATCACTCCTGCCGCTACTCACCAAAATAAGTAGGATTGTGTGCTAAACGTGGGTCAATTTTCAGTGCAAATCAACAATCGAAAAGAAGATCCAAAGATTGGATCACTTCCTACGGACATACGCCATCCAATCGGCGCGAACAGTGCCGCACAATCCGTTCTAGCTTGCATAGCCGTCAACCAGGATGTATCCAGAAAATGCAGCCGTGCTGTCAATATCCAAAAACCTATGGGAGTACTGGCCTCGTTCTTTTTTCCACAGAGATCACAGTGTTATCCTCAGCAAAATTAAGCTGTAACTCCGATAACACTTGCAACAAGGCTGCGACTTTTGGCTGCATAAAATCATTACGCGAAATAAGCATTGTGTTAACTGAACGCATGTCTCCGTCAAGAAAGTGTTCTGACAACCTAATTCGCTCAGTATATGTTTCAAGAACGGCAGCGGGTATCAAGGCAATGCCCATACCTGCAATGCAGCATCCGAGCATAGCATGGTAAGAACCCAATTCAATGATTTTCTGCGGCGCCACCTGGTCGCGGGCACACCAGGCTTCAAGGCGTTGACGATGTGGGCAGTCGGACTCAAACGCTAATAAGTTTCCAATTTGCATATCGCGTGCAGACCGGATTGGTGGATGCCATAGCGGGCCGATAATAACCAAGGTTTCGACGTAAGCCAACACGCTATGAAGACGTGTGTCTGATACTGGCTCGGCAACTAACGCTGCATCGAGTTCACCAGCGAGAACCCGGGCAGTCAATGGACGGGGAGCTCCCGTTCTTAGTTCCACTGATAGATCAGGATACGATTCATTGAGCTTAGCCAGCAGTGCAGGAAGCCGTATAGCCGCTGTGCTTTCCATGGCACCTAAAGCTAGCACGCCACGCGGGTTCGTCTCATGCATGGCGCCCCGTGCCTCTTCGGCCAAATTTAATAGGCGAATTGAATAATCAAGCAATATTTTGCCTTGAAAGGTCAGCTGCAAGCGTTTGGACTCGCGAACAAAAAGCAAAACGCCAAGATCAGCCTCCAAATTTTGAATGCGTGTTGTAACGTTGGATGGAACCCGATTCAATACTGATGCTGCACGGGTAATACCTCCTTGATTTGCTACCTCTTGGAATACACGTAGGTCAGAAAGCTTCATATTCTGTTTTTGAGAACGAAAAATTCATTTTAATTCAATTTACAAGAATTTTAAGAGAACCTAGACTTATGTTGTGCACCGTCACTTTGGTGGGCACAAAATAACTAAAGGAATAAAATGCTAATTACTGTTTTTCGCTCAAGATTAAATTCAGAAACCTTGGAGGAGTATCAGTCTATGGCAACACAGCTAAGCAAATTGGTGGCAGAAATTCCGGGCTACATCTCGCATAAAGGTTTTGTAGCGAATGACGGGGAGAGGGTAACAATCGTGGAGTTTTCCTCTGAAGAGGGTATGCGTGCATGGGCTAAACACCCGCTGCATGTTGAGGCAAAAAAGAAAGGACGAAGCTCTTTGTTTACTGAATACCACGTTCAAGTATGCAAAGTATTGCGCGATAGCGCCGGTAGCGGCCATCAACGGAACTAAGGTCAGCCTGATTTTTTCTGGACAGATAACTTTTCGCCTAAAAACAAATTCCCATTGTGTTTACGAAGTGTAGCGCGACAAGCCGCTTCCGGCTTAGATTTTCAAGTAAGCCGCGTTACGAGTTGTCTGCCGAGCGAAGTTTTTAAGTACGAGACGGCGCAGAATTAGTTCCTGACTGAAAACTCCTTTTTCGATACAAGATTACATGTGACCTACCGCACAGATGCAAAGATTGAAACTTCTTAATATATGGTTAATTGTCCTAGAGGGACTTAACCAGGAGAAGTAAATGGGAAGAAGATTTAATCAGATTGGTGCTGTAACATTACTGAGCCTGGCTATATTGCCCGCTACAGTATTTGCTGCAGACCCGGCCCCTCCAGTTGTTACTGAAGGAAAAACCGCATCTAATGTGGATAATACTGCCATTAATCAGCGCGATAAGCTCGCTGGAAATAAAACCCCAGAAGATCAATTTAATACGCCAGAAGACCGGACGCTACTCGCAGAAGTCAGGCGCTCTATTGTTCACGACAAATCCCTGTCGATGACCGCACACAATATCAAGATCAATGTAGATAGCGGAAAGGTCACTTTGCGTGGCCCGGTAAAAACTGCCGACGAAAAATCGAAAATTGAAAAAATCGTCCAGGCTGTTAAGGGTGTGAGTTCCATCAATAACGCATTGGATGTAAAAACGAACTAGGCTGGCCCAAGCCAGGCCAAGCAAAATACGCAAGCACGATAATTCATTAAAAGGAATACACATGAAAACTGCAATTTACTGTATCGCGACAAATCGCGTCCAAGCTGAAAATATTGTTGATAGCTTAAAAAACTCTGGTTTTTCAAATAATGATATTTCCGTGTTATTCCCAGATCAGGAGGGAACCAGGGATTTTGCGCACGAGCAAAATACTAAATTGCCTGAAGGAGCAGCGACGGGCGGTGTTGCAGGCATGGGCGTTGGTGCGATCCTGGGTTGGCTGACTGGCATAGGCGCATTGGCAATTCCTGGTGTAGGACCTTTCATCGCCGCAGGTCCTATTATGGCTGCATTGAGCGGTGCAGCCTTGGTCGGAGCAGCAGGCGGCCTCATTGGCGGCCTTGTTGGCCTGGGCATCCCTGAATATGAGGCAAAACTATATGATGGAAAAATCCGCAGCGGTAACATTTTAATCTCTGTTCACACAGATGATTCTGATCGTACTAAACTTGCGAAAGAAATTTACGAGAAAGCTGGCGCAGAAGACATTAAGTCTACTTCAGAAGCCAGTGCCCCTTAAATTCATGTAAGGATTCTGAAGTATTATCTCTATAAAAGCGGATTTTAGACAATCCGCTTTTATTTTTTTGGAATGGCTATATTAAATTTCTAAATAAACATAGGTCGTATAGGAGAATTTTTAAATAAAAAATTTGAATTGATTCGTATATTGGAGATCGCTCAGGTATATTTTTTTTGACAGCGCTCACAATAAAACGCTCTACGCTTTTTCTGTCCCAAGTGGCCTTTCAAAAATGGAATCTGGCATCGTGGACAAATTTTCTTCGTGTGCGCCAGCCAATGCTGTTTCAAGACAAACGCTTTTTTCCATTCTAGAAATTCAAAGCTATACTTCCGCGCCTGCGTGACCAGTGCCGTTAATTTTGCACTTGGCAAACTTCCTACCGTTGAAAGCGGATGAAGACGGATGCGGAACAAGACTTCGTTCTTAATGATGTTACCCACACCAGAAAAAATATCCTGCTCCAGTAAAGCGTCACACACCAGCATAGAAGCATTTGCGCGTAATTTTTTGCGGGCTGCGGCGGCATCCCAACTGTCTGACATCACATCAGCAGACCAGTCATAGTGCGTATTGATATCGCCTTCAAGATATTTGACGGAACAGGTATAAAAATTAAGTTCCTGCCCATCTTTGAATAATAAAGCCAAGCGCGGAATCGCGTCCTTGCGTTCATTGATTCGATAACTGCCAAACATCAGAAGATGAATGCGCACTGTAAAATCTTCAAAGACGATCAGAAAGTGCTTGCCCCAGGTCAGCAAGGCCTTAATTTCTTGATTTGCCAAGCGAGCCATATCTATTTTGGCGTTGCCATGCGCTTTTTCCACAGTCTTTCCAGAAAAACTGTTGGCTGCTTCCTGCAATATGCGAATAGATGGGCCTTCGGGCATGGCTGTTTATGTAGAAATTTTTATGATTAGTCGCTAGTTTTCTTGACGCAAGTCATGAACCTTACGAGGAATACTGAAACAGATCTAGAAAGGATTTTTCGGCTTCAATTTTCATTTTCGTCTCACCTTAGGACACCGACAAGACTCGCAACAATGGCGGACCCTAGGCACTGATATCACGAGCAAGAAAACCAAGCGGACCATGTTGCAAGGACAATTGTTCACCGGCCAGCGCGTGAAGTGCGACACCCCAGGCTGCGGCCTGTTCAAGTGTCGCTCCACGAGCGGCCAGCCCCGCAATCAATCCAGCCAATACGTCTCCAGAACCAGAAGTGGCAAGGCCGGTGTTTCCGCCGCTATGCCACCATAGCCGTCCTCCCGGGTCGGTAATAAAAGTTGTACTGCCTTTCAGCACTACTGTGGCATTCCACTCTTGTGCAGCCTGACGCGCAGCTTGCTCTGGCGCTCCTTCTATTTCTGACTTTGATCGAGCTGTTAGATGCGCCATTTCACCGCATGCGGCGTAATGACTACCCTGGCCTTCAACACCGTCTTATCTGATGTGCTGTCTGATGCGTCCTTTCTTAGGACATTCATCGCTGCAGCATCCAGCACAACTAATTTGTCTTTACACTGGGCAAGAACGAGACGAGTCAGTACCTGAGTAGCCTCATCATCCTGCATACCCGGACCAACCAAAACTGCACTGGCACATTCACATGCTGTCTGTACCACATTGCCATGTGCGATTAATCCGCCATCAACAGTTTCATCCAGGCCAATCACTTTGGCTTCTGGCAAAGCGACGCCCAGTGCTACTGCTACGCTGGCGGCGGTGATAATGCTTAATTTGCCTGCGCCAGCTCGTAATGCCGCTGTGGCAGACAACAAGACAGCACCGGGCATTTCACGTGACCCAGCGATGATCAAGATATGACCACGTGCTTCTTTATCTGCCATGGCATCTGGAATTGGGAGAGGCCAGTTACGCAGGACGCTCGCAGTAATATCAATATCATCATCGACTGGATTGGTTCTGGAATTGTCATTCATAAATATCAGGCCTTGGGCGCGGCAGGCACA
>NZ_JBMPOS010000038.1:7163-9533 GCF_049340345.1 Undibacterium sp. Di27W | reverse complement strand
GGCAATTCATTGGTGGATGGGCCAGAGACGGTGCTTAATACTGAGCCGGCACCGTCCGTGGACGACGGAGAAATTGATTTAGTCATTGCGGGAGCCTTTAAAAGTCAACCAGATCCAACTACATCAGCCTGGTCAAATAAGAGAAAAATAAGTGAACACGCAAGACATGACAGCGCATCTCCAAAGACAGTAACTGCAATAACCCGGTAGCACTGTTAGTTTCCGCACATAAGAAAAAACTTAATCGACTCCATGTTGCAACGATTTCTGAAAAATTTCTAAGTCAATAAAATTGACTATCAAAAGAAATTTTGCGTTGGGAACCGAAACGAAAGCTGCCAACGAGACAGGAAAAATATGTGATGCCTACGGCACCGTGAGTTTTTACGCCGTCGGTAACAGCGTCATATCCTACGTCTATCGGTCGATTTTGATGACTTCTTGCCGCTTGAGTAGCGTCTATGATGATGCCACTGATTAATAACAATCAGTCAAATGTGACCGCGGCAATCAGCGGATTTTTTCGGAGCCTCATCATGCCTACAAATTCATCAAGCAGCAAATCATCTTCAACCAAATCCAGTGGTACTACAGGAACTCAAGGTGGTACGCACGAACAGCACGTCAAAGCAGGTCAGCAAAGCCATAAAAATGATGGCAATAATTCAGATAACGGCAAATCTGCTAGCGGTTCTGATCGCGGTGGATCCAAATCAGGCTCTGGTACTAAATCGAGTTCCAATTCCAACTCCAAAAGTCGTTAATTGCTGAAATCAATAACGGGCACTCTGGAGACAGATGCCCGTTAAAGAAGCAAATCGAAGCTACTTTTTTAAATTTCATTATTGAAAGCCACACCATGACCATCAATACCGACCCATTCGCGGACGCTAGAAATTCTGCAACTTTACCTACTGGGTCAACTAATCCTAGCGCGCCGGACAAATTTGACGCTACAGAGCGTGATATCGTCGAAGGTGATCAAAAACAAATTGAAGAAACGGAAAAAAACCCTCAAAAAGATGCCAACGGAAATCCTTTGGAAAATGATGGGCTGGACCATGCGGGTAGTGAAACGATATCGAATTCTGAAAATAATCCTGAGACTCTCGACAAGCAAAACGATCGATAGAAAAATGGTCCAAGGTCCATTTTTTTATCACGACAATGAGGATGTATCAAACAAAAGAAGATGAAATTCAGAATGCCGTATCGATCAATGTCGAAAGACCAGACACATTTGACAATAATTCAAATGGCATTCTTTTCTTATTCTGAGTAATAAAATTCCCATGCAGCGAAACGCACATTTGACAGCTCGCATAAAGGTTAAATTGGTGGCAGAACCCGAGCAAGCCGCGGCCTAAGCTGCACGACGCTGTAACGCCGCATTGGTATTAAAGACAGCACAACCGTTATTGTTGACTCAAAAGGAAGGCTGTGGTGTCAGAGTGGTGGCAATACCGGTTTTTTCACTTCTGATCAAGCGATGTATTAGTAGGATTGATGCGGGGCTTGCTGTTCGTAGAGCGACGCTGGCCGACCGAATTCTTTGACTAAGTAGAATTACTCCCGAAACGCATTACAAAATATGCGCCCTGCACCACATCGAAAGCACACTATGAATTTCAATCAAGACTCGCTGGAACACAAGCACACGGCAGGAAAACCTTGGCTCGATAGCAAGACGTTTGCTATGCCATTTCAGGGCAGCATTCAGCTAGATCAATTACAAAATTTGACAACCATCACAGAAATGATATTAAGCACGCTGAACGTTCAGTTGTTTGGTACGACGAAGACAGGCTCTCCTGCCTCATCTGAACATGATGCGACGTATGAGAAAGTCGCGCATGATACCAACCCTCGGGAATATAAAAACAACGCAGGTTACTTCATAAGCGGCAGCTATGCAAATGCGCATGGCAAACGCGATTATAAGGTCTATATCCCTTCTGAATATAAAGGGGAGGCGTTGCCACTGATTGTCATGCTCCATGGCTGCACACAAGGACCGGATGATTTTGCCACTGGCACGGGGATGAATCTAATCGCTGAACAACAGCGATGCATCGTTGTTTACCCTTGCCAAGACCAAGGTGCAAACAGCTCGAAATGTTGGAACTGGTTCAAGGCTCTGGATCAAAAACGCGATCAGGGCGAACCTGCGCTAATTGCAGGTATCACACGCAAGATAATGGCTGATTACCATGTAGACAAGCACAGCGTATTCATCGCAGGTATGTCTGCTGGTGGTGCTATGGCTGCCATCATGGCAGACGCGTATCCTGAGCTATATGCAGCAGTTGGTATTCATTCTGGCCTGCCATTTGGTGCAGCAAGCGATTTATCCTCTGCGCTAGCAGCCAT
>NZ_JBMPOS010000038.1:0-7067 GCF_049340345.1 Undibacterium sp. Di27W | reverse complement strand
CCGCTACACACGCATTCGCTATGCTGAAAATGCAGCATCTCAAAAAAATGCTCATAAATCCTTATCTGCTGAACAATGGGTAATTCATGGTGCCGGCCACGCTTGGTCCGGCGGTAATAGCCAAGGCAGCTTTACTGATGCATCAGGCCCAGACGCCAGCCGTGAGATGTTACGTTTCTTTTTATCGCAAGTAAGCAACTAGCGAGCCTTTTCAAAATGATGATTTGATTGACAGAAGTTCATACATAATCATGCTAAGGAAAAATAAAAACTCCGACGGCCTTAGCACTCGGGGTTTATGGGGTCCTACTTAAAAGTGCTTATAAGAACTTGAGAAACACCGCTTTCGGAAGTGAACGCGATTAATATTATTCGATCGAATGTGTTAAAACCGGGGATTTCGAGCAACGCTGAAGAATTTGCCGTGCGTAGTCTATAGCCGCTTGAAGTATTGGAGATTCGATGTCCCTCACCACCACCATCATCAATTGGCAGCTATAAATCGTGTCGGCCACACTACTTGGCCGACACGATCCCCAAAATTCCTGGGCAAGACAAATTTTTCTGTTGCGACTATACCAATTTTTATATGGCCAGAATGTCCACCGCGTGCTTGCTCAAGTGTAGTGTTAAAGTCTTTAAAGCGTATTAATACATCACTAGCGACTCTATACAGATCTTCACCCACATGTGTCATTCGCACTACAGTCTTTTCAGTCAATTACATTTGACGCGAAAAGGGATTGCTATTCGACATAGCAACCCCTTTCTTGTACATGTGCTTCAAGATCAAGTTAGTACTGCCATCTTAACAGTGCGGAACTATTATTGACGGTTTTCCCAACCACGACGTGCGGCTTCCGAATGTCCCTCAGAATCCCCAAACCAGCCCCCATGACCTTCATCTTGATTACTTTGACCACCGCGATTACCCGACGAACGATTGCCGCCTCTACCGTCGTCATTGTCGTCGCGGCCAGAACGGCTGGAAGATTGATTGCCACGTCGGGCCGCTTGCGAATGACCTTCTGAGTCGCCGAACCAGCCGCCATGGCCTTGACCACCGCGATTGCCAGTACCTGAAGAGCGGTTACCGCTCTTGTCATTGTCATCGTCGTCATCACGATTGGAACGGCTGGAAGATTGACTGCCACGGCGTGCTGCCTGAGAATGGCCCTCTGAGTCTCCATGCCAACCCTGACCTTGCCCCTGGCCGCCACGATTGCCGCTGTTACCTGAAGAGCGTCCACCATTTCTATCATTGTCATCTTCGTCATCACGATTAGAACGACTGGAGGATGATTGATTGCCGCGGCGTGCTGCTTGGGAATGCCCCTCAGAGTCTCCATGCCAGCCTTGGCCTTGACCGCCACGGTTGCTGCCATTACCTGAAGAACGGTTGCCGTTCCTGTCGTTATCGTCCTCATCGTCACGATTAGAACGACTGGACGATGATTGATTGCCACGGCGTGCTGCTTGAGAGTGGCCTTCGGAATCTCCGAACCAGCCACCGTGTCCCTGACCTTGGCCACCGCGATTGCCGCCGTTACCTGAGGAGCGATTGCCATTCCTGTCATTGTCATCATCATCGCGGCTGGAGCGGTCGGAGGACTGATTACCTCTGCGCGCTGCTTGCGAATGACCTTCTGAGTCGCCGAACCATCCTTGACCTTGACCACGGCCTTGACGATTGGATGAATCGTCGTCATAGTCGTTATCGTCACGGTTTGAACGCCCACTACCTGAGCGAGTTCGATTGTCTTCTTGATCTCGATCGTAGTATCCACCTCTGCCACGATTGTCGTCATCGCTGGTGAAGCGGCCTTGATCGTCGCGATCACGATTTCCAGATTGTGAGCTGGATCTGCCGCCATTGCGGCTGTAATTGTCTTGGTCGTCGTATTGATAATTGGATGCATTACGTCCATTTGACGAACCACCATTACCTTGGTTGGTGAAACGCCCTTGGTCATCCCGATTTTGTTGGTTTGCCATTGCTTGATTCTCCTTGATAGAACGATTGATAAAGTCTGGAACTTCGAGCGAACGGGGTATGGGAGGCTGCAAAATATCGCTTTCCCCCTGTGCCAAGAGCTCTTCTTTACGCGATGTAATGCGCTTTCCAAGCTCATTAAAATCAACTCCGGCACTACGAGCTTTGGCGAAGATCCCGTCGCTCGGCTTTTCTTCTTCGCCAACATGGTGTTTGATATATTCAGAGAGCACTTTTACCTTTGCATCGTAATAAGCACTGTCAATTGGTAGGGTAATAAGCTGTGTAATAAGAACTTTTGCACCGTCATGCTCAACTTGAGCTTCATCAAGCAGATCATCTTCAACGTCGGCCTCTCGGCATGCTGGATAAAATATTTCTTCTTCCAGTTGCGCGTGGACAATGAGTTCGGTGCATATCTGCTTGACCAACGTCTCTTTGTCCTCTTCATTTGCAGCAGATTCATATTGCTGAAATAGTTTTTCAACTTTGCGGTGGTCTGCCTTTAAAAGAGTTTCAGCATCTGCTTGCGCTGCTGGATCAGGCTTGGCGGATGCTGTCTGCACTTCTGGTTTGTCTTGGGACGTTGACGCGATCCCAAGTTTTGTTTGTGGTACCGAGGCAGGTTTTGCTTCAGAGCTTGAAGTAGATTTGCCTGCAGAGGTTTTTGAAGAACTGTTTTTTTTCGCCTGGCTCGTTGCTACAACAGATACATCGCTGGGGGTCTTCGTTGCCATCATGTGCACCTAATTAAGAGTTAATAAAGTGAACACAGTATTGTCGGAGGCACGACCGGACTCTGTGCGCAACCTCACATAGCGTAAGCGCGATAAATTGGCTTAATAGTCAATTATGCAAGTAATTAAAATGCGGATGACACAAAATTTGCAGCTCAAGATTTGCTGTTTTTCTGCCGGGAGAAAATTAATATATTTGTAATTACTATTTAAACAATATTGGCTCGTAATAAAGAAAATGTATTTAACCTTATGTAAGTTATTTCCTTCCGAATGAGAGCCTGATGGCTTACAAAATATTCGAAAAAAAACCGGTAATTGCTGAAATTTTAATTATGCTGTTAGTACAAGGTCGCTATTTCATTTCTAAACGGGGAGATGCAATGATCTAGCACGATTGCATGACCTTTACTCATCGCTGACGTGTATGCCATTCTTTCGTGCGCAAATACATCTCAGCGCGACAACCCCTTGGAGAATGTGTATATTCAAAATATGCACACTGGAAACTTTATTGTTCACATAGCATTCCGACGGCTCAGTTTGGCTGTACACCTTTTGGTTTTTTATTTGTTACTCAATAACACAAGCGCGATTGCTACAACGCCTGAGTTTTGGCCTGCCTTAGCGAAACCCACGTTCAATCATCATCCAGTCGTTGCGGGAGAGGTATTTATTCAAGACAGCAGCGGTTTCATTTGGATGGGAACCCAAAGCGGCCTTGTCCGTTGGGATGGCTATCACATGCGGCGTTTCACACGCAAGCATGGTGACCCAAAAGCTTTGCAGGATGGATATGTTAGCAGTTTGCTTGTTGACCACGGTGGGCGCCTTTGGATTGGCACTAGTTCCGGTGGGCTGGCGCGCTATGACGGCAAGATCGATGGTTTTATATCCTACTCTGCCGGTTCAAATGGGTTAAGCCATTCGAGCGTCTCGGCGCTAGCCGACGATGGAATCGGCGGAATCTGGATCGGCACTGGTGGAGGACTTGATCACATGGATGCCTCCGGAGTGTTGATCCAGGGTGGGCACGGCTCTGGTACCTTGGCGGCCGCCGACTTACCACAAGGCGGCATTAATGCTTTGCTGCTTGACCGCAGAGGCAGCCTTTGGTTTGGTACCCAACACGGATTGTTTCGCAGAACAAACGGTAGCAGGATCCTGATGCCAGTACGTCTAGAGGACGTTGACAATGCATCCGTTTCTGTGGGAAGACTCTTCGAGGACAGCACCGGGCGCATCTGGGCCGGCACACGGAATAATGGCGCTTTTCTCATCGATGTAGAAGCCAATTCGGCCCGCATCGTACATGAAAGTGGCGGGAAGACAGCCCTTCAAAGCCAGCGTGTATTTTCAATTGTCGAAGTGAATACCGACGAAATTTGGCTAGGCACGGAAGGTGCCGGTATCGTCTCGATTACGCCGCGAACCGGTGCCACCCACCGTATCCTGCACGAGATAAACTCGCCCGACAGCTTGCCTGGCAATGACGTTCGCGCCCTTTACCGCGAGCGCGGAGGCCTCATTTTTGTTGCGACCCCTGCGACGATGAGCGTGTACGATCCGCATCCTGAAGCCGTCCTTACCCTCCACCAAGCGGGCTTTGCGAACGAAAGCAACATGAGTATCCCGAGTATTCTTACGCGCCCAGACGGACGCGTGTGGCTCGCGGTGAGCGGTGGAGGCATTGATATTGTGGATCCAAGGGCAGGATCCGTGAGTCAACTGCTACCAGGTCAGCCGAGCGCAGCGACGAGCCTCCCGAGCGGGCGAGTGATCTCAATGACCAACGGCCCAGACGGCGCGGTCTACATCGGTACCCAGCAAGGCTTGTTTCGTCACGACGGCGTCAGGGGGCCTGTACGGCCACTTATCATTCCGGAACGCTCTGCGGGGGCTCCAGTGTGGGCTGCCGTGTTCCAAGGGGAAGACTTGTGGATTGGTGGGCCCGACGGAATTTGGAAGGTCGAATTGCAAGGCGGGAAGGCCACGCGATTGCTGTACCATGAAGCAGACAGCCTGGAAGATTCGCGTGTGACAGCCTTGCTAGTTGCCGCGGATGGGACACTATGGGTCGGCACGAAAGCTGGGCTTGCCAAGCTAGATGACATTAGTGGGAAGGTACAGCGGTTTTCGGGCGACAGCGGTACCGGAGCCCCGCTTGCCCCAGGCTTTGTATCTTCATTGCTGATTGACCGACAAGGGCGCCTGTGGGTCTCGATCTTCGGCATTGGCATTGCCATTCTAGACAGAACGGATAGCCAGGGAAAGCCACATTTCCGGCTACTTACCATGGCAGAAGGCTTGCCCCATTCTGGTGTCAATGCACTGCGCGAAGACCGGGAAGGCTTCATCTGGGTGAGTACTGACGATGGCTTGGCCCGTATCGATCCAGTCACGTTTAAGGTTCGCGCACTAGGCTGGGCCGAAGGCGTAAAAATTTCTTCGTACTGGACCAACTCCAGTGCTATCAGCCACACTGGCGAGCTGATGTTTGGCGGCACTTCGGGCCTGACGGTGGTGCGCCCGGAGCGGCTAACGGCATGGAACTACGAGGCGCCGCTGGTTGTCACGGCCGTATCAGTGAACGACAAACCGGTGCCCGCTCAGCCTTTCAATGAAAACATCACTGACGTAAAGCATCGCGCTGTGATTGGGATTACCGCTGACGGCCAGGAGCGAGGTTTTGCAGTGGAGTTTTCCGCTCTCGATTTTTCGGCACCTGAGCGCAACCGCTACGCGTATCGCCTACTCGGTTTTGACAAGGATTGGATCAGCACAGATTCGTCGCTACGCCGCGTCAGCTACACTAACCTACCCCCGGGCGAGTACACGCTGCAATTGCGCGGCTCAAATCGTGATGGCGCGTGGTCGCCACCGCTGGAACTAGCAGTGTTAGTCGCTCCGACGTGGTATCAGCGCAGGTGGGTCCATACACTCAGCATTATCGGCATTGTCACCCTGTTGGGATGTCTGTTCCAGGTGCGAACATCTTACCTGCGGCGGCGCGAGCGCGAGCTACAGGAAATGGTGAACCAGCGTACCGCCGAATTGCAGACCAGTCGGCACCTGCTTGAAGTGATGGCTTATTCGGATCCGTTGACCGGAATACCAAACCGGAGGTGTTTTACCGACGAACTGCGGCATATGGCTGCCAGGGCTGCGCGAGAACATGACAAGTTCACATTACTTCTCATCGACCTTGACCACTTCAAGCAGATTAATGATACCCTCGGGCACGATGCTGGCGATGCCTTGCTCAAGGAAGCTGCAGAGCGAATAAAGCTTGCAATACGCGAATCGGACCGTCTGGCGCGTCTGGGCGGCGATGAATTCGCAGTGTTGCTTCCCAAAACCAGTGACTACACCATGCTTGATCTGATTTGCAGCCGCATTTTGGCGAGCATGGCGCAGCCGATTTCTTTCGGCCCGCACTCGATGCAAATTAGCGCAAGCATTGGCGCGGCAGTTTTTGAAGGCCCGGACGCTGACCTTGAAGAACTTTATAAGAATAGCGACCTCGCTTTGTATGCAAGCAAAACCGCTGGGCGAAACGGATGGAGACTGCACGGCCATTAGCGATAATTGATTAGTCGGCTCGGGCTAGCCGATGGCTAAAAGGAAAAGACGTTGGTTCCCTGCTTGGTATGAACGTCAAGACTACATCATTGACGCGGTTGCGGCGTTGAACCACGAATCAACCGCCCGGCGAGGTCCTCCCACTGCATATCAATCATGGATTACACCAAGGCAAAGTAAATCTTAGATTTCAATGCAAATCCGCACCAGATCGATGGTAAGACTTTGACACATAAAGAAAATTCTCTACCGCACCTCTGGTGCACGAAAGATACGATACCCCCATTTTTTAGTCCCATTTACTGTCAATTCCCAAAACGGTAATTGGTCATTATTTTTACAACATATGCGCTTTGTTTTTCATAATCGCGAATAAATTTCGGAAATCATCGTCGCAAGTCATTGAATAATATCGGAATTTAATTAACGGTGTCAAATTGCACGAAAAGTAGGATTACCCCGAGTTTGCCAGGGAAACCTATGGCATTGTCCCCATCAATTTTGATGATAATGACTTTGCTGAATTCATTATCAGTGATACACAAGGTCGTGGTGTTGATGCCGTGATTGATGCTGCCGGTTTTTGAGGCAAAAGGCAGTGCGCTGGAAACCGTGCTGACTGGTCTCAAGATTGAATCTAGGAGCGGTAGTGCCTTACGACAATGTATCGCTGCCCGACGCTATCAACGCTTTAAAGACTTTAGTCAATCCTTCTTAGTCGAAATGTGAAAAACGTTTGGGACGTTATTACATAA
>NZ_JBMPOS010000037.1:0-9701 GCF_049340345.1 Undibacterium sp. Di27W | reverse complement strand
CTGACGGTATGGGTGCTGCCGCTGATGCTGACCTGGCGCGTTGTCGTGCCTGCTGTCTGGGCGGTCTGGATGTTGAGTTCGTGGCTGAGGTTGCCGGCTTTATCGTAGTCAAGGGCACTGGTGTATCCCTCATCGAGGGCTTCGATGAGGGAAACTTGTCCCTGGGCGTTGTAGCTGAGTTTGGTGTTTTGCAGGCTGATATCAGCCTGGATGGTTTGTTCGCGGGTGTGCTTGCCTGCGAGGTTGTAGCTGTACAGGGTAGTCTTGTCGGTGGCGAGGTCACGGATCTGGGTGACTTGCCCCGCTTCATTGTAGTGGTAGTTGAGGTTCTGGCCTCGAGTATTGGTTTGTTGCAGCAGTTGGCCTGCGCTGTCATAGCGGTAGCTGTAGGTGGCGCCACCGATGTCTTTGTGGCTTTGTAGCTGGCCCTGGGCATTGTATTGCCAGGTGCTGATGTTGCCATTGGCATCGCGGTTGGCGATCTGGTTGCCCTGGGCATCGTAGGCATATTGTTCATACTGGCCCAGGGGTTTGGTGGTGATGACGAGGTTGCCGCGCAGGTCGTAGCCATATTTGGTGGTTTCTCCATTGGCGTTGGTGCGGGCGATGACGCGCCCTGCTTCATCGTAGCTGCTGCGGTTGATGAGGCTTTGCTGGCTGCCGGTGACGTTACCAGTGCTGGTGCCATAGAGGCCCACCGGGTCGGTGCTGCTCTGGAGCAGGTGGCCCAGATGGTCGTACTGATAGCTGATGTGATTGCCATTGGCGTCAGTGACCTGGACCTGGTTGCCGAAGGTGTCGTAGGCATGTTTGACGATGCCGCCATCGGCATGGGTTTCTTGTATCAACTGGCCACGGGCATCGTAGCTCAGGCGGGTAACGTTGCCGTTGGCGTCGCGGTTGGCGGTCTGGTGGCCCAGGCGGTCGTAATAAAACTCTGTGACGGCGCTGTTGGTACTTTGCTGACCTGCTGCATCGGGGCTGCTCTGGCGTATCAGCTGGTTATTGGCATCGTACTGGTAGGTGGTGACGCTGCCGTAGCCGTTGAGGTCGCTACGGCTGGACAGGTTACCCCAGCGGTCAAAGCTTTGGCGGATGAAGGGGGTCTGGCCATCACGCGTTGGCAAACTGAGCGTCGTGGCACGGCCCAGGGCATCGTACTGGGTGGTGCTGCGGCGCAGGCCAGCGACACTGTCAGCTTCATGGGCGGTGCTGAGGGTGGCCAACGGGTCGCCCTTGCCAAGATTGAGGCTGGCGGTACTGATGCCAGCGCTGCTTAAGGTGACAGTCTGGCGGCCCCGCAAGTCGTATTGCATGACCTTGGTGACACCACCACTGTTGGTGCGCCAGACATGGCCTGCGCTGTCATAATCAAAGCTGGCCAGGTCCTGGCCATTGCTGCGCTCGCGTATCACTTCATCAAAGGCATTGTAGACGGCCTCGTTGCGCACGACTGCAGCCTGGTTCTGATTGATGATGTTGATCTGGCTGCCGTTGGCACTGAGCTGCACATTGCTGCCAGGGGTGATGCTGGCGGTGCGACGACCCAGGGCGTCATATTCGTAGGCAGTGAACAGGGTATGTACACCATCACTGCCGGATACGGCTTGCCATTGCTTGCGCAAGTGGTTTTGTGCATCGTAGGAGGCAAAGTGGTTGACCCCATTGGCGTCGGCATTCTGGATGACGTTATTGCGACTGTCATAGCGGGCCAGGCTGATACGGTCGTCGTTACTGATGCTGTTGATCGTATAGCTATACTGCGCGGCAGAACTGGCACCATTGGCATAGTCACGTTTCATGACAACGTTGCCATAGGCATCACGGCTATATTCAGTGAGTGTGGTCAGTTGGCGGCCAATGTCTGTAACACTACCTGGTTCGGCCACTGCCCTCAAGCGATTGAGGACATCGTAATAACGGTAGCTGCGGTTGCCCAATGCATCGGTACTGCTGATGACATTGCCCAGTGCATCGTATTCTACGCTGGTGGTGATATTGCCACGGCTGCGCTGGCCCGTCGTGGCATTATTGATAGCGTCAAAGCCATCATCACTAAAAGCCACATTGAGGCGGGTCTGGCTGATCTGGCGATTAGCCTTGTCATAGGCAAACAAGGTGGTGCGGTCATCGTTGCTATAAAGTGGCAGCACCAGTTTGCCAGCCGCATTGACGCTGCCTGGGTTGGCATATTCGGTACTGTTGATGACATTGCCATGGGCATCATAAACCCGGGAGCTGACATAGCCCAGGGCATTGATGCTGGCTGTTCTCTGGCCTTGTTTGTCATAAAAATAGCGGCTGATCGCCCAGCTATCATTGGCAGGATTACTCAGTTCAGCAGTTTGTGACAGGTTGCCAAGCACATCATAGCTGTAGCGCGTGACTTTGGCGGCCAGAACACTTACCTCCCCTGCCCCACCGTTGTTGACCCAGGTGGCAGGTTCGGTAGTTTCTATGGTGCGGCCTAGTTGATCATAGCGGCTGGTGGTGATCCTGTCTTGACTATGGTCGAGGCTGACTAGGGCTGTGGCGACCTGACTGCGGAGGGGGGCTTTGCCTACCTGGCCGCTAACGGCGCTGGCATTGATGGCGCTGGCATAGCGCGTGACTGAGGTCGCATTGCCAAAGCTGTTGCGGCTATAGCCGGTGACATTGCCAAGCGCATCAATGTCATAGCTGACGCGGCCTTGTTTGTCATAGCTGCGGTAGCTGTAATTACCGGCCACGTCGCGGCTGGCGATGACATTGCCAAAGCTGTCGTAAGTGACGCTGGCTTCGAGGACTGCAGACCTTTCTGATGCGAATGCCAGGCTATTGGCGCCGTTGACTGCCAGGTTATCACCCGCCCCGTCATACACATAGCTGGCTGGATAGATGGTCTTGGTCTGACGACCCAGTGCATCGTATTCAAAGCGGGTAGTGCGTTGTTCCGGGCGACCTTCTGCTTCAGTGCGGCTGGTGAGATTGCCCAGCGCATCATAAGTCATGCGACTGATGATGGCGGCGCTGACTGTTGTGCCTGCCTGCAAAATGCCGCCAACATTAAGGCTAACACTGGCCATGCTGACGACAGGCGAGGTTTCACTTAACAGGCGACCAGCCGCATCATAGTCATAAGTCCAGGTCGCGCCGATTTTATTACTGTAAGTGAGGCGATTACCCAAGCCGTCATAGCTGAAACGTTCTGTCTTGTTCAGGGCATCAGTATGAGCGACGAGGTGCCCATCAGCATCGTATTGATACGTCTGGACCTGGTCATCAGCTGTGCTGCCTGGCATGGCACTAGTAGCATCGAGCTTGCCAAGTCCAGCAGAGAGGGTTGGTGACAAGGCTTTAGCATAGTCGGTCACACTGCCCAGGCGACCCAGCGCATCATAGCTATAGCCTTTGACATAGCCCATGGCGTCCACACTGAAGAGTACACGTCCGTTGGTGTCATAAACTTGTTGATGGACCTGGTCATTGAGAGGATCAGGCTGCAACTGGTTGCGTATCATGTCTGACTGAACAACCGGCAACATCGTGGACGCTTCTATGGTGTGTGCATAGCTGACGCTGGCGGTGACATTGCCATTTGCGTCGTAACGGTTCTCGGTAACGGCGCCCTGGCTGTCTACCGTGAATATCAACCTGCCAGCTCTATCATGGGTATAACGGGTGCTGCGGTCTTGTGTTTTATCGATATGCAGCTGGCTGGCAATCTCGCTACTGCCGAGTTGGGTAGATGCATTTGGCGCAGCGATGGCATTGGCATAGGCAACACGCTGGGCCAGTTGACCATTAGCGTCGTAGACATAGTGACTGACGCTGCCATCGGCATTGACCTGGTAAGACAGGCGATTGGCATCGTCATAGCTCATCAGGGTGACGCGGTCGGCATCGCTGGCTTGCACGGTTTCTGCGGCAGCGTTGGCGGCGACGGTATTGGCGTAACTGACTTGTTTGATCAGGTTGCCATTTTTGTCGTAGACCAGATGGGTGACGGCACCTGTGGCATCGACACTCCAGCTCAGGCGGTTGGCAGCATCATAAGTACGATGCACATGTACATCATGTGCTGCATCAGCCAAGGATGTTGTCGCTGTTGCCAGCGCGCTGGCTGTGATGGGGGTATTGGCTGGCAGTGATTTAGCGTAGCTGACAACATCGACCACATTGCCATTGGCATCGTAGCTGGTTTTAGTGACAGTGCCAGTACCGCTGACGACGTAGACGGGGCGGTTCAGGGCATCATAGATAGTTTGTACACGCTGATCATGGACTGCATCTGGCACCACAGTTGGCGTGGTGCCGGGTGCCCAGCTTGCCAGTGCGATGTCTTTAGCGTAACTAATGCGTTCGGTGACATTGCCATTGGCATCATAGGTGTAGCGGGTAACGCTGCCGGTGCCATCGATGCTGTAACGTAGATGACCATCTTTGTCATAGACGCGGTTTTGCTGTACATCGCGCAGGCTGTCTGCATGCACTCTGGCTGTCACGTCGGCGATTGTTGCTGTTTCGCTTAAACCTGTCAGGGAAATTGTGGTGGCATAGTTGACGGTGGCGGTGACGCGGCCTTCGTTGTCGTAGCTGTTCTTTTGCACTGCGCCGCTGGCATTGATGGTGTAGACCAGGCGGTTGTTGCTGTCGTAGACATAGCGTGTCAGGTTGCCGTTGGCATCGCGTGCAGCGACGACATTGTTATTGTCATCGTACTGATATCGACGGGTGATGTTCTGTCCTGCGGGGTCGGTGTGTTCGGCAATGCGGCGGCCCAGGGCATCATACTCATACTGGACAACATTGCCTGCGGGACTGGTGACGGTCAGTACCTTGCCACGCTGATCATAGCTATAACGGGTGATGGCATTGAGACCGGTAGGATCAACGACCTGGCTGGTGACCTGGCCCTTGAGGTCGTAAGTGGTCAGGGTGACGATGCCATTAGCATCGGTCATGACTACTTGTTGGCCCTTGGCATCGTACTGGTAGCTTGTGGTCAGTGCTAGGCCGTCGGCATCAACCGTACGTGACAGCAGATGGTTGGCAGCATCATAGTGGTAGCTGACTTTGTTGCCATTGGCATCTGTGGTCTGGATCAGGCGGTTGGCGTGATCATAGGCATTGCCTGCACTATTCAGCTCACTGGCGGAACTCAGCAAATTACCATTGGTGTCGTAACTATAGCTGGTGACATGGCCATTGCCATCGGTGACACTGCTGGTCTGGCCCTGGCTATTATGGATGCTGCTGACCTTGACGCCTTCTGCCGTAGTGACGGTAACGCCACGGTGAGCGGTGTCATAGGTGTAGGTCACGGCATTACCGTTCCCATCAGTCTGAGTCAATATGCGGCCTATGGCGTCATAGCTGACTGTGCGTTGTACGTGGTTTGCATCCGTACTGTTAACGGCGCGGCCCAGGCGATCATAACTGAGCAGGCGTTCATTGCCATTACCATCTACGGTACGGGTAATGCGGCCAAAGGCGTCATACTCGACGCTGGCGACAACTAATGCGCCGGTTGGGTCTGTGGTGGAACCAGTTTGCAAGCCACGGTGATCATAGCGCGCCAACTGTGTCAGGACATGGCTACTGTCTGTGTTGACGGTCGTGGTCAGGCGTTCACCAAAGGCATCATAAGTGAAGCTGGTGACGGCGCCCAATTGATCTGCGATGCTGTCTATTTGCCCCGCTGCGTTATAGCTGATGGCAGTCTTGCTGTCATGGGCGCTATTGGCGATACCAGCAATTGCGGTGCGCAAGCTGTCATTGACCAAGCCGCCATTCAAGCCGTTCATGATGGAGAGCGGATCACCATACTGGACTGTGCCTGTCAGTTGATTGAGATTGTTATATTTACGTTCTTGCACTCCACCAAGCGCATCGATGGTGTAGGTAAGGTTGCCACTTTGATCATAGTAAAACAGGGTTTTATTGCCATTGGGGTCGGTCATGCTGACGCGGCGGCCAGCTGTATCGTAGCCGTAGCTAGTACCATACTGGGTCCAGATAGCGTCGATTTCTTGTTGACTCTGGTTGCCGGTCAGTTGGGCACTGCCCAGGCCAGACAGGGTGGCAATGACGCGACCCAGCTGGTCATAGCGCTGGTTGTTGATGCGGATGTCACCACTACCTGCAGCGTCAATGACTTTGGTCAGGTTGCCAGCGACATCGTACTGGTATTGCTTTAGGGTACCTTCGGCATTGGTGCTGGTGAGGACGCGGTTCAACGCATCAAAGGTCTGGCTATTGACTTGGTCTTCGGCATGGCTGGCTGGAAGCAGGCTGGCCAGGGTGGAACTGGCAGTCACCGGCCCTTTGGCTTTGTTGTAATAGCGTGTGCTGCCAAGTGCATTGCCATTGGCATCGTAACGCAATTCAGTCAGGTAGCCTTCGGCATCGACATTGCCCACCAGTTGGCCTTTGTTGTCGTAGATGGCGTAACTATGCTGGTCGGCGGCATTTGCAGATGGAATGAGGCTGGCGAAGTTGCTGGTGCTTGTGACTGGTACGCTGACTTTGCTGGCATAGCGGATGACTTCGACGCGGCGTCCGGCGCTGTCGTAGCGGTATTGGCTGAGGTAGCCTTCCGCATCGACAGTACCTGTGAGCTGGTTGTTGAGGTCGTAGAAGTAAGTCGTGCTTCTGTCATCAGCGTGGGCTGTCACCACAACATCCTGAGCACGAGTATTGGCACTGAGTGTTGTCGTTGTGATCTGCGTGGCTCTTTGTACGGTGGTCAACAGGTTGCCTGCGCCGTCGTATTGATATTCGGTGACTGCACCGGCGGCACTGACGGTTTTACTCAAGTGACCAGCGGCATCATAGAAGCTGCGACTGATGAGGTCGTTGGCTGAACTGGTCAGCATGGGCAGCAGGTCGTAGAAGACTCGGGCTGGCACGGTCGGCGTGACTGGCGGTTCGACCGGAGGCTGAACCGGCGGCTCTGCTATGCCCTGCTCTGCCCAGACATAGGAAGACTCAACACCTGGTGTTTCACCCTTGGTGAACCATTGGGCCAGCCACAGGTGGCCATTGTAGCTGATGGTTTCGCCACCGATATAGGTAACACCTGCGCCCCAGGGGGCATGAGTACCAGCATCAGGGGCTTGTGCCCATACCTGGGAATCCCCTGGTACATTAGCCTGCGTAGGCCAGCGTGCTTTCCAGTGCTGGCCCTGGTAATCGACGATTTGGTCTTGTGCATATTCCGGACCTGCGGACCAAGGTGGATTGGTGCCCGCAGGAACCACCTGGCTCCAGACATGATCAACACCAGGAGCCTGACCAGGAGTGCTGGTCCAGTTTGCTTTCCAGAGCTGCCCGTCATGGGTGACTAGCTGTCCGCCAACATATTCTATCCCTGGCATCCAGGGACGTGTCGTGCCTGGTGCTGGTACTTGTGTCCAGACTTTGTCGACACCTGGCGTGTTGCCCAGGCCGGTGTCCCAGCGGGCCAGATAGACTTGCCCATTGAAACTAACGGTCTGGCCCGCCAAGTAGTATTGACTGTCTGACCAGGCAGCAACGCTATTGATAGAAACAACTTCCAGCCATGCAGCATTACTGGCGGGTGCACTGCCCTGATTATTACTACGTGCCTGGTAGACTTTGCCGTTGTAGTTGACCTGGTCGCCCATGAGGTAGGCTGTCGCTGTGTTCCAGTCTGAGGTGCTCACTACCGGATTGCTTGGTGCCGGTGTGACAGGCGCGGCTGATGAGGTCGTCGCTGGCGTTGTAACAGCGGTAGAAGATGGTGGCGTTGCTGGCGATGTTGCTGGAGAACCTGCTGCTGGTGAGCCTGACGGTGGTGTCGTTGCAGGTATGGCTGCCGTATCGGTATTACTGATCAGTTGGGCAATCTGGGTCGCATTCAAAGCCACGCTGTGCTGTATGGTCTGTATGCGCTGGCCCAGGGCATTGTAGACATACTGGGTGACTTTGCCATCGCCATTGACCTGGCCTTGCAGGTTACCAGCAGCATCGTAGATGTAGCGTTGTTTGACACCTGTTGCGTCTATGCTGACACTCAAGCGTCCCAGTGCATCATAACGGTATTCGCTTTGCGCCTGGCCACCAGCGATGGTGGAGATGAGTTGGCCTGCTGCATCATAAACAGCAGTGTCTATGCGGCCATTGGCCTGGGTCTGGGTGACGGTGTGCTTGGCGTCATCATACAGATTGACGGAACTGTGTCCCAGGGCATCTGTCGTCGATAAGACGCGGCCTAAACCATCATAGACATAGCTGGTCTGGTTATTATCAGCGTCGATCTTGAACAGGAGATTGCCGCTTGCATCATAGCTGTACTGGCTCTTTGATTCTTTGCCATCGAGTATGCCGTTGCCATTGGCATCGACTGTGTTATAGCTGGTCATGCTGCTGAGTTGACCACGACTATTGTATTGGTAGTCGGTGCGGCTGGTCTGTGCCGGGTTTTGTGCTGCGGACCAGGTTTCCACATCGGCATTACTCAGGCTTTGGTTGGCGTTCAGGCCGGTGAGATTGTAACTGGCTGCAGGATAGCTGATGGTGGCTATGCGCTGTCCCAGATTGTCGTAGCGGAATTCTGTGACGCTGCCTTGGGCACTGATGACGAAGCGTGGATTACGACGCGCGTCATAGACAGTGCGTGTAGTTTCGGGTTGGCTGGCAGCCTGGCCATTGCTGGTAGGGGCACGGTAAACGGTGGATGTCAGGATTTGGTTTTGTGGGCCATAGGTGCGTTCTACGCGATCACCCAGGCTGTCCGTCTGGCTTAGCAGGTTGCCATGGCTGTCGTAGGTATTGATGGTGGCATTGCCCAGGGCGTCGGTAGCTTGGATTAATTTGCCTGCGGCATCGTATTGATATTGGACCTTTTGGATGACGCCATCGACAGCAGGACCGGTAATTTGACTAAAACGCTGTTTGTCGTCATAGGTATAGGTGTTTTTATTCCCTAAGGGATCGGTGACGGTGGTGGTTTGGCTGGCCAGGTCATAGCTGAAGGTGGTGACGCGGCCCAAGGCATCGGTCAGGCTGGCGACACGGTCTGTGCCTTGCAGTTTCACATAGGTGATGTTGAGTTGGGTACCATCTGTCTGGCTCACTCCAGTGATGAGGTTGCTATTGTCTGCATAGGTGTAGCTGGTGATGTAGACTTTGCCATCAGCAATGCTGTCGTCGGCTGGTGTCAGGTCTAGTTTGATCTGGGTCAGGCGGTCTTGGGTATCGTAGCTGTAGGAGGTGCTGCTTTGGATTGTGCCGTCTGCGAGGATGATTCTTTCTTGGGCAAGCTTGGTACCGGTATAGCTAAAGTCGACTTTGTCGCCTTTGGCGCTGGTGATGGTACTGAGGTAGTCACCGGTGTAGCCATAGGTAGCGGTATTGCCATTGGCATCGCTGGAGAATAGCAGACGCCCGCTAGTTCCGGCATAGCTTTCTGTGCTCTGGCTATTTGGGTCTGTCCAGGTCCAGCTGGAGTTGGTGACATCATATTTGATGGCATCAGATTTACCGGTGCCGGAACGGGCTTGGTAGCTATTGCTGGTCAGGTCAAAGTCGTAAGTTTGGATGGCATTGTCGGCACCGACGCGCTGGAGGCTGCTGCCTGCTTGGTTCAGGGTACCTGTCAGGTTGACGATGCGGCGATAACCGTTGATCCACCATGCATCTGAATTGTCGTCTTTGATGACGCCTTGGCTGTTGTAGGTGCGGATGACGGAAAGATC
>NZ_JBMPOS010000036.1:0-10055 GCF_049340345.1 Undibacterium sp. Di27W | reverse complement strand
GTATGCAACCCAGAACAAGGCAGCGCAAGTCAACAGCCAGTTGAGCAGCCTCATCACCCAAAATCCGTCCCAAGACGCGATTAGCTACAACTTCTATGATGCTGAGAACCGTGTAACCGCCACGGTCGATGCGGAAGGATATGCGATCGACTATGTGTATGACGCAAGTAGTCATGTGATCCAAAAGACGAGTTACTCAGTAAAGTTGACGTCTGTCAATTCATTACAAACCTGGGAAAGTATCCGTCCTCAAAATGATCCCAACAGGCAAACCTTGCAGCAGCTCTTTGACAATTTGGGACGTCTGAGTACAAGCAAATCTAATGTTGGGAATGCTTTCGGCGTTAATCAAACTAAGATTGTACAAAATGTGTACGACACAAAGACCGGACTATTATCATATACAGTTCAGGACGCTAACAGACCTTATTTAAGGCGAGCTTCAAATACTGCTTACGACCAGTATGGTCGAGTTATTGGCACGCTGGCTGGCAATGGTAGCGAAATACTGTTTGCTAACTCTGATCCTGCAATAATTGGCCAAGCCTGGAAAGACTATGGGGTAGCCTATACCTACGACGGGGCCAATCATCGCACCAGCAGCATTGACCAGAATGGCCATCGTACCCTGTATTACTACGATCAGGCAGGGCATCTGACTTTTACCGTTAATGCAATGGGAGAGGTGACAGAACAGCGCTATAACCATCTTGGACAACTGACAGATACGATCCAATATGTAACGCGCCTGACTGGTGTAAACAGCTTGAATGGCGGCTTGCAGACTGTAGACTTCAATCAAAAAATCCAGGCAATCGCTAATTCTGCTGACGACATCAAAACCAGTAACACCTATGATCTGGATGGTCGCTTAGTCGCAGTGATAGATCCAAATAATCGAGTTACTCGTTACACCTATGACCAGTTTGGTCAACAGGTCAAGATCACTGACGTTAAGCAAATTGATACTGAACTGCATTATGACAAGCGGGGTTTGGTAACAGACACCATACGGGATGCAGCAAACCTGCATCAAACAGTGCATACAGATTATGACGCGTTTGGCCGCGCCTGGCGTACCGTTGATGCAATGGGTAATGTCACACAACTGAAACTGGATAAGCTGGGCCAGGTTGTGGAAGTGAAGGATGTCACAAGTGGGAATACCACAAGAACAAGCTATGATGCGTTCAATAGAGTATTGACGAAAATTGATGCAAAGGGAGCGGTAACTCAATTTTTGTATTCGTGGGGTGCACAAGGAAAATCAGTTGCTATCACGTCTGCTGAGGGACTTGTATCATCGGAGCTTTTTCTTCGTACCGGTGAAAAAGCCTCTCAAAATAAAGCAGACGGCTCATATTTGGGTTATACATATGATAAAAATGGCAATGAAATCTCCAAAAGTAATAGCTTCGGTCTCTCTAATAAGACTTTTGATAAATCTGATCGCCTAATTCTAAGTACCGATGAAAACGGTAATAAAACAACTTACACCTACGATGACACCAATCGCTTACTAAGTAAAACCTTGGAAATGGCGGATGGTAAGTCACTGATTACCAGCTACAAATATGATGCACTTGGTCGTCAGATTGAAATTACTGATCCAGAAAATAAAACCACCAGACTAGTGTACGACCACACAGGTCAATTGCTACAGACTATCGTTGATCCAAATGGCTTGAATTTAGTCACAGAATATAATTACGACGAAACTGGTAAAACCCTCAAGATTACTCAAAAAAGTAATGCGAATGTCGTCACATCTATACAAAGCTATGCCTATGATTCGCTGGGCCGTCGTATAACAGAATCTCAAGATGGTGGTGTCACTATCAGCCGGCAATATCAGTATGATGCCAATAACAATGTTATCAGTGTCACTGATGCCAAAGGACTCGTTAGTTTTTATGCTTACGATGGTCAGAATCGGCAAATACTCAGCATCGATGCGGCAGGCAGCATAGTTCGAACTACCTATGATGCGAATGGGCGCATAACTCAAATACGTCGCTATGCCACGACAATCAATACAGCAAATATTGCTCATGCTGCTGACAGCGCAACTCTATTGGCATTGGTCCCATCTTCCAATGTGAATGACCAAGTGTCTTATCGTTATTACGATAAAGACGGACGCATGAACGTCGAATTAAATGCATTTGGTGAAGTGACTACTTATGTTTACGATGCAGAAAGGCATGTTGTTCGTAGCACGCAAGCCGCAACCAAGATCACATTGCCGCCACCGGCAGATTTCAGCTTAAGCCAGGTTCCAACAAGTGCTGTCGATCTTGTCAATTCCTACGCCTATGATCTTGCCGGACGCCTTGGCTTTAAAGTGGGCGCAGATGGTGGCGTCACCGGATATGTATATGACAAAGTAGGAAATCTGACGACAACAAGCGTCTTCGCCAGTAAACTAAATGCGAGCGATGTGGCTGTCGGCGCCAGGGCCGATGTCGTTAGTCAATTGATGGATAGCAAAAAAAGCGCAACCGACCGTATTGAGCGTCGCGCCTATGATGAAGCCAATCGACTCATTTACATTGTTGATGCACAAGGGCATGTCACACAAAATATCTACGAGGGCTTACACCTCAAACAAGCGGTGCAATATGCCAACACCGTCAATATTGATAATAGCAACATCGTCAGTATTAAGAATGCCATCAATGCTGATCCTGTCAAGGATGGGAAGGTCAATTATAGCTATGACGGGGCAGGAAACTTGTCAGGTAGTTTTGTAACTTCGGGAAATGGGGAGGTTAAAACTTATGATAAGAATGCCGCTCTTTTAAGTTACAAAGATAGTTCAGGCAACACCAGTTATTATAGCTATGATAGTGCCGGACGTTTACTGTCGTCTATTGATATGCAGGGTAAGACTGAAAGTTATACTTATAATGAACAGGGCCAAAAAACTAGTTACACCAATAAAAATGGAGATACTTGGTCCTATAGCTATGATGCAGTAGGAGTGCTTGAAAAAGTAACTAACACGTTAATAAATGGAGTAAGCAATACCTTTGATTATGGCGCTTACAGGAACGGTCAACAAAACCTGTCTTTGATCAATATAGGTACTGGCAAAAATGGAGAGGTAACAGCAGTTGATCTCGCAACAGGCAATCTTGTGTTGCGTGATACCGATGCCTTGCTGTCAGGTCGTGGCGATGATGTATCTGTATTGAGGTCATACAACAGCCAGGGGAAACTCCATGACGACAATGCTGATGCATGGTGGCTCAATGGATACCGTCGCGTAACAGCGCCGACTGGAGAGTTGAACAAGGCCGGCAGTTCTGTGTACAGAGCCGGCCAGGATGGCACTGTCGTTAAATATAATTACGATAGTAGCCGCCAGTTGTATGTGGCCGCTCAGGGCAGCGGCAGCTTCGATACATTGAGTAGTGATGGTAGTAGCTGGACCTGGAAACAGGCGGGCAGCCAACGGACTGAAACCTATCAGGGTGGTAATGCCTACATCTGGAGGCTGGCTACAGCGAGTGATTTGAATGGCCAAACGACCACCTATAGCTACAGCGGTGATGTATTGTCTAGGATTACCAACGCCAATGGTGAAGCGGTAGAATTTGTTTATGCAGGCAATAATCTTACGCAAGAGCGTATTCTTGCTGCCGATGGCAAAGTCACCAGCAACACTAATTACCGCTACGACGCCCAGAATCGACTGAGCCAGGTATTGCTCGACTTAAGTCCTGATGATGCCAGCATCGCCGATGGTAAAGTCTATGCAACAAGCTATACCTATGTTGGTGCAGGCAATCTCATAGGAAGTATCACCCAGACTGACGGCAGCTCCCAAAAATTCAGCTATGTTGCAGTCAATGGCGAGCCCCGCATTGCCAGCATCACCGATACCTATAATAACGTCACTAAATTCGATTACGACATCGTCAATCGCCAGACCAAAGTGATCGATGCCTTTGGCAATGTCAGCACCTATACCACCAATGCTGACAAACGTTTTGATACCATTATTGCGCCCACAGCCAATGGCCAGACAGCGACCACCCGCTACACCTATGATGCGGCAGGCAATATAGCCAGCCTCACAGATGCGCAAAACAATATCACCAGTCTTATCTATGATGCATCCGGCAATCTGCTGACTAAAACAGACGCCCAGGGCAATCGTGTAGAAAATACCTACAACAGTAACAATGATCTGCTCACCAGCACCCTGTATAGCGCGCTGACAGCAGATGGGAAACAACTGAGTGGCCCGCAAACGACACGCTATGTCTATGACGCACAACATAACCTGCGCTTCCAGATTAACGCTACTGGCAATGTTAGTGAACGACGTTATGATAGCAATGGCCAAAAAGTTGCAGAGATCCACTTTACCGATGCCAAATATGGCAATGGCGTACTCAGCCCCAGCCTTGATCAGATGCAAAGCTGGAGCAGCTCACAGACGCAAGAAACGACGAGCCGCACTGATTATGGCTATAACAGCCGCGGACAGGTCACCAGTATTACCACTTATAGCAAAGTCGGTAGTGATGGCCTGGGCATAAAAAATGGCACGGAAAGCACTACACAATATAGCTACGATGTCAGCGGTAAGCTCCTGTTCAGCATAGATGGCCAAAACAATCAGACCAGCTATACCTACGATGGTCTGGGGCGCGTATTGAGCACCACCGATGCTTTGCAAAAAACCAGCTATACCGAATATGATGATGCCAGCCATAAAGTCACTTTGCATAACGCGAGTGGCCGTATCGACACCCAATTGTTTGACAGCCTCGGGCATTTACTGAGCAGCACTCTAGGTGGAGAGCTGACGACAGAATATCGCTATGATGCACTTGGTCGCCAGGTATATTCCAGAGACCCAAGTGGCGTAGAACAACTGCACATCTATGACGCTGCAGGTAATATCCAGGCAGATATTAACGGACAGGGTGAAGTCACCCAATATGTCTATAACAGTCTGGGTCAAAAAATCCAGACCATTGCCCGTGCCAATGCCCTGACAGCTAGTCAATTCCAGCAGATCAAGGTACAGGTAGTGCAAGAAGCTGCGGCGAATGCAACTGCCGTCATCGTCAACAATATTCCGGTCACTGCCAGCAGCAGCGACATGGTTAGCCGCACTTTGTATGACAGTCTTGGCCGTATAGGTAAAACAATCAGCCCGCTGGGTGAAGTGACTGAGTTCCAATACAACGCTGCAGGCAAACTGGTATCCACGGTCCAGCGTGCCAACACCCTCAATCCGTCTACGATAGGCATCAATGCCACGGCCCAGGATGTGACAGTTGTCACCGACGCAGTCAATGACCGCATCAGCTACTGTTACTACGACCAGGATCAGAAACTCATAGGTAAAATTGACGCGGAAGGCGGCATTGTTGAATATCGCTATGACAACGCAGGACGCCTTAGGGCCACAGTTGCCTACGCTACGAAAAATAAGAATGCCAAAGTAGATAGTAGATTCTCGAGCTTACTCGCAGCAAGCAGTGGTAAAGATGTAATCGACTTTTATTTTTATGATGCTAGTGACCGTATCATTGCGTACGTCAACCCGGAAGGAACGCCGACCGAGTACATATACGACCAGGCCGGACACATAACGCAAAAGACCACCTATAACGGTGATCTCTCAGGAGGTTTTGGTTTGTCAGTGAGCTGGGATCGCGTGCGCCCAGGTTATGTTGATCCCAACAGACAAACCGTCACGCAAACTTTTGATAAGTTAGGGCGACTGGAAACCACTAACACGTTTGTTGGTGAATACCTAAATGATAATTTCACCACAAAAACCAAAAACATTTTTGACGCTCAAACGGATCTGTTGATTTCAAGCGGCATCGTTGATAGCCGCGCCGCTTTGCGCCGTACTCAAGACACTGCGTATGATAAATTTGGAAGAGTTGTTGCGACGGTGAAAGGAAACGGTAGTGAGCTGCTGCGCAATACGATTGATCCGGTTGCGATCAACCAGATCTGGAAAGATTATGGCACTGCTTTCACCTACGATGCCGGTAATCGCCGTACCAGCAGCACAGATCAAAACGGTCACCGTACGCTGTATTATTATGACAATGCAGGGCATCTGAGCTTCACCATCAATGCACTGGGTGAAGTGACGGAACAGCGTTATAACCATTTGGGACAATTGACTGATAAGGTCCAGTATGCGACACACCTGACAGGCTTGAGTGGTCTCTCAGGTGGATTGCAAACAGCCGATTTCACGCAAAAAATCCAGGCGATCGCTGACCAGATGAATGATATTCGTAGCAGTTATAGCTATGACCTCGATGGCCGTGTGGTCACAATGACCGACGCGAATAATCAGCTCACGACATACACCTATGATCAATTTGGTGAACAGGTTAAAGTCACCGACGCCAAGCATATCGACACAGAGCTGCATTACGACAAACGCGGTGCAGTAACAGACACCATACGTGATACGGCCAACCTGCATCAGACAGTACACACTGACTATGATGCTTTTGGCCGTGCCTGGCGTACAGTGGATGCCATGGGCAATGTGACTCAGCAGCAGTTTGACCGTTTAGGTCGTGTTGTTGAAGTCAAGGATATGGCAACCGGTAGTGCTACCACTTCAAAATACGATGCATTTGGCAGAATTTTTACACAAACGGATGCACTAGGGGTTCTTACAAGCTATTGGTATTTAGATTCAAGGAATGGTGATCAAACGGCGATCACTTCAGTAGCAGGCCAGGTCCGTGGACAAGTCTATATAAATCGCGTCGGGGATATCAGAGGGCATGATTATTCGGAGGTCAATAGTGACTTCATGACTTTTGATTATGACGGTAATGTACTTACCTATAATCGTTCGGCAGTCAATGGAATTAGTACAACTGCAAACGTCTACGACAAGTCTGATCGTTTGACCCAAAGCACAGACGAAAACGGTAACGTCACCACTTATGCTTACGATGATGCTAATCGCCTGACCAGCAAAACCCTGGCTATGGCAGGTGGTCAAACCCTGGTCACCAGCTATAAATACGATGCTTTCGGTCGCCAGGTTGAAATCACCGATGCCGATAACAAAGTCACCAAGCTGGTCTATGATCACAAAGGTCAACTGCTGCAAAGTATTGTTGACCCGGATGGTTTGCATCTTGTAACCGAATACAGCTACGACGAGGCGGGCAAAACTCTCAAAGTTATGCAAAAGGGCAATGGCAAGGATGCTTCATTGGTACAAAGCTATACCTATGATGCTTTGGGCCGCCGCATTAGCGAATCATCAGATGATGGCATCACCACAAGCCACAAATACGCTTATGATGCCAACAACAATGTCATCAGCGTGACAGACCTCAATGGCAACCTTACCCACTATGCATATGATAGTCAGAATCGTCAGATAATCAGTATTGATGCTGCCGGTGGTGTGACTACGACCGCCTACGATCCTGATGGCCGTATCAGCCAATTGCATCGTTATGCTGCCGCTATCAATACAAGCGGCATCGCTGTTGCTGCTGATAAAGTGGCCTTGAACGCCTTGATTCCGGTAGCCAGCGCGAATGATCAAGTCTCTTATCGTTATTATGACAATGACGGGCATTTGGCGGTTGAAGTGAATGCGCTTGGTGATGCAACAAGCTATGCCTATGATCCTGAAGGTCATGTTGTGCGCACTATTCAGTATGCGACTAAAGTCACCGCGCCACCGATGGCAGCATTGAGTATCGCAACATTGCCAATTGCAGTTCAGGATAAAGTCGAGTCTTATGCTTATGAACCAACTGGCCGCCTGGGCTTCAAGATCGCTGCGGATGGTGCGGTAACCGGGTATACATACGATAAGGTTGGTAACCTGACCGCTACCACAAGCTATGCTAATCTCATCAATGTGCAAAGTGTTGCTCTTGGTGCTAGGCTTGACGCTGTCATCAGTCTGATGAGCGGTAAAAAAAGTGTTTTGGACCGCACTGAACGTCATGCCTATGATGAGGCTAATCGCCTGGTCTACACGGTAGATGCACAAGGCTTGGTGACTCAAAATATCTATGAGGGTTTACACCTCAAGCAAACAGTGCAATATGCGAATGCTATTAGTATTGCCAATAGCAATTATTCGACTATAAAAAATGCTGTTAATGCAAATGTCAGCAAAGATAAGTTGACTAGCTATGCTTACGACAAAGCGGGTCATTTATTGAGTGTTACTGATTACCAGGGAAAAACTGAAAGTTATACTTACAATAGCCTGGGTCAAAAGGCGAGTTATACCGATAAAAATGGTGTTGTCATTACTTATGCCTATGATAAGGCAGGTAATTTGCTTACCCGTAGTTTAAGTAATACTGATGTTCAAGGTAAGACAGAAACAACCACATACAATACCCAGGATCAAAAGATCGCTTATGCGACAAAAGTAGGTGCAGTTTATTCTGCGTACACTTACGATGCGTCCAGTAATGTGTTGACACAAACGACTGGCAAAATTGATGCACAGGGAAATATTGAAAGTAAAACCTATAATAAAAATAATCAGCTGGTAAGTACAACGGATAAATCCGGTAATGTGAGCAATTACGACCAAGTAGGGCGCATACAGACCGTTGTTGATACCCAAGGTAAAACTGAAACTTATTCCTATAATACAGTCGGTCAAATTGCCAATGTCAAAAATAATCTGGGCGAAGTTTCGACATACAATTACGATGGGACAGGTGTACTCAAATCTGTGTCAAAGCTAAGCGCCAACGGCACAGTAACCAGTTTCGACAGCGGCATATATTCCAGCAGCAAACAAAACCTGGCTCTGGTCAATGTAGGTAGCAGTAAAACCGGTGAACATACCGCAGTCGACCTCGCCACAGGTAATCTCGTCGTAAGCGACAATGACGCCGTGATGGAAGGTCGTGGCAGTGACGTTTCCCTGCTGCGCACCTACAATAGCCAGGGCAAACTCAACGACGACAATGGCGACGCCTGGTGGATTAATGGTTACCGGCACATCGCTGGATTAACAGGTAGCATCAATACCGCAGGCAGCGCCGTCTACCGCGCAGGCCAGAATGGTAATGCCGTCAGATATGACTACGACAGTACCCGCCAACTGTATGTTGCCGCCCAAGGCAGCGGCCAGTTCGACACCTTAAGCAGCGACGGCAGCACCTGGACCTGGACCAATAGTCTCACCCACCAGACAGAAAGCTACCAGGGCAACAACGGTTATAGCTGGAAACTCGCCACCGCCAGCGATGCCAGTGGAAATGTCACCACCTACAGCTACAACGGCGAGCTGCTGGCTAAGATTACGGACGCCAATGGAGAATCGGTAGAATTCATCTACACAGGCAACAACCTCAGCCAGGAACGCATAGTCGCCGCCGATGGCAAAGTCACCAGCAACACCCGCTACACCTACGATGCTCAAAACCGCCTGAGCCAGGTCCTGCTCGACCTGAGTCCCGAAGACGCCAGCGTCACCGATGGCAAAGTCTACGCCACCACCTACACTTACGCCGGTGCAGGTAATCTCATCGACAGCATCACCCAAACCGATGGCAGCGTCCAGAAATTCAGCTACATCATCGTCGATGGCGAATCCCGTGTCGCCAGCCTCACCGACGCCTACAACAACGTTACCCGGTTTGATTACGACACCGTCAACCGCCAAACCAAAGTCACTGATGCCTTTGGCAACGTCACCGTCTACAGCCTCACCACAGACAAACGCTTTGACAGCATCACCGCCCCTGCCGCCAATGGCCAGACAAGCACCCTGCGTTACGGCTACGATAATGCAGGCAACATCGCCAGTTTGACCGATGCCCAGGGCAATGCCACCAGCTACAGCTACGACACAGCCGGTCACCTGCTCACAAAGACCGATGCAGCAGGCAACCGCACCGACAACAGCTACGATGCCAATGGCGACCTAATCCTCAGCACCCTGACCCCGGCAGCAGGTGCCAACCAGTCCACCGGCCCCCAAAGCACCCGTTTCGTCTATGGACTGCCAGGCCAGTTACGCTTCCAGATCAGCGGCACCGGCATCGTCACCGAAC
>NZ_JBMPOS010000035.1:0-12502 GCF_049340345.1 Undibacterium sp. Di27W | reverse complement strand
TACGCAGGGCCATTTATACAACCAATGCCATCGAATCACTTAACAGCGTCATTCGATCAGCCACCAAACGCAGAAAATTGTTCCCCAATGATGCCTCGGCCATGAAAGTGGTGTACCTGGCGATACAACAGGCAGCGAAGAAATGGACCATGCCTATACAACACTGGCGACAGGCACTCAATCGCTTTGATATAGAATTTGGTGAACGTATGCGCGCTCACCAATAGTTCCGGGAGGACTTACACAGTTATTTTTGCAGGCTCATGAATTCTTACCGCAAAGTAGCCACCGATTCTTATTTCAAAGTAGCCGCTATTTGGCACTTTAAAATAGCCACCATTTCTTCTTTGATATGGCCACCTACAATTCCCTCGGGTTTTACAGAGATGTAGAGACCCTTTCAGCGCAACTTCAAGCGGCTCAAGAAGGTTGGCTCCATCACGCCTTTCGTTACCGCAAAAGACACAAGCCTCTGCGAGCAGGCCTAGAGCCAAAATACTTACAATTTAAACATTAAAGACATTTAAATATGTTTTTACTTCGAGAGCGTGCTATTCTATGCAGTACCAAAAAAACTGGAGATCAGTTAGGCGTCCCCTGTACTTGACTCTTCATCATCCGCGGAGCGCGATGGCGAGCTACCTTTAATTTGTAAAATCGCTCGCGATGACTGGGATTAATTTTCCGAATTCGACTTCTGGAAGGTGTTTTTGATGTTCACATACGTTTTATCCGCTCCCACACTGCGACTTTGTGCTTTGGTCTTTTTTTTTGGCGTGATCGGGGCTTGCACTGTCTTGCCATCAATCATAGACAGGAAGGCGACTGCGCCAATACTCGATGGATACGGTCACAGCAGCTTGCAGCCATCGCAGGCCAATGCTGCTGCGCGCCGCTGGTTCGCCCAAGGCATGGCGCAAGGTTATGCGTTCAATCGCCCGGAAGCGATTCGTGCTTTTAAGGCGGCGCTGGCACAAGACCCCGACTGTGCTCTGTGCGCTTGGGGCGTGGCATTGCAAATGGGGCCCAACATAAACAACCCGAAGCGTGGCGATGTAGGTGACGCGAGCCGCTATGCCGACTACGCTATTGCCCATAGTAAAGAATCATCGGCGCGTGACTTGGCGCTGATTACCTCGCTCGCCACGAGATATGGCCCTGCCAAGCAGACGAGTCAAGGACAGGTCCTCCCGCTCGGAGAAATTTGCCGATCTGCCAGCTCGGCCGCGGCCGAGCCGGCAGATCGGCTCGACATTGCCTATGCTGAGGACATGCGAAATGTTTTGGCGCGCTTTCCCGACGATCCCGATGTGCTTGCGTTGTATGCCGAAGCCGAAATGATCGCTACACCGGGCGAGCGTTGGGACCTGGTCACCAAAAAGCCTTCCGGACGGATCGGCGACGTTGCCGACATGCTTGAAGCCGGGCTGCTTCGTTATCCTGACCATATCGGCTTGAACCATTATCTGATACATGCGGTAGACGCTGTGCCTGTTGCCGAGCGCGCCTTGGCGGCGGCCGACCGTTTGGGCAAGTTGGCACCACATGCGGCCCATCTATTGCATATGCCCGCGCATACCTATGTCCATCTGGGCCGATATGCCGACGCAACGCTGGTCAATCAAATGGCCGTGGCCGCCGACGATGCTATGATGCTGGAATTAAAAAGACAACGATTTTCGAGTGATATGGATTGGCGCGACCATAGTTTGCAGTTCGAATGGTATTCAGCCCTGATGGAAGGGCATGGTGACGTTGCGCTCGCGGCCGCACGAGCCGCGGCCGGGCGTGCCAAGGGTGACAACGAATATGGCGAGTACGTGCGCAGCCTTCCCATGCTGACAATGCTTTCCCTGCATCGATGGGATTTGCTGATCAAGGAACCCCTACCCAGAGGTGGGAAGGGAATGGCAACAGTTCTGGGCGAAATGGCGCATGGAATCGCCTTGTTACATAATGGTCAGGCGGATGGCGCCAGAGCGGCGTTAGACCGGCTTACACCGAAAGCGCAAATGCTATTGGCAAAGCACAGCGGCAATGGCGTTGGCGCCAGCATGGTGCGCAGCCTGGTGGGCAGCGCCCAGACACAGTTGCATGCCGAAATTGCGTTTGCAAATAAGCAGATCGACGCAGCGCTCACCTTGCAATCTCAAGCGATAGCGGCAGCGGCCTTTGCTGAGCATTCCGAGCCGCCGGCTTTAGCCGGCGGGCCGCTCCATCGTTTGGGTTCCATGCAATTGCGAGCCAATCGTTTTGCCGAGGCCGAGCGCACTTTTCGTGTAGACCTGGGAAGTCATCCTGGCAATGGCTGGGCTTTGCATGGGTTGGCACTAGCACTTTCTGCCCAAGGCAAGGAGGTCGAAGCGAACGTTGCCAAGCAAGCGCTCGCGCACGCATGGGCATCTGCAGACCAACAATTACGTTTCTTTCGGTAAGCCATTTCAATGCGTAGGCCCCGTCAGTTCTCTAGTGTGACTGGCTCAAGGTCTTTGGTGCACTGTGCCCTGGGAACCAACCGCATCCGTGGCGGAGAAAGAGAGAATAGCGCAGTGGGTTCTTCTACAATTATAATCGTGCGCACCCGACTGGCGTCGCGCCTTTGATCTACTCCACATGCATGCTAGCAAATGAATAAATGGTTTATCTCCTTGTCTTCCCAGTGTGCCACCGTCTCCAGCGCAGCGATCGCACAACTGTATTCCGAGGATAGGGACAACATCGAGATTCATTGTAGCAATTGCGTTGAATGGAACGCGGTGCAAAAACCGTTCAAGGTGGTCGCCGGTACTAGGTACGTGGGCACCGCTGAAGTGTCGTCCGTGCTGGTGACTGTAACCAAAGGGCCATATTCTGATTGATGGTAATCTATTGCACGGCAGTGTGCGCGTTGCAGGCAGAGCCAACGGACGTATGCTTGGTTCCGTATTTGAGTACCGGTCGTTCAGTTACTCTAGTTTCTGATTGAGCTTTCATTAGGATACTACGTCTGCTTAAGGAAGCAGCCGGTCAACCTACATATATTTCATTTGCTGGCTGAAAGACGTGGCCGCACAGTTCGACGCCAAGTCTGCGGAAATCAGCGCGCTGTTCAACAACAAACCGACCCGGCGCGCAGTCAAGCAGCTGGACCGCACGCTAGCTTCTGGCCTGTCCATCTGAATTGCCCAGGAAATTCAAACATCCTGAAGAGACCTGGTCACTGCTAAATTGAATGATTGCTGGGACTTTAATGAAGTGATTGATTAGATTAGTCCGGTACATGCTCATAATAGTCAATTTTACGTCTTCAATAGATTGACAGTGTTACTGGGTGCGAAGCAGGAACATGCGACTAAATGATTAGGGCGAAGTTATTTGTCCCGTATTCATCCGCCGTGCTACGAGAGAGACGACTAACGGAAGTGTCAACACAAAAAGCCCCCCAAACACGGAAAGCCCAGCAGTGTCATTCCACAGCCAAGACAATGCAAAAGCGGAGGAACAAACAATCAATGCGGACATTTTGCTTCCCCACCAAATTGCGTATTCAAACCTGATAGATAAGAATGGTCTAGCTCGATTTAGGAGTCCACAAGCTGTACTTGCAACCTTGACGAAAATACCAATAACGAACAACCAACTGAACGCACCGTCCAAGCTTAGCGAAGACAACTGAATTTGATTTTCAAAGGCCATCGGAAATCATTGCCTTTCTTCTTCGCAAAAGAAAATTTAAGTTCAACATCTGTTCACATCACTATCTCAGCCAATAACGCCGTCCGTATTTTCACTTCATGCGGGCTAACTGCGAACCCTTTCATCTGATTTCCCACATCATAAAATCTACTGATATTCATCTCAGCAATTCTCTCGAGCTCCCAACGCCCCTTCGCTACAATATGTGACGATGGCGGTAGCAGCGCAATCGGGTAACTAGGTGTTTTAACTATTACTGGGGAAAGTTTAAACTCAATTTGTTTGGCGTCACCGGCCAGGTTGCTGGCAATGGCGCGGGCGGCGGCCATGATCGGCGCAATATAGGGTAGAATCTGGCACTCCCCATTTTTCGGATTGGTGTATTGTGCGCAATCGCCGATAGCGTAAATATCTTGCACACTGGTTTGCCCCGTCACGTCCACTACAATGCCACGTTCTGTTTCCAAGTTCGCTCCTTGCGCCAGCATGACATCTGGGCGTAAGCCGACGGCTGAGACTACGATGTCTGCAATCACAATTGCACCATTGGCCAGCCTGACTTGCAGCGACTTGGTATCTTGATGTTGATCTATAGAGCTGGCAGTCGTACCCATGATAAATTGCACACCGCGCAGCTCCAGAGCGACTTTTAGTGCGTGTGCAATGGGCTGTGGTGCTAATCCAGACAAAGGCAAATGATTAGGATCTACCATGGTCACATGATGACCGGCGGTAGTCAGGTCATCGGAAAATTCACAACCGATTAGACCTGCGCCCAAAATGACAATGCGCGTTGCTCCAGCCTTTACGGCTATCGCTTCACGTAATTTTTTATAGTCTTGCAAGTTATTGATCGACATGATTTGATCTGCGGCATTCCCGGCGAGAGGTAAGCGGATTGGTTGTGAACCAACGGCCAAGACCAGTTTGCTGTAGCCAAGCCTAGCATTTACGGTGCTAATGGTTTTACTGATGCTGTCGATTTGATTTACCTTCATATATTGCATTACGGTTGCGTCGAGTTGCAGTGCCATTTGCTCTGCTGTTTGGCTGACTAATTGCGTGGCCAGTTTACCCATTGCAAAAGCGTTCGATAACATTGGCTTTGCATAAAAAGCACCGTCGTCATTGCTCACGACGAGTAGTGGCGTGCTTTTGTCATGTTTGCGAAATTCACTTGCGACAGTATAGCCGGCCATGCCACTACCGATGATGATGACGGGCCGCATTTAGATTTCTACCATCTCAAAATCCGCCTTCGCGACACCGCAATCCGGACACTTCCAGTCTGCTGCGATGTCGTTCCAGCGAGTGCCAGCGGGGATACCCTCTTCTGGAAAACCCAAAGATTCATCGTAAATTAATCCGCAAATACTGCATTGATATGTTTTCATGTTAATCACTTAATAGTTGAATAGAGAGCCATCGCATAGGTCGAGCGATATTTCATTTTTATTGCATTGATGTATTACTAAGTCTTTAGATATTCAGCGACATCGCTGATTTCTTTTGTGGTGAGTTAAATTTTTTTTCTGGAGTGCGCTACAATCAAACCGAAAAAAATGAACGCCAAGCACATTGTTAAGCTTTTTAAAAATGCTTGATGCGGAACACACAAGCAAGACCCAAGACGGCTCGTCTCAGTTCTCGCTGACAATTCTTGCCACCGCAGAATGGTTATGGATAGATTCAAAATTCTCGACTTCGACTTCGTAACTCAATACGCTGGAGTGTCTATTCAAAGCTAGCGCCACATCGCGCACCATGTCTTCGACAAATTTAGGATTTTCGTAGGCGCGCTCAGTAACGTATTTTTCGTCAACTCGCTTCAGCAGACCATATACTTCGCACGATGCACTGCTCTCAGCGATAGCCACTAGCTCTTCTATGCTCATGGCTTGCGCTAAAACTACTGTAATGCTAATGAGTGAACGTTGATTGTGCGCTCCATAGGCAGAAATGTCTCTGGAACAGGGGCAAAGACTGGTGGCAGGCACGATCACTTGCAGGCTATTCTGCTTAGCGCCATCCTGATCAATTCTGGCGCGCCAGCTTACTTCAATATCTAGCAAACTCTGCACCTTGGAAACTGGCGCGGTTTTTTGAATGAAATACGGGAAACGCATTTCTATCTTGCCAGCTTCAGCGTTCAAACGTTCCACCATGGTACCGGCCATTTCCATTAATGCAGTGTTGTCCATCGATGTCACATTCGCTTCCAGCACTTCAACGAAGCGAGACATATGGGTACCCTTGACTGCGGCAGACAAACCGACGCTCATATTGATGTTTGCGATACTGCTGGTGTCAATGCCATTTGAACGAATTATCACCGGATAACGCAGACCTTTGACACCCACGCTATCAATCTTTAGTTGGCGGGAATCTACTCGTGCCTGCACATCTGGCAATGGCAATTTTTGGGGAACATTCATATTCATTCTCTTTGTTCGGATCGCCTACTTTATTGCGATCTTCAATGTGATTAACTTGTATTTTTTTACTTAGGATCAACGCTGGATAATTTTGTGACACATCCTGAATCTGTACTATTTCTTAGCTTCGCTCTTTAAATAGGCGATTAAATCTTCTCGGTCTTTTGCCGCTGCGACAGAAAATCCCATTTGCTGTCCAGGTATCAGTTTTTCGGGATTACTCAGCCATTTGTCCAAGTTTTTTTCATCCCAAATCAATTTGGATTTTTTAAGTGCTGGACTGTAATTAAAATCAGTAACCGCCCCTACCTTGCGGCCAAACACGCCCCGATGTGCAGGACCTGCCATACTTACTTCAATCGAATGGCAAGCAATACAATTCGCGCTATAGAGAAGTTTGCCCTTCTTTACATCGCCCTCTGCATGCACTAACGGACTACTCAATACAGCGCAAAACATTAAAGTGTTCAAGATATTTTTCATCATAGCTCCTTCGAAAATGAAGACTGCTAAAACCATTTTTGGAATTAGCAGCAAATAAGGCAGAGAAATTAATTAAGCTCCGAACAGCATGGCTTTTGGTAAAGGCAGACCCAGAGCGTTGTTCAGGATGGCCCAATGCGCAACTTCATCGGCAGCCAGTCTTCCTGCTATTTTTGCAAAGGCACTATCTTTAAAAGCGGGGATTACACTTAAATAGGCGTTGGTCGCACCGAGTTCTAATGACAACGCAAGTTTCAATATATCTTCCTGATTTTTGAGTTCGCCAGCATTCAGTGCTTTTGCGTAAATATCTAAAGACTTTTCTTCGACTGCCTTACCACCTAATTTGACAATGGCTCCGATCAATAAATCTCTATGAATTTTGTGATCATCCTGAAAACGCAACGCAATATCCAGGACTGGTTTTTGCAGCAATCCGCTTTTAGCGCCCAAGGTGTAAGCGTTGATCCCCTGATGTTCAAGACCGAGTGCGACGTTGAGGATGCCAACATCATTGGCGACATCACCCTTGCTATTGGCTGCATTAGCATCTTGGCCAGCAAGTAGTAAAACTGCACTGCTTGAAAGCATCGCTGCGCCGGTTCCACGTAAGAAACCGCGACGTGTATTCCCTTGTTCCAATAATTTACCGATCATTTTTCTCTCCAGGTTTAATCCTCCATCACCTCGCATGCACTGCATTTGGTTGGAGTGAGAGCATCATAATTGCATTAATATAGTTTGTACAGTTAAATATGTTTAAAGTGTTTAAATTTCGATTAATCCTTAATTTTTTGAAAAAAGTTATCTTTGCGCCACGTTGCCCGTGTGAATTGAATGGGTGCGCCAGTCGCATTCCTAGTGATCTTTTTTTATAAGTAGTTAGCTATTCAGACCACAAGCGAGGTTGAAACATATCTCTAAAGAATGAGAGCACAAGCGTCTTGAATAAAGGCTGCTGCTGTTTGCGTAAAGTGGGCAGATGGCAGTGGATAGTAGATAGTAGATAGTAGATAGTGCAGAACGTATCAAAACCTTGGGTCTTACGGAAGCAACCAGATGTTTATACTTTAATTTAGGCGCGCGGATATTCCTTTCCGCCCAGTTGTTGTCGAAGGGAACGCGATTATCCGTGATGAACAGCCAGACACTGTTTCAATAGCGATTCAGGCTTGCCAACAGATGTTAGCTATCTTCTTTTTGACACTTCTTGTCTGAGATCTTGAGAAAGATATCCCTTCGGCATATGTCCGATGAGAGAATTAAATTTTCCTAACTTGCCGACATTTATTTTCGCCAACGTTCCGAAGCCAATTGCCGGGACGCGTAAAACATCCACCTGATTGTTAATATCAAAAAATATTTTTGAAAAGGTGGCATTTGCTTTATCTCTTGAATACGGTCTGCATGCGATAGATAACTTTGCAACACCAAAAGGATCAAGTTGCCGACTAAATCTACTGAAACCTTGGTATTGAAAATGCTCAGCAACATGGCGATCACTCAATTGAATTAGGTTATCCATAATTTCGTGCAATAACTCGTTGCGATTGAGTTTCTTGCATAAGAGGCTCAACCGGGCTTGATCGAATTCCGGCATATCTCCTTCCAATTTCCTAACTAGAGGTGCTTCATCTAATTGCAACTCAAGAATGTGCGTACCATTTTTTAATTTGGTGCAATCTATGAGACGAACAACTCTTTGGCCGAAACGTATCGTACTTATGCATAAACTGATGTCGGCAATATCGTATTCTGCCGAATTACCAGAGCCATCGAAAAGGTCGGTATTGCGCGCCATAAGAGGCAAATCATGGTGGCTACTAAATGCGGCACTCTGCTTACCCGTACTAGAATCCTGTAAGGTAAGAAGTTCACGCACTTCATGTTCTCGCGCTTTCTTGATCGCCAAAAAAGCTGTTTGTATGACTTCAGACGTTGGGGTATACGCTTCAATACGCCATTTTCTGCCGTATACAATTTTATGTGGCCGTATCAAATTATCACGGTTGTAGTTCTCGCGACCAACCACTCCTACTTGCAGAAACAAGCCGTTCCTATCTTCGTCTGCAAAAATTGGCACGTTATCGCAAAAACTAATATCGGAGATAATTTCCTGCAAGCTAACAAGATTGTGTTGATATTGAATATAGTGCTGCGGCATACAAGTACTGCCATTAGGAAGCTGCACTTCGCGCGCATGTGGCATCGGTTTCTCGGCGCAAGTATTTATGGATGAAATATGCGTTGTTTTTTTTAGTGAATGAACTGACATCGTGGTTTCCGCTTTTATCTTTCCTGGCTACAGTCAGTCGCTGCGTAACTGATCGCAATTACAGCTCAGTAGGGTTTAGTGAAGTGACTTTAAACCATTAAACCAACTTTGAACAGTAAAATATGTTTTAAATTGTTTATGGCTGATATGGTTTAAAATGGAGCAATACCAAAACTGGCAATACTTAAGCAATTAGCTTTTACCCCAAGGAGGGGACGTGTTAGAGATACTAGGGATGCGGCAGAAGGAGTTACTCAAACTGCTATTAAAAAACAAAGCGGGAATGACCGCCGATGAATTATCGATGCAACTTGCCATTACACGTAATGCAGTTCGTCAGCATCTGGCATCGTTGGAAAATGACGGCCTTTTAAAAAAAAGCATCACTCGAGCCTCTGGCGGCAGGCCGGAGCAACTGTATATTTTGACCGACAAGGGCAATGAATGCTTTACGCGCCACTATGCTTGGTTCGCCCAATTATTAGTAGAGTCTCTTCAACAAGAAAGTGGAGCTGCTGGTGTTGAGGATCGTTTCATTGCGATGGGAACCCGGATAGGGACTCAACTACGTACTCAATACCCTGAACTGACCAATCGTAGTGATAAGGTGAAGAAATTATCTGAAATTATGGATCAGTTAGGTTACAACGCCAATGTCAGCAACGTTGATAAACCAGAAAAAATCGAGGCTAGCAATTGCGTCTTCCATACGCTTGCTTTTTCCAATCCGCATATCTGTAAATTTGATATCGCACTTATGTCCACGTTCACAGATAGCTCGGTAGATCATGAGGAATGCATGGCAACAGGGGGAAATATTTGCGCTTTTAAGTTTAAAGAAAAATAGAGATTTTCTTGTTCAAGTAGTCTTGCTTGCGCATGGCCTCGACTCAGCAATTCCTTGCACAAATGCAAATTTTTGAAAGAAATATTGGAGAAAAGCGGAGCATGGACATCAGAGTCCCCTGTCTGTTGTTTGCTAACTGAAATGACCAGGTCAATTTGATCCACCGTCCACTTCCTGGCGAAGGTACCCACGTTCATGCAATACTTCAAATCCCAGCTGTTTCAGATCCAAATGATTTGTTTTAAGCTGCGTCGCTGCTTACGATTTTTACCTGCTTCGGTTTTAAGCCAGCTTGAAAGCTCAGATGGATATTTATCAATGGCACTGGTTGTTTGTCGATCCGCGTAGCGCAGATAGCGCCGGACAGTGTTGCGAGAGATGCTCAGTCGCCTGGCGATCTCCCGTAATGGAATCTGGTCACGCATGTGCCAGCGTCGAATAATACCTGGTAATGCCACGTCAATCACTCCTGCCCCCTATTCATCATGATAAGTGGGGTTGTGGGCTAAACGTGAGTCACAATAGATGCAAATTATCCGGCAATGGGGGTGCGGCGTAAAACTTGGACTGGTTTATGTCGTAAATCCGAGGCTTTCTCGGTATTCGAGAGGACTGAGTGAGCCAAGGGATATTTTAATGCGTTTTTCGTTATACCAGCGAATGTAGCAATCAACTACCTGAATGAATTGCTCAACGGTTGTAGCCTGCCAGTCCCGAGGGTAGAACAACTCCGTCTTCAACCGTCCGAAGAAGCCCTCACAGGCCGCATTGTCGGGGGAGCATCCTTTGCGAGACATTGAACGAATCAGCTTTGCGTTGTGTATCCTTGAGAGCCACCCAAGCCAGCCATAGTGGGCGCCACGATCAGAGTGAACGATAGGTCGGTCTTCGCCGTTTCCTACCGTTTCAATGGCAGCATCTAACATCGTATTCACCAGATCTGCATCTGGACGTGTACCGATAGACCAACTGATTACCAAGCCATCAAAGCAATCGATCATTGGCGATAAATACACTTTCCCAGCCGGAATCTGGAATTCCGTGATGTCGGTAAGCCATTTCTCATTTGGGGTGGCAGCCTGGAAGTCCCGATTGATGAGATTCTCTGGCGCTGGGCTGATTTCGCCCAGATAGGATCCATACCGACGCCTTCTGTTAGCGGTGACGACCAGACATTCCTGCTTCATCAAACGTTGTACCACTTTCTCCGAGATAAACATCTGGTGCCTGCCAAGTGCAGCACGCATCCGTCGATAACCGTAGCAACGATGATTGCACTCGAACACTTCGGTGATGGCGAGACGCACATCAGCATACTTATCAGCACCCCGGAGTCGGATCCGATGATAAAAGTAGGAACTGCGCGCGAGATCAAGTTCGACCAGGAGTTCTGACAGCGAATAGGTTTGCTTCAGGGCATCAACCAGCAGCGTCTTCTCCCGGTTGCTCAGTATCTGCAGATCGACGCCCAGGCTTTTTTTTAACAGTTCATTGGCCTTCTTCAAGAGGTCGTGTTCTAGCTGTAATCGCCGGATGTCCCGCTGAAGCGACTCGACTTGCCGCTGCAGCTCTGTTTGCTCAGAAACTGGCTTTGAATCGTTCTGATGTTTCATGGATGAGGGAACCTCACGACCGAGTAATTGATTCTTCCAGTTATACAACGTCGGCCTGCATACCGCTAGTTTTTGAGCAATTGCTTGTGCACTTGTCTTCCTGGTACACAGATCAATGACTGCCGCATTCTTGAACTCAGGGCAGTGCTGTACATTTGCAGCTCTGCCGATAACGCGATGGCGAACTTCTGGGTACAGCTCATCAATCCACATAGTGAGCGTTGCACGGCCGGGATATCCCAGCGCCTTCATCGTTGAAGCAATACAGCGATCATGCTCTAGGTAATGTTGAACCGCCGCCTGTTTTTGTTTGTCAGAATGCCTCTGCCTTGAGCGAACATACCCTGCCTGCAGAGCGCGACTTTGTTCGTATTCTCGATACCAACTCTTGAGTGCATTCTTTGTTGGATAGCCCAACTGCCGAATGGTGGGGCGGATGCGCTTCCCGAGCTTGATATAAAGCTTGACAGCCCGAATGCGGTCTTCGTATGAGCACATGAACTACCTCCAAGTAGTCCAAGGTATTGTCCGCACCTCCAGTGGGTCAAATTTAAGTGAAAATCAACCCATGCTTTTCAAATCTATATAGACAGGATCAATAACAGCCTCATAGATAAATCGAGCATTCAGAATCACTAAACTTACGTATCAAAATAACGTCTACAATGCTCAAGATAACTCGCTTCGTGGAGCGCTGCTAATTCTACGACACACTTCCAGAGCCAGTTTGGTGTGCCTTTCGTTGATGTATTGCGAGTTATTTCTTTGTGCCAAGAGAGCGCTACTTCTTTGTTCATTTGCCTGGAATGTGCTTTCCCAACAATGGCGCCAAAGTAACGGGCAAGTTTGATTGCTTCACTTTGATGCAATTCTTCAATGTCTAATTTAAGGTCTTCAGGACGTAGAGCACGCACAAAAACTGATTTTCCATTAATACGCCCGGCAGACATTCGGTCCCCCAGTGAAGGAGATAAATGTCTAGCTCCCTGAATAATACGTTCAGCATTAATAATAGGCATCTTGACATCTGCATATCGCGGCGCTTTTGCAGCGATTGCCTCCTTGATGTCCATTAAACATAATTCAATTTCAGCCGTCGTAGGGTCATCAACATTTAATAGCACTGCATAACGAAGTAACCCTAGCGAGCTACAGCCTTTTACCCAGTATGCAG
>NZ_JBMPOS010000034.1:0-14689 GCF_049340345.1 Undibacterium sp. Di27W | reverse complement strand
CTACTTGAAAATCGATGATTTTTCCGTGTACATCCCTGAGCGCATTCATCATATAGAAACCCTCGTCGGTCGCTTCTGTCGCAAGCCGGTAAGTGTCGCGAACCTGCTTGGCCTGATACTTTTTCCAGGCAAGTCTGGTTGATAGAAATATGGCAATTGAGCCAAATAGAAGCAATGCGATTGTTGTGGTGGCAGCAGTCTTTTTTGCTTGCGCCCAGATGGCTTCATAAGTACCAAACAATTCTTGTTCATCCAAGCCAACGACAGCAGTTAGAGAAAATGCTTCAAGACTCTGCCAGCCGAGGATACGTGATTGCTGATCGATGAAGGTAGATGAGCCTGAAAAATGCCCTGTTCCAACTGACGTGTTGAATTGAATATCTTGCGCGAATACACTGCCTCCGCCAAACGGAATAACATCTCCTAGCCTTGACGCGCCGACAGTGCCATCGCTTGAAAGAATAGCGATTAAGCCACTTTTACCCAGGCTTTGGCTGTCGTAAAAAGAAGAAAAATAGGAAGGCTCTACCGAGATAACGACCATCCCGTCGAATGCCTCATCAGCATCCTCCAATCTGCGGGTAAATTGTATGACCAACTTTCCAGAACTGTTGATAACAGCAGGAAGTCCAATCTGCATGGCACTGGAATTATTGTTTTGATGATAGAAAAACTGCTCCCGTAGTGTCGTGTCCTGCCATTTTTCGATGGGAACAGTGGATGTAACTGGCTTGCCCTTAGCGTCAATAATGGCGACCAGTTCAAACTGAGGGGCGATGAATAGTCCTTGGGATCGTTGCTCTTCCAACTTTAATGAGTGCCTGGAATGTTCCCAGTCATATTTCACATGCATACTAACCTGATCGATTTGTTCAATCGTGCGAGTAAGATATCGTGCATAAGCTCGTGAAAGCGATGCAACATCCTTCAGGGCATTTGATCGAACTAATTTTTTGTCCTGCTCTATTGTGAAATAGTGCGTACGCCAGACGGCCATAATCAGAATAAAAACGATAACCGACCATCCGACAATAAACGTGAAGCTGTATCTCAAAAAAGCATGTTCTTGAGCCCATTTCCTGATTGATGCGATGAAATTTGAGGTAGTCACGATTTTAAATAGACATTCTGGGTATTGTCGAAAAAGTGATCGTACGATAATCGAACGGCCATATCTCAGGCGTTAAAAAACGCCATTATTTCTAATACATAAGTACTACACGTTAGTTATTACACTTAGTGCAGAATGTCCAAAAAAATTTATTGTTAATGACTATATAAGAATGTATAGCAAAAATTTTCTTATTCGGTGTGACTTTTGAAATGAATTGTCTGAAAACTGACGCTTATTTTTGCTACGCAACAAATACGACAAGAAGTCATTGATTTGTAATACCTGACTGCTATAGTTAAATCGTACATCTCCTCGATGTTGGTTCCGTTTTTAAGCAGCCTTTGGGCTGCTTTTTTTATACTTTTCAGAATAACGGAAATTTAGTCGTTTGCAATATAGTAATTGCACATCGTTATTACATTGCTGAGTGTGTCTGCATCCTCACGCGAGAGCAGGATGTTCCTGACCTCGATGATCTGGCTTTTACTAGGGATAATTTCGACTGGACTGTGACACATCCAATTCACTAGGATTTTAGTGATTTTCTTCGGACTTAATTTAGCCACTTCCTTGCGCGTAGGTACATAGCATAGAAAAATTTCAATATTCTGCTTTTCGGCCCATTTTCTTGCTGCCTTCAAATTTTCTTCTGGAACGCCGAAACGTTCAAGAGCACGCTGCATAAGTAAGACTCATTAGTAAGTAGGTAAATGATTATTTCATATCATATCAACTATACATCAAATAAATCCAAGTTTTGCGTATCGAAAATAGTGATACGACAGCATGAATTTTTTAGCGCAGTGTTTCTTTGATGCTTACCTGAACCAGCCTGCCGATGACCTAGCTTTTATTTGCCTTTTCTGATCAGCAAGCGACTATCGTTCAAACAATATTCAGATCGGTCCATGCATTAATGTTTTTCTGCCACATTCCTTTTCGATACTATTGAAAATAGCGTAACTCTTATGGTTTGCCGCGTTTTAAAAAAAATAATATTGGAATGTGCTTATTTATTGTCATAACATCACTAAAATCTCTGAAGGGATTCAATTGCAAGAAATTTATATTAGTACTGATGTCGAATCAGATGGCCCAATTCCTGGACCATACTCCATGCTCAGTTTTGGCTCAGCCGCGTATACAGCGGATAAAAATTTGATTGGCACCTTCACCGCTAATTTGGGAACATTGCCTGGCGCATCAGCAGCTCCCGACACTGCAGCATGGTGGCTCACTCAACCAGAAGCCTGGGCGGCGTGTCGGTCGAATCTGGAATCGCCGGAGGCTGCGATGACCCGTTACGTTATCTGGATCAAGTCCTTATCTGGCAAACCGATTTTTGTGGCCTTTCCTGCGGGCTTCGATTTTATGTTTGTCTATTGGTATTTGATTCGATATGCTGGCGAGAGTCCGTTCAGTTTTTCAGCTTTGGACATGAAGTCGTTTGCTATGGCACTCATGAAGTCAGATTTTAAGAAAAGCGCAAAAAAATATATGCCTAAAACTTGGTTCGATGATTTGCCTCATACCCATATCGCGCTTGACGACGCAATTGAGCAGGGAGCCTTGTTCTGCAATATGCTGAAAGAAAATAGGAAGTAAGGCGCTGGGATTTATTCTGTGCAGCCCCAGAAAAAAGAAAGCTCTCAAATGACATCTGGGAGCGTTCTTCATACACGAGCAACTCTCTTGGTTATTCCACTCCAGGTGAAACCACAAACTTGGTTTGTGGCGGCGCTTAGCTTGTTTCAATGCTCGCTAGCAGCTAAGCCTTTCCGAGGCTCCGGACTTTGGCAGGCTTTCGGTAAAATACCTAAGCGGCTTCGGTGACGCAATCATAACCATAATTGAGTGTTCTTATTAGCGGCTTTTATTTTTTTGTCATGTTGCACCGATCTCTCGGGCACTTTTGAACCATGGCAATGTAGATACAAAGAAAATACATGAATAAAGTTGATACGAAAATCCGGCACATCACCAGCGTGACGCAAACCTATTTGCAGAACTTGGTTTTCCGCCAAACAAAGCCGATCGTTATCAGATCGAATCCCGTGCTCAGGTAGAGCAAATCCGTTGTACTCAAGGTCCAACTATTGGAGGAGTTGATGCCTTTGGTGATCGACAGTTATTTCAAATAAAAATCGATGACTGAAATTTTCATCTGGTAGTTCGATGCCCTCCATAGCGATCACTATTTGGTCAGGCGTTTTGGTATTTCTTGCGGAATTTAAACAATACTTCTGAAATTGAACACTCGCCTTTTGCACACGTCTTTTCAGATGACCCTACCCGTTGGGAAGAACATGTGGCGAGTTTATTGGCATTGATTTTATGGCCGGGCAGAATTTGAGCCAATATGCACGTAATCTATTCAAGTCAAAAACTATGTAATAGTTGCGCGACCATTTTTCCGTCAACGGATTGAGTCTCATAAAATGTCGCATACAAAGACAAAATCCGCCAGTAGGCGGACTTTGCTTTGCTAAGTTGAAACACAGGAGGCTCTTAACCGTCGCGATGGCCGGTCCTGTCCGGGTTGTCCATCACCAATGCGGAACAATCATACCCACTTTTTTTGATGCTGCTCTATTTGGCCTGTATGATGAGCAGAAATTGGAAGATTTCTAAAAATGCAAAACTGCTACTATTGCTAGCAGCCGTTCCAAATAAAATCTGTTAGACCCAAGGTGTCCGCTGCCTCTCTTTAGCTTCCCCTTTTGAAAGGGTTGGTTCAGAGCACCAACCTTGTTACCGTTGCCCCACTGATCAGAGTTACCGATTACTCTGCCTGCCCAATAGATTGAAGACCAATTATCGGTCATGTCCTCAACAAATGCGCGAATTGCAGGAGGTTTAACAATAGTGATATTGTACCTTCGTTCTATTTACATTCCAAATAGCGTAGGAAATGCAAATTTTGATTAGCGGCCCAGTTGTTCCTACAATGATGCCTCCAATCCTATTCCCAGCATTTACATTGAATTTTAAATTAGTGAATGTATACAGAGATTATTCAAATTTACCAAGTTTATCTTCCAAATAGATAAACGTTGCAACTTTGCTTAATTGGTAACAACACCAATCTCGCTCAGACTAATTGGCGCAATAGATGGCGCGATAAATGTAATTTGTGGCGCGACTTGTCCGAATCAACTAAGAAGCTGTTGCGAAATTAAATTAAAGGTTTAAGGAAATTCCAGCAAATGAGAGAACAAGCCAACGAAAGAAATGCTTCGTGTGTCATAGCTAGTTTTTCATAACGCATTTTTAGACGACGGTAAGAATGAAGCCAGGCAATCGAACGCTCAACCACCCATGAAAAGTTAACAGCACTTTTTTCAGTCGTTTTAATTTCGCAACAGCCTCTAAGAAGGCGCGACAAGTCCACCAAGCACATGGTTATCAATTTCGGAATTGACTTCGACTGCCATTGTAGCCATTCACATCCAACGAAGCGGGGCAAATTTCCCTCCTGAATTGGTCAAAGGCAGATTGCCAGCAAATCACATTGACAGTACACACGATTCAAAATGCGCCGTGCTTAAAATAATCTGGTCTTAATTTATCCACGAATTTGAACTACATGTACTCGGTTACTAAAAATTGGCAATGAACTTCCTGTGCGTCTTCTATATCCAACTTAAGGCTTGGATCAAAAAGTTGCCGGCCATCTTGCAGTTTAAATATTTGCACCCAGGGTTCCTTCTGCCCAAAATTTCCATAATGAACTTCCGATAGGCTAGCCAACTCCCACATGTGAGATTTGTTCAGCCAACTTGGTGACAGCAAAGAGATTCTGACCAACTGCAACTTCGCATCCCGCTTAATGGCCTGACACATTTCTATCAAGTCAGCAAGGTCGCTAACAATCTTACGCGCCGAAAGACGCGAGGAATTCTCTTTTTGAATGTACTCTAAAAAATAGTAAGGAGAATTTATTTCCAGATCTACACAACGCCAGTGGTAGACAGGATGCTCCTCTGAAGCGAAAAAATTTTGCTTCAGATAGGAATTATTGGTGGTAATCATAAATACGTATTGCGACTTCTGTAAATCGATCTAATTATTCTATTTGTGGTTTCGCCGCCAAATAGCAGGAGCCATTGAAGATACTAGTCTAGTGCTTAGGAGGAGGCTTTCTGTTATTTCTTCTTAAAAACTGGATGAGCTTTCGCACACTAAGAAAAAGCAAGCCGAAGATAAAAATATTAATAATGGGATTAAACACATTCCCCAGATTCAAGCCCAAGCCTGGGAACGCCCGCTGAAGAAAATAGACCCCGAGCAAATAAGCCAACGCTATCAGGCAAAGCCAACCAAACCCTGTTATTTGGCCACCAGATTCATACATGACACTGCCACAGATCCGGCATTGATGCTGGGTCTTTTGGTAGCGTATTTTCCCCAAGAAAAATGGTTGGTAATGCCAAAGATGTGGCGTGCCTTGGTGTTTGCAGTCAGGGCATTCAATTGAGTCCATGCGAACCTCCTTCATCGTTCATTTTCTGGCACTGGCTGGAAATCCCAAGTCGCGGACCAACAGAACACACTAAGTCATTAATCGATGTGAATCATTCATCGAATATAGATATTATTTGTCTTGTTTACAATCAACATATTACATCCTTCTTGTTTGAAGGTAAAGAGCAGACCATATTTGTCGACTAAACAACCGGCAAATAATGTCGTGACCAAAAGAAAACCTTCTCAACTTCCCTCTAGAATCGGCAAAAATGTGGCGGCCAGGCGAAAGAACTTGGGATTGACCCAGGAGCAGCTCGCTGCACGAGTTGGAGTGGAAGTTGAAACAATCTCACGGCTGGAACGAGGCGTCCATTCGCCATCGCTGGCGATGTTGGAGGTTTTGTCGGAAGAATTGAATATTGCTATTGCGGATTTGCTGGAAGAGAAAGCACTAGTGCAAACACCAGAGTCCGAGATTATCGCCACCTACTTGAGCAAATTGAAGGTGAAGGACAGGTTGTTTCTTACCGATTTCGTGAAGCTATATTTTCAGAGACATGGCTGAAACTATTTCCGGACGGCTGCCTCAAGTCGCAGTCTCAGGCTCGCAATTGCAGTTTGATCCAGACCAGTTGATGAGTTAGTCTTGATTAAATTTGGCAAGAATGGTTTGAATAAATAAGATTTGTCGTCGACAGCTATCCATTGCTGCCATGGCATTTCAGAATTTCTGATCCACGCTTCGATCTCGGCATGGCGTTGGTACCCAATCACTTCAACAATACCTGGGATGTCTCTCCATGATGGAGTAACGCCAATGATGCGTGCGCCTATATCGTGTGAAAAAAACGATTGAAGTTCAGAAAGTGAACGGCTTTCGCGCCAGGTACTGGAGATAACGATATCTACTTCAGGGAAATCACGAAGCATCGCCTCTAGTCGAGGCAAACATGAAAATAATTGAGTCTCATCATGGCATGGCTCAGTATGTAATACGCCATCAAAATCTAAAAACAGAATCATTTGTTGTCGCTGCTGATAAGAAAGTGTCAGGGCGCGCATCCTACAGTATTCTGATTCATTATGAAATCGCTGAAGACAGCTTTGCGTTCACGCCGCGAAATTTTTTGTAGCGATAAACTCTTTAGTCTAAGGTCATGCGAAATTCAATCCCTTTATTCTAAAGTTGACTCAACCAAAGCTTTACGACGTCCAAACAAATTATAGCGCTCAATTACACAGAGTATTTCTTTCATTGCATCAGGACTGTGAGTATCTGGGATCTGCACTTTCGGTGCATCAGAGTTTCTCATTAAGCGTCTCTGTTTTGTCGCAGATCACTTCGTTTAAATCGACATTAACAATTGTTTTCAAAAATGCATTTGTCGGCGCATATAAAAAGATATACTTTAGACATTATTATATTTATAATTTATTATTTAATAATATCAGCCGTTTTGGCTTAGCCCATCCGGGTTAATTGACATTAAGCACTATCAATAAATCTGGATAGTTATTACATGCCGCATTTTTTCGATGATTCCTTTGCTGAATTTTGCATGCCATGTTTAAGCACTTTGCCGGGGATATTGCTCTTTGCACAGAAGCCATATCTGACAAATCTATCGCATCAATCTTTGAGATATAAACCATTTCAACAAAAAATCGTCGAAATCCGACAGGCAATGTATCCGCAGTTTGCGTGCAACTAGTGAGGTTGAATTAATGGGATTCTATTTAAGAAAGAGCATTCGTGTTGGGCCTCTACGTTTTAACCTGTCAAATTCGGGGGTCAATGTCTCTGCAGGGATCGCGGGCCTACGTTTTGGTACTGGTCCCCGAGGCAATTATGTGCACATGGGCGGTGGCGAATTATACTATCTGGCGACGCTTCCACCGCCAAAGTCTCAAGGACGAATAATTAAGCCCCCTCCAGAGCAGGTATCACCACCAATACCTTCTGGTACTCATGGACCTCTTGAAGAAATCGAATCAGCAGATGTTTCTCAAATAGTCCATTCATCTTCACGCGAGTTGCTGGATGAGTTAAATCAAAAACAGCGCAAGACGCGCTTGTGGCCACTAGCGGCAGTAATATCAATAATTGTTCTGATGCTTGGAAAGTCATCTGACTGGCCCTCTTGGTTATTGACCATATTACTCATTGCAATGAGCTTAGGAACATACGCTATTTATGTTCGAGATGCACTGGCAAAAACCGTTGTCCTTTTTTACGATTTTGATACTGATATGGAGGCGGCTTATGGAATACTGCATGCCACTGCATGTCAGTTGGCTAGCTGCTCCATTGCCTGGCATATAGAGGCATCCGGTAAAGTTCATGATCGAAAATATCACGCTGGTGCAAGCAGCCTGGTGCGCAGAAAGACCACATCCATCCGCAAATCTGAACCGCCTTACGTCAAAACGAACATTGAGACCCTCGCGATTGGGGTAGGTCGTCAGACCTTGCATTTTTTTCCTGACCGCGTCCTAGTGTATGACTCAAACGGCATTGGTGCAGTTGGTTATCAAGACCTTCACATAGTCGTAAATTCGACGAGGTTTGTCGAAAGCGAACCTGTGCCCAGAGATGCCGAAATCGTAGATCGAACCTGGAAATACGTTAATAAATCTGGTGGGCCTGATCGCCGATTTAAGGACAATAAAGAAATTCCAATCTGTCGTTATGAAGAAGTATCCCTGACAAGCCGATCTGGCTTGAATGAACTATTGCAACTTTCTCGTTGCGGTTTCGGAAATGAATTCGCCAAAGCCGTTTCTCTTCTCGCAAAAAAAATCCCTATAGAAAATGCTTTTGATCGAGACAAAGTCTAGTACTTCAATACCGTAAATACCTTCAAAACAGTTATTTAATTTCCCATTAATTTTTACAGCACACATTTATAGATCTGCAAAAAATATGACAAGTCCAACAACGCCCCCTGATATTCAACAAGAAAATAAAACCTTGAGTTGGAAATATAGATTTGTCTTACCATTGAAAACCGCATTCGAAGTAGGAATTTCCACTAATCCACGTAAAGAGATTAACTCAAGAAAGCATGACGTATGGCTAGTGCGTTATGGACTGCTGGCAATTATCACTCTTCTACAAATAATACTTTTTGCGGGTCTAGAAGCACCTTGGATCACCCCCATTGATCAGGTATGGACCTGGAATCTCAAGCGATTTGTTGACCCTAAACTAGATATTTCAGTTTTATTGATCATCAGTCTTGCCGTCCTAGCTGCTACTGTTATCGCCTATTTAATAAGTAGGTTTGCGGCAGTAAAATTGGCTTCAAACTTGCCAAATGAATTGAACTTCACAAAAATATTGTCTCTGTACTGCGCCATTATTTCAGTGGCCGTATATTGTATTGCGTCCCTTATACTGCAAGGCATTAGTTGGCTGTTCCACGTTCGCCTCAGTATAGTTGGGGTCCCGGTCATGGTCTATACGGTCTTTCCGCTAGGGATTTTCATCATATTTTGGATGAACCGTGTATTTGAATTAGCTGGTATAAGCAAAAAGAAGAACCGACTAATTATCCGTGGGCTGCTGACTTTTTATATTGTTATTCCTTGCACTGCATCTACGATATTCATCGGTGAATATTTATCGCATTCAAAAACTGCACAAACAGAGTATATACAGCGTATCCGTAACACGCCGATTGATGCGGTCGTACAATCTTGTGATCCTGTTGATCATAAAATTATTTGCCTAGTGACAATGTGGCCGGTAACTTGGCAGGACTTTGAGTTCATGGGAGAATGGAAACTTGGGAAAATAGATTCAAAAGATAAGTTCATTGTTAGTTCTGATTGGTTACCGAAGAGAGAGCATGAACAGCATTTTTCTATTATCTCCATTAGCGCGAATACAGAAATCACTCTTGAAGTGAGCGGTCAACAAGATCAGGTTTGTGCAAAAGACCCGGGCGGCATACAAGCGTCAGATCTTTTTTTCCTTACAAAAGGAAGAAATAAGAAAATGCAGCAAATGACACCTCACGAATTCAAAATTAGAATACAAAATATGAAGCCCTATTTTGTAGATATCGTTCAAGATGCCTGTCAGCGTATAGAGCATTCGACTTAATGAATTCCCCTCTAAAACAAGATGAATCTTTAATTCGAGAATTTGTTCATCTGCAAATTACGAGCAATTCAAAATCGTAAAAATTTTCACTTCAAATCCCAATTAAAGACCCAGAATGGCGAGTGGGCAACTAAGGAGACGTTTGTGTCCAAAACCGCTGCCCCGCGCTGCGAATAATGGCAGGAACTCAGCACACGCAAAATTTCAGTAGCGAACAAGGCCGGTGCACTTTTGAATATCTAGAGGTGGACAGTAGTGCGGTCGACAGCGCTTTTGCGTATTCTCCTAAAAATACGACCAATTGGTAATTTAACCAGCCGCCATATCTAATTTCAACTTAGCCACCTTTTCTCTTGGAAAGTAGCCACATATATTTCCGTTAGGGCATATTTTTTTCCACTTGAAGTAAGCAATTCTCGAATTTACCTTTACGCAGTTCGATCATAGGTCATTCGCAAGCGGAGTACTGTCTCACATTGCAATGTAAATCAGAGCAGTTTAGACTTTGAAAAAGGAAGCAGAGAGTTGTCCACACCTCCGCTTTCAAGAATGGTGGGGCTGAGTTTTTCAACGAAAAAGTCTATGAACGCGCGAACACGTGCTGGCAGATGACGCTGGCTGCTAAAAATGATATTGATATCTTCGACGTCGCCGGCATTGTAGCCAGCCAAAAGCTCAATCAGTCTTCCACTCTTAATGTCTTCATAGACATGGAACATGCCGAGACGGCTGACACCCATCCCATCAAGCGTTAGCTGGCGCATGGTTTCTCCATTATTGGTCATAATGCCACCCTTAACTGCAAGCTGAATAGGGTGACTATCGATGATAAATGGCCATTCATCCAAAGACCGACGAAAATTAAAATTCAGACATGAGTGCTTTGCCAGATCGGCAGGAATGCCAGGCGTGCCATTACGGCTCAAGTAAGACGGTGCCGCTACGACGACACGCTTGCTTCTACCCAAACTTCGCGCCCTAAAATTTCCGTCGTTCAACGGTCCCATCCGAATCGCTACGTCGACGCTTTCTCGGGAAAGATCAATTTTTGTGTCGGTCAAGGAGATGTCGACAGCAATTTCTGGGTACCGTTTCGAGAATTCTGGCAGAAGTGGCACCACATAATGCGTACCAAAAGGCAGTGAAACATTTACTCTGAGTAGGCCACGTATGGAGACTGCGCGCTGCGATATTCCTTGTTCTGCCTCGTCAATGTCGTCCAAAATCCGAACGCAACTATCGTAAAATTCTATGCCTTCGGCGGTCAATGCCATTTGTCGGGTCGAACGTTGAAACAAAAGGACGCCGAGCCGTTCTTCGATGCGTGTCACTACTTTGCTGACAGCTGACGGCGATAGGCTAAGTAGCTGTGCTGTTGCGGAAAAACTGCCGGTCTGCACGACTTTTACAAAAACCAGCATTTCGCCGCTGCGGCTATCCATAATGGCTCCTCAATATTTGAATTATAAGCATATCAAAACCATTGCAGTACACCAGCATAGATATTTCGTTGATTTGTTCCAGGCAAAGGCCTTCCACCACCTAGTTCACTGGTGAACGCAGCATTCGCTCTGTTTGCTACGGTGCCCGCTGCAGCGTAAAGCATAGTTTTGGGCGATAGCGAATAGTTGACACCGATAGCAGCTAACGTTGCACCACCGCCCCCTTTGTTCCTGCTTGCACGGTAAATTCCACCTATCGTAGACAAATGGCTATTTACTCGATAATTCAGGCCTATCCAACCAGTTTTCTGTTTTGTGGACGCAACGGGATTATCAGGATCAGCAACAGTTCCGGCACCTGATTGGATCATGCTGTAGCCGTAAAGAATTTTCAGATCATCTATTTGATAAGTGCCACCGACAACGTAAAGCCGTGAGGCAGTATACAAGCTATTAAATTCATCTTGGGCGTCGCGAACTTCTTCATACAGCCCCTTCAGCATAAGGGGGCCACTAGAGTACGTCACTACACCAGCCAGAAGACGTCCTAACGGCGCATCCTGATCTTTGTTTAGCCTAGCCTGTACGCGAAACGAAACATCTCCCAAATCGGGTGAGTTGTACGTGATAACTCTAGAGCGCGGCCCCCATGCGCGATTATTGTGTAGCGTTGCCGCACTAGTGGCTTGCATTCCCATGGGATCTATAGCATAAACCTCTCCATCCGGGATTGCCATTGCTCGGCCCATCACTAAGGTGCCATAGCTGTTACTGGACAGACCAATGACAGAGTAGCGTCCCCAAAGTGCATTCCCAGTGTCGCCCGTGCCAGTTGAGAAGGCACTTTCGAGGTTGACCACAGCCGACAGCCCATTTCCTAATTCCTCCTTTATTCTAAGTCCCCATAGGCTTGTACCCCACTGATTGCTACCGTATCGTGACATTGTCGCATCCTTAGTGTTGTCTGTGGCAACCTTGCTAATGTAGTCGAAGCCGCCAGCAATGCGACCATAGATAATCACATTGTTTTGGGCGATCGCCGGACTTGCTGCTGCCAGAGCGAACCCCGCCATCAATGCCGCTGCCGTGTTTTTTAGCGTGCTAAACATATCACTCCCTATCATTCTTGCTAATGCCATATCGATCAAGCGATGGTCTGCACCGTGCCGCCTTCTGCACGAATGGCGGCACCGTTAATGAGTGCGGCGCGTTCGCTTGCAAGAAAAGCGACGACATTGGCTACCTCAGAGGGCTTGGCCAAACGATAGATCAAGGAAGAAGGACGGTTTTCGCTTATAAACTTACGTTCCGCATCCGCATATGCCAAACCAGGGTTGACGGATTCGATAAAGCCTTTCAGGCTTTCTGTTTCTGTCGGACCAGGCAATACCGAGTTGACAGTCACGGCAGTACCTTTAGTCAGTTCAGCCAGACTACGCGATATTGATAGTTGAGTAGCTTTGCTCGCACTATAGTGCGCCATCGATGCCATTGGTGTCAGTGCGACTTCACTGGAAATGAAGATCACGCGGCCATGACCGCGCTCAAGCATCGATTTCATGTAAGTACGCGCCAGGCGTACACCGCTCCATACGTTGGTGCTAAACATGCGCTCCCAGTCTTCGTCACTGGTGAGGAAGAAATCACTGAGCGCGTAGGTCCCCATGTTGTTGACCAGAATGTCAATTTCCGGGTATGCGGTGGCCGCGATATTCTCTCCGCCAGCAACACTGACATCGGCGACCAATGGCAGGGCACGGCCAGCGCCAAAACGATCGGTCAGCGTCGCTACTGCTTGAGCTACCGTCGTTTCGCTTCGGCCATTGATGATGACTCGAGCCCCTTCTTCCAGCAACTGAGTTGCGATTGCATAACCTATACCGGAGGTAGATGCGCTAACCAGTGCCGTTTTACCGCTCAAATTCAATTCCATGATTTTTCCTCATTAAGATTCTTAAAATTCCAGGCGCTAGCCCTGGTGATCAAGATATTCCCTAACGATTCGGCCGATAAGTAGCACTAAAGGAATATGACTTTTGAATTTGATTCACGAGCGGGAGTGTCAGGAGTCGCGCACTACGCCGTTGAGGATATGTGAAGATACTTCATGACACTTATTCCCCGAGATTGGCTTATAAAACACACACAAGCCTCCCATACTTCAGGCCAAGGCAGCGCAAGGTGTTGCCCTCATTTAAATAATCTGGAGGAATTACAATGAAAACCAATCTTTTTCAAAAGACACGTACAACACTCTTGCTCGTCGCCATACTCTCTGGTGCTTTGTATCAAGTGATGGCTGCGCCAGTTAAATCTGGCGAGCCTGTAGCCACTGAAACAGCTCCTCTGCTGATCAATCCTGGCCAACTAAAATGGATCAAAACCATTCCGGAAGCCGGAGACCGATCTCCGGAATATGCTTTGCTTCGCAGCGATCCAAAGTCCAAGTTGACAATGATCTTTTTCCGCACCCCGGTTGCAGTACACATCAAGCCACATACCCATGACTTGGCGGAAACTCATGTCATCCTAGTTGGCGGAACGCATACCTTCGATTCGAATGGCGTACGTTACAACGTCGAGAACGGTGGTTTCTTCCGCGCCCCAGGTGGGGTGCTACATGAAGCCTGGCTGCCTGCTGGATCACAGACGGTGAATATTCTCGAAAGCGGCTGGGTAGTGAATTGGCTTAAGGGAGGACCATCAATAGAAGACTTGGATCAATATCCGCCCGCAAAGCCACATTGAAAGGATTTGAGATGAAGAATACACTGACCATCGTCGCCCATGTGCGTGCCAAGCGCGGCATGGAGCAGCTTATGATCTCCGAGCAAATGCGACTAGTCGCAGCGACTAAGAATAGCCTGGGTTGCCTGCATTATGAATTGCACAGATCGTCGAGGGACAAAGTCGAAGTGACGTTTGTAGAGGAATGGGAAACGCGGGAACTCTGGCAAGCACATATGGAGAGTCAGTACATCGCAGCTTTTCGTACGACTGCCGGCCACATTATTGAGGATTTCGCGTTATACGAATTGCACCAAATAGCGTGACGAAAATTGACCGCCGCAGATTTTTTCTGCGGCGTTTTTTGAGAAACTCAGCTTTCAAATTTCATACATGAGTAGTTGTAAGCGGTTTATTGTTATCAACTGCGGACTTTTGCAATGCGAAACATTGTCGAGCCCAGTAGATTGTAGCTAAGTAATTTGATGTTTTTTTAAAATAGCGTGAACTTCACCACGCGGGAACAAAACAATAAGACTTGCTGAGTTTGGGAAATTAGGTAGGTAAAGAGCCTGTAAAAATAACTGTGTAAGTCCTCCCGGAACTATTGGTGAGCGTTGATGCGTTCACCAAATTCTATATCAAAGCGATTGAGTGCCTGTCGCCAGTGTTGTATAGGCATGGTCCATTTCTTCGCTGCCTGCTGTATCGCCAGGTACACCACTTTCATGGCCGAGGCATCATTGGGGAACAATTTTCTGCGTTTGGTGGCTGATCGAATGACGCTGTTAAGTGATTCGATGGCATTGGTTGTATAAATGGCCCTGCGTA
>NZ_JBMPOS010000033.1:0-16103 GCF_049340345.1 Undibacterium sp. Di27W | reverse complement strand
CTATCATGATCATCGCACGTAAAATATTGCGAGTTGCTTTTAGCCTGTTCAAGAACAGCGTTGATTTTAATTCTGATCTCATCTCGATAAAAACTTGACGGGAACCATAGAATCTAATCGTACCTACTGGTCCTGGTACATCATCAGCCAGGCTCTCCGCATAAAACGCATATAAGAATATTCCGTGAATGCGTGTGGGGCAGGGTATTATTCACAAGTGCTGTTGCAAGGTATAAGTAAAAAAAGCGACACGCTCAATCATACATAAGGCATAGCTATGCAAGTTTGTCCAAAATGCGGTTCCGATAACATCAAGTCTTTCAGCATTGTGCACGATATGTATTCTTCGGATGACTTATCAAGTCTGGCCTACAAGTGTGCTCCGCCTGAAGCACCGGAATTGGGATTGCTGATTTGGGTATTTGCGGTGCTCTCGCTTATCGTAGCGCACAAGGTCGCTACACTGAGCATGTTTTCAGGTTACGTGGTTCCGGCAGTCATCACATTCACGTTATGCATGGTGGGTCTGGTACTACTGTGGTACAAGACACTTCGTGCTTCCGCCAATATTGGTTATCAGGAAAAGTTAAAAAATTGGAAGAAATCGTGGTTGTGCATGCAATGCAATAACGAGTTTGAGCGTAACCTTGATCAATAGGATAATGTGTTTTAACGCTGCATTTCCCCGGGAAAATATATCCATAAATTAAAACGCCGGGTTGCGTAGTCTGTAGGGTGCGTTATAACGCACCATGTAGGGAGCAAATACACGGCGTGATTTGCAAGACGGTGCGTTGCAACGAAACCTACCGGCTGGCGATATTTTTTTGCACAGATCACTGGCAGAAGAAAAGCATAAGACCTGAAAACTCACCACAGAGACACAGAGTCACAGAGAAAAGCATGAGCCCGTGTAACCTGTGTAGGTACGATTAGCGTAGCGTAATCGTACGCATGATAACCGCCACTTTCTATTCTGCTTGAAAAGCACGGCAGTTTTGTAGGGTGCGTTGTAACGCACCATGTAGGGAGTAAATACACGGCGTGATGCGCAAGGCGGTGCGTTGCAACGCACCCTACTGGGTGGCGATATTTTTTTGCACAGCCCGTGCAGGTACGATTAATGCAGCGTCATCGTACGCATGGTAACCATCATTCTCTATGACGCTTGAAAAGCATGGAGGCTTCACAGTCGTTAATCAAATATAAACCGACTGCAGTTGGAGTAGCTCAGTGTGCATCACGAGATGTTCTTGAGGCCTGGGCTTATGCTAGGCCTTGCATGCGTGCAATTACGCTTGGCTAATCGTATCTACGGGCCTACGGATCTGGCAAAAAACCTGTGATCAGGCATGCAGATGGTGTCGACCTATTTTTGCGCGGAATCGCCTGCCAGCTTGAAATAACGACGTATCGAGGGCAGGTGAAACAGGCTGGCATAAATGATAAAGGCATGGATTTGTACGCTGACTGCGATGTCTGTATTCATGAGTGATTCTGGTACGAAGCAGGGGCCAGGGTAAAGTATCATGACTAGCGTTGGCGCTGCTGGCATGAGCACCAGCAACCAGCGCGTCGCCGGTATGCGGGCAGCCATGCCCCAGAAGCCTGCCGTGCCCACTATTCCAAAAACCAACATGGCAAGCCCAGTCCCGCAGTACCAAAACTCTCGATAGCTGAGTTGATAACCGCCAATTGTCCAGTTAAACAAGGGCAGCACTACGAGCAAGATCGTCAGAGGGCACAGGACCAGTCCAGCCACACACCAGATGCGGATGATGATAGGAAGCTCCAGCGTGTTCAGGAAGAGGCGGTATAGCTTAAGCATAGAGGGAGGGGTAATCACGAGCGCAGTTATTTTCGACGCGCTAATATAGCGGCCCCATGCCGCGGTGGCAATTTATATTGTGTCTTAAGCCGGGATGCATGACATACGTGTGATGGCCGCGGGTCATGCCAGTTCGTCGTCGCCAGGCGAGGTATCAGGAGCATTTCTGACGACTTCAACCAGCATACTCCAGGGACAAGTTGCCGCGAACTCCTGCAAATCCTGCGCAGTTTGCTGGTCAGCTATTTGATCATGGGCGATCATCAATCCCATCAGCCGCTGGTTCCATAGCCGGTAGTTGATACCCAATGATTCAATCGTCTCAGAAAAATCTTGTGCATTGTCGATCTCTGGCAAAGAGCAATTGGTCATTTCAGATGCCACAAAATTTTTTAAAAGCGCCAGATTCTTCGAAGAGTAAGATTTTTCCCGTTCAGCTTTGGGTAATTCAAACAACTGCTTGAACCTGTTCCAGGTAGATTGATCATGCATTTTGGTCGATGCCATATGTGATGTTGAATAGCGTTATTCAAGATGTAGCAAGCCTGGGGGGCAAACGTAGCGCAATTGTAGCGCAATCGCGCCCAGGCCTTCCTTGTAATGCAATGGCTAACTGATCAGCGAGCGCAGCTAAAAACGGGATGACACACAGGGGCTTTCAGATGCGTACGATAATCTCATTATATTGTATTTTTGCTATGTTGTTTCTGTAAAAATGCTTTATTATTATTTTAATTAAAAGATTAATTGACAATTAAATGTAAGCACAGCCGTGATGGAGTCATTCAATGCGTATTTTCTGGAAATACCCTCATTCATCTTCAAAGTCATTCTCTCTTGCTGTTGCTTATCTTTCTCTGGCCGCTGTTATTGGGCTTTTACCTGGCTGTGCGATCGTCAAGGGTTTTCCAGAAGATCCTGCCACATCGACGGCGGTCTACCCACAGGCAGGGTATCAATTAGGGGATGATGCGATAAGGCAGTACAACACAGAGACAGATGCCAGCGTCAAAAAGACGCTACGCAATGAAATCATTGACGCCCGCATGGCCGAGATAGACAGGAAATTCAATGATTTTGAACGCATGCTCTACAAGCAAGGCGTAGGTGTAGGCGTGGGTACAGACTGGGCAGTGCTGGCGTTGTCGGCGGCATCCACTGTGTCTCGCGTTCCCAATACCAAGACCGCCATTTCTGCTGTTTCAACGGCGATCGTGGGTGGTGCTGCCTCTTTTGATAAAGGCGCGATGTTTGACAAGACCATGCCTGCACTGATGGCGCAAATGCAGGCGGACAGAGATACGGTACGCGCGCAGATCAGGGGCAAAGAACAACTCCCTGTCGCCCAGTATTCGTGGTTTGCTGCTGAAAGTGATTTGATCTCCTTCGCCCAGGCAGGCACTATTCCCGCTGCCATCAATTCGGTTTCTAAAGATGCCGGTGCGAAAGCCACAACAGCCAAGGCCGTCATGCAGGAATTGACGAAAGGCACCTATGCCAATACCGCGACGACCAAGGCACTGTTCAAATTCTGGATGCCTGATGGTGCCACGATCAACAAGGCCAACGAAGCCATATTGCAAGACTGGATGTCAAAACACAATTTTGCAACCGGGCCGGGCACGATCACTGTGTTCATCAACACAGAAGAACAAGAAGCAGCCCGGGCGCAGGCCGTTACAGATCTGAAACTCAAATAGAGCTGGTGTTTACACTTAGGTAAAGGAGATTCAAATGGTGACTCGTCAGATAACTGGTGTTTCCAAAGATGCGGTTGCGGCAATCATCGCGCAATTTAAAGCAGAGGGGTGCGAGGCCGCAGCCATCCCGGATGGAGAAAAATATACGGTCAACGCCAACTGCCCGGATGCGCCGGCAGCGGACGCTGCTCCCATTGCCCCCATCGCTACAGCCATCAAACCGACAGCCAGGACCAAGGCAAAGTAAGCGCGCCTGCGGCCAGGCTGCATGGCAATCATGACGATGAATAATGACGGTGGCTACTTATTTCATTCTGTTTGCTGTTGTCTGAGGTAAAGACCGAAAAGGGAAAATCATGCCAGCACAGTTTAGTGGCAAGCAGTTTACTTTTACTCAGCCCGACGGCACGAAGCTATGGGTTCGTGGCTGGGGCAATCAGCATCACGCGGTTTTTGAAACACTCAACGGCTACACCGTCGTCGAAAACCCGGCGACAGGATTTTATGAGTACGCGGATATCAATCATGAGGCAGACAAATTGCTGGCAAGCGGAGCACGACCACGGCAGGTTGACCCGCGGACGTTGAACTTGCGATCAGGTTTGCGGACCAAAGCAGCCGCAGCAAAGGCACAAGCATTGCAACAAAGCGCATTTCCGCATGGTGGCTCGCGTTGGGAAATTCGTAGAAAAAATGCCAAAGACATTGTGGCTCAGCTCGCACGCAATGACGGCAGGGAAGGCATTATGGCTGCTCCACCCTCTCGCGCCACGGTGGGAAACTTTGTGGGCTTGTGCATCCTCATTCAGTTTTCTGACATTCCGGGAACGATTCCCCAGACAGAAGTGGAGAACTTCTGCAACCAGGCTGGATACCGCGGGTTTGGTAATAATGGCTCAGTCCATGATTATTTTCATGACGTCTCGGGAGGCCGCCTTAACTACACCAATATCGTCACACCTTATTACACCGCCAAACATCCAAGGAAGTATTACACAGACGAATCCATCGCGCTGCCCAAACGCACGCTTGAACTCATTAAAGAAGCGCTGGACTACTTTAAAAATAAGGGATTCGACTTCAGCAAATTGACGATAGATCAGCAAGGCTATATCTATGCTACAAACGTATTCTATGCAGGAACCAGAGTCAATAATTGGAAAAAAGGGCTTTGGCCGCATTCATCCCATTTGACGAATCCCTACCAATTGACGCCAAACAAGCAGGTATTCGATTATCAGATTACCGACATGACAGATGAACTCAGCCTTGGCACTTTTTGCCATGAGAATGGCCATATGATTTGTGATTTTCCGGATCTCTATGACTACGGAAATCAATCCGCTGGAATCGGAAAATTTTGCCTCATGTGTGCGGGGCCGAATGCAGATGAAAAAAATCCTCCCCAGATTAACGCCTACCTGAAATACAAAGCAGGGTGGGCACAAACATTGACTGCATTGACAGCAGGCTTGAATGCCAGTGCTTACGCTGAGAAAAATCAATTTTTTATCCACAAAAAGAATGCAACCGAGTACTTTATTATCGAAAATCGCCAGAGATCAGGCAGAGATGCCGCACTGCCCGCTGCAGGGCTTGCCGTCTGGCATATTGACGAGCTGGGGGATAATCAAAACGAACAAATGACTTCTGAAAAACACTATGAATGTGCTTTGATCCAGGCAGATGGTCGCAATGATCTGGAGCACGATGCCAACAATGACGGAGACGCCACTGATTTGTTCAGTAGCGATGTCAACAAGCGATTCGGTGTCGATACCAATCCCAAAAGCCTTTGGTGGGATGGCAGTGCATCAAGGCTTGATTTGAGTAACATCAGTGCATCAGGCCTGGAGATGCGGTTTACTGCAGCCATCTAATTTATATACCCGAATTTACATCGCCGAATTTGCATGTCCGGACAATCATCAGGTAAAAAAATAGACATGCTTATGCATGTCTATCATGATCTTCCTATGTCGAAATGAAGGCACAGAGGGAGAGTGCGAACCATAAGGCTGGCGCAAGGCAATCCATAGCCAATATTAAATGCCTTCCTGTTTGGAAGGCATTGTCAGGTCTTTCTATACAGGTGTATCAGCAACCGCCGCTACCTGTTTTCAGGCCACGATTACCATTGCAGATCGTGCCAGTCGCATCCCATTTCATATTTGCCTGGTTGGTTATCGTGGACGCTGTCAACGTTCCTACCAGTTGGGTAGTGTCGCTGGGGCTGACTGTTGCTGCAGAGGTGAAAACAACTTGGCCAGCTGAAAGCACTGGTGCAGCGGTAATGAATTTAGTCACAGCAATACTGGGAATGCTGTTGGTACCTGGTGTGATGCAATTAGTCCAGACACTTGCTTCTCCCTGAAAGCAGACAGCCATGGATGTGAGCGTACTTTCTAGCTCAGCCCTGGCACCGGCTGCGCGGGTGCGGGATGTATAGTCGGAGTATTGAGGAATGGCAATCGCTGCCAGAATGCCGATAATTGCGACCACAATCATCAGTTCTATCAGGGTAAAGCCACGTTGAAATTGTTTGAGTAGAGGTGCCATCTTTAAACTCGCGGAGAAGTTGAAAAAAGTAAAGTTGCTGAACGATTCCTTAAATAGCAAACTTTGTGCCAGTTTATCGACTACTTTGAAAATGAAATTTTTTGCAATGAAAATAGAGGTGTAGGCCTATTTTTTGAGAAAAACGTAACAAAATATGTCAGTGATATACAAAAATTATTACCTATGCTGTCATGTAGTCTATTTACTGAATCCCTAAACTGACAAAAATGTCATTTTTATTGGCATTGTTGTAATTTTTCTCAATGGCAAATATCGTACTTGATGAGGGGCGCGGCTGTTAATCAGCCCATTAAAGCGGGTGTTTTTTAATGAAAACGATGATTATTCTGCCTTGAGGCGTTGGCAGTACATCAGGCGCGGATTGAAAGGCCGAGGCCAATGTCAAGGATGCGATGAAAATCTGGCGATAACTTGTATGACACGTCAACTGGCTTGTAAGAATCTGGCTGCCTCAGGCCTGTATGCTTGGCGCATAGAAGCGAGAGTGATCAGGCAAGTGCGCGAATATACCAAAGCGATAGCTTCGCTGGAACAATTTTGCGTAGATCCCATTGATTTGAATTGATATTGAATTTACCTTCCCGACAAAAAAGCCCCTCGTAATAGAAGGGCTTTTTTAGTGTTTGGCAAGCCTGCTTGGCAAGCCTACCTGGCAAGTCTACTATTCAGCAACCACCAGCACCGGTTTTCAAGCCGCGATTACCGTTGCAGATAGAGCCGGCAGCGGACCAAATCATATTGGCCTGGTTAACAACAGTAGAAGGGGTCAAGGTGCCTACCAATTGTGTTGTATCGCTAGTACTTACTGTTGCAGTCGATGTAAATATCACCCTTGCAGCAGAAATAGCCGGAACAGCGGCCACGAACTTGGTCACTGCAACGATAGGAATACCGTTACTTCCTGTGGTGACGCAATTGGTCCAGACACCCGCGTCACTTTGAACACATAAAGTCATTGCCGTTATCGTGCTTTCCATTTCAGCACGAGCACCAGTTGCACGGGTACGTGACGTGTAGTCGGAATATTGAGGAATAGCAATTGCAGCCAGAATGCCGATAATTGCCACCACGATCATCAGTTCGATGAGGGTAAAACCGCGTTGTGCTTGTTTTTGAATAGATGTCATCTTTGAGCTTGTCAAAAAGTTAATAAAATTAAAACTTCTGTTATATCCACATAAGCGAGATCTATGCCAAGCTCTTGAGAAAGACTGAAAAAGAGAGTTTTTATGATGAAAATACAAGTATTTCTATCTATTTCTTGAGTTGAATAACAAAATATGTCAGTGATGTCTTAAAGCTATCCCTAATACTGTCACTTAAATATAAAGCGCTACATGAAACTGACAATAAACGGTCTTTCTGTTGTGATTAGATATATTGATTGTGCAATCATAGTTTGCCATTCTGCAATGTGTGGCTCACTTTAAGGGACCTAAAGTGAAAAATGCCACTGCTGGTAAGCTGGCATGCACTGAACAGCTCCACTGATGGGTAAAAAATTCTCAGAGATGACATTGATACAGTATAGAGGCTGCCACCAGTGCCTGTTTATCCCCATTCCAAAAAAATGCCCTTCATGAAGAAGGGCATTTCCTGGTGTTGAGCAGTAAGAACAGATTAGCAACCACCCGCACCGGTTTTCAAGCCGCGATTGCCGTTGCAGATAGAACCGGCCGCACTCCAGATCATATTGGCCTGGTTGACAACAGTCGAGGGAGTCAAGGTACCTACCAATTGCGTGGTATCACTGGTGCTTACCGTTGCAGTCGACGTAAATATCACCTGACCAGCAGAAAGTGCAGGAACAGTTGCCATGAACTTGGTGATTGCCACTACAGGTACACCGTTAGAGCCTGATGTTATGCAATTTGTCCAGACACCAGCGTCACCTTGTACGCATAAGGACATGCCTCTCAATGTACTTTCTATCTCAGCCCTGGCACCTGTGGCACGAGTGCGGGATGTATAGTCAGAGTATTGAGGGATAGCAATCGCTGCCAAAATACCAATAATCGCTACAACGATCATCAATTCGATCAGTGTAAAGCCGCGTTGTACTTGCTTTGGAGTAAATGTCATCTAAATTCACCGTAAAGTTGGAAGGAATAAAATCTCTGTAAAGGCCTTAAAAAGGCAAAATGATAGTTGCCTGAAAAAATCTGCAGGGCATATTTTCGGTAGCAATCATACATGTATTTTTGATAAATGTAACAAAATATTACTAACACTTTTAGGTGCCCATACTAATACTGTCATTTGGCATGCAAACCATGTGCGAAACTGGCAAATAGTGTTTTTTCAGTCGTCAGTATGCATGTGTGCTTGTGCAGCAATCGCTGTGGATCATCGATGAGAAGAGCGGCTTTAGCAGCGAATATATTACTGACACCCCCTGTAGGTACAGAAACTGGACATACAAAAGTAAATGCTCACTCTGTACGGCAATGCCAAAATCAAGTGCAAGCACTGGAAAAAAGGGATATGGGAATAAGCGAGCTCATGGTAAACAATAATTTGAAACGCCTCTTACATGAAAAAAACTATTGTCATCATCTCGCTATCAATCATCTGCACCGTACTTTTTGCGAAGTACCAATTTGGCTCTGTCTCCTGGGGGCCTTATAGGCATCCAGAATTAGTCCGTGAGAATGGCGTGATCGTGTTTTGGCGGTATGCACGAGATTATGGGGGGGCACTTTAATGGATTTGATCTTGATCCAGCACAGACAGAAGTCTTGGGCTATGACGCGAGCATACAGTTTTCAACAGCGCCAAAAGACCGGGGTGCGATACCAAAAGCGGTGTCTATGCCTTTTGCACGGACTCAGAATTTTGACGCCGACTTGAAGCCATGGATTTCTAAAGACACTATTTATCCTGCTGGATGTAATAGCGTTGATGATGGTTCCAGGGCTGCCGACGATTGCGTTACAGCACATCCAGGAATGCGCCCTCTGAGGCAGGTGGGATATAGGGGTGAAGAAGTCTGGCTTAAAGGGCGGCAGATAATGACGCCTGTAGCGAATCAGGCTGATTGTGCAGTGTCTTTGCCTGACAAGCTGGAACTGGATCTTGGCAATGATGATAGTGTCGCTTATTTCCCGACCAGTCGAACCTTGTATTTGCTTAACCTCCGTGAGGAGCCTGGTGTTTTGTATGTATCAAAAGGGTGTCAGAGTTTTGAGAGAGTCGATTACTCGGCGCATATAAAGCGTGCAAAGAATAGTTGCCCAGTTAGCCTGCATGTCTACGATATCGTACCAGGAAAAAACGCACTCCTGCCTGCTTTATTAATCGAGAGCTGTCGCAATATCAAGGGAGTTTTTGACCTTGATGCAGGTTTATTCAAGCTTACTCCCCACCAGGACGCATTATTTTTTTGGGGTAATGATGGCAATAGGGTCGCACTAACTATGGAACAAAAACAGGATTGGGATGAAAAGGCGCGAAGCAAGTTCACTTTTGTTGCCAAGGTGTTTGATGTTGATACTGGCGAGGTAGAATGGTTGACATCGAGCTATCGACCGAAGATGCAAATGTCATTCGGCTTTTGGGGCTGGTTATTCAACTGGTAGAGAGGCTGTATGTACAACAGGAAAGAGCTTACTCCTGAAGCGTTTTATAAAACACCAAACAGTTTTTATTTTGAGGCACGCATGCGTACGATTGCGCTGTGCTAATCGTACCTACCCTAACAGCGGGAAATGCCGTATATTGAAAGCGGTGTAAACGGCCTCCTTAGATGCCCCCAGGTAGGGTGCGTTGCAACGCACCGTCATTGAATGACGATCATGTCATCCGACGTGCATTCTATAACATCCCGTAGGTACGATTAGCGCAGCGTAATCGTACGCATGATCGCCGTCACTTTTCTATCCTGCTTGAAATCCCGGATGGTTCACGGCAGTTAACCAAGTATACGTCACACGTCTGCTGAGATGGTAAGGCTCAACATGAGATACTCTTGAGGCCTGTGCTTATTCAGGCTCTGCATGCGTACGATTACGCTGCGCTAATCGTACCTACGCGGGCTAATCGTACCTACCGACCTACACCTGGAGCGGCATTTTCCATGACCCAGCCCAGAGGTCAAAATGCACCAGTTTATCCAACGCGACGCGGATGCTTTTCTCTCCTACCGCATCAATAAGCTTGGTCGGAATAGATACGCCCCAGTTCGCTTCATCAATGGGAAAAATTTCGCAATCTGTGGCTATAGTACCGAGCACAGATGCTATCTCGCTGGCAGAGCCAGTTTTTACGATGACCTGGATACCCATCAGCGCTTGAACTCCACGGTGCAGATTGCAGCAAGACTTTCAGTAATTGCATCAAGTGTCTTCGCAGAGACGGACTGACCACGGACATCATAAATAATACGGCATGCGTTCATATGCGCAGGTAAATGCTGATGGGCAAAAGCGATGCGGGCCTTGTTGTATTGCAGGCTCAAGCGGATCGCTTCTGGATTCTCAAGGCTATGACTGGCAACGAGCACATATTCGTTTTTTTCGTGAATAGTAAATTCTGGCGTAAACATAGAAGTTGTTCAGTTAAGAAAATGAGATGCGTTGGGGATGGCTGTGCTAAACATAACTACGTGGGGTGCATCAGAGGTTGATTCTCAATTTTATGGCAGAAAATCCAAAACGCGAATTCCCCAGCCGTATCTGAGTAAAATATCAAATAAAACATATATGGGCAAGATATAGAAACCATAAAAATATCGGCGATATTGAACAAATGTCCGGCCGAGATAAATAAATCCTGCCAAACTTAAACTTGCGAGAATTGAACCCAACGCAAATAGAACATAATATGTCGCTGCACTAACAAATGTCGACAGTATGGAGACTGCACTTAACATTAAACTGAAGACAAAAATTGTTATTTTCATTGAGTATTCTTCTACCTGCGTGTAGGTACGATTAGCGCAGCGTAATCGTACGCATGATAACCGTCACTCTCTATTCTGCTTGAAAAGCACAACTGCTTCATGGTAGTCATTCAAGCATAAACCACGCGCCTGCTATGATAGTGCGCGGACTTCGCGAGATATCCTGATATCTATGCATCTTCAGACTTTGCATGCGTACGATTACGCTTGCGCTAATCGCACCTACGGGGCCTGCCCAGCTTATAACCGGCAGCAGGGTGCAGATCAATAACAACAGTGCCCGTGTCATCCGGCTTTCCCCTTTCTATGTTTTGATCGCTTATTTTTAATCGACTATTTTTAATCGATTATTTTTGATGGCTTTTTTTGACGGTGCAGATCAGGCGTAGCAAAAATCGTCCAGATCGTGCCAAGCTAAAGCCCTGTTATCATGTGCTGATTCTATCCCTCAGTTGAATAAAATGGAGTGCATCGCATGAAAATTCCTTATCTCCTGTCACGCCATCTTTTATCTACATGCCTGCTGGCGACGGTCGCCTTGTTTGCGACTGCTGCTGCGGCTAAAGCTAAGGTCAAGGCCCCTGAACAGGCACTGGATCTGTCTCTGATCAATCTGATTGCGACGCCAGAGCGCTATCACGGCAAGCTGGTGAACGTCACTGGCTATATTTTCGTCGACCCGGAAAAGATGGTCGTCTGCCCTTACCCGGTCGAAGTTTCCAGCAAGGACTGCATCTGGATCAATATCGATTCTGGCCCCACTGTAAGTGATGCTGATCAGGAGAGAATCTTCAAGAAGCTGGCAGTGCTTGAAAAATTCAATAAAAAAACCGCGACCATCATCGCCAGATTTAATAAGAACCATCAAGGCCAATTCGGCGGCTGGTCTGGTGAGCTGACAAAGATAGTTGATATTTATGACTACAGAGATCAGTCAGCGCGGGAACTCAGTGTATGGAAATAAGCGTGCGAAAATATCTCTTGCAAGGAAAAAAATCACAGCCCACGTTCACCGACACTAGATGCAGCAAGTAATATGTAGGTACGATTAGCGCAGCGTAATCGTACGCATGATAACCGTCACTCTCTATTCTGCTTGAAAAGCATAACTGCTTCATGGTAGTCATTCAAGCATAAACCACGCGCCTGTTATGATGATACATGGTCTTCACTAGCTATTCTTGAGGTCTGCGCTTATTTCAGGCATCGCATGCGTACGATTACGCTGCGCTAATCGTACCTACGGACTACGTACTCGCATCAATCGTCATGACGTGCGCAGGCCATCATCGTTCCAGTATTCCCATTCACCGGCTTCAGCACCGTTTTGATAGTGGCCTTGCGCGGCAATTTGGCCATTTTCATGATAGTCACGCCAGAGGCCTTGTTCTGCGCCGTCAGTATATGAACCTTCTGAAGCCACATTGCCATTTGCATGGTACGCATGGAACAAACCATGTCTTATCCAGCGCGTCCCATCAGCAGACATATATCTTGAGTACCGGTAACGAAGCGTGCCATTTTCGTAGGGGATTTCAGCGATATGTAGTTCTGGTGTCGTCGAATTTTGTGAGTTCATTCAAAAGTCCCTTGTCGGCAAGTTGGCTGAAGCCCCTCCGGCAATGCATTTCGAAAACAGAGGGCAGCTATGTTTTTACGGTGCATCCTTGGCTGGAATGGATGCCGTTAATTTTTCAATCGGAAGAATCAAATCAAAGCCCTCTTTGGTAGTTGCAGTGGTGGCTCGGATACGCCATGGTCCGCAAGGAGTGTCCGGTCCACTGCATCCCCAAATTTCACCACCTTGCAAAAAAGAAAAATAAATTGAATACACAGAGACACGCTGTTGCAGCAAATAGGCCATTGAGCTGACAGCAGGATTCCAATCCTGTTGTTTAAACTTACCAGTATGCCCACTTCCCGCAAATAGGATATGCGTATGCGCAGGATATTGTTTTAGCCTGTCGTAAATATTGGTCGCCATGATGGAGTCACGTCTGGCCTGCGACCTGGTTTCATTCTTGGTCAAAGGCTGAAGCTCATTTGACTTTCCTGAGTCAAAGGCAGAAATAAGCACATCCTTACCTTCATTGCGCAATTTTCTGACAGAATCAATGAGCTTGAACATTGCCTCACTGCGGCGACCATCCTGTTTTTCGTGCCAGAAATAGGCTGAAAGCAAGGCCTTTTTATCCTCAGGTGTTCCCTTGGATAGCGTGTATTGAGTAATACCTGCTTGCAAGTCCATCGGCAATTCCAGACCAAGCACGACGGGTTTTCCTGATACAGCAAGCTGACAAACAAGCCCTTCAACAAAGGCTGGAATTTCATTTGAGCCATGGAAGTCGCCGATAGCGATGACATCGGCATTGATTTTTGACACAGAAATCTGCGTATGTGGCGTACACGGTAAGTCACTTGCAAAAATGGGTTTGCATATAGCAGCAAATAAGAAACTACTTGCAAGGAAGCGCAATGTTGAATGGCGTATATTCATATTTTCATTATTTAAGAAGTGTGTAGCTACGATTAGCGACGCGTAATCTTACGCATGGTAGCAGTCATGCTTGATTCTGCTAAAAAGCATAGCCGCTACACAGTAGTGTATCAAGTATAAACCACGTGCCTGTGATGATAATAGGTGGTCTTCATGAGATATTCTTGAGGCCTGTACTTATTCAGGCTCTGCATGCGTACGATTACGCTGCGCTAATCGTACCTACTCAGATGGCGAGGTTTGAAATGATAACCGGATCATCACCGCTGTCAGCAATTAATACGAGCGGACCACAATATGGCACGATATTATGCAATATCTGGTGTATTAAACTTTCCCAGCCTTTTTCAAACCATAATTTTTGAGGATGTTCATCTCCTGAATATTCAGAAATATTGAGTACGGTCCATTCGCTCTCCATGGCTTCTTCTTTTTTGTTGATCATTGCTTGCCAGGTATGCCCGATGCCATTGTCGGTGATGTTGACGTCGTAGTTTTTTAGCTGGGATAAGGCACTTTTTATTTCAATACCGGTAGGGAATCTTGATTTTGTATCGGGATAGTCTATACCCGTTTCGACTAACCAAGATTTCATTTGCTCATCCAGAGGCCAAACTGTCCAGAGTATTCCCATTCACTTACCTCAAATGTGAAAATTTTAATTTCTAGGCCGCGTAGGTACGATTAGCGCAGCGTAATCGTACGCATGGTAGCCCTCAATCTCTATTCTGCTTAAAAAGCGTAGCTGCTTCAAGGTAGTCATTCAAGTGTAAACCACGCGCCTGTTATGATAGTAGGTGGTCTTCATGAGATATTCTTGAGGCCTGTACTTATTCAGGCTCTGCATGCGTACGTTTACGCTGCGCTAATCGTATCTACGAAATCTAATCGTACCTGAGTGGCCTAATTTGTAGTCTAATCCAAAAATCCCGCCTATCAATCACCACCACGTATCTCTACCGCCACATCACCACACCAGTCAAGAGGATACACGCCTGTCTCCACATAGTGGTGAAAAGTAGAATAAGGCCAGTCACAAACGCGCCGGACCAGGCCATGCTTGAGTGGATTAACATGGACGTAATCGACATGCCTCTGGAAATCCAGTTCATCTCGTATCAGGTGTTCCCAATAATGACGCTGCCAGATACCACGTTCGCCAGTAGCCTGGCGCGCAGCAGAAAGATTCTCTGTTTTAGGAAGGGCGCGTGAGAAACCGCTTTTAATGAGTCGCCAGCGCAGACTAAAATTGCTGTCGCCATCGGGCAGGGTAAATAGGCAATGCATGTGCTCAGGTAAAACTACCCAGGCATCGATATGAAAGGGATATTTATGGCGAACATTTTTAATGACTTGTCGCAAGAGATCAATCTCACGCACCAGCAAGTCATTGCCCTGCCTTTGCAACAGGTTGACGGTGAAGAACCATGTCGCTCCCGGGACAAATGCGCGGCGATAGTTGGGCATGGGTTTGCTGGTCGGTTAGCTTATTTTTGGAAGTCATGCGTACGATTACGCTGGGCTAATCGTACCTACTTGGGTTCATGCACAGTGTTTAAGCATCTTGAGTATCATTAATCGCTTGTACTATCATATCTGTCTTTGGCTATTTTAGTAAATAAGCGAGACTAGGTAGGTACGATTAGCGCAGCGTCATCGTACGCATGGTAGTCGTCATGCTTGATTCTGTTTAAAAAGAAAAGCCGCTACATAGTAGTGTATCAAGTATAAACCCCGTACCTGCTGAGGTAGTACATGGTCGTCACGAACTATTCTTAAGGGCTATGCATATTCAGGCATCTCATGCGTACGATTACGCTCCGCTAATCGTACCTACGCGGGCTCATCGTATCTATGGGTTCTGTGGTTTATAAAACTGTGTCAGCCATTCTTGTGTATTCATGTCATTCTTAATTACTTTATCTAAATATGGCACTGCATTTGCCAAACTATCTCTGCCATTTAAGAGGTAGAGAAGATAATTAAGTGCATTAATAGAACTTCCTCCAGCAAGAAGACGAAGATCATTTAAATTTGACCCGCTGATTTCTTGATAACCTGAAAATCTATTTTTCTCTTCAATTATCGTGCGTCCTAACAATTTTTCAATTTTTTAATTCAACTTATTCAATCGAAAAGTTCACTTTATGCCCAATTCAATTTTAAAGCCGGATACAGAGGTACGATTACGCGATCGCTAATCGTACCTATCCAGGTTGCGAGATTTCAGTCTTCAAATTCAAGAATCGGTAATTCTAATGCTGCAAGATAACGGACACTCTCTTCTTTCATTTCTTCAATGCTATCTGCACGCAAAGTCACTGGCTCGGCTGTTGAGCCAACAACTTCTTCATTTTTATAAAAAACCTCATATATCGCCAATTGTCCATCTTTTGACATGACGCGATAATTCCAAGTCATACAATTTCCTATGTTTAACCCGCATAGACTACTTCAAACATGCAGCCCGTGTAGGTACGATTAGATTCTATGGTTCCCGTCAAGTTTTTATCGAGATGAGATCAGAATTAAAATCAACGCTGTTCTTGAACAGGCTAAAAGCAACTCGCAATATTTTACGTGCGATGATCATGATAG
>NZ_JBMPOS010000032.1:0-21229 GCF_049340345.1 Undibacterium sp. Di27W | reverse complement strand
TGCCTTGTGGTGTGTAGACCAGGCCTGCTGTGAAGTTTTCTGCTGTAGCGATGTCGGTATTGCTTGTCAGTGTGAAGTCTTTTTGACCGCCGCCTTGAACGATGGACAGGATGGTGGCATCTTGTGTGGCGATTTGGGAAGCTTGTGTCGCAGCATCCAACACTTTGCTCAGCCAGTCTTTGGCCAGCTTGGTATTTTCTACTTTGGAATAAATAACAATTTCGTCTGTGGTGTCTACTGCTGCAGTGAAGGAGGTCGCTGCTGCTACTTTGGAGTCAACGGCGACTTTGTCTGCACCAGTGGCGCCGCCCAGGATGGCGATCGCTGCCTGGCCCATAGTGACTTTGCCGCCCAGCAATTGACCTACCCAGTAGTTCAAACCTGCGACGTCGGCTTTGTGGCCAAACAGGTTGTTGTAGATGGTGTTGATGGTGTCTTCTGTTGTTTTGCCAGCAAATGCAGTAGCGTATTCTGGTTGCTTGGAGAACAAATCAGCGATCTGACCGATTGTCAGGTTTTGCGCTGCCCAGTAATTCAGACCATTTGGATCTGCTGGACGATTGAAATAAGCGATGTAAAGCTTTTGGATGTCTGCTGTTGTGTTGGCCATTGTCTGCTGTCCAGTTCAATTACTGTTGATATAAAGAATACGAAGTTTCTATGATATTTACTGCATTTTTTTTAAGCGATGGCAGATTAGCATGTCGGTTTATTTTTACATGTGACGTAAATCACATTTACGATAGATTTTTAAAAAACCGGACACTGACCAGGATGATAATTTGCAAAAATAATAAGAGCAATCACTACGCCCATCTGCAAACAAAAACAGCCCTGAAACCAGGGCTGTTTTATGATCCGGAGAAAACATGCATTAATGAATGATTTTATCCAGGAAATCACGGGCACGCTCTGAACGGGCATTGTTAAAAAATTCATCTTTAGAGCAATCTTCGACGATCGCGCCTTTATCCATGAAGACGATACGATTTGCCACCTTCTTGGCAAAACCCATTTCATGCGTCACCACCATCATGGTCATGCCTTCTTGTGCCAGGCCCACCATGACATCCAGTACCTCGTTGATCATTTCAGGATCAAGTGCAGAAGTTGGTTCATCAAACAACATGGCGATCGGGTCCATCGACAGGGCACGGGCTATCGCCACACGCTGTTGCTGACCACCAGATAACTGACCAGGGAATTTGTCTTTCTGGGCAATCAGGCCAACGCGGTCCAGGTATTTGAGGCCACGCTCAGTCGCTTCTTCTTCTGAACGGCCCAGGACTTTGACTTGGCCGATAGTCAGATTTTGACGAATAGACAGATGCGGGAACAATTCAAAGTTCTGGAACACCATGCCTATGCGTGCGCGCAGTTTGGACAGATTGGTCTTAGGATCGCCAACGGAAATACCTTCCACCGTGATCTGACCTTTCTGGAAAGGCTCCAGACCATTGACCGTTTTGATGAGAGTGGATTTGCCGGAACCGGAAGGACCGCACACTACCACCACTTCACCTTTGGATACCTCGGTCGTGCAGTCAGTCAACACCTGGAACTGACCATACCACTTACTGACATTATTCAATTTAATCATTTCAAATCTCCACAATATTCTTAACGTATGATCGCCACTTTTGCTTGCAACTTCTTCACGAGCGCGGACAAGCCAAAGCACATGAAGAAGTAAACAACTGCCGCGAAGGAATACATTTCCACCAGACGACCATCGCGCTGTGCGACTTTGGCGGCAGAACCGAAAAAGTCAGGAATCGACAAAATCGATACCAGCGATACGTCCTGGAACAAAACAATGGTTTGCGTCAGCAATATAGGGATCATATTGCGGAAGGCCTGTGGCAAGACAATATTGCCCATGGTTTGCCAATAGTTCATGCCCATGGCATAACCAGCCCAGATCTGGCCACGCGGGATGGACTGTATGCCGGAGCGCATGATCTCGCAGTAATAAGCGGCTTCAAACATGACGAAGGTGATCAGGCAGGACGAAAAAGCACCAACTTGCACAGGATCTTTGGAGCCGAGTATCCAGGCACCGATATAGGGCACCAGGAAGTAAAACCAGAAGAGCACCAATACCAGGGGTATGGAGCGCATCAGGTTGACATAGCTGGATGCGATCAGATTAACCAGCTTATTGCTTGATAAGCGCATCATCGCCAGCATAGTGCCGATGACAATACCGCCTGTCATTGCCAGGAAAGTCAGCTTCAGCGTGAATACCATGCCAGTCTGGAACAAATACACCCAGGAGCGCTGGATCACATCAAAATCAAAATTACCCATGTTTAGTGCCCTCCACTATTGGCAGAACCAGAGGTAATGAAACCTGGTACGCGCAGTTTCTTTTCCAGCAAAGTCGACATCAAGATGGCGATCACTGACACGATCAGATAAATGATGGTAGCCGCACCGTAAGCCTCAAAAGTCTGAAAAGAAAACTCTTGCATGGAGCGTGTGCTGGCCATCAGCTCTATCAAGCCTATCGACAGGGCCACCGAGCTGTTCTTAATGATCGCCGCCACTTCGTTCACCAGTGAAGGGATGATAATGCGAAACGCCATAGGCAAAAGTACATAACGGTAAGTTTGCGGCAGTGTCAAACCCAGTGCCGTTCCCGCCATACGCTGGCCGCGCGGCAGTGCGTTGATACCTGTTGATACCTGTACTGCCACCCTTGCCGAAGTAAAAAACCCCAGGCTCAATACCGCAGTGACGAAAGGTGCATTCGGTAATTGCTTGAGTGCCGTGCCCCAGGCTTCAGGCAAGACTTCAGGAAAGACAAAATACCAGAGAAACATTTGCACGATCAGTGGAATATTCCTGAACAATTCCACATAGGCATTTGCCAGCCTGACTACCCATTTATTGGGCGCTGTGCGCAGTGTCCCTATCACCATGCCCAATGTCAAAGCAATTATCCAGGCCATACCTGCTGTCGCCAGTGTCCATTTCAGACCGGCGATCAGGGATTCCAGATAGGTTCCCGTTCCATCGGGCGCAATGTCCCAAAAGATATTCCAATTCCAGTTGTAATTCATATTCTCCTCCTGTGCAGCGCTTTCAGCCCGATTTGGCAAGCTCACACTACATTGCCTTGCAAAAGAAAACGGGAGGTGCATCCCCCCGTTTTGTCGGACTACCTTGCCTTGCTAAGTATTATTTTTTCTTTTTGTTCAATACGGCTTTTTGAGCCTCTGGAACAGCTGCATAAGCAGAAGGTTCACCTGAATCAGTCGGCTTGGCTGCCACTACCTTGAGCTGGTCAGACATAGGCCAGTTCAAAGCGATACCCTTAGGTGGGATAGGTTGCATAAACCATTTGTGGTAAATACGATTAACGTCGCCAGAAGTCAGTACGTTGCCTATAGCTGTATCAACCACTTTCTTGAATGCAGGATCGTCTTTGCGCAGCATGATGCCGTAAGGCTCAACCGACAGTGCTTCCTTGCTGATTTCATACTCAGCCGGATTTTTTGAGTTGGAGACCTGTGAAGCCAGCAGGATATCATCCATCACCCATGCCACTGCACGACCAGTTTCCACCATCAGGAAAGCTTCTGCATGATCTTTGGCTGGCAAAATATTGATGCCCAGGTTCTGGTCAGCATTCAACTGTGTCAACTGCTTGAGATTTGAAGTGCCAGAAGTGGAGACCACATTCTTACCCTTCAGATCAACCAGAGTTTTGATGCCAGAAGATTTTTTCGACAGAATACGGTTTGCAGTCACAAAAGTAGTAGGTGCAAAAGCCACTTGTTTCTGACGTTCGACGTTATTGGTCGTGGAACCGCATTCAAGATCGATAGTACCGTTAGCCATCAAAGGAATGCGAGTCGCAGAGGTTACCGGATTCATTTTGACGTTTAATGAAGACAAACCCAGTTGTTTTTGTACTGCTGTCACAATTTTCAGGCACAAATCTATGGAATAACCCTGATAAGACTGCTTATCATCCAGATAGGAAAAAGGGTTGGAGGAATCACGTACACCCAGGGTGATGGTTCCTGTTTCTTTGATTTTTTTCAATGTTCCAGTGTCTTGCGCTTGTGCTGCACCGGCGATCAAACCTGCTCCTGCCAGACCTACCAACAATTTCGAAAATTTCATACTGTCTCCAGAAAGTTAAATCAAAAATCATGGCTTTGAGTTTAACAAAAACCCTCAGCAAATTACCGCTTTTTTCAATCGGTTTAATACGTATTACTACTTATACACTACTAAAAATGGGGGCAAAAATGGCTTTCAAGCTGCCCTTGCAAAAATCCATGCCTGCTCAGTAAAAACTGGGCCTGTCATTCAATTTCTTGAACGTCAGATCAATCTGCTGATGATGGCAAGCAAAGATCGTGTTTGTTAATCCGCCACCTTGTCTGTGGGGAAACGTATATTGTCGCGTAACAGGAAATTCATGGGCATGTTCAGGTTTGCCCCTTTTGGGGGAACCGGCTTGCGGAACCACTTATCATAAAGCTTGGTGACTTCACCATCGTTCATCAGCCTGGCCATCTCCCGGTCCAGCAGCGCTTTGAAGGCAGCATCGTCCTTGCGCAACATGATGGCATAAGGCTCAGTCGACAAAGAATCACCTACCACGACAAACTTGCTGGGGTCTTTGGCATTGGCGCGCTGTCCATATAACAGCACATCATCCACGGTAAAAGCATCTGCCTTACCACTCTCTACCATGCCAAAGGATTCATTATGATCACTGCCTTCCATCAACTTCAAATCCAGGGCCCTGACCTTGTCACGATCATTGAGCAATTTGACCGTAGTTGTGCCTTTGGAGGTGACTACCTTCTTGCCTTTGAGGTCGGTCCAGTTTTTGATGCCAGAGTCGGCGCGAACGATCATTTTCGCGGTGGCAAAGAAATGGGGGATAGTAAACGCCACTTGTTTGCGGCGCTCAGCATTATTGGTGGTTGAGCCACATTCCATATCCGCCTTGCCTTCGGCGATGGCAGGTATGCGTGAACTGCCTGTGACCAGGACATAATTCACATTCAGTTGCGGCAGTTTGAGTTCTTTTTTTATCGCATCGACCAGCTTCAGGCAAATGTCCATAGAATAGCCTATGGGTTTCTTATCATCATTCAGATAAGAAAATGGAAACGATGCTTCACGGTGCGCGATCGTCACCGTTTGTGTCTCTTTGATGTGCGTCAGGGTATCCGCAGCTAATGAAAGCGGGGAGCACAAGACCAGCGCGCAGGGCAAGCCAGCCTTTACTATCCATTTTAAAGCTTTCATATAATCCTCTTTGAACGTGGTTCAGGATGTTAATGATAAAGACTCATAAAATTCAACAGAAAAATTCACATTTAACAAAATATTATTCAGTATTTTTTACAATTTATAATTATAAAAATGCTAAAAACATCTATGCAATTATCATTCCAGCCAGATCAAACAGGTTACACTGCTCATACTCCGTTTTGATGACATTCAACATGTCAGCTGACTGCCGATCTCTTTTTTCGGCAATCTGGAGAGGCATAGTGCAAAACGCGATCTTGGTTGTATTACCCCAAAATCGCGCCCAATTCTTCATATATGGCAACAATCACCTATCAGGATAGATGATTGATAGCCATTTACAATTCCAGATTATGGATACAAGCCACGCACTTCACGTGCCTGCAACACTCTGGAGCAACCAATAATAAAGGCTGCAGTACGCAGGGAGACATTCTTGTCTTCTGTCACTTGCCAGACTGAATTAAAGGCTTCCTTCATGATACGGGTCAAACGCAGGTTGATTTCATCTTCAGACCAGAAATAGCTGGAGAAATCCTGTACCCACTCAAAATAAGACACTGTCACGCCACCAGCATTGGCAATGACGTCCGGCACGACCAGCACGCCCTTGTCGCGCAAGATATCGTCAGCTTCTGGTGTCGTCGGGCCATTCGCGCCCTCCAGAATGATCTTGGCGCGGATCTGGTCAGCGTTCTTGACAGTAATTTGTTGTTCCAGTGCTGCCGGGATCATGATATCGCAGTTCACAGACCAGAATTCATCATTTGGCAAAACGGCTTCTATACCTTCAAAACCAGCAACACTGCCTTTGGCGGCGACGTGGTCCAGCAATTTGGCAACATCCAGGCCATTTGAATGGAAAATCGTGCCGCCGTGATCTTGCACTGCCACGATCTTGGCACCTGCATCCGCAAACAGACGGGCTGCGATACCACCGACATTACCAAAACCTTGTACAGCAATCTTGGCACCCGCAATGCTCAGGCCACGCTTGGCAGCGGCTTCGCTACCGACCACGAATACACCACGGCCAGTCGCTTCACGACGACCCAGGCTACCACCGAGGGAGATAGGTTTGCCAGTCACCACGCCGGTAGCAGTACGGCCTTCATTCATGGAATAGGTATCCATCATCCATGCCATGGTTTGTTCATTGGTGTTGACGTCTGGTGCCGGGATATCTTTATCCGGGCCTATAATGATGCCGATTTCAGACGTGTAACGACGCGTCATGCGCATCAGTTCGCCACGTGACAAGGTTTTTGGATCTACACGGATACCGCCTTTGGCACCACCGTAAGGTACGTTGACTGCAGAGTTCTTGATGGTCATCCAGGCAGACAAGGCCATCACTTCTGACAGCGTCACATCCTGATGGAAACGCACACCACCCTTGCCCGGGCCGCGGGAAGTATTGTGCTGTACACGGTAACCTTCAAAGTGAGCAATAGTGCCGTCATCACGCTCGATAGGCACGTCAACGATGAGGATACGCTTGGGGCGCTTCAGGGTTTCTACCCAACGGGACAAATGGCCCAGGTAAGGGGTAACGCGATCGATTTGCTCAAGGTAAACGGACCAAGGACCTGTCTCTGTCGGGGTAAGATAGGACGGTATCTGGTGCTGGCTGGACATGGTATGACCTCATGAAATGGTTAGACTGGTATGCGTATCTTTCTGCACTTCTTTCAATTCAGACCGGCTCCTAGCCAGCGCTGAAAGCAGACGCATAGTAGTCTTTTCACTCTAAAATCAGCCAATGCTTTGTTTGCATGAATCTATGCATGAAATGCATAACCATGAAATGGCCTTATGTTATAGCCATCAAGCATTCATCTGGCCAAACCATGCCAAAGGATGCAGAAGAGATTCAGGCTGGCCGACGGCTCTTGGCTTGCCGGTTTTTATTTTGTTTTTCTTCTGACTGCAATTGCTCAAGATATTCCCATAAACGCGACACGATCATCTTGCCCGGCCTTTGTATGGATGGCCTTTCACGATACAGGCGAATTTCCATATTCACTTCCCAGGTGCCACTGCCATCATCGGCGCGGGCCAGTTGCTTTTGCTTGATTTCACGAGTGACCGCAGACTCGGGCAAAAAAGCCACGCCACGGCCTTCCAGTGCCATCATTTTCAAGCCCTCGGCCATATCGGTTTCATAGCATTTTTCCAGATGCAGGGGCTGGCGGGTATCGTTCAGGATCAGGTCGACCATGCGCCCCAGATAGGCATTATTGGCATAGGCCAGAAAGGGCAATGGTTCTTTCTCGGTGCCGGGCAGCGATAACTCGGGCACACCATTTTTGTCACAGCGGGTATAGGCCCGCAAAGCCTCGGTCCCCATGCTGATCATGTCGTACTGACTGCTATCAAGCAAAAGCGGCTGACGTGGATGGTGGTAGCACAGCAGCAAGTCACAACCACCTTCTACCAGGGTCATGACGGCATCATGTACATTCAGGGCCAGGAGGCGGCTATTGATTTCACCAAAAGCGGCTTCCAGGCTGGTCAGCCAGCGTGGTACATAGGTCAGTGACAGGGTATGCGGAACCGCAAAGTCCACCGTGGTTTGCGTGGTGGTGCGCTTGCCACGCAACAGCGCACGGGCATTGTTGATTTGCCCCAGCATGGCAATGGCCTGTTCATAGAAAACTTCACCCGCATGTGTCAAGCGCGTGGGGTAAGACGTGCGGTCTATCAGGTCGCTGCCCAGCCAGGCTTCCAGTGATTGTATGCGACGCGAAAATGCCGGTTGTGTCACATGGCGCAATTCAGCCGAGCGACTGAAACTATTGGTCTCTGCCAGGGATACAAAATCTTCCAGCCACTTGGTTTCCATTTATGCACTCACCAATTCAACTTCATCTGCTTCGTCATCATCTTCTTCTGCCTGGTCTTTTTTCTTGCTTTGCTGACGTTCCCACATGCGCGCATATGCTCCCTGTAGGGCCAGCAAATCATGATGGGTGCCGCGTTCTACGATGCGCCCCTTGTCCATGACCAGAATCTGTTGCGCATCGACGATGGTCGATAGACGGTGCGCTATCACCAGACTGGTACGGCTGCGTGCGATGTCTTTCAACTGCGCCTGTATCAATTGTTCAGCCTGAGAATCCAGCGCTGAAGTGGCTTCATCAAAAATAAAAATCGACGGATTTTTCAGCAGGGTACGGGCGATGGCTACGCGCTGCTTTTCACCACCGGATAATTTCAAGCCACGTTCACCCACCATACTGTCATAGCCATCGGGCAGTGATTCGATAAAGTCATGGATGTAGGCAGCCTTGGCAACAGCAACAATTTCCTCTTTCGTCGCTCCCGGTTTGCCGTAGGCGATGTTGTATTCTATGCTGTCATTGAACAAGACTGTATCTTGCGGGACTATGCCTATCGCGGCCCTGACCGAGGCTTGCGTCACATCACGCAAGTCCTGACCATCGATAGAAATATGACCTGACTGGATATCATAAAAACGGAACAGCAAACGTGACAAAGTGGATTTACCAGAACCACTATGTCCCACGACTGCCGTGGTCGTGCCCGGTGCAACGGTGAAGTCCACATCAAACAAAATCTGACGCTTTTCTTCATAGCTGAAATTCACATGCTGGAAGCGGATTTCTGCGCCATTTCTGTGATGTACCTGCAAGGCTTGTGCATTCGCTTCGTCGGCCACTTCACGGTTCTGGTCTAGCAGGGAAAACAGTCTTTCCATATCCGCCAAGCTTTGCTTGATTTCGCGGTATAAGACACCCAGAAAATTGAGGGGGATATACAGCTGTATCATGAAGGCGTTCACTAGCACCAAATCACCCAGGCTCATGGTGCCATCAATGACGCCTTGCGTGGCACGCCACAGTATCAGGGTCACCGCCGTGGCGATGATCATGGATTGCCCGGTATTGAGCAAGAACAGGCTGCTCTGCGATTTGACGGCGGCTGTTTCAAAACTCTTCAAGCCTACATCGTAGCGCTGGGCCTCGTATTCTTCATTGCCAAAATACTTCACCGTTTCATAGTTGAGCAGGGAATCGATGGCCTTGGTATGTGCCCTGGAATCCAGCTCATTCATGGTACGACGGAAATGCGTGCGCCACTCGGTCACGACGATGGTGAAGACGATATACGTGACCAGCGCCGTCGCAGTAATCACGCTGAACCATTTATCGTAATGCGTGCCCAGATAAATCAGGACCAGAGTGATTTCCAGCAAAGTGGGGACGATGCTGAACAGGGCATAAGAAATCAGTGAAGATATCGCCCGCGTGCCACGTTCTATATCACGTGTGACACCACCCGTTTGCCGGTTCAGATGAAAGCGCAAAGACAGGGCATGCAGGTGACGGAACACTTGCAGGGCTATGGTGCGCACTGCCCTTTGCGTGACCTTGGCAAACACGAACTCACGCAATTCCGTGAACAGGGTAGTCGATAAGCGCAGAGCGCCATAAGCGATCAGCAAACTCACAGGCAAGACCATGACAGCCGCAGGATGGGCAGGGCTGATGGTCATGCTGTCCACCAGGTTTTTCAAGACCATAGGTACGCCGACATTGGCCAGCTTGGCTGCCACCAGGAAAGTCAGCGCCAGTAAAACACGCCACTTATAGGCCCATAAATAAGGCAATAAGGTCTTGACTGTGGACCAGTCGCCACGCTGAGCAGGATTGCCGGCTTGGGCAGTGGCAGATGGATTACGAACGGATTCATTACGTCGCATTAATGGGGTACTCGTTTTTGGGTTGAATGAGCTAGCCGGCGCTGTAATAACAACAGGGCTGGCCTGAATTGGCAATTCAACAAAATCACCTCCCGGGCGTAATGCAGTGGGAGGCAACAAAGAGAAAAACACATCATGCAAAAACTGCATAAAGAAAATTATAGGCTATAAATCATATCTGCATTGAGCGCATCTGCATCGATCAGATCAGCATAGCTCGCCTTGCAGTGAGCAAGCCGTCAATCAAGATTGCGGACATTGCCATGAAGCTATCGTACAATTTGCGTCTTGCCTAAAAGGTTTTCAATATGAACAAGAATAAACTGGTGATCTTTGGTAGTAGCAATATTTTGTCTGATTTGTTTGATTGCGCGCTGGCAAATGGCCTGGTGGTTTCCAGGATCGTTCTGCACCTGCCAGAAGCGCCAGGCGAACGTGATCTGAGCCTGGCACAACGATTGGATATCTGGGCAAGCTATGGCCCGGTGCCTGAAGTCGTGGAATTAGCTGATTTTCAACCAGCGCAGGATGAGTTGTATTTACTCGGTCCTACAACGCCCACGCGCCAGGTGCTGGAACAGGAAATATTGCAGCGCTTTCCAGCGCATGGGCTGGAGTTCCACACCCTGATACATCCCCGTGCCTATGTCTCACCAATGGCAAAACTGGCAGCTGGCGTGTTCGTCGGTGCCAATAGTGTCATCAGCCCTGGCGCAGTGTTGGGACGCCATGTGTTTGTCAATCGCGGCGTCACCATAGGACATGACACCCATATAGACGCTTTTTCACGGGTACAGCCGGGCAGCAATGTCGGTGGTTTGTCACGTATAGGCCATAGCGTCACGATCGCCATTGGTGCCACCCTGACCGAGCGCCTGCGCATTGGGGACCATGCCTTCATCGGTGCCGGTGCCGTAGTGATCAGCGATGTCGAAACCGGGGCACTGATGGTGGGCAATCCGGCCAGGTTCAAGAAGTCTGTGCTGCCATCCTCAGATTAAAGCGTGTAAGCGCCAGTTCGCAAGCGCCTTGCAGGCTGGCAGCGGCCTTGTCCAGGTCCAGGTAATCGTCAAAGTGCTTTTGCATGGATAGGCCAGCTGCTTTCCTGGCATCAGGATTGTGCAGCCACAACATCAAGATCTGGAAATAGTCCTGCAAGTTTGCCTGCGCGGCATGGCCCAGCTTGTCGCCACCATCCGAGCCTGACAAACTCAGGGCAGGCAAGGCCAGCGCCATGGCTTCGGCCACCGCAAAACCACCACCCATCATGGGGGGGTTGATGTAGATATCACTGCAAGTCAGGTATTTGACTGCATCAGCGCAAAATGCCACACATTGCACCTGGCCCGCCCTGGCAGACTGCAAGGCTGAGGGTAAGGCGCCATTGCCACCGACGATAAGCCAAAGGATATCAGGATGCTGGTTCAAGATCTGCAACATGGCCCCAGCCCACTCCCCCTTGATCCTGGCTTCACTCTCACTGACCAGGGTGACGAGGATCAGCTTGTCGGCAGGCAGCCCCAGGGATGCACGGGTATGCCCGTGTTGCATGTCCGGCCTTTGCACACGGTAGGAATGGTAGTAAGCCTGTCCAGATAAAAAAGCAGCATCCCAGCTTGAAACCTGTTGCCCATCCAGCTCTCGCTGCGCCGTCAACCATACGTCGGCAGGTGCCATGGGTGAGAGTGAATTGATACCCAGGCTGAGTACTGGACGTGCAGGATAAGTGGCGGCGGCCAACCCCGCATACAGGCCCACAAACATCACCAGATCGGGATCAAATGAACCCATTTGTGTCAGCAGGCTATGCCATCTTTGCAAGAGCGAAAAACGCGTATCGCCAGTCATGACCTGGCCGCCCTGGCCCAGGTATTTGTCCCAGCCCGCCGTCACGAACTGCGGCTCTGGCGTATATGAGTGGCTGCCGAGATAATGCTTGAAATCCGGCCCCAGCAATTCTTGCGCAGAATACAGCACGACTTCATAACCAAGCTGGCGCAGGTTTGCCGCCTGTTGCAAGGCCATCAGCGTCGGCGGGTGTTTGACATTGCTGAGGAAAGGGGCAATCAGGGCCACCTTGCGCACCACATCAATGACACGTTTTTTCAACACCTGTGTGGGCCGTGCCTGCTGCCATATCCAGGGATTGAGGCTGTTGACGATGGCAGGCAAGCCCAGCGCCTGCAAACGCTGACGAAAAGCCTGGCGTCCGGGGGTATCCAGCAATACTCTTTGCCAGCTATATTGCAGAAAAGTCATGAGCCGGTCGGCATCATAGGGTTGCAGGCCGATGATAATTTGCCCCGCCTGCTGGAGATATTCCGGCCTGCCGGTCAGCATGTCAAGAAAGGTGGCACGGTAAAAACCAGGCAAGCCATCAGCTGCAATATTCGCCAGTAAAAACTGTTCCAGTTGCAGGCTCAGGGCAGGCGTGGCATGACGGCGCAACAAGTCCACCATCTGGTGCCAGCCATGGCTGGCAGTGGGATTGGCAACGGTACGCATGACGACATCGTCCAGCAATCTTAATTCTTCGTGTTTTGCTTCCATCATCTTCTTTGATTTTCATGCCAGTACAGCAGGCGCTTTTTCTGTATTCTGACGATGAAATTATTACATTGTCATCGACTTCACAATATATCACTGTGTAAGTCAATGACAAGCCACTTGCTTTATTCAGTCTGCATGAAATTTGGTTTAAGATTGGCTAAACCCTTCTTCCACTTACCCAGACCATCATCATGACTGAACAAATTTCCAACGGGCTGCCATCGCATATGCCCACCCTCAGGGTCATGCCCATGCCTTCCGATGCCAATGTCCATGGTGACGTGTTCGGCGGCTGGATCATGTCGCAGGTCGATATTGCCGGTGCCATCCCGGCTGCCCGCCGTGCCAATGGCCGGGTTGCCACTATCGCCGTAAATTCCTTCCTGTTCAAGCAACCGGTATTTGTGGGCGACCTGCTGTCGTTTTATGCAGAAGTGGTCAAGGTCGGCAATACCTCTATCACTGTCTCGGTGGAAGTCTATGCAGAACGCAATCGCCTGCAAGCCAATACAGTCAAAGTCACTGAAGCCACACTGACTTATGTCGCCACGGGCAATGACCGCAAGCCGCGCCAGATTCCACCGCTGGAAGAAATCACCAAGGTGGGTTGAGTATTGCTATGAAGTTAACGCGTCGTTTGTTTTTACAGCAGTCCCTGCAATTCACTGCCTTCGCTGCCCTGGCCCAGGCTTTTCCCGGGTTCGCGGCCGAGCGCAGCAGCGTCTACCCTTTCAGTCTCGGTGTGGCTTCGGGCTCGCCACGGCATGACAGCGTAGTCTTATGGACGCGCTTGCTGCCCGAGCCTCTGAATGCAGCTGCCCTGCCCGCCATACCCTATAAGCTGCGCTGGGAAATCGCCGAGGATGAGCAATTCCACCGCATGGTCAACAAGGGTGAAGCCCATGCCCTGCCTGAGCTGGCTCATAGCGTGCATGTCGATGTGACAGGCTTGCAGCCAGACCGCTGGTACTGGTATCGCTTCATGCTGGGCGACGCTGTCAGCCCGGTGGCACGCACCCGTACAGCACCAGCCACGGATATCCTGGTCAGCAATCTGCGACTGGCCGTGGCCTCATGCCAGCACTGGGAATTTGGCGAATATGCAGCACACCGGCATATCGCCGCCGCCAATCCTGATCTGGTGGCATTTTTAGGTGATTATATTTATGAATGGGGACCGTATGACCTGCACCACCCGACCAAACCCCGCAACCGTGATATAGAGAGCTTCAGCCTGGCGGAATACCGCGCCCGCTATGCCCAATACAAGACAGACCCGCAATTGCAGGCAGCCCACCATGTAGCACCATGGATAGTCACCTGGGATGACCATGAAGTCGCCAATGACTATGGCAATGACAGGGATGAAAGGCTGGACGTCAACTTCCTCTCGCGCCGCGCCGCTGCCTACCAGGCATTTTATGAGCACATGCCGGTACGCCTGCATGCCAGCCATAGTGATTTTGCCAATATGCGTATCTATGATCGTTATGACTGGGGCAGGCTGGCAAAATTCCATATCCTGGACAGTCGTCAGTATCGCTCTTACCAGGTCTGCGCCAAGCCGGGACGTGGTGGCTCCAACTCGGTCAGCAATGCAGAATGCAGTGACAGGATGGATCCTACCCATACCATGCTGGGCATGGAGCAGGAAAAATGGCTGGCGCGCGGTTTTGCCAATTCAGCAGCGAAGTGGAATATCCTCACTCAGCAAACCTTGATGGCACAATCCAGCCAGACTGCCATTACGCATGAGGGAGAGGGTAAGTTCTGGACCGATGGCTGGGATGGTTATCCCGTCGCCAGACAGCGTTTGATGGAAGACCTGCAAAAGCATAAGCCCAGCAATCCTGTGGTGATTTCTGGTGATGTGCATACCTTTTATGCGGCCAACCTGAAGCGCGATTTCTACAGTAAAGCCTCTGCCAGTAACCCCATACTGGCGACAGAGTTTTGCGGCACCTCAATCACCTCCAGCTCGCGTCCGCAAGAACGCACGGATCAATATGTAGCTCAAAATCCGCATATCAAATATGGCCGCAGTGATAAGCGTGGTTTCATTCTCATGGATATTTCCCAGACCCGGATACAAACTCATTTCCTGGCGCTGGATGATGTTGCCAGAGCTGATTCCGGCATCACCACTTTGAAGAGTTTTGTAGTCGAAGATGGCAAGCCAGGTGTGGTGTTTGGATAATGACCTCAGTTTTTCAGTAAGTCATGCACAATAAAAAAGGAAGGCAATGCCTTCCTTTTTTATTAACTGGATAGAAAACGTTTAGGCTTTCTTTTCATCATGCCTTCTTTTCATCCCGCCTTCTTTTCATCCCGCAATTCGCGGCGCAAAATCTTGCCCACATTCGTCTTGGGCAAATCAGCACGGAACTCTATGTACTTGGGTTTTTTGTAAGCAGTGAATTGCTCCTTGCAATAATCCATGAGCTGGTCAACCGTCAGCGAAGGATCTTTGCGCACCACAAACAATTTCACAGCCTCGCCAGAATTGGCATCTGGCACACCGATACAAGCGCACTCCAGCACGCCAGGATGCATGACGATGACTTCTTCAATTTCATTTGGATAGACATTGAAACCCGAGACCAGGATCATGTCTTTCTTGCGATCGACGATCTTGGTATAACCGCGTTCATCCATGATACCAACGTCACCGGTTTTGAAGAAACCATCAGCCGTCATGACCTTGGCCGTTTCTTCAGGACGGTTCCAGTAACCCGCCATGACTTGCGGACCACGAATGGCGATTTCGCCACGCTCACCCAGAGCAACCGGGTTGCCATCATCATCGAGAATGGCAATTTCAGTCGAGGAAATAGGCATGCCTATGGTGCCTGAGAATTCTTTGGTATCAGCTGGATTAGCGGTCGCTACGGGAGAAGTTTCAGACAAGCCATAACCTTCGGCAATCGCACAACCGGTGATTTTGAGCCACTTGTCTGCCACGGCTTTTTGCACAGCCATGCCACCACCGCTGCAAATTTCATAACCGGAAAAATCCAATGCAGCAAAATTCGGATTATTCAGCAAGCCGTTATACAGGGTATTGACTGCCGGGAAAATGTTGACGCGATACTTGCCCAGTTCCTTGATAAAGCCAGGAATATCACGCGGATTGGGGATCAGCAAATTCAAGGCACCTATACGTGTGCCCAGCAAGCTGCAGACTGTCAGCGCAAAGATGTGATACAGCGGCAAGGCACAGACGATGACTTTTTGTTCGTCTGCATGACCGGCCATGCTCGGTGACAGCCAGGCATCATTTTGCAGCATATTGGCAACCACATTTTTATGCAGCAAAGTGGCGCCCTTGGAAACCCCGGTAGTACCGCCGGTGTACTGCAGGAAAGCCACATCTTCATGCGTGGTTGTGACAGGCGTGAAACTCAGGCCTGCCGCTTCTGACATCACTTTATTAAAACGGACAGCGCCAGGCAGAGAAAATGCTGGCACCATTTTTTTGACATGGCGCACCACGAAATTGACGATAGTGCCTTTCAAGCCACCCAGCATTTCGCCCATGTTGGCGACGACGATGTGCTTGATCGCTGTCTTGCTGAGCACATGCTCCAGCGTGACGGCAAAATTTTCCAGGATGAAGATGGCCTCTGCGCCCGAGTCTTTCAACTGATGCTCAAGCTCGCGTGGAGTATAGAGGGGATTGACATTGACGACCGTGCAACCAGCACGCAAGATCGCTGCCATGACGACAGGATATTGCAAGACATTTGGCATCATGATGGCAACGCGGGCACCTTTTTTCAGGCCCTTGGCTTGCAACCAGGCAGCCAGTTGCTTGGACATTTTATCCAGTTCACCGTAAGTAATGCGTTTATCCATGCAGGCATAGGCATCACGGGCAGCGAATTTCTGAAATGACTCTTCCAGCATTTGCACCAGGGATTGATACTGGTTTATATCAATTTCTGCCGGCACGCCTGCAGGATAGTTTTTCAGCCAAATCTTATCCATATTTTCTCCGTCTCCTATGATTGTTGTTGTATGGTGCTGCGCTGCAGTTTTTTGTTTTACACGACTTTCTTTTATCAGGCACCGTGAGAAAAATGATCATTGCAGGCATGCGTCCCCTAGTTTCGATGCTATCGACTAAGTTCTGCTAAAGCAAGCGATTTAAAGTCTACCTGAAACCATCCTCTAGGAAAATGCCGCACCGCAGCAAATTCAAGCGAGGGATTTTTACTCTTTTTGATCTGCCGCAATATCATCCCGCCTTATCCATGGCGGGATGATTGCAGGCTGTTGGTAAAAAGAAGTTGATAGTGGGCAAAAATTTATGTGCACTTCTCAACTTCCACCAACAAGTCGTAGAAGGTAGGGCCAGCGCCCATGTCCGTTAAACGCTGACTGGTGACTTCATTGGCATTCTTGTTATCACCCGCAAGTTTTTTCCACCAGATGGACAGGCCCACCACCAGACCTGGCCTGGCCTTGTCGGTGACACGGGCAATGGCTTCAAAGCTGCCTCGGTCATTAAATATCCTTAGCTTGTCTCCTTGCTCAATATGACGGCTACCGGCATCGTCAGGGTGGATATCCAGATGCGGCTCGCCTTCGGTATTGCGCAAGCTTTGCACATTGACGAAAGTGGAATTCAGGAAATTGCGTGCCGGTGGCGAAATCATGGCCAGCGGGTAGCGTGCCGCCAACGCTGCATTTGAAGCCACAGATTCATAGGGTGCAATATAAGTCGGCAAGGGATCCAGCCCGGCTTGTTTCATGCTCTCACTATAAAATTCGCATTTGCCAGATGGCGTGCCAAAGCCGCCGTGAGCAAATGGGGCATCGGCCACTTTCAGTTTAGCCCAACCCGCTTTCTTTAAGGAAGACCAGTCAAAATGCACGGCATGCGCATGGTTCTTATTAAAGGCCTGCGCCGCAATTTCATCATCACTTTCGCTGAAACAGGCCTCGTCAAAACCCATGGCCCTGGCGATCAAGCGGAAAATTTCGGTATTCGGTTTGGCTTCACCCAATGGAGTTATCGCCGGATTGTTCGCCATCATGTACAGATGTCCGTAAGTGCTATGGATGTCGGTATGTTCCAGTTGCGTTGTCGCTGGCAGCAAGATATCGGCAAAGTCTGCGGTATCGGTCTGGAAGTGCTCCAGTACGACAGTGAACAAGTCTTCACGCGCAAAGCCTTGCGCCACTTTGGAAGACTCAGGCGCAACCGCGACCGGGTTGGAGTTATAGACGATCACAGCTTCCACTTTGGGGCCGAAATCGGCAGAAGCTTCACGCAATAAATCATCGCCTATGGTGCTCATATTGATGGTACGGCGCGGCCCGTCTTGCGGAAATAGATCCGGTCTTTGCAAGGCAGTCGTATTTTTGGGAAAAGCATCCGACATCGATAATTGCGTGCCACCTGCAGCATGCCGCCAGGCCCCTGTCAGAGCTGGCAGGCAGGCGATATTACGTACTGCCATGCCACCACCATGTACCCGCTGTACGCCATAATTCATGCGTATCATGCTGGCTTCGCCGCGCTTGCCGCATTCGCCATATTCCTTGGCGAGCTGGATGACCTCATCTGCGCTGATACCACATACTTCGGCAACACGTTCTGGTGTCCATGTCGCTACTCGTTCGCGCAATTGTTCAAAGCCCAGGGTATGTTCTGCGATGTAATCATGATCCAGCAGGTCTTCGCGTATCAGGACATGCATGAGACCCAGCGCCAGAGCCGAATCTGTGCCTGGCAACAAGGCAATATGCTGATGGCATTTTTCTGCTGTCAATGAGCGATAAGGATCTATCGCTATCAGCTTGGCTCCATTGCGTTTGGCTTCTTGCACGCGCATCCAGAAATGCAGATTGGAGGCAATGGGATTACCCCCCCACATGATGATCAGTTTGGCGTCCTGGGTATGCTCTATGTCTGCCCCCTGACGCATGCCTACTGTATATTTATAACCAACCCCACCGGCGGTTGCACATATCGTGCGGTCCAGGAATGAAGCACCAATCTTGTTGAAGAAGCGCATTGCCATGCTCTCGCCCTGCACCAGGCCCATGGTGCCAGCATAACTGTAAGGCAGTATAGCCAAGGGCTTGCTGGTAGCCAGGGGTTTGAGTTTTTCTGCAATGGTCGCGATCGCCTCATCCCAGGTGATGCGAACAAACTTGCCCTCGCCTTTTTGCCCTATGCGCTTTTGCGGATAAAGCAGACGATCAGCATGGTAAGTACGTTCGGCATAACGGGACACCTTGGTGCACAAGACCCCGGCCGTGGTTGGATGTTCGGGGTCACCCTTGACGGCAGTGGCGATGCCGTTTTCCACTGTCACATGCAGGGCACAGGTATCGGGACAATCATGGGGACATACGGCTTTGACGATAGTGCTGCTCATAGTAATCCTGGTTCAATAATTTATTTCATGCTATCAGTGCCGACTGCTTGATTCTTGCAGCCTGATCGTTGTGGCAACTTGGCACTCTTACTGGTTTTACATATCTTATGTCATCGCCTGCTATGGCTACCGATACACAAATACTGTTTTTCTGCGCATCAGCTGAAATTATTTTCTTCTATTAAGGTAAAACATCCTGTTTGTCGCCCAGGCGTTTACCGGGATTTTTATGCTCCAATGCCAACAAAGCTGCCGAATGATCTGCATAAGGATAATCGGGCAACAAGTCGCGATAGACATCCGTTACCAGCCTGGTGATAGGCAAGTCAACTCCGGCATGCTGAGCAGCAATGAGGATATTTTCCATATCCTTGGCCTGGCTTTTGACCTGGCCGCCAGGCATGAAGCTCCTGTCCAGCATGCGCTGGCCATGTACTTCCAGTATTCTGCTCTCAGCAAAACCGCCGCGCAAAGCCTGTCTTACCGCAGCCGGATCAGCACCACCGGCTTGCGCCAGCAACAGTGCTTCGGCCACGATATTAATCGTTGCACCAACAATCAACTGATTGCAAAGTTTGGCCAATTGTCCCGTACCCGGGCCACCCACACGCTGTGGCTTACCCATGGCAGACAAGAGTTCTGCAATTTCAGAATAAATAGTTTCATCCGCACCAGCCATGATGGCCAAACTCCCTGCTTCTGCTCCGATGACGCCGCCAGAAACCGGCGCATCGATAAAATGCACATCCTGCTTTTGCAACAAGGCATGCAGGGCCTGCGCCTGCGATTGCTGGATGGAACTCATGTCTATCACTATGCTGCCTGCACGCAGGACAGGCCGGATTTGTTCTATGACTGCGGCCACGGCCTGGCCATCTTCGAGCATCGTAATCACAATATCTGCACCTGCTTGCTGCACAGCCAGCAGGGCAGAGTCTGCCAGTCTGGCCCCATCGGCAGTCAGCGTTGCCGCTTTTGCCAGTGTGCGGTTCCAGACCGCCACCGGATAGCCAGCCAACAATAATCTGCGCGCCATGGGCTTGCCCATCAGACCAGTGCCCAGGAAGGCAATATTTGTTTGAGCTATCGGTTTCATATTCATACTTTTCAGGCATGCAAGATTGACGGAACTAAATTGTATACGCTACATCTTAAGAGCATATTGCCAGAGATTGCTACAATAGCGTCCATAGTTCCAAATTGATGTCCGATTGATTTCTTATTTTCACCTGAAAGTCTATTTTATGCGTCTGCGTATTTCATCTTTAATCGCCATTGCCGTCACGGCCATGTGCGCCAGCACTCCTGTACTTGCTGTGGATTCTGCCTCGCTGGAATTTGCTACCGGCAATAAAACCAAGATGCTGCGCGCAGGCTTGCAATCGAACTGGGATAACCAGTGGTTTTCTTCAAATGGCACCCATGTCGGCGGTTATTGGGATTACATCCTTGCCGAGTGGCGTGGCAATAACTTCCAGGGCAAGGGCGGAACCCAAAACCTGACAGATATAGGCGTAACTCCTGTCTTCCGCTTTCAAAACGATAGCAAAAAAGGCTTTTACGGCGAAGCAGGCATAGGCTTACATATGCTGTCAGAGATCTATGACAACAACAGCCGTCATTTCTCCACCAATTTCCAGTTTGGTGACCACATCGGCGTTGGCTATGTCACCAAGGATGGCTGGGATCTGAGCTTCAAGATTCAGCATTATTCGAACGGCGGCATCAAGCATCCTAATCCGGGTGTGAATTTTGCTGTGTTGAAGGCTGGGTACGCGTTTTAAGCGCTTACATGCAATTTGTATCTGCTGAATAAAAGAGGAGCGCAAGCTCCTTTTTTATTGCCTATAAGTTCGTGAGCTCTTTTCCAGGTCAGGTTAGTACCATGATTGTTCGATCCCACACTTACCTATCCAATATCAGCAGTGTCATAAATTCGTATTCTCTCGCATGACTAAGTATTCAGGTGACAGAGACTGCAGTTGCCCAACGAACGCCACTGGAGCGCCAGCCCGGTAGCCTCCTGCCTGCGCAGGAGCGACGATGCGGAGGTTTTGCGTTGAAATGCACGCATACGGACGCAAAGATTTGAACGCAACATCACCGATCATACTGTCAATGCTGGCAGCCAGCCGTACAGATGATAAAAGAGTTAGCCCCACAACCGTCGCTCCAGCGCAGGCTGGAGCCCAGCGCCGTTGCTTGATGCGCCGTATGGTGAGCAAGATCGCGCCTGGTCGATGAAACAACGGTGCGCATGGCGCACCCTACTTTGGTGAAT
>NZ_JBMPOS010000031.1:0-24197 GCF_049340345.1 Undibacterium sp. Di27W | reverse complement strand
CCTTGCCTGGCGTGCTGTCCTGATGCCTCTCGTAGCCGAGGTGCTCGGTCAGTTCTGCATTGAGCGCTGTTTCCACCGTGAGCTTGAGCAGCTCACGGGAGAACGCATTCAAATCAGCTTCGGTCTTAATGTCTTTCGCCAGCTCTTTGGCCAGCGCCTGCAGTTTGCTTCTTTCCATGGCGTTTGTCGTCATTTTGGCAATTCCTCATTATAGGAGGTTCATCTACCAGAATTACTTACACACTTTTATTTACAGGCTCGATCCATATTACTTTTAGGCTTGTGTATCATTTCCAGCTTTATCCCGGCACGACCCCCTCACTCTTCGCTCTACTCAAAATTCCCCCAAAAATGTAAAAAGAGTGATTCATGCAGTGCTTAAAATGCTTCAAAACTAAGCTCAATGCTTCGGTCTGAGAAAGACTTTCGGGCTAATTTTACATTTTTGGGGGATGGGCAAACTTACCCATGTTCCTGACATCGATGATCTGGCTTTTACTAGGGATAATATCGACTGGACTGTGACACATCCAATTCAACAGGATTTTAGTGATTTTCTTCGGACTTAATTTAGCCACTTCCTTACGCGTAGGTACATAGCATAGAAAAATTTCAATATTCTGCTTTTCGGCCCATTTTCTTGCCGCCCTTAGATTTTCTTCTGGAACGCCGAAACGTTCAAGAGCTCGCTGCATAAGTAAGACTCATTAGTAAGTAGGTAAATGATTATTTCATATCATATCAACTATACATCAAATAAATCCAAGTTTTGCGTATCGAAAATACTGATACGACAGCAAGCATTTTTTTAGCGCAGTGTTTCTTTGATGCTTACCTGAACCAGTCTGCAGATGACCTAGCTTTTATTTGCCTTTTCTGATCAGCAAGCGACAACCCCATTCAAACAATATTCAGATCGGTCTATGCATTTCAATTCACGACCGAGAAAAATATGAAGACTCAATAACAAGGTCAGAGTTTAGCCAACTATCCAGTGTGCGGCAGACCAATAGGGATGCAGGATTTCGCTAGCGAAGTAATACAGGGCATAGCATTGTCAGTGCCAGCAGGGTCAGCAGCATGCTCCAACCACTGTAATGGTTACGCAGTGCGCGGTGGGCGCGGCGCATGCGCTGGAACAGCAGGCAACACGCCAGAAAACTCAGTGGGATAATGAACGCACCATGGGCTTGCATGGCCCAGTGTTCCAGCGGATGGATATCGATAACGCTGCCGACAGCGGCGCGGTTATAACGGCTGATGTCACTGTCAGGCGAGTGAAAGCTCATGAGCCCATGGATGGTGTGGACGGCAGTAAAGCCAGCGTGGAAGGCAGCTTGTAGCCGACCATCATCAAGCACAGCATCGACTGCATCGCTGATACTGATTTCCACCAGCGTGCCCAAAGCGGGCTGGGCATGGCGTTTCATTTTTGAAGGGCGACCTGGGCAATCGCGGCAATGCGCCGCACGCCATCGGTAACATGGGCACAAGGCAGGGTCGCGCCGCTGATGTTGGCAATGACCTGCCGCTATCTGTGGCTGGTGACGATGAATTGTTAAAAAAGTAAGTATTGTAAGAAGTTTGATACAACTCAAATTAACTGCTTGATCAAGCTATGCTGGAAGCTTCATGCTCTGGCCAGCGTTTCTCATACCCGGTGACCAGGCGTATTGAAGAACAGGTCGTCTCTTTGAATGTCACATCATTTCCAAGTTGCACCGACAAACTGCATACAAAAACACAGGATGCAGGCAGAAAAATAGCAGGCGCAAAGCTAAAGCGGAATTTTCCATTGACTTTAAAAATGTCCATTCTTGCAAAGACATTTGCTTTCGATGAGACCTTGCAAGCACTGGACAATGCTACCCAGGCTCAGCTTGATCACTTTATCGCGCAATGCCCTGAACGCACATTCTGTACTTAATGATGAATGCTAGTCGAAAAACAATTAAGAAATCATTAATAGACATGGTGAAATTGAACTGGCCTTGTCGAGCCAGCAAAAAAAACGTTTCAGCATCTTTTCAGCAATGTCACCACATCATACGGAGCGGATCTGCAAGCTAATCGATAACTTCTGGTGTTTTCACCTCTCCACGGGCCGTCCGGCATTTCAGGATGAAAGCCAGCCCTATCACCCAGGTCAGGGCAGCAGTCCACCCGGCAAGTACATCCGAAGGAAAATGCACGCCCAGATACAGACGCGAGGCACTGACCATGAAAGCAAAACAGACAGCAGTGATCGCAACAGGCCAGCGGATCTTGCTGCGCCAACTGAGAATAATGAGAACAGCCACCAGCGCCATCGCATTCATGGAGTGGCCGCTTGGGAAGCTGTAGCTTGTTTCTGGTTGCAGTGAAACCCAGAAATCAGGCCGTATCCTCGCAAAAAAATTCTTTGCCAGCATATTCAGCAGTGCCGTGCCGACCAAAGATAAAAAAGTAAATACAGCATCCATGCGTCGGCGCGTATAAAGGAGAACCCCGAATAGCAGCAGCTCAAACGTTACCACCCATGGTGCTGAACCTATATGGGTAAAGAACAGCATAAGCGTATCCAGATGTCCATTGGCATGCGCGTGTAAGAACATCAGTATGGGCTGGTCAAAGAAAAATACCTCGCGCTCTATGGCTTCGCCAGCGAGCATGCTGAACAGGCAAAAAGGCAGTAGTACGCCGACAAAAAGCGCAAGCAATTTGGGCCAACGTAATTGCAAACGCTTCAAAATTGCATCCATAGGACATCCTGAAAAATTGGTGATTTTAATTGGAGAATTTATGTGTTGAAAGCAACAACAGGCTCAGCCAGGTCAGCGACAGGCCTGGTTCTGTCAAAACAAAGATAAAGTACAGGCGTGATAAACAAGGTGATCAATTGAGAAAACAATAAACCTCCTACAATTGACATCCCCAAAGGCTGGCGCAATTCTGCACCAGCCCCAAGGCCCAGTGCAATGGGCAGCGCCCCCATGATTGCGCACAGCGTCGTCATCATGATAGGACGAAACCGCAGCAGGCAGGCCTGGCGTATTGCCTCGACTAGTGTCAACCCAAGACGTCGCTGGGCATCCAGCGCAAAATCTATCATCATGATGGCATTTTTCTTGACGACGCCAATCAGGAGGAGCACGCCTATCATGGCGATAAAAGTCAACTCAAAACCGGTGATACGCAATGCAAGCAAGGCACCGACTGCGGCAGAGGGAATGCCCAGTAAGATCGTCACAGGATGTATCCAGCTCTCATACAGCATGCCCAATACGACGTAAATCACTGCCACGGCGATGAGTATGAGCCAGAGCTGGGTACTTTGTGCCTGCTGGAACAGGGCTGCCTGGCCTGCAAATGCACCGAATACAAAAGTAGGCAAACCTATCTGCTGACGGGCAGCATCAATCGCTGTCGCGGCATCAGACAAGGACTTGCCTGGTGCAAGATCGAACGTGATTGTGACCGCAGGAAGCTGCCCCTGATGATTGATTGCCATGCTGCCTTTGGTGCGCTCAACACTTGCCAGTGCAGAGATAGGGACGAGCGCACCTGTATTGCTACGCACATAAACCTGGTTCAAACTGGTTTCGTCGCAGCGGCTTTCCAGCGCCATTTCCATGATGACCTGGTAGCTGTCTTCAGGTGCATAGATGGTGGAGACCTGTTGTGTACCAAATGCCGTGTAGAGGGTGCTTTTGATGACGTTCATGTCCGCACCCAGCTGTGAGGCTTTATCCCGGTCAATCAATAATCTTGCCTGTAAACCGTCTTTTTGTGCATCGGTAGCCAGCCCGACAAACACCTCGGATTTTTTCAGGGTAGAGAGCAGTTTATCTGCCCATATATCCAGGTCGCTAGGGCTGACTGATTCCAGTGTGTATTGGAAAGTACTTTTAGAGCCACGGCCACCAATACGCAAATTCTGCACTGGACTGAAAAAGACTTTGATACCGGGTAAAGCCGCCGTTGTCTTGCGTAACTGCGCCAGCACTTCAGGCATTGCGGGTCGCTTGCGCTTGTCTTTCAAGGTAAGCGTAAATGCGGTCGTATCATGATCGACTTTCGACACCACGTCACTGGTAGAGCTGTCACGCAACAGGATGGCTTCAAGGTGCTTGTTGATCTCCAGCCTGGTGTCATAGGCCATGTCTTGCGGTGTATCGACATTGACGGATATCTGACCTATGTCTTCTTGGGGAAAAAATCCTTTAGGTGCTGCGACATACAATAAGCCGGTCAGCAATACAGTGGCCAGACCGCCCAGCAAGACGATGCTGCGATGTGCCATGGCCCATTCAAGTCCACGTCCAGAGGCCGCCAGGATGTACTCAAAACCAGCTTCAAACAGGCGGGTCCAGCCAGGTCCATGGGCGTGGTGACTGGCTGGTTTGATCAGCATGGGTACAATCAAAGGTATCAGCGTCAAGGCAACGGCAGCAGAGACAACGATCGATAAAGACACGACGACGGCAAATTCGTGGAACAGCAAGCCAGTCACGCCAGGCATAAAGAAGATGGGAATGAACACGGCAATCAAAGACACCGAGATGGACATGACGGTAAAACCGACTTCCCTCACGCCCTGCCTTGCCGCCAATGGCGGCGACATCCCTGCTTGGATATGACGCATGATGTTTTCAAGTTCGACAATGGCATCATCAACAACCAGGCCAACTGCAATGGTCAGCCCCATCAACGAGATATTATCCAGGCTTAATCCCAGCGCAAACATGAGCCCGAAGGTGCCAAGCAATGAAATGGGTAGGCTGATCGAGGGGATCAACGTTGCCGCCAGGCGCCGCAAGAATAACAAGATGACCATCACGACCAGCGCGATGGTGAGTACCATCGTCAAATTCACATCATGGACAGCATTGCGTATGGAAACAGACCTGTCTGACAGCAAAGACACTTTCACAGACGCAGGCAATTGTGACTGCAACACGGGTAACATGTTTCTGATTGCATCAACCGTGGCGACCGTGTTGGCCCCCGGCTGCCGCTGTATGGTCAGCAGAATGGCGCTGACACCATTGATTGCGCTGGTGTTTTGCACGTTCTCAATGCTGTCTTGCACATCGGCGACATCCTGCAGCCGTATGGGCTGACCACGCCTGCTGGTGATGATGACATTGGCAAAGTCTGTTGCTTTCATCAAACCGCCGGGAACATACAACATCATCATCTGACGCTTGCCATCGAACTGGCCGGTAGGCACATTGGAATTGGCAGCCTTGAGTGCGGCACTCACTTCAGGCAAGGTCAGGTTGACTGCCGCCAGGCGATCGGGTTGAATTTCTATGCGCACTGCATACCGCTTTTGCCCGGTCACGTTGACCTGTGCAACGCCATTGATCGTGGACAAGGCAGGCACAATGAGATTGTCAGAGAAGCCATTCAGCTCTGTCAATTTCATTGAGGGAGAACTCAAGCCAACCAGCAATATCGGCGCATCGGCAAGGTTGACCTTGCGATAAGAAGGCGGCGTAGTCATCTCTGCGGGCAGAGAACGGCTAGCTCTGAACAAGGCAGCTTGAACGTCTCCAGCCGCCGCATCAATTGGCCTGCCGGAATCAAATTCCAACGTGATCTGGTTTCGCCCTGTATGCTGGTTGATGTTGTCGCCAAAAGACCAGGGATGGCAGAAAACTGCTTTTCCAGGGGCGTGGCAACCGAAGTTGACATGGTTTCCGGGCTGGCACCGGACAATCGGGCACTTACCTGTATGGTGGGGGTATAGTAGTTAGGTAAAGCCGCAATGGGTAACTTAAACCAGCATACCGCGCCCGTTACGATAACGCTCAGCCACAGCAGCATGGTGGCAATGGGCCGGTCGATAAAAAATTCGTAGATATTCATGGCGTACCACCTGCTTTATTGGCAGTTGTCACGGCGGCCCCATCTGAAATATTTTGGCCACCTTCGAGCACCACCGTTTCGCCGCCAGATAAACCTTCGAGCACGGCCTTGCCATCCTGAATGCGCAACAAATCTACCGGTTTCGATTTCACCTTGCCATTGTCCATGAGCAGATAGACAAAACGTCCTGCCGGACCTTCAAGCACAGCTTGCGGCGGCAAGGTCACAGCGTCTTTGCTCACCCCGGCATGCACAGTAGCGCGGGTGAATCCGCCGGGCCACAAGCGGCGTGATGCATTTGGAAAACTGGCTTTCAGACTGATGGTGCCTGTGTCCTGGTTAACGCTATTGTTGATGAAGCTGATAAAACCTTGTACCGTTTGTTTGTCTGGCGTCTCCAGCGTGACCGCGACTTTATTCTTTTCACGGGCGGCCAGGATTGTCGGGAGTGCCTGTTCTGGTAAATTGAATTCCATGGCGATCGGGTCCATCTGCACCAGTGTCACCAGGGGTAGCGCGGAAGAAGTCTGTGCCAGGCTGCTCGGATGAATGCTGACAGCACCTGCCACGCCAGAAACCGGTGCCGTTATACGGGTATAGCCTGCCTGGATTTTTGCACTGTCTGTCTCGGCACTTGTGGCAGTTAATTGTGCCTGCAATGCCTCTACCTTGCTCTGCGAACTGGTGACTGTGCTGACCGAGATAAAACCGGCCTTCACCAGCTCTTTGGAACGGAGATAATCGCGTTCGGCATCGGCCAGCAAGGCTTGTATCTGTGCTGACTGCCCCTTGTAGCGATTGACCAGCGCGCTTGCATCGCTGGCATCCAGGGTAAACAAGACCTGTCCTGCCTGCACTTGGTCACCCTCACGGAAATTGACGCTGCGGATCACACCGGTTATTTGTGGCCGCACATCCACCTGATTCTAAGCGACAAGATGCCCTTGTGCAGTGAATTTTATGGGCAAGTCAGCACGTTGTGTGATCACAGTCGTCACCAGAGGAAGTGGTTTCGCCGCCACGTTTTTCGCCGCTGGCTGGCCCCACATATAGTGCTGGCCCAGACCAATAAAAAGTAATGCGCCGATGACGGCAACTACAAGCAACTGCTTTTTTCTTATTAACATCGCAAGCCTTAACACTGTTGAATTTTAGTTGAGTTTTAGTTTAGTTTTCGTTGAATTTTGGTTGAATAAACATGCTCACGCGGCCAAAAACGATGAGATTGCAAGTATCAATGCCATCTGTTTTGAAACGCTTTTACCTGCCCACTTAGCCATTTATTTATTTTTTTCGGGAATGCCAAATGCATTCCTTGACAAACGCACCGTGACGACCAGGCCGACATTATTAGCGTTACTGTTCAGATGAATTTCTGCGCTGTGCAGGTCAGCCACATTTTTGACGATGGACATACCCAGGCCACAGCCCCAGCTTGCATTTCCGTCAGGGCGATAAAAGCGGTCAAATATCCGCATGCGTTCACTTTCAGCAATACCCGGCCCATTGTCACTCACCCTCAATACTGGCTGCCCGGATTCAACGCCTGCATAGACATCCACTCTTCCGCCCCGCTGCGTATAGCGCAAAGCATTGTCCACGAGGTTATTGAGCATGATGCCCAGGCCTTCGATATTGCCGAGGATATGAATGGATACGGAATCCCCGGTCAGCCCCAGGTCAATCGACTTGCTGTCTGCATGGGCAGAATGATCGATCACCGACTGTTCTGCCAGTAAATACAGGTCGCAGTCTGTCAGCGTACGCGCAGCCTCATCCGGCTCTTGGCGCGCCAGGGTTAATAATTGATGTACCAAATGACTGGACCTGTCCAGTCTGTCGTGCAGCTTGACAAACGCAGTAGCGCGCAAAGCATCGGTAGAAGAGCGTTCAGCGAGTTGCAGTTGTAATTTCAATGCAGTTAAGGGCGAGCGTAATTCATGGGCGGCATCTGCCACAAAGACCCGTTGTTCTGTCATCGCAAGCTCAATCTTTTCTAGCAGACGATTCAGGGCTGAGAGTATGGGTAGCAAGTCTTCTGGTAATTCACCCAGCTCTATAATGTGCAAGGCATTGGGCGCTCGGGTAGCGACCGCTGCTTCCAATTTACGTAGTGGTGCCAGGGTCTTGCCAACCACAACATAGATCAGAAACGCCAGCGCAAAAAGCAGCACGACCAGTGGCGACAATATACGCAATGCCATATTCACCGCAAATTTGTGTCGCACCCAGACCGGCTGTGAAATTTGTATCTGGCGGTCAGCCCTGAGTTCGGTATACACACGGAATGTCTCACCTGCAAATGAGACATTCTGGTATCCAACTGCCGGTTGAAGCGGCAAAGGCAGGTCTGACTGCGAAAAGTATATTTTCCAGCCACGCTGGTCCCACACCTGGATAAGAATCATGTCGTCAGCATCTTCGGTCGCAGGCATAACCTGATTGGTCACCAGTTGCACAGGCAAGGCCAGGGCTATTTGCTTTAACTGGCGGTCTGACTGCTCATTCGACTCACGGTCAGCCAACCGGTAAATGGCCAGTCCTGCTACCAGAGTACATACCAATGCACCGGACAACAGACCAAGCATAAGCTGAGCGCGTATAGTTTTCATTCTGCAGCCATTAATTTATAGCCAACTCCCCGGACATTCTTGATAAAATCAGCACCGAGCTTCCTGCGCAGATGATGGATATAAACATCAATGGCATTACTCTCGATTTCATCGCCCCAGCCATAAATCCTGTCTTCAAGCTGGGATTTGGGAACGACATTACTGCCAGCGTCCAGCAATGCGCGTAACACAGAAAACTCACGCGCCGAGAGATGCACAATGGCATCGTTCAAGGTAACCTCATGCGTGGCCAGGTTCATCATGACACCGCCGTGGCTGATGCTCGACTGGTTATAGCCACGATGCCGCCTGAGTACCGCCCTTATACGGGCCATGAGTTCATCAACATCAAATGGCTTAATAAGATAGTCATCTGCGCCAGCATCCAGCCCCTCTATTCTTGAGGCTTTGGCATCGCGGGCGGTGATAATTAGTACTGGCACCGCCCCTCCTTGCCTGCGATAGCGTTGCAACACATCCAGGCCACTCTTTTTGGGCAGACCCAGGTCCAGCAGAACAAGGTCATAGTCCTGGTTGCCCAGGGCCAGTTCCGCATTAAGCCCATCACGCACCCAGTCAACCGCATAGGCCTCACTACGTAAAGCTTCTTCTATGCTTTCGCCTATCATTGGGTCATCTTCGACCAGTAGCATTCTCATGCGATATCTTCCTTCAACTTGTGCAATAAGCTGTTCACAGACCCAGGCTGATGCTGTCTGCATAGGATGGTAACCTTGAATCAAGCTTACCTGATGCTTAGTTAAGCCAGACTTAAGACATGCAATAGAAATCAAAGTTAAAAAATTTTCTGACGCTCCTGTTGAATTAATGAACTCTTAATCTTCTATCAGTATGCTGAGCAACAGAACTCTTGCCGGTGCAATCAAGCAAACATGTTTTTTGAAATAAGTTTGCATGCTTGCAAGCCAATCTCCCTGTTGAATTATCCTGAAATCAGCCCTTTTAGATAGAAAGACAGCATGAATTCATCTCAAAAAAACCAGCAGCATCAGATGCTAAACAAGGTGCCGGCGGTGACCTTGTTTTTCTGGTTGATTAAAATACTTTCCACGACTGTGGGAGAAACGGCAGCAGACTATCTGGTTGTGCATGCAGGTCTGGGCACTGTGATTACCTGTGCAATCATGACCAGTCTGCTGGCATGGGCACTGTTTATACAGATCAGGATCAATCGCTATGTACCCTGGATCTATTGGCTTTCGGTAGTGCTGCTCAGTATCGTTGGCACACAAATTACGGATGCTTTAACCGATGGCATGGGCGTCAGCCTCTATCTAAGCACTTCCGTCTTCTGTGTTTTGCTCGCGGTAGTTTTCGGAGCATGGTACCGGCGTGAGCGTACTCTTTCTATCCATACTATTGTCAGTCGGCGCAGAGAATTATTTTACTGGACAGCCATATTGCTGACGTTCGCGCTGGGAACTGCGGCAGGCGACCTTGCCACAGAAGCACTGGGCCTGGGATTCAGATTGGGTACCGGCATATTCGCCGGATTGATTGCTTTAATTTACTTTGCCTACCGTTTGGGTGCCAATCCTGTCTTAGCGTTCTGGCTGGCTTACATACTTACCCGCCCACTGGGAGCCTCACTGGGTGATCTTTTTTCTCAGACTCCTGAGTATGGCGGCCTGGGTTGGGGCACGATCAATACCAGCATTGCTTTCCTTAGCACCATTACGATACTTGTACTTTTTCTGACGTTTGACCAACGCAGCCAGCGCGCACGTATGTCAAAAAACTGAAGCAAGTATATTTTTATCAATCCATCATCATGAGGTATTAAAATGAAACATCAAAAAATCAGGCACTTCTTATTTGCTCTTGGACTGATTACTGTTCTGGCTTCGGGCCCACTTACTCACACGGATTATTTTGTCAGCTCTGCGCAAGCAGCAAGCTCAAAACTGGGGGATTTAAACAAGTTCCGTCTCATCGCACAGGACACGTCAACACTGATCGATAAAGCTGATCTTGCTGGTGCAAAAAAACGTATCAAAGACCTGGAAGTAAGCTGGGACGAAGCAGAAGCAGGCTTGAAACCGAGGGCCGCTGCAGATTGGCATGTGCTGGATAAAGCGATCGACAAAGCATTGGCAGCCTTGCGGGAAAAGACACCCAACCCCACCAGTTGCAAGCAGAGTATCAAGGATTTGCTCGCAGAATTTGACAAGATGAATGCGGACGCAAAGTAATAAATGTAATCAGCATCGGTTCAATGCACTCCTATCAGGCTGACAAGCACTGCCCTATCATCTGGAGCAAAAAATGGGAACTTCAAATAGCTGGTTTTATTGGGCATGCCTGTCGGCGATATTTGCCGCGTTCACGGCAATTTTCGCTAAAATTGGTATCAAAAATGTTGACTCCGACTTCGCCACCCTGATCAGAACTGCCATCATTCTTGTCGTTTTAATTGGCGTTGTCTCATTGACCGGAAAAATGAGTAACCCAGCCTCACTCTCGGCAAAAAGTTGGCTGTTTCTTATTTTGTCAGGTTTGGCTACAGGAGCATCGTGGCTCTGCTATTTTCGAGCACTGCAAATAGGTGATGCCTCAAAAGTTGCACCCGTCGATAAAATGAGCCTAGTGTTTGTCGCCATATTCGCCTTCCTCTTTTTGGAAGAGCGCCCATCTTTACAAGAATGGTCAGGAATCGCATTGGTCTGTGCCGGAGTATTGGTACTAGCCTTGAAGCGCTGATTTAATAAGTCGACTTGCTATTTTCTATAATGGAATCTGGTAACGAATGTGTCAGCGTAGAAAAATATATATAGTAATGCCAGGGCCACTCCTATCTCCTACTCATCAAGATATGTAGGATCGTATGCTAAACGTGAGGCAATTTCAGATGGAATTATTCAGCAGTGGGTTAAGTTTTGCCAGCAGCCGATTTCAGCAGGCCATCAATTTTTGTCGTAATTGATTCGGACAATGTGCCCGCTACGGTTTTGTAAATGCGATCGTTGATTGTTACCCTAGCTGTAGTGACCTGCATTTGAAAAAGGCGCGACCAGCATTCCAAGCGATTCTCGGCTAGGAATAACTGCAACTGAAGACTCCCTCAAACCAGCATTAGCTGCAAATGAACCTGCATTTATCCGCGTCGACCTGCATTCCATCTACGCAGACCAGCGATAACTGCGACTGACGGGGTGACTCGATGACTATCACATCAGTGCACGCAGTCCTTCGTAGCCAATATAGAAGGCAACTAGCAATATTAGCCCACCGGAAAAGTAGGGGCGTACCCGGCAAACTTGCCGAAACCGCTCCACCGCTTGGAAACATGCTTCACGCTCAGCGCGGCCAGGGCGCCCGATGCGACCATTGTTACTGCCAGCCCGATGCTAAAGCACAATACCAATGTGGCACCGAGGGCGACTTTCTTTAGTTGTAGGCATAACAATAAAACTGTGATGGATGCTGGGCATGGAATCAACCCGCCGGTTAGGCCAAATATGATGATTTGACCAGTCGTCACCTCACGATTGGCAAAACGGCGGCGAATGTTATTGGCGTGGGCCAGTTCATGGGTATCTTGGTAGCCAGGCGCCGACACATCTAGTCCTTCATAGTCCTTGATGGCGTGATGATGATGGTCGTCATGCTGGACGAACTCCACGTCGTAGTCATGACTGTGGTCTTGATGACCCAAAGGCAGGCGGGCGACGAACTCGTGCGGTTCCGGTATCTCCTGCTCTGACTCCATGAAATCGTCGCGCTGCACGAAGGCGTACACCTGACGGCTGCCATCTGGGCGTTCCGTTTCAAGGCGGACCTGATCTGCATGCCAAACGAGACCATGTTTGCTCTCACGATAAACGCGGAAACGCGCCGGTACGCCATCCTCAAACACTTCCAAGCGCACCACGCCATGGCCGGTGTCGATCCTTTTCACTGCGTCGGCGCTGTGATCGTGGCCATGCCCATGATCATGGAAGCAAGTGCGCTGCTGCCGCCAAGTCCTCCATATCATCCAGATCGCGACGCCAGCCATCAGCATGGCCGATGCAACTTGCATATATGGCTTGCTTGCTTCCGCATCCCAGTGCTGACCGAAATACATCCCGCCCAATGCGATGACCCATACAACGGCGGTATGCGACAGTGTTGCCGCGAGGCCAAGCAAAACTGCCTGAGTCAAGGTGCCGCGCACTGCAACGATAAAGGCCGCCATCATAGTTTTGGGGTGGCCGGGCTCAAGGCCGTGCAACGCGCCGAGCAGGATAGCGCTGGGGATGAATAGCCAAGCGTTGGATGCACCCTGCTGCTGCAAGGTCGAAAACTCAGTCATGGAATGATCTCTACAGATATTTGGTGATCGATTTGAACTCGCGGATGGTGTCGTCCGCGCTCTGGGTTCCGGCACGTACCGCATGCTCCAGGCAATGGTCGATGTGGTCGTGCACCAAGGTTTTTTTGGCGCTACTGACTGCGCTTTCGACCGCTTGAAGCTGCTGAGCGATGTCCAGGCATCCGCGCCCCTCTTCAAGCATTGCGATAATGCTTTTAAGGTGGCCTTCGGCGCGCTTGAGACGCTTGACGATAGCTGGGTGTGACGTGTGCTCAAGCAGCGCGGCCAATGATCACCGACGATGCGCGCATCACCTTTGCCAAGCCCTGCTAACTCGAAAGTTGGACCAGGACCAACCAAGACAGTACCGAATATTGGGCATTGCTAGCATGCAACTTCACCGGCAACCTTGAGTTGACAGCAGGCGGCGCCATCACACGCGATGGCCACGGCACGTCCCTGACTGACGTTGTGCTCCAGGGAAAAACCGTCCTCAAAACCATGGCGCCGAATGGCTGGGCATAGGCTTGACGCTGGGAACGGCGCGCCACACCCACGTGAGCGATGCGGGACGCGACTGGTACGCCACCGTCCCGACGAGTTTTTCTTTCAAGGACGACCGTTTCGTGCTGCACACCAATCTTGGATGGTTGCGCGAGCGGACGACGGGCAACCGGCTTACCTGGGGCATCGGTTCGGAAACCGAGCTAAACCCGAACAATTGGCTGATCGCCGAAACGTTTGGACAGAACCAGGGCAAACCGAATTACCAGGTCGGAGTGCGGCACTGGCTGGTGCCCGGTCGTGTACAGATCGACGCCACTTACGGCAACCGCTTCGGCCACATTGCGGACCAACGCTGGTTCTCGATCGGTTTGCGAATGCTATCAGTACCTTTCCTGCCGTGACGCGCAAGCGCTGTAACGGCGAATACCGAACTTACCATGCCCAACGACCCTGAATTGATGTCGCCCGTGTGACGCCCTTGAACCAACGGGGGCCTCACATGGGCGGCTGGAGAATAAAAATGAACTTCACCCTGTTGAAAGAACTTTTCGCAAGCTTCCTGAACACACGCCACATTGGCCGTCACTTCCGCCGCCTCGTCACGCTGGAAACGCTGCCCCAGGGCGTCGGGCGCCACGCCGTGCCAGCGCCGCTCAGGCACTCACTTGTGGCCGCCGCGACCAGCGACTTGTCCATCATTTTCAAGACGACAGACAGCCATGCGGACGGTCAGACGGAGAAAGAAGCGGAGGCGGCGCGCGCGCGGGTCGGCCTGAACGAGGTCAAGCATGAAAAGCCGTTGCCATGGTGGCTACACCTGTGGCGTTGCTACAATAACCCCTTCAATCTGTTGCTGACACTGCTGGCCGCCATTTCCTACCTGACGGAGGACTTGAAGGCGGCCACCGTCATTGGCACCATGGTCGTGCTCTCCACTCTGTTGCGTTTTTGGCAGGAAGCCAAGTCGAACAAGGCGGCCGACGCACTCAAGGCCATGGTCATCAACACCGCCACCGTGATGCGGCGCGATGTCGGCGCGACACCGGAGGTGGAACTCCTCAGCGCGCACGCTCAAGCTAAGGACGGTCGGCGTATTGAACTGCCGATCAAGCAGCTCGTCCCTGGCGACGTGATCGTGCTGTCGGCGGGCGACATGATCCCGGCCGACTGCCGTTTGCTGAGCGCCAAGGACTTGTTTGTGAGCCAGGCGGCCATGACGGGCGAGTCGATGCCGGTAGAAAATTCGCCGAGCATCATGACATGAGCGTTCTCAACCCGCTTGAACTTGACAATATCCTGTTCATGGGCACCAACGTGGTGTCTGGCGTAGCCACGGCTATCGTGGTTGCAACGGGCAATGGCACCTACTTCGGCGCGCTCGCCAGCAGCGTCACTGCCACCGACCGCGCCCCGACCGCATTCCAGTCCGGCGTAAACAAGGTGAGCTGGCTGCTGATCCGATTCATGTTCGTGATGGCGCCGGCGGTCCTGTTCATCAATGGCTTCACCAAGGAAGACTGGATGGAGGCGCTGCTGTTCGCCCTGTCCATTGCCGTCGGCCTGACGCCAGAGATGTTGCCGATGATCGTCACCTCGACACTGGCCAAGGGCGCCGTCATCCTCTCTCGCAAGAAAGTCATCGTAAAGCGCCTAGACGCGATCCAGAATTTCGGCGTGATGGACGTGCTGTGCACCGACAAGACCGGCACGCTCACGCAGGACAAGATTTTCCTGGCCCGCCATGTCGATGTCTGAGGACAGGATTCTGACGATGTGCTGGAAATGGCGCACCTCAACAGCTATTACCAGACCGGTCTGAAGAACCTGCTCGACGTGGCCGTGCTGGAACACGTCGAAGTACACCGCGAACTGGAGGCGGCGACCGCATTTCGCAAGGTCGACGAGATACCGTTCGACTTCACACGCCGCCGCATGTCGGTGGTGGTGGCTGAGCATGACGAGCATCACCTAGTCATCACCAAGGGCGCGGTAGAGGAAATCCTGTCGGTCTGCACCCAGGTGCGCCACGGCGATGCGCTCGAACCGTTGACACCCGAGCTGCTCGAACGCATACGCCAGGTGACGGCCGATCTCAATGACGATGGCTTGCGGGTGGTCGCCGTGGCCGCCAAAGAACTGCCGCCTGAGCAGGAAATATATGGTGTGGCCGATGAGCGCGAACTGACCCTGATCGGCTATGTCGCCTTCCTTGACCCGCCAAAGGAAAGCACCGCGCCGGCGCTCAAGGCCTTGGCCGAGCATGGCGTGGTGGTGAAGATATTGACCGGCGACAACGAGCTTGTGACGGCCAAAATCTGCCGCGAGGTGGGCTTGCGCATCGACGCCGTGCTGCTCGGTTCGGATGTCGAGTGGATGGGAGACGCCGAACTGGCCAATGCCGTCGAACAGACCAACGTGTTCGCCAGGCTCACTCCCGCGCACAAGGAGCGCATCGTACGGCTGCTCAAGGCCAATGGCCATGTGGTTGGTTTCATGGGCGACGGCATCAACGATGCGCCCGCGTTGCGTACCGCAGACATCGGCATTTCGGTCGATACCGCCGTCGATATCGCAAAGGAAGCGGCCGACATCATCCTGCTGGAAAAGAGCCTGATGATCCTGGAGGAAGGGGTGCTGGAAGGCCGTCGCACCTTTGCTAACATGCTCAAGTACATCAAGATGACGGCCAGCTCCAACTTCGGCAATGTGTTTTCGGTGCTGATCGCGAGCGCCTTTATTCCGTTCCTGCCGATGCTGCCGATGACCTGCTGGTGCAAAACCTGCTGTATGACATTTCGCAGATCGCCATTCCTTTCGACAACGTGGATGAGGAAATGCTTAAACAGCCGCAACGCTGGCAACCGAGCGATGTTGGCCGTTTCATGGTGTATTTCGGGCCGATCAGTTCAGTCTTCGACATCACGACCTACGCGCTGATGTGGTTCGTGTTCGGCGCCAATACGCCGGCACACCAAACCTTGTTCCAGTCGGGCTGGTTTATCGTCGGGCTGCTGACGCAGACCCTGATCGTCCACATGATCCGTACACCGAAGCTGCCCTTTATCCAAAGCCGCGCATCGATGCCGCTGATGGTGATGACCGGAATCATCATGGCGGTTGGTATCTTCTTGCCGATGGGTCCACTTGCGCATTACTTCAAACTGCAAGCTTTGCCGCCGCTGTACTTCGTGTTTCTGCCCTTGATACTGCTGGCGTATATGGCGTTGACGCAAGCGATGAAAGGCTTCTACACGCGCCGCTATGGCTGGCAGTAAAGCGTAAGGCGACAAGGTAGGTGGACGCGTTTGCGTTAGCCCGCCACGGCGCCTATCGCGAGTCCAGAAAACGAGGGTTTGTTGCACTTCCGCGCCAGGCCGGCGAGCGTTGGGTAGCTCAAGCGCAAGGACCATCTACAATCCCTTTCCATTATTCAAAGTTCAGCTATACTGAATTTTCGTGATTTATTGGACAAGTCGCAATGCTGATCGGCTACGCCCGTGTATCGACCGACGACCAGAACCTGGACCTGCAGCGCGATGCGTTGCAGGCGGCTGGCTGCGAGCGCGTGTTCGAGGATATGGTTAGCGGTGCCAGGGCAGGTCGCACTGGGCTGGCCCCCTCATGAGCATGCTGCGCGCCGGCGACACGGTGGTCATCTGGCGGCTGGATCGGCTAGGCCGGTCGCTCAAGAACCTGATCGAGCTGGTCGAGCGGCTAGAAATAGCCAAGGTTGGGCTGCGCAGCCTGCAAGAAACATCGACACCACGTCGAGCGGCGGCAGGCTGGTCTTTCACCTGTTCGGCGCGCTGGCCGAGTTCGAGCGCAACCTGATCCGCGAGCGCACGCAAGCCGGACTGGTCGCGGCGCGCGCGGCCGCATGGGCGGACGGCCGACGCGCCTCGACCCGGTCAAGCTCGCGCTTGCCGAGAAACTGCACCGGGAACGAAACCATACCGTTGAAGAAATCTGCAAGATGATGGGGATTTCCAAATCCACGCTCTACAACTATCTCGACAAGGCTGAGCGCGATGGCGGCCGGGTGGCGTAAGCAGATCCCGGCTGAATCGCTGCTGCAATTGCGGCAGCGGCTTGACCGTCTGTCTCACAAAAGACCGGAGCGTGCGGCCCAGGTGCGCGCCATGTTCGATCTTTACGGTATTTCCACCACATCGGTGTATCGCGCCCTGAAGGACTTTCTTAAGCCTCGCGTAGTTCACTGCACCGATCACGAAAAGCCGCGCGTGCTGCCGAAATTGGAATTGGAGCGGTACTGCGAGCTGGTCGCCGCCCTCAAGCTGCGCACTACCAACAAACAGGGCCGCCACCTGTCCACGATGCGCTCCATCGAGCTGGAGGAATATGGCGTCGAGACGGCACAGGGGCTGGTGCGCTCGCCGAAAGGCGTGCTGACGCGCAGCACGGTCAACCAGTACCTCACACTTTGGCACCTCGACCAGCCGCGCCTGCGCCGGCAGCCACCAGCCGTGCGCTTCCAAGCCGAGCACAGCAACGACTGCTGGCAGTTCGACATGTCGCCGTCCGACCTCAAGCGGATCGACAAGCCAGACTGGATCGAGCCGGGAAAGGGCGAGCCGACTCTGATGCTGTACAGCGTCGTGGACGACCGCAGCGGTGTGGCCTACCAGGAGTACCGCTGCGTCTATGGCAAGGATGCCGAATCGGCGCTGCGTTTCCTGTTCAACGCGATGGCAGCAAAGGCCGATCCCGAATACCCGTTCCACGGACGGCCACTGATGATCTACCTGGACAACGGCCCTGTCGCCAAGAGCCGCGTATTCCAGAATGTGATGCACGCGCTGGGCATCGAGTGGATAACACACATCCCTGCCGGCAAGGACGGCGAGCGTGTCACGGCGCGCTCGAAGGGAAAAGTCGAGCGGCTATTCCGCACGGTGAAGGAAGCCCACGAGACGCTTTACCACTTCCACAAGCCCGAAACAGAGCAGCAGGCTAACGAATGGCTGTTGCGCTACCTGATGCGCTACATTCGCCAGGATCATCGCTCCGAGCAGCATTCGCGCATCGAGGACTGGCTTGCCAATTTCCCGAACGGCGGCATCCGGCAGATGTGCGCTTGGGAGCAGTACTGTCGCTTCGCCCGCGAGCCGGAGCGGCGCCGCGTGGGTGTGGACGCGCGCGTGTCGGTGGAGGGCACGAGCTACGAAGTCGAGCCGGACATGGCCGGCGAATATGTGTTGCTGCTGTGGGGGCTGTTCGACAACGAACTGTACGTCGAGTACGAAAGCGTTCGTACCGGCCCGTACTACCCGGTCGCCGGGCAGATTCCGTTGAACCGCTATCGTGCCTTCAAGCGCGGCGCGGCCGACGCGCGCACCGACCGTATACGCACCCTGGCCGATCAGCTCAAGCTGCCCATCGAGGCGCTGGCCGGCAAGGACCTACATTTAGCCCCACTGAATCTACCAGGCGAATTACCAATTCAGCCCTTCGACGCCGAGGCGCACGAATCCCATCCGCCGAGAGAATCTTATTCGCCTTAGCGCCCCATACTGGTGGGTGGTGGGAATCGGCGCTGTGTTTTCGTTGGCCCGATTCAGCGAAGCTTTTCTTGTCCTTCGTGTACAACAGGGTGGCATTCCGGTTGCACTGGTGCCGCTGGTGATGGTTGCAATGAATTTTATTTATGCCATGTCGGCGTATCCGTTTGGAAAGCTCTCTGACCGCATGAGCCACACCAAGCTGCTCGCACTCGGCCTTATCGTGTTGATCGCCGCCGATCTGGTTTTAGCTACGAATGACCATTGGGCTGTCGTGTTGGCTGGCGTCGCGCTTTGGGGCGTGCACATGGGGATCATGCAGGGCTTGTTGGTGACGATGGTGGCAGATACAGCACCGGCCGATCTACGCGGAACAGCTTATGGCATGTTCAACCTGATGAGTGGTGCCGCCATGCTGGTCGCGAGCGTCGTGGCGGGGCTGCTCTGGGATCGACTTGGAGCATCGGCCACATTCTATGCTGGTGCCCTCTTCTGCATAGTGGCACTCATCGGACTGGCAACATATCGCTCTGGCAATTCCCACGGGGAGGTGGTTTCACCGGCAATTGTATCGCCTCCCTTGGTCAAATAACTGAGCGAGAAACAGACACGGTCAGTTGCACTTATTCCTGGTTCGCGGCGGTGGAATGCATGTCGGTGCGGATTAATGCAGGTTCATTTGCAGCTAATGTTGGTTTGAGGGGGCCGTCAGTTGCAGTTATTCCTGGCCGAGAACCGGCTGGAATGCCGGTCGGGCCTTTTCAAATGCAGGTCACTACACCTAGTGACTATTTATCAATTACTGGTATTTAACATACGTGATGTCGGTGTTATGTCGAAGAGGTATTCTCAATGTCACGCACTATTGCTTTGCGCAGCATCTCTGTCGAATAAGAAACAAATCCCAAGTCTTGATATAGAGACTTACCCTTATCAGAAGCACTCAAGCTAAAAATGTTCTCAGTCCGCGTGCCTCGCCAAGTTGAATTACTCTTGAAACCAGCATCTTTGCAATACCTTGCCTGCGCCAGGCTGGTGCAGTATAGACATTAACGATCCTACCTCGATTGATTTGCGTGTCGCCCCGCGTCGATCCCCATTCCAGAATGGTCATGCCAGCTCCAGCGATTACCTCACCTTGCACTTCAGCTAATAATCCGCAATACTTACTCGATACCAGAGCTTCCTTGAGCCAGCCAGCGTAAGCATCCAAGTCTTCCTGCTGTTCAATGTTGCACCTCTACGTCGGAAAGAAACCTTAGCACGGAAGTCAGCCTGAATGTTCAGGCTTTCATGCCTCTATCCGTCGGTGGCGATGGCCGCAACCAGAAGATCAAGGTTGTCATGCAAGGCACAGGGGCCAAGGTTGAAAGCCAGATATCGGGCGCCGGCCCGAGCGGTTCAGACGATTTGAAGAGCCAGGTTAACCAACGGATCAACAGTCAGATACCACCGCAGATTGAGAATAAGCTCTCCATCAGCTTTGAAGCGGTTTCCGCTTTTGCGCTGAAAAACCTGTTATTTCCATCAGGCAATTACATCAGCTTCAGCAGTTGCGATGTCCCAGGCGACTTGCTGCAAGGTAATATCCAAGTGAGATAAAAATATTGTGGTGATCTCGAACACATTGCAAGCTCATGTACGCAATGTGTTCCAGTTAATCTAGCTTCCGAGACGGCGGTAGAAGAGAAAAACAGGTGGACGTTTAACTTTGCCGATTATCAGTATAACTTTCGCCCTTAAGGTTTGACAGCATTACCGTGATGAATAAATCGTTACCGTCCGCCGCCCTGCCACCCCGCCCTATTCATGTACCGTTTAAGCACCATACCCCCAGTGCGGAGAATAGCTGATAGCTTTGCAGGTAGGCTCTTTCGTCAACTTATCCCATTAAACTATTTATAATTTTAAGGACCTGACATTTGACGTGAATTTTGGCCGCTAAGTAAAGTGTGGCTTTTGCTTCGTGCGCCAACGTTGGATACACGACTGTCTTTAGCTTGAGAAGCGGGTTTAGCTATGACTTCTGCTTCATTTCCAAGTGTAAAGATGCTTATTGAGTTCACCAGTGTTTGCGCCTGTTCCTGCAGGCTCGCCGAGGCTGCCGCAGTTTGCTCCACCAGTGCGGCGTTTTGCTGCGTCATGTCGTCCATCTGAGTGATCGCCAGATTGACTTGTTCGATCCCAGCCCCTTGCTCACCGGATGCTACTGCGATTTCAGACATAATTTGAGTAATACGCCCGACACTAGTAACGATTTTTTCCATGGCGATCCCAGCCTCGTCTGCCAGGCGATTGCCGACCTCCACCTTTGCTACACTGGTTCCTATCAATCCTTTAATTTCCTTGGCCGCGCTGGCCGAGCGGTGAGCCAGGTTGCGTACCTCGCTCGCCACTACGGCAAAACCGCGCCCTTGTTCACCAGCACGTGCTGCTTCCACCGCCGCATTCAACGCAAGGATATTGGTCTGGAAAGCGATACCGTCAATGACGCTGATGATATCGACAATCTTGCGCGAACTTTCATTGATTTCACCCATAGTCTGCACTACCTGAGCGACGACCGATCCGCCCTTGGTGGCGACGCTGGATGCATTGATCACCAGTTCATTGGCCTGGTGCGCATTTTCGGTGTTCTGCCTGACGGTAGAGGTGAGCTCTTCCATAGATGAGGCTGTTTCCTCGAGATTAGATGCCTGCGATTCTAGCCGCGCCGAAACGTCTGCGTTGCCGCTGGCAATATCGCGTGTGGCTGCATTGATATTGTTGATATTCAAGCGCACGTCGCCAACAATATTACGCAAGCTGCCATTCATTGCCTTCAGTGCGCGTAGCAATTGTCCTACCTCGTTTGGCACCCCGACATCAAAATCATTGGCAAGATTGCCGCTAGCCACATTTTGTGCAACTTTGATGGCATTGTGTAGCGGAACAGTAACGGAACGCGAAATAAGTATCGCTATATATCCAGCCAACGCCAGCAATGCGGACATTGCGCCCAACATGATCCAGCGCGTCTTATAGAATGCAACGATTTTTTCGGACAGGATCGCATCTAGCTCCATGCTGGCCATTTCATTGAGTTTAAATTGGAGGTCAATTGCCTGGGTCGACAGAGCCACGTATTCTTCAGGTGAATAGGTGAGTGCTTCCGGTTTAACAATTTGCTCAAGCGCCAGATCGGTAATTTTTCCAGCAGCTTGTGCTGCTTCCTGCATGATGGGTCCGAGCTTCGTTTGGAAGACGGGGTTGGCAGACGCGGCCTTGCTAAAAGCTGACAATGTCTGATCAAGCCGGTCGCTCACCCTCGCCACGATGGAAGACAGTTGAAGACGGTCATCAGCAGAAGCTTCCTTGCGCGCCAGCAGCCCGGCTCCTTTTGCACGCGTCTTACCAAGTTCTTCACTCAGGTAAGGAAGCTGGTAGAACATTGCCTGGATGAGTTGGTAGGTGTCCTTGTCCGGATCGAGACTCAAGCCATAATAATCACCTATAAGGTCATTCACCTTGAGCAGCTTTGGTACCAGCGCAGTATGGGCAACATAGCTTTGCGGTACTGTAATGCTTTTGTTCCTGACGTTCGCACTGAGGGTTTCCCAGTCCCGTTTGGCTGGTGCCCACGCATCGTCAACGCCACGGTCATGGATTTTTTTGACAATGGCCTCGATCTCTGTGTACGCAGTGTCAGCTTCCTTTTGCTTGGCGTCGCGCTTGTCCTGGGCCGTGACGACCCCGCCGAGCACGAGTGCGGAGAGTCCGCGATGTTGCTGGGTGAGCTGAACCATCCTGAGGCCTGCCGCGACTGCGGACAAACCTTGCTGTTCATCGGTATAAGCATCAAGCCCCTTGGCTGCTTCCCGGGTGTACAAAAAAGTGGGAATACTGGCGATTAGCACTGCCATCAAACTCAAGATTAGAAATTTATGCCAAAGCTGTAGAGGGCGAAGTTTTGAAATGGCATCCATGTCAGTCTTTCACTTGGGTTAATTAGAAATCGTGCCTAAGAGAAATAGCTACTATGGCTTCGCATTCATCATAGTTCAGATGAACATTGCTGGAAAGTATAGTTGCTGTTTCGCATCAAATATTGCGATGGAAATGGTGTGAAAAAATTTAAAAGAATTTCTAAAGCTCAATTGAACTCTGGGATGGACGTACCTGCCCCCTCACTCAGTTAACCTGTAGTGATAGCAAAAATATGTAAAGTCAACAGTGCGGTAGCGCACAAATATGACCAGTCGTTATTACCAAATAGCAGCAGAGTTGTCCGGCCCCCAAGGAAAACGGTATAGACGTCGATTCCGCTCCGAGCAATTTTTCCAGTAGGTCTACGCTGCCTCGCAATTAAATGACAACCATTAAAAGAGTAGCGTTTTGACGGAATATTCCCTCAGGTTATTGCCGTCGCAAAGAGCAGAAGAACTTTTTTCATATAAATAGTTTGTTTCTCAGAAGTCCCGTGTCACTAGCTAAAAATGGTAATATAGGCAATATCCATGTGACGCTTGTCTACAATTACTTAAGGAACATCTGATTAAGTTCTAATTTTCTTAAACTTCGAAACCAAGTGCTGCTCATTCATAAAACATGCTCACAAGAGCATGTTTTTTAGTGGAAATTAGGACAAATTTCTCCGAATTTCCCTTGTTCTTGCGCGATTTCTCGCGCAATTGGCACACTATGCCCCTTGCATGCGCATCAAGCGCCTGCGGACCATGAACAGATTCGCCAGCGCACAAGTGACAAACAGGCGATGCGCGTTCTTCTGCAATCCGCGATAACGCACCTTCGCAAATCCAAACACGCGCTTGATGATCCCAAAGGCATGCTCTACCTTGGCCCGTATGCTTGACTTGCGACGGTTGGTCAGACGTTCTGCATCTGTTAATGCATGACTGCGTGTAGCACGGCAGTTAGTAAAATCTTTCGCCTTGGGTGCCTTACTACGCGCAGCCTGCTTTTGGCCCAGGTAGGCGGAATCGCCCCAATAACGCGTCTCTTGTCCATGCAGCAGGTCAGGTAATACCTGGCTGTCATGAACATTGGCACCCGTTGCGACAACGCTGTGTATCAATTTGGTCTTGCTGTCCACGCCAATGTGTCCCTTCCTGCCGAAGTGCCATTGATTCCCTTTTTTGGTTTGACGCATTTCCGGATCACGTTCTCCATCTTTGTTCTTGGTCGAAGACGGGGCGGCAATGATGGTGGCATCAACGATGGTGCCGCCCGACACCTTCATCCCCCGCTCTTGCAAATGACGGCCTACTTCCTCAAAAATACGTTTGCCAAGTGCATGCCGTTCCAGTAAGTGCCGAAATTTACACACCGTCGTTTCATCAGGAACAGGCTCGCTGCCCAGGTCTATGCCGACAAAACTGCGCATGGAAACTG
>NZ_JBMPOS010000030.1:0-26526 GCF_049340345.1 Undibacterium sp. Di27W | reverse complement strand
AGTAATGCCACGTCAATCACTCCTGCTCCCTACTCATCAAGATAAGTAGGATTGTGTGCTAAACGTGGGTCAATTTTAGATGCAATTTATCCAGCAAAGTGGGTCAATTTTCAGTGCAAATCAACACCACTTCGATAGATACCATTTCTGGCTCACCAGTGCGTTTGCTAGCTGAATTGTTTGCGGTAGGTTAAGGGGCATCCAGATACCGCCTATCAACTATGGCAGATAGTCAGTAATAATTCTGATATCTCATCATTTAATGTCTTTTAAATAATTATTTCATCAATAATACTGCTATAGCAGATTTATAAGCCAAGATTGTGCGGTCGTGTGTGTGAAATTACATTTAAGCTTTTCCGCTCAGATCAGCAGCAGTACTTTGTTTGCGGCTGAAGACGATTTATACAAAGACAAAGCCCAGGCGATGCGCGGCGGTCCGTTCAATCGATGGGCAGAAATAACTGTCAAATAACCTGCTTGCCAAAAACCTTGTAAAAACAGAGGCCTTTTGTTCGAACGACGGATCCGAAGGATAGGCAAGTCTCACATCTCTCAATTACACCAAATAGCGCGAATAAATGCGCTTGGTTATTTTCGATCGAATCAGAACTTGTATAAGATCTATTTGGCTCATTAGCTAAATCGGAAGAACATTAGCTAGAAAAATTCTGCGGATGTTAAGTCAGTAATGGCACCGCTATAATAGTCAAATCGCTCTACTTAGACCTTTACTAGACCACATAAAACAATACCGCACCAAAATGGCAAATGCTTCCGCCAAGCACGAACAAGTGCCAAACTCCGTGTCCGTGACGCCATTTGTGATCTGTGGCATAAAACGCGATGCCGCCAGTGTAAAGCGCACCGCCTGCTGCCAGCCACCAGAAGCCGTCCATTGTGAGCGCATTGATGAGCGGCTTCGCAGCGATAACGCCAACCCAACCCATCACAACATAAATTAGCAACGAGATTAGCCGTGCTCCTTTGGCATACCACAATTCTTGCAGGACTCCAGCAATGGCAAGTCCCCAAACCACGCCGAACAGTGACCATCCCCACGTCCCGCTTAGGCTGATCAGCGTAAATGGAGTATAGGTACCAGCAATTAGCAAATAGATCGCGCAATGGTCGAGCCGACGTAATACGTCTTTTGCTGGCCCTTGGGAGCTGTGATACAGCGCAGATGTAAAATACAGGGCAAATAACGTGGCAGCGTAAATGCTAAAACTAACAATCTTCCAATAGTCACCACTGCGCACTGCTATCGTGACCAGCGCTACGCCGCCCACTGCCGCCAGCACAGCACCTACCGCGTGCGTAATGCTGTTGAAGCGCTCTCCATAATACATGCGTACCTTCCTACAAATTTCTCACTATTGAAACCTTCGGCCCGGCAATTGTATTTTACAAAGCCGCGTTACCCACTTCCTGGCCAAGACTGCTACATGCTACCCGCAAGTCTGTTGGATGACGCTGATTTCAGCACATCAGCCTTCAGCGCTGGCATCGGTGGACTTTAAATTTGCCAGTAGCACTTGCAATGGCCCAAAACTAATTGGCTTTACCAAATGCACATCAAAGCCAGAATCTGCGCTCGACTTGTAGTCACTTGGGCGGCCATATCCGGTAACAGCGATCAAAAATAACTTTCCAGATATCTTCTGACGCAACTTGACTGCCAGTTCATGACCATTCATCGTCGGCAGTCCAATATCAAGTAATGCCACCTCAGGCGTAAAAGTCGATGCCACTTCCAGCGCAGCGAAGCCGTCATAAGCCAGAATGACGTCATGTCCCCAACTGCGGAGCAATTCAGCTACGGTATTTGCCGCGTCAGCATTGTCATCCACCACCAGGATGCGGCGCGCTTGGAAGGTGACCGTATTCTCCTCGTCAACGGTGTCGCCGCTACTCTCAGCGACGGGTGAAGTAGAGATAGGCAATCGCATTGTGAAAATGGTTCCTGTGCCTGAGCCGTTACTGTGTCCAACCACTGTTCCGCCATGAGCTTCGGTGATTTGTCTGACCAGACTCAGGCCAATGCCAAGCCCGCCTTCCGCTCGCGTGCGTGTCATATCGGACTGAACAAATAAATCAAAAATATGTGGCAAGATATTTGCGTCGATCCCGACGCCGTTGTCGCTGACTGAAATCACCGCCTCGCGGTGGTCGACGCTGAGCGCAATCTCTATGTAGCCACCATGGTCAGTATATTTCCCCGCATTATTGAGCAGATTTCCAATCGCCTGTTCCAGACGCGTGGCATCGCCCATCACAACGACTTCAGTCGGAGGCACCAACGCGGTGAGATGATGCCCGCGAGATTCCATATACGGCGCAATTGTACTAATTACCTGGGATATAGCCTCGTTGAGATTCACTGGATGCTGCTCAAAGAACATTTTTCCGCGCGTAATACGTGAAACGTCCATCAGATCATTGATTAATCTGGCCAAAGTGCTCACCTGGCGATCAATCAAAGCAAGCGGTCGATGCAGGTTCTCGTCACTTATTTTCATTGTCAGCAACTGGACCGCATTGCGGATCGGCGCCAGCGGGTTACGCAACTCATGCGCCAATAGTGCAATGAATTCGTCTTTGCGGTGGTCGTCGCTGCGGAGACGAGTCAATCGTTCATCGCTGACAGTGACGTCCTCAAAAGCCAGTAATAATCGCGCGGATCGGTTATCCATCGCGGGAACTTTTCTGGCATTGACCATCATGACTTTTACGCCCACGCCGGGAAAATCATGCTCCACGCGATAAGAGGTGATCGGGCTATTGCCCAACACGACCTGGTCCAGCAACTTGCGTAGTTCTGGAGAGTTCCATTGTCCGTCCCCCAGATCCACAAGCCGACGATTGAGGGTATCGCTTGGATTCGTTAAAAACACGTCGTAGAACGCATGATTTGCCCGATGGATGATTAATCCTTGATCCAGAACGACTAAAGGGTGGGCCACTGTATCGATCACTGATTCAGCGTAACTGGCGTTAAAGTCGGCGAGTTTTCGGGCGCGTGCCAATTCCGTGTTCATCACACTGAGCTCACGGGTACGACTCATCAATTCTTCGTTCGCGGTCGTCAGTTCCTCATTAGAAGCCTGCAACTCTTCTCTTGCAATGACGAGTTCCTCATTTCCGCTCAGAAATTCTTCATTCGCTGACTGCAACTCCTCTTGCGCTGATCGCGATTCCTCAAGTGCCGCCTCATACGCTTCATTCGTCGCCTGTAGATAATCCCGCATACTATCGAGTTCTATCTCCAACTGACGAATGCGGATATCTTTCTCAGTTTCTGGGATTTCAGGTCGCCCCTCAGGTTTAGTGGGGCGCACGTTTGCATCAAACAAAATCAAGCAAAAGCCGGTTTTGGTTGACGGTTCACGTAAGGGTATTAGCTCTACGGTACCTTCCCGCATGCCGTTCAACGTTTCTATCCGCAGGTCGTCTTTAAAAACTGCACGCCCCGACGCCTGGACTTCATTGAGCAAGGGCACCAACTGCATCAAAATGCCGGGATGCGCAACCCGATGCAGATTCAGACTTGCAGTGCCGCTGGCATGTTCCAGATAAGGACTGGTTTGCCCGCGAAACTGCACAATGTTCATGCGATCATCGACCAGAATGCTCGCTGGCGAGAATCGAGACAGAAGTAGCCCGTCAGCTTTGCGCTGTACTTGAGTATGGTCCAGCGATAAGGGTGGCGAGGAGTCCACCACGGGACTTGTACGCTTGTCCACCGTCGATCCACCTAATACCAAGTCCAGTGAGCCACGGGTGGGCATGGCGCGCTGATACAGCATGCGCTGATGGCTGTCGGCCCGCTTGAAAAATTGGCCTTCCTCATCCGCATTCTCCGCTGGTCCAAGGATTAAGAAGCCATCCGGCTTCAAACCGTAATGGAAGTGTTTCAACACGCGACGCTGCAAACCGGAATCAAGGTAGATCAGTAAATTGCAGCAGCTGATGACATCCATTCGCGAGAAAGGTGGATCGAGTGCCACATTTTGGCGCGCAAATACACACAGTTCGCGTACCTGCTTAGCAACACGATAGCGCCTGTTTTCGTGCACGAAGAAACGTTGCAACCGAGCGGCGGACACGCGATCGGAAATGCTTTCCGGATAAGAGCCATGTCGAGCTTGCTCAATTGCCGCTTCATTGAGATCGGTACCGAAAATCTGAATGGTGACATCTTGCGCATTTTCACCTAAATATTCCAGTAGGCTGATTGCGAGCGAATATACTTCCTCACCGGTTGCGCACGCCGGTACCCATATCCGTACTGGGTCGCCATGATTCCGCTCTTTCAGCAACATTGGAAATACAGTTTCGGATAGTGCGGTGTAAATGGAATCTTCTCGGAAGAACGTGGTAACGCGAATCAGCAAATCGTCGTACAGCGCGGCTAATTCGACGGGGTTATCCTTCAACACCTTTAAATAAGAATGAACGTCAGTTTCGTTCACCAGCGCCATGCGGCGCTGCAGGCGGCGTTGTATGGTATTGGGTTTGTATTGCGTGAAGTCAGCCTGATAAACGCTTCTGATGAGATCAAAGATTTTCACCATGGTGCTGTGGGGAGACGTATCCTCATTACCTGTGTTATCTTCCAGCTTCACAAAGTAGGGATGCCGCGCCATCCGTGCGAGCTCGGCAGCAATGTCTGCCGGACGCATGACTAGATCAACACAGCCGGTATCTATCGCCGCCTGAGGCATTCCGGGGAATGCCGCGCTGGCTGGCGTTTGCACCAGCGTGACTCCTGCGGCTTCCCTGATTTTCTTGACACCCTCAGCGCCATCGCTACCAGTACCCGACAAGACTATACCTACCGCAGCGCCTGGCCGCTGCTCAGCAAGGGATTCGAACAATATGTCGATAGGCAAGTGCTTCACCCTTAACAGCGAACGGGGCTGCAGGTGCAGCTGATTACCAACCAAAGTCAGTGCGGTGTCTGGTGGGATAACGTATATGTGGTTAGGCTTAAGCACCTGTTCACCAGCAGTTTCGACCGTCAGTGACGTGCGCTTGGCGAGAATTTCCGGGAGCAGACTTTCATGTCGCGGGTCCAAATGCGAAACGACTAGATACGCTAGCCCCAGTTGGTCATCCAATGCCTCGACTAACTGGCCTATTGCTTCCAAACCGCCTGCTGACGCTCCTATTCCCACGACGGACACAATATTGTTATTGCAAAGCATTTTATCCATCATAAAGAAATTGAAGTGGTGGTCAAGGGTCAGTGCTAAAGCCAAGCTTAGTATCTTACCTTAAAATGTCAAAATATTAGGTTTTACAGCCTATCAGCACAGCGCAAAAATGTTCCAGAAGGCTGCGATCTTGATTCCACGTTGCTGCGCCCGATAACGGATACCATTAAGCCCCGCGTATTGGCGGTATTGAGATGTGCGCTTACTCCACACCCATCCTGGATTTGTACCTCTCAACAGCGAGATCAAAGCGTTTGATGGAGTCATTTACGAGCGCAGCTTAGAATTTGGTACCCTTAGATTATTAATATTCAGGGGGCTGATGTATGCAGGAAAGCTACCTTACCCACTGTAGGAATTTGCGCCTCGCTAGACATAGATCGATGCTTTTTCCAGCTTAATTATAGTTAACTAATTAACAATAAACGACCATCACTTTTATATAAACTCAACAGTTCTTTTGCGAATATTGATGGCTGAAAAACTTCCCATTACTGGAACAATTGAAGTGACACGTTTATAGATAAAATATGCAGTGATCCGTGCTACTGACAGGTGGTGTTAGAATGCGCGCATACGCCATAGCTGTTTATCTGATTTACATCAGGCTCCCTAATTGGAGTGGCTCATAGCAACTGAATGTGCTTTACAGTTTTGTTATTGAATCGACTCTTTATGGAGTAGGCATGACATTGGCAACAGATCAAAGCTCGGCAGCGGGTGACCTTTCCACGATTTCCCTGCAATTCATCTCCATTCGCGAAGCAGTGATGGCGCGTTGGGAACAGGAAATCAGAGCGCGGGTTCTCGGTGCTAGCAGCTTGCTTGGGCCAGTATTAATCAATACGCTTCCGGCTTTCTACGACAATATTGCTGAAGCCTTAAGTCCAGACTATCCTCGCAATGATGCGACCAGCAATAACAATGCTGCTTCCGTTCATGGCGGTGAGCGAGCACGCATGACCTTGTATGGTCCCGATCAGGTAATACACGAATACCAGATCTTCAGGGAGATAATTGCTATCGTCGCGAAAGGACGCGTTGATCTCACTGAGCACCACTGGACAATTATCGATCAGTCTATCAACACCGCTACCCGGGAAGCCATCCGGGCTTTCACAGCCAACCATGAGATATTGCGCGGCAAGTTGGCCGCTGCTCTTTCGCACGATATGCGCACGCCCCTGGCAGTCATTGCTAATGGGGCTCAACTGATCAGTATGAGTACTGACATGGAAGTAGCCAAGAAAACTTCCTCTAAAATCGCCTCTAACGCCAAGCGCTTAGGTGCCATGATGGGTGAATTGGTGGACGCGCTTACTCTACAAGGCAACACCAGTTTAACGCTTGACCTCTCGCAATTCGACATCAGTGAATTGACTAGCGAAGTATGCGACCAATATTTTCAAAACTTTGATTGCAATATTGGATGTGAAACGAATGAAGCGGTCATTGGATATTGGTGTAAGGATTCATTACGCAGAGCTTTGGAAAACCTGATTAACAATGCGATCAAATATGGCGACAATAAGACAGTCAGTACCAGAGTTCACCAGGCCCACGGTAGATTAATGCTGAGCGTCCACAATATGGGCAACCCCATTCCAAAAGAAATGCACAACAACATCTTTGATTATTTACGTCGTGAAGATAATGTTTCTACCTCCCCCAGTTGGGGTATTGGCTTGCATTTTGTAAAGACTGTAGCGGAAAGTCACGGTGGGAGTGTTTTGGTTGATAGCTCTGAGCAGCTAGGGACGACCTTTCTTATAGATGTCCCTGTCGACTGTCGTCCATTTGTACCGTAATCCTGACGAGCCATGGCTGCAGTGGGAACTTACCTGGAAAAATGAACTTATAAACATTGTAGAGAATTGCAGTGGAGCAGTGGAGATATGGCCCTGCGTGATCAATATGCAACTTTTCGAGCAATTTAACACGGTAATGAAAGTTATCTATATCTTCAATCACTTACAGGGTACTTTTTTCAATCCTCAGTCGTAGTGGAAAAAACTTGGTTCTGCAATATTATCTTTTTAGTTTATTGTCGTAACAAATGCAGGTGAACAGGTGTTATTTTTGCCAGAGGCAGTGTTATCAAGAAGTGCAAATAAATTGATGAAAGTTTTCACTGGCGTCACATAGGCGTGACAAATTCGCGCAAGAAAGTCCTCACCATTTTTTCAGGGAATTCAACCGTAATTTGCTCGCCCTCGACTGCCAGTACCGTGCCGATATTAAATTTCTTCAGCCTTACTTGCGCACCAATCTTTATGCCATCATCTATATTTGCCAAACAAACGGGAGTGTCTACATGCCTATGGCTGTCTGGCATGAGCGCTGGCGGTGACAGGCAATTGTCGCATTGGCAGCAGGATTGGAAATCGTGGCCGTCTTCAAAGTAGTCAAGCAAGATTTTCCATCGACAATAGCCGCTCTGTGCATAAGCCACCATTTTTTCCAGCGCAAGACGGCTATTTTCCTGTTTTTTCTGATAAGTATCACTAAGTGCAGAAAAGACATCTGATGATGGCTGCCCAGGTTTGATGACATAGTTTAACCTGCGGTCTTGCCGTAACAAGCCGCCATCCTTAAGCAGTTTAAGACTGATCTTCAATTTTCCCACCGGCATATCAGTTACTTTTTTCTTGATGTCGTCAAATGCCAAGGCTAGCTTGCATTCCGGCTTCTGCTGCAAGATATGCAATTGTTCAGCGAGTTGTTGTAATTCGTGCGACGTAGGATAATTCTTCGTCAAGAAGAATTGCTGCACACGTTTATCATCTTGAAAATAGAGCAAAGTACAGTCTGCAGGCAAGCCATCGCGCCCGGCACGGCCAGACTCCTGGTAATAGCTTTCCAAACTGCCAGGTACCTGTAAATGAATAACAAAACGGATATCGCTTTTATCTATACCCATGCCGAAAGCATTTGTCGCTACCATTAAACGGCAACCTCCATTCATAAACAGCTCCTGGTTTTCTTTCCGTTCTCTTGCGGGCAGTTTGCCATGGTAGCAAGTCACACTTTCATCCGTTTTATGCAGGTATTCAAGTAACTCATTGACAGCCTTGACAGTTGTGCCATAGATAATCCCAGCGCCGCTATTACCCCGGATCAAATCCATTACCACGGAATATTTTTCTTCTTCATTGGTTACCTGTAAAACACGATAGCGCAAATTCTTGCGGTAGATACCGGTATTGATGACCTGAGCGCATGTCAGCTCAAGCTGCTTTTCTATGTCGGCGACAATGTCTTCGGTTGCCGTTGCTGTCAGCGCCAGGACGGGTGGCCGATGTAAACTACGGATAGCGGCAGCAAGCTCAAGATAGGCAGGCCGAAAATCATGGCCCCATTGTGAAATGCAATGTGCCTCATCAATAACGACCAGTGCAATCTTGATTTTTTCCAGTACTTGCAAAAAATCATGCGACGTCAGACGTTCAGGAGTACAAAAAATGATCTTGCTATTGCCATTGATGATGTCATCTAGCCCAGCCTGTTCTTCCGCTTGGGTAAGGCTGCTATTAAACTGACTGGCATGAACGCCGAGTTCCGCCAGTTTTTCCAATTGGTCCTTCATCAGCGAAATCAGAGGCGATACAACGATGCTTGCCCCATCCAGAACCGCCGCAGGTAGCTGGTAGCAAAGTGACTTCCCACTACCTGTCGGCATGATAGCCACGGTGTCCTTGCCGGCCAGTACGCTCTCAATCACTTCTTGCTGGCCATTACGGAATTGTGCAATACCAAATACATGGTGGAGTAAATTGTTAACCAGTTTTTTACGCTGGGCCAGTGGTTTCGTAGATAGAGTTTGCATTGGGCACTTTGATCGTAAAAAGGGTTATCGAACTGGTTTGAAATTCAGTTTTTTCATACCTACAGTTAATGATCTGGACGAAGCTAAATAATCTTTCCAAGGTTCATTGCCTGCGTCCAAACGGTCATGTATTGTGTTTACAGTCCAGTGATTACCACCGCGTAATTCGTCCAGCTCATCCCAAGCAACAGGCACGGATATGCCGAGACCCGGTCTGGCGCGAGCCGACCACGCGCACGCTGTGGTTGCGCCCAGACCATTACGCAAGTAATCGATAAATATTTTCCCTACACGGTTTTTTGGACCGCTTTTGGCAACAAACCGCTCCGGTATAGTGTTTGCCATATGGGTGACTATGCGATGCGAAAAATCCTTGACCGTATCCCAGTCATAGCGTCTTTTAATTGGCACGACCAGATGCAGACCCTTGCCCCCACTGGTCTTCAGAAAGGGGAGCAGATCCAGTTCAAGCAACATGGCTTGCATGAGACTGGCTGCTTCCTGCACGGCCTTCCATTTCACACCTTCGCCAGGATCAAGGTCAAAGATCATGCGATCAGGTTTGCCAAAGGATGCGGCCTGTGCATTCATGGTATGTATTTCCAGGGTATTCCATTGCGCTGAATAAAGCAGCCCTTCAGCTTTCTTGATTACCAGCAGGCCGGGATGCCCTGGCAGCAAATTGTCTCGCGTCTGGCTGACACCTGGCAGCCTGCGGGTGTCAGCATGTTTCTGGAAAAATAGTTCGCCACCTACACCAGCAGGTGCACGTACCAGTGCCAGGGGCCGGTCTTTCAGGTGTTCCATCATCAAGGGCGCGGTCAGGGCGTAATAGCGCACCAGTTGCAACTTGGTCGCGCCGGTTTCTTTATCGATAATGCGTTCAGGATGGGTGATCTTGAAATCTGCGGGCAGGCTTTCATGAACATCCATATTGACTGCGGCTTTGCTGGCCAGTTCTTTCTCCGGCTTTTTTGCATTCCTGATTTTTTGCCATTTGCTGGTAGTTACTTTTTCGGTAATTACTTTTTCTGTGACTGCAGTTTCACCCGGCTTCACGGCCTGCTCGCGAACGATGGTGCTGGTGGGCTTGTCTGTTCTCAGCCCCTGGAACACTGCATGGCGGATATGCCCGGCTTTAGTCCATTCACCAAAGCTGACTTCGGCTACCAGTTCTGGTGTAGTCCAGTGTGTCTTGCGATCTATGCCAGTGTCGGCTGCAAAAGGGCGCTGTTCAGTAAGCAGGGCATCAAGCTGCTTGCGCAAGGCCTTAAGGCCCTTGTCATTGAAACCAGTACCGACATTCCCTGCATAGCGTAACTTGCTGGTTTTTCCAGTTCCCTCATAAACGCCGAGCAATAACGAACCTATGCCTATGCGCGAACCCTGCGGCTCGGTAAAGCCTCCAATCACAAATTCCTGGCGTTGCGCGCATTTGAGCTTGATCCAGTCATCGCTGCGACGCGATCCATAGGTAGATGACTTACGCTTGCCTATGACGCCTTCCAGGCCCATCTGGCAAGCTGCAGCCACGATCTCTCCGGGGGCATGATCAAACACACTGCTCAAGCGTACCAGTTCCGATGCCTGTCTTTGCAGGATGCGCGCCAGCACTTGTTGTCTCTCCCATAGCGGAACTTCGCGCAAATCATATCCGGCGCAATATGGTAAATCAAAGATGAAGTAACTGATGTCCCTGGTATTGCTTTCATCAAAAGCCAGTTGCAGGGCGCCAAAATCCGGCTTGCCATCTTGATTGAGCACCACGATTTCTCCGTCGTACCAGCCGTCAGGCAGTTTCATACGCAATAATTCTTTGTGCAGGCGTGGCAGTTTATGCGTCCAGTCATTCTGGTTGCGGGTGAATAACTGTATCTCCCCATTTTCTACGCGGCTCAGCAAGCGGTATCCGTCAAACTTGAGTTCAAACAACCAGTCAGACGTATCACCGGGTGGGCTGGTGACCAGGGTCGCGAGTTGCGGTTTTAAGTCGGCAGGCAATACCGCCTTTGTCGCCAGTTCAGGTGGCCCGCTGGCAGTATTGCTTTCATTATCGCTTGCTTCAGTTTCACTGCCATCCATGGCTGGCATATCCAGGCCCCTGACGCTGTCAGCCTGCTCATCGACAACGCTGAATTCACTGGCAAGGCGAGCAAAATCATCTTTCTCCTTAATCAGTAGCCAGGCATCTTGTTTGCCTTTGGCATTATGCATTTTTATCAATGCCCATTTGCCATGCAGCTTGTGGCCAAATAATTCAAACTTCAAATTGCCTTCTGCGTAGCCCTTAATTGGATCACCCAATGGCTTCCAGTAACCCTTGTCCCAGACAATGACCTTGCCCGCTCCGTACTGTTGGGCCGGTATCGTGCCTTCAAAATCGTTATAGGAAATGGGATGATCTTCAACATGAATAGCCATGCGTTTATCATGGTTATCAAAGCTGGGGCCACGGGGCACGGCCCAGCTTTTCATGCTGCCATCAAGTTCTATGCGAAAGTCATAATGCAGACGAGTAGCCCAGTGCTTCTGAATAACAAAGGCTCTTGCCTTTTCATTCGGCACGCCACCTTCAGCCGGTTCTGAAGTGATCGAAAAATTGCGCTTGGCTTTATATGTATGCAGTGCATCTGGTTTTGCCATGATGAGCTTCTCCGGTGGAAATCCGCAGATCAAAAAGATAAACAGAGATTAGATATTGATCATCAAGGGCGCTATCAGCCAGGCGTCTGCAACTGTGTAGGAACAAGCCTTGCGATTCCTACAAGTCTTGTGTTGATCTTCCTACATACAAGTGTGTGACTGGTGGCTACGCTTACAAATCACGGATACTTACTTACCAGGATGCCGTGTAGCATCAAAATTCCGTCATATTATTTACCAGGAGAAAACAATGACAAACCGCATAGGCAACAAGGACGAAGCGCAACATCGCGGCAAACAGGAAAAGCGGGAAATAAAGCGCACCAACATCGCAGCAGAGGCAGAAAAGAAGCTGGCCGCCAAAGCAAAATACCGTAACGCAGTGAAGGGCCAGCCTGCGCCTTAACAGTCACAGGTTTTCTGCAAGCATTAAATCATCTGATCAAGAGGCTTATCATGACGGACAATCTGCAAAATCGTGGCCCTCGAGATGCTTCCCGGGTTAACGTCAGTGAACCCTGGGACGTAGCTTACTGGACCAGGAAATTTGACTGTACCAAGGATGAACTGGTCAACGCAGTGCAAGAAGTGGGCACCAGTGCAGTCGCAGTGGAAAAACAGTTGAAGCACTGAGCATGACAACAGTCCGGCAGCGCAGCGCCGGACTGTCACAGTTAGGCTTATGCCGCACTACGCCGCTTCGCGGAAGAAGCCTTAGTTTTAATTGGCGCCTTAGTGGTAAGAGCAGGAGGTTTGCCAGATGCAATTTTGCGTGATCTGCTTGCAGATGCTGTGGTTTCCTCTTTCGTCTTTGCTATGGTCTTGGTTTTGCCGGTATTCCCGGCACTGGCTTTTTTACCTATGGGAGTAGGCTTGCCAGCTTTTTCCCCAGCTTTCACAGTTTTCTTGGCCGGTACTTTCTTGCCCAGGCTTTGCTGCAGCAAACCGACCAAATCATACACTTGTGCACTGCGTGGTTGCTCTTCTGATTCAGTTTCTGGCATGGTGAGTGTCCTGGTTTGTCTGGCTTTGACTTTTTTCCTGACCAGCGCCAGGATATCGTCGCGATAGGTGTCTTTGTATTGTGCTGGATTCCAGGCCTCAGTCATACCTTCGACCAGTGACATCGCCATGGCGACTTCCTTGTCGGAAACGCCAACTGCCTTGTCAGTCTTAGCGGGTAATTTCAATTCATCGGTATCGCGTATTTCATCGCTGTATCGCAAGGTATTGAGCACGATGACTTTATCTATTGTCAGCAAGGCACACAAGTGTTGTTTGCTACGGATGACAATTTCGGCAATTGCTATCCTACCTGCTTTACGCAGGGTTTCACGTAATAAGGCGTAGACCTTGTCACCACCACGCCCGGGCACGAGAAAATAGGGTTGCTCATAGAAAGTCAGCGGTACATCAGCTGCATCGACAAAGGCCTGGATGTCTATGGTTTGTGTAGCCTTGACATTCGCCCGTTTCAGGTCTTCCTCAGATAAGACCACAAATTCATCCGGTTTGTATTCATAGCCTTTAACGATATCTTCCCATTTCACTTCTTTGCCGGTGCTTTTGTTATAGCGCCGAAAGCCTATCGGGGAAAAATCGCGTTTGTCCAGCATGGTCAAATCAAGCGCATTATCGCTGACGGCCGAGTGCAACTCGACCGGTATATGTACCAGACCAAAGCTAATAGCGCCACTCCAGAGCGTATGTGCCATGCTAATTCTCCGCTGAATGATTGATGGCCTGTAAAAAAAGCCGAGTTCAGTTTTTCATCATAGGCTGATCGAATACCAGTTGGTGTAGGTTAAAAACGATATTTTCGTAGGAAAACGTAGCAGATGCATGACAGTAGTCTCGCGCCTGAGTCCTACATGGTCATGCTGCACAAACTGACTTTATCGATGATTGCTGTCGCTTATCATCAGCTGACCTGTATCGCAGCAGCTAATGTTTCAGCTGCGCCCCCATTTCCCTAGATGAAAGCCGATGATGCCAACAGTAAACACTTCAGAGACTATCCCATCTGAGGAAAACAGTGATTCCGTCCTGGCAAAATTGGGACCCGGTCTGATTACCGGTGCTGCCGATGATGATCCCAGCGGCATTGCTACCTATTCGCAGGCGGGTGCCCAGTTCGGATTTAACATGTTATGGACAATTTTGCTGACATATCCGCTAATGTGCGGGATACAAATCGTCAGTGCGCGCATAGGCAGAGTCAGCGGTCATGGTCTGGCGACCAACATCGCGCGACACTATCCCAAGCCCCTGTTATATTTCATCGTCGGTGCCTTGTTGGTCGCCAATTGCATCAATATCGGGGCGGACCTGGCCGCCATGGGTGAAGCAAGCAAGTTGTTGATAGGGGGCCAGGCAAAATGGTATGCCATCATCTTTGGTGTAGTGTCCATCTTGTTGCAAGTATTCATTCCCTATCAGCAGTATGTGCGTGTACTGAAATGGTTAACGCTGGCTTTGCTGGCGTATGTGGCGACGGTATTTGTGGTGCATATACCATGGACAGAAGTAGTGCTCAGCACCGTCGTACCAAAGCTGTCAATGAAGCCCGAATACATCACCACCGTCGTCGCTGTATTTGGCACGACCATCAGCCCTTATCTTTTTTTCTGGCAGGCTTCGCAAGAAGTGGAGGAACTGCGTGCCAAGCCTGAAGAAACGGCACTGTTGAAAGCACCCGCACAGGCCGTCAGAAGCATGAAAAGAATCAATATCGACACATTTATCGGCATGGGCTTTTCCAATATGGTGGCCTTTTTTATCATGTTGACAACCGCAGTAACCTTGCATATGCATGGGCAAACTGATATTCAATCTTCTGCGCAGGCTGCCGAGGCTCTCAAACCCATTGCTGGACAATTTGCTTTCCTGTTATTTAGCCTTGGCATCATCGGTACTGGTTTGCTGGCGATTCCAGTGCTGGCGGGCTCTTCCGCCTATGCGATTGCCGGTAGCTTTAAATGGAAAAACAGCCTCGAACACAAGCCCGGCAAAGCCAGGGAATTTTATGGGGTGATTGCGATTTCCACCGTCATAGGCGTCATCTTAAGTCTTAGTAAATTTGATCCCATCAAGGCACTGTTCTGGAGTGCGGTCATCAATGGCATTATCTCTGTCCCCGTCATGATCATCATGATGCTCATGGCTGCAAAACCCGAAGTCATGGGACAGTTTGTCATTTCACGTAGACTAAAAGCATTGGGCTGGCTTGCCACAGCAATGATGGCCATTGTAGTTATTGCCATGTTCTTTACGTTTTGATTTTTTTCACCTGGCAAGCAACTTGTCTGACAAGGGGAGATCCTCCAGTCTGATAGTGATAACCAGGTACTTTGATTAAAATATGATCTTAGCTACTATACATAGGAGATCGACATGGTCATTACAAAAAGTGTGGGTAAGGGCATTTTGAGAGCGACCGTTCAACTCACAACGACTGAGTATGGCAATGGCTGGACCCTGGGAGTTGAAGCCAATGGCATATTGCTGCATCATCCCGACGCTGACTTGTACGTGACAGAGCAAGAAGCCTTAATTGCGGCCGAAAAATTAATTGATGCAGCTTTACCGAAAATGCATTGAAAATTTTAGTTTCAACCATGCTCGTTTAAATACTTCATGTCCAGCAAGTTGATTTCTGCACTTCGCTGTGCTTGGCTGCTTTAGCATTATAGGTAGTTGCAAGCGCGAAGAGATTTTTTAACGATACGTTATGAGGCATGAAGGAAGGTAATGTATATTTTCGCGAAAAGAATGCATGCCAAGACATATAAAATCTTCCACCACTTTATTTTCAAATGCGAATAGGCTACGTTAAGAGTAAGCGTGCCCTGTATGGTAAATTCGCTTACTCTTACACAGCACGGATTTGAGGCGACAACAAAGTCAGTTTGCGCACGAACACATTAATATCAAGGCTAGCTCTGGCTTAAATATAAGTGAAAATCCTAAGGGGTGACATCTTCCCCAGTAATTTCCAAGTTCCACCGTCCTGCTTAATTGTTCTCGTTTTTCAAAACACCTCGTGTATTCATCGCCATCAGACATAGTTGCAAGCTAATGAGTGCATAAGCGTGGTCTGCCCAACCCCAGATAATCCATAGCACGTTGCTCAACAAAAATAGCCAAAAACCTGCCTTGCGTTTTTTGACTGAGCGCGAAGCAACGCACCAGGATGCAATGACCGTCACTGCCATAGCGGGCCATTGAATCAAATCACACAAGGCAGACCAGTCGATATTCATTTTTGTCAAATGAAAACTGCGAGGTTGTTATTAATCAGGCGTCAGAACAACTTTGCGGCAATCCTGTTCTTTCTTGTCGAATATCTTGTAAGCCTCGGCCGCCTCACTTAATTTCATCCGGTGCGTAATAATGACATCGGGGCGAAGTTTACCTTCTTCTATAAAGCCCAACAATTCCGGCATGAGTTTTTGTACATGTGTCTGGCCCATGCGTATCGTCAATCCCTTGTCGAAGGCATCGCCAAACAAGAACCCATGGATAAAGCCGCTATAGACGCCAGGAACACTGACAACACCACCGCGGCGCACGGCAGCAATACACTGACGCAAGGCACTACCGCTGCTGGATTCAATCTTGAGACCAGTCAGCACTGTTTCCAGCGCACTGCCTTTTGCCTCAAAACCGACAGCATCAATTACGGCATCGACACCACGACCTTGTGTATCGCCGATAATAAATTCAGCAGCGTCAGTATCATCAAAATTGATGGGGACAATGCCATAGGTTTCTCTGGCAAACTCAAGACGGTATGCATGGTGGTCTATCATGTATATTTTTGATGCCCCCTTCATGCGAGCGCAAGCTGCAGCCATCAGGCCAACCGGGCCAGCGCCAAAGATGGCCAGCGTAGAACCCGGCTTTACTTCAGCATTCAATACTGCCTGGTAACCTGTAGGTAAAATATCGCTGAGGAACAAAACCTGTTCGTCGGCCAGCGATGATGGTACAACCAGCGGGCCAACATTGGCTTTAGGCACACGTACGAATTCTGCCTGGCCGCCAGGGATACCACCATACATATGGCTGAAACCAAACAGTGCCGCAGGTGGCTTGATGTGCTTGCTATTCAAGAGGCCGCCTTCACCTGTATTGGTAGTTTCGCACGCGGAAAACTGTTGTTGTGCACAAAAGAAGCAACTGCCACAAGCGATGACGAAAGGGATCACGACGCGGTCACCCTTTTTGATGTTTTGCACGCCGGAGCCAGTTTCTTCAACAATCCCCATAAACTCATGGCCCAAAATATCGCCATGTTTCAACTGCGGTACTTTGCCGCGATACAAATGCAGGTCAGAACCGCAGATCGCTGTCGCAGTGACACGCAGGATAAGGTCATCGCTTTCTTGCAAAACTGGATCTGGAACTGTATCTACCTGCACGTGGTGGCTGCCGTGGTAACTCAATGCTTTCATGGGTATCTCCGTTGGATGTAGAAAAAAGCTGCATGGTGATGCAGCTCTTCAAAATCAACAAAAGTTCAACAAAACTCAGGCGCCTAGTTGTTCTTTCAAATCTTCTTTGGCCTGCGCCATTTCATCGCCCAGACTATCTAGATCAAGATCGGTTTTTTTGAGTTTAGGAAAAAGTTCGTTTTCTTCTTCATCCACATGGTGTTCAATTTGCTCGCTGAGCACTTTAACTTTGGCATCAAACATAGGATCGTCAGGCTTTGTTTCACCCAATTGCTTGATAAGGTCTTTAGCACCGTTATGTTCCACTTCCGCTTCATTGAGCAAATCATCTCCTTCTTCATCCAGGGCAGCACGTGCGGCGGGATAAAAGATGGTTTCTTCGACCTGCATATGGATCAACAAAGCAGCGCAAACCTTGCGTGCTATCTCAAATTTTTCTTCTGTTTTTTCAGCGTCTTTTGCTTTTTCATATTGGGCGAATAAATCTTCGGCCTCACGATGATCTGCTTCCAATAAACTGATGGCGTCCTGGTGGGCTGGTTTCGACATGGCTTTCTCCTGTTGGGCGATGGCTGAATGATTAAAATGGTCGTTTAGTTTTTATTGCGACCAGACACGAGAATAAGCGGTGAACTTGTTTAATACTGTCAGTGGAGCTGATGAATGAGCGTAGGTGAGGACGCTGAGTCGTGTAGGAGAGGTTTTCTATACGCTCTATTGATATAACTATGCTTAATTGAACTACTTAATTGAACTACTAATCACCAGCTGATAAAAAGGGCACCGTTCACAGGTACCCTTCGATATGCATTTTCGTTACCGAAAATTCTGCTGCCAATTAGCGGCTTTTAGAATGGCTGTCTGATTTCGAGCCAGAATCTGATTTTGAACCAGAACCCGAATGAGAACTTGAAGAAGAGCCAGATTTTGAATCACCCTTGTCCGAAGTGCGTGCAGACTTACTGTCCGATTTACTGTCATCGTCTTTATCATCATTCTTGTGGCTTTGCTGCCCAGCTTTTACATGCTGCTCATGCGTGCCACCCTGGGTGCCGGTATGGGCACCGTTGGACGATCCTGATTTAGTGTCAGCTTTTGAATCAGATGGAGAGTCTGATTTGGAATCTGAAGATGAAGCAGATTTTGAATTGCTACCGGAAGAAGCATTACCGGATTTGCTATCAGCCTTATTGGCTGATTTACTGTCACCAGAATCTTTATCGTCATTTTTGTGACTTTGCTGTCCAGCTTTCACGTGCTGTTCATGCGTGCCGCCCTGAGTTCCTGTTGAGCCAGACGACTTTGAAGAGCCAGAAGAACCTTCATTTTTGCTTGTAGAATTTGTTGACATTGTATTTCTCCAGTAGTGCCACTGATTGCGGGGTAGCGTGGGTGACACATATCGATTGCTGGTTTGTTTAACCAGTGATGGCATCGTAAAATGTATGACTCGTCAACACAGTCAGCAAATACGCTTACAGGACGTAGGTCTGCAAGCCAATAATCAATTTTTTAACAAAGAAAATACAAAATCTGATGCACATCCGGATAGGATTTTTTTTTGAATCGGAATAAATTGAATCTAGGAATTTGCAAAAAAAACGCCATAAAAACCCGAAAGGTTTGTGAAAAATATGGATTGATGTAAGTAGGAATAAAACGATTTTCAATAAACCGCTGTAAAATAAACTGGCACGGTTTAGCCGCTTGCTGTTACAAAATATTGCAAGCTTCATAGCTTCACGCCAGCTTTTTCGTGTTACATCCTCTGACTGAAAATATCCTCAGCGTATGCGTACTGCTTCAACCAATGCTTCAAAGTCAGCCGGTTTCACCAAATGATAATCAAAGCCTGCTTCACTGGTTTTGATACGGTCTTGCGGTGAACCGTACCCAGTATGTGCCACCAAACGCGTAGTTGCAAATTCAGGCTTGGCTCTGAGGATACGCGCCAGTTCATAGCCGTCGGTGTCGGGCAATCCGATATCGAGTAGTATCACTTCGGGCAAATGTGTCAGCGCCAATTTGATTGCAGTCGGTGCATTGGTCGCTGTGTAGACTGTATGTCCAATTGCTTCCAGCAAGGCAGCCATTATCTCGACAGAGTCAATATTATCGTCCACCAGCAGTATGCGCGTATGCTCAGTTGAGGCACTCTCCAGGACCACTGCTTCACCAGTAAGACTTACTTGCGCATCTGCCTCAAATATCTTGTCCAGCACAGGCAAGTGGATGGTGAAGACTGAACCCTGGTCGATGCCAGCACTGTCAGCAGTCAGATTGCCACCATGCATCCAGATCAGATTGGATACCAGCGAAAGGCCGATGCCCAGCCCTTCATGCAAACTGTCCGGCGCATGTTCACCTTGTGCAAACATGGAGAAAATACGCGGTAAATTATAAGGAGTAATTCCAATACCATTATCGCGTACGCTGATACTGACCTGCTTTTCAGTCAGTTTCACCACCAGCTCTATCGCCCCGCCTATATTGGTGAACTTAGCCGCGTTATGTAGCAGGTTACCAACAGCCTGGGCCAACCTGGTAGGGTCGCCACTCAACCAGATTGGCTGGGTCGGTGGGTGGAATGCAAAAGTATGCTGGCGCTTTTCCATGGCTGGGGCAATGGTTTCCACCGCGGCAGACAGCACTGCATTGAGTTCCACTTCCTGCATTCTGAGGGTTAACTTACCTTCCGAGATGCGTGCTACGTCCAGCAAGTCATCTACCAGATGGGTCAAGTGATCGAGTTGTCGTGAAATGATGTGACGGGCACTCTCCTGCTTTGCAAGATCGTCCGTTTGTGACATCAACAGCACCGCATTGCGGATAGGACTTAAGGGATTACGAAGTTCATGCGCCAGCGTCGCCAGGAAGTTGTTTTTATTCGCATCGGCCTTGTGCAGCAAGCCTTCCATCTCTTTGCGTACCGATATGTCGCTGGTGATACGGGCAATCCGGTAAGGAACATCGTCTGAGTCGGGTACCAGGAATGCACGGTCACGCACCCAACGTATACTTCCTTTTGGCCGGACCAACCTGTACTCGTATTCATAGGCTTGGTTATGCCATAATCCATCCCACCTTGCCAAAGCCTCGACCCGGTCTTCTGGATGTATGCTGTCCATCCAGTCTTTGGGGTTTTCTTGCAAAGCGGCATTTGGCCTTCCCCAGAAAGATTCATAGCCCTGGCTCACATACAGCAATTCTGAATTGTCCAATGAAAACATCCAGAAGACATCATCGATATTGTCGGTAAGCTGGCGAAAGCGTTCATCGCTATTACGCAAATCTGCTTGCGTCTGCCTGAGGCGCAGCAAGGCATTGACGTTGGAAATCAGTTCGTCAGCTTCGATAGGAGCTGCTAGATAATTGTCAGCCCCGCCATCCAGCCCGCGAATTTTATCGTCGCGACCAGTCAATGCTGCAGAAGTCTGCAATACCAAAATACTGGCTGTGCGCAGTTCTTCCTTGATGCGTCTGCATACTTCTATACCGTTGATATCGGGCAGTTTGACATCCAGCAATACCAGCGCCGGCAATACCTTGCTGACCAGTGTCAGTGCGTCGGTACCGTTGGCTGCCTCGACGACATTAAATCCTGCGTTTTTTAAAATACGCGTCTTGAAGTAACGTGCGCCATCATTGTCGTCAACGTTCAAGATCGTGATGGTATTGTTTTTCATGGCAGTTAAACCTTCTGCTGTAGCCGAAAAGTGATCAAGCGTTAGTCTGGGTGAATGAACCCTGAAATTCGCGTGGGATGCTCAGATAAAATGCCGATCCTTTACCTACTTCAGACTTCACATCCACTTCGCCACCGAGAAGCCTGGCTAATTTAAGGCATAGGGGCAATCCCAGGCCTGTGCCTTTTACCCGCCTCTGTAACTGATGTTCAATCTGGCTGAATTCTTCAAAAATCAGAGGCAGGTTATCCTGGCTGATTCCTATCCCGGTATCTTCTACCAAAAACTTGACCGAAGCTTCGTCAGCCTCTGCCAGCGAGATGGTGATGCTGCCCGCTTCAGTGAACTTTAATGCGTTTGAGATGAAGTTACGTAACACTTGCGATATTTTTCCTTCATCTGACATCAGTATCTGCGGAGTTGCAGGCGGCACGAAAATCAACTCAACATCAGGGCTTTGTGCCAAGGGGCGCATGACGCCTTTCAAACCACCAAAAAGGTGACTGACATCGATCGGTGCGATTTGCATCTCAACCTTGCCTGCTTCTATTTTAGCCAGGTCCAGAAGGTCATTGACGAGCTCAGACAAATCAGTTGCGGCTTTCGCGATAAACATAACTTGTCGCTCCTGCTCTTCTGTCAGTTCGCCATCCATACGGTCCAGCAGCAAAGTGGCCAGGGCACGGATAGAGCTGAGTGGCGTGCGCAATTCATGGCTGGTGTTCGACAAAAACCGCGACTTCATTTCATCGGCTCTTCTCAGGCGCTCAGCTTTTTCTTCAATTTCGGCATACAGTGCCACTACGCCGCGGTTGGTATCTTCCAGTTCGTGTGTCAATTCAAGCAGGTCATCCTGACGGGCGCGCAATTCTGCCAGTGTGGCCACCAACTCCTGGTTTTGCAACTGCATTTCTGAATAAGTATTTTGCACTGGCGTATTGGCAAGATGCTCGCTTATCCTGTTCAAGCCTGACATATCCACCCGCTGCTGCGTCGACATGGACTTTAACAAAGTGACCATGACCTCATGGTCCGTGCCTTTTTCAACCGTACACTCATCCATCAGGCGATGAGCCGTGATGATGGCCTGGTCAAACTGCTTAACCTGGGAGAATGAATCTGACGATAGTCCTTGAACTGGCACCTGCTTACCCTTGCCCTCCCACATGCGCAAGGCAACATTCAGTTGCTGCGTCTTACCACTTTCACTGAGAGAAAACACCGCTCTGCCACCAGAAGAATTACTGATAGCGCAACGTGCCACTTCTGACACCGCTGTCGCAATACGGACCTGATCTTGTGCGCTGAATTTGAGAGAGGCAGATATTTGTCGGGCACGCTGGCGCACCAGCACGACATCTTGCTCTGTATCAATACCAACCTGGAGTATGCGGATCTGTGTCATCGTGCTTATTGAGCTTATTTAGCCCGTTGAATTATTAATCATGCCGTTGCCGGTGTGCGCAGCACCAAAACAGTCGCGTCATCCCGCCCCCTTGAAAAATCCCTGAGTAGCAGTGCTGCAATGATGGCGGGGTGACAATGAGCTAACCCGGGGTGCTTATCAAGATCCCACTGGGTGTTGACGCCGTCAGAATGCATGATGATCAGTGTGTACGCAGGACATGGGATATTAAACTCCTGCACCTTGCGCACATTATGGCCAACAATGCCATTGTGGGACACCAGTTGTTTGGACTGATCATCATTGACGATGCAGGCACTGATATTACCAACTCCCGCAAAGACCAACTCTTGCGCAACGGGGTCAAGCACAGCCACTGCCAATGCCGCCCCACGCGTAGGGCGCAATGCCAGGTGACAGGCATTGATCTGATCAGTAACACGCCTGCCTGGTTGCTGGGCAACCGCATCAATAGCTTCTTTAGCTGCTTTGGCCGCGTCGGGTCCATGGCCAAGGCCATCTGCCATCATCAAAGTAATCTGGCGGCGCTGGAACGACAATGCCCAACCATCACCACATTCAGTCTCACTCGCCAAGGGCACGCACACAGCGCCAAACTGCGGCAAATCAAAGGACACGACATCGCGCCAGAGGCGGCAAAAGAAAATCGATCCATTACCTGGCGGAGTATAAGCATCGAATTCCGTCGTTAGCCTGCGTATGGCACCCAGTCCCGTGCCAGCTGTTCCCGTACTCGACACGCCATCGCGCAATGCATTGGCCAGGTTGATGATGCCTGGGCCTTCATCAATCGCCAGGGCTTCTATGCCGACATTGTTATCGGCATGAATTTGCGTTAATAGCAGCCGCCCACCGTTTGCGTGCTTGAGCATATTGGTGGCGAGCTCGGTAATGATGATGGCCAGTTCGCCGCATTTCACGTCGTTTAATTTAATATCTCCTGCCAGGCGCTGGCCGCTACGGCGGGCTGCAGCGATATCGCTGGCATGCTGGATGCTGGTCCACTCGTGCGGCACTAAAGAGTGCGTTATTTTTTCCATTTAGTAATTGACACAGCTGTGCCTTCTCCTACACGCGTATCAATCTCAAAATCATCTACCAGGCGCTTTGCACCACTTAATCCTAAACCCAAACCGCCTCCTGTTGTATAGCCGTCTGTCAGGGCGAGGGACAAATCTGCGATACCCGGTCCATCATCACCAAATACCAGCCTCACCCCATCACGCACGCCATCATATAATTTCATGCACACGACCATGCCGCCGCCGCCATACTTGATGGTATTGCGGGCGAGTTCACTGGCCGCGGTCACCACTTTGGTCTGCTCAACCAAACTTAATTTGATGTCAATGGCATATTCCCTCACCAGTTTGCGAACAGCCACCACATGCTCATCGCTATTCAATGGCAAGCGCTGACTGTTGATCACATATGTGTCTTGTGCAGTTAATAACGGTGAGTGATTTTGAATAGTAACTTCAAATTGGGTGGAACCAGTCATCACTGAAAGCTCTTCCCTAAAAGGACCATGCCTTTTTCAACATTCAGGGCCGTTTTTACACCGGGTAGATTGAGACCCAACTCGACAAGAGTAATAGCCACGGCAGGCTGCATGCCAACCAGCACGGTTTGAGCATCCAACACACGCGCCATCGCAGCGGTATTGCTGATCATTCTGCCGATAAAAGAATCAACCAAGTCCAGGGCAGAAATATCAATCAGCACGCCTTTGGCACCATCACTTACGATACGCTCAGTCAAGTCATCCTGCAGTGTCATCGCCAGTCTGTCGTGCATATCTACCTGGATAGTAACCAGCAACAAGTTACCAATGCGAAGAATGGGAATACGTTCCATCAAACCCTCACTATGCGCGAACAACGGAAGCGCCCACACGGGCGAGAGCGACGACAAAGGCATCTGCCAGCGTGGCTTTGGTAACCACATCTTCAAGGTTGACGCCCAGATGTACGATGGTCTGCGCGATTTGTGGGCGTATGCCACTGATAATGCAATCGGCACCCATCAAGCGTGCTGCGGCTATGGTTTTCATCAGATGCTGGGCTACCAGGGTATCCACAGTTGGAACGCCAGTAATATCAATGATGGCGATTGCTGCGCCTGTATCGACAATTTTTTGCAGCAGACTTTCCATCACTACTTGCGTACGCGCACTGTCTAGCGTACCGATCAGCGGCAGCGCCAGCACGTCCTGCCACAGCTTGACGACAGGTGTGGACAGCTCCAGCAGTTCTTGCTGTTGCCTCACAATGATCTGGTCGCGGGCTTTTTGGAAAATTTCGATAGTAAAAAGGCCCAGTTTATCCAATAAGGTACTTACGCGCCACAGTGCATCGGAGAGTAATTCCGGTTCGGCAGCAAGATTATCGCGTAATACCGCAAATAAAGACTGCTTGAGGGAAAACACGAAGGTCGCAGTGTCACTTGGTGTGGAACCCTGCTTTGCACGTTCACCAGATATTTCTGCGAGTAGATTGCGTGCTTCATCCCAAGCCCGACCATCAATATCATCAAAACCGCCATTTAAGGTCGCTGCTGGCAATAGTTTAAGCAATTGTGAAGAATGGCGGCTCAATTGCTCAATGGTTTTTGGGTCTGTGCGAATGACGTGTTTTTGCAATTGTGTCAGCCAGTCTGACTGAATTGCTGCCTCATTTTGCTTAATAAGATCGCTAATCCGGTTTGCGTTTTCATTAGTAGTCATCGTTGCCCTTAGAATTTTCTGGTTCAAAACTTTTGTTAAAGTCATGACATAGCAAATAAAAGCCAGTCATGATAAATAAGAAACGCTTAGAGTACACTAAATTGATTGTTGGAGAATTTAATTCTTACTTGTTGCGATTTTGGGGATTTCACTAGATGTAACCAGTTTCACTCGGGCCCATCTTGCCTACAAACGGAACCTCGGTGAATTACGCAACAGGTGGATCTGTTTCCCGATTGAAATAACGATGTGCAGCAAGTTGCCGTTTAAAGAGCTCCAAAGCGTTGGCATCAGCACGATTATCTACCCTAAGAACCGCGGCATCAGGTGCCCCATCTGGCAATGCACCGGGTATGCCTGCAGCATCTAACACTTGCACTGCAGAGCCAAAGGCCAGAATAGGTTTGCAGTGACGATGTTGCAGTCGCACGAACTCCAAGGCGAGGGCATTTTTTGCTAAGTTCTCTGCGGTATCATCTCCAGCCAGAAGAATGACTCCGTCGTACAAAACTGATGGGCCAGTTTCGAACGTGATTTCAACGTTAAGCTCTTCGCCATTCATCGCCAGAAGCTTACCTAAAGTATTGCTGACTATGCGGGGAACTGCGCCATCATTGAGCAATGCCCTGTAAATAACTCTGGCTGCGACTGCATCAACACCGTGTGCTGCAAGCAAGGCTATGCGCCTGGTCTTGATACCAGTGATGCCAGGGCGTGCCAACAAGGACAACGCAGGAGATGGATCATAGTCCTGTACCGGTGCGTCGGACACGGGAGGCATCGGTGCGGGCACTTCTATCCCGAGGCCATCAGCAACACCTGCGCACAGAATAGGATCAACGTTGGCCAACAGGGATACCACTCGCTGGCGCACTGCTGGTGTTTGAACACGGGTCAATTCAAAGCGGAAAGCGTTGACGATGTGGGCTTGCTCTACAGGCGTCTGGCTGATCCAGAATAATCTGGCTTGCGCAAAATGCTCTGCGAATTTCTCCGGTTTACCACGAACCTTGTCATCAGCAATTGTTTGTGGAAAGCTGGTAAATCCTGCTCGGCCCGCTTGGAAAGGGCAACCACCTGCCAGGGAATTGGGCTCGTAAGCAACTTTACCCCTGTGTACTGCCTGGCGGTGCATGCCATCACGCTGATTATTGTGAACTTGGACGACGGGCGAATTGACAGGGATTTCATGGAAATTCGGCCCGCCAAGACGGCTGATTTGTGTATCCAGATAAGAGTGGATACGCCCTTGCAGCAGCGGATCATTCGAGAAATCGATACCAGGGACAATATGCGCCGTACAAAAGGCAACCTGCTCGGTCTCGGCGAAGAAATTGTCAGGGTTACGGTTCAGCGTCATTTTCCCGAGCGGCATGATAGGAACAAACTCTTCCGGCACAAGTTTGGTTGGGTCAAGGACATCAAAGTCAAAGGCGTCTGCCTGTTCTTCGGTAAATACCTGCACGCCGAGTTCATATTCAGGAAATGCACCTGCTTCAATTGCTTCCCATAAATCGCGGCGGTGAAAGTCAGGGTCTGCGCCTG
>NZ_JBMPOS010000029.1:0-27357 GCF_049340345.1 Undibacterium sp. Di27W | reverse complement strand
TGCTGCCTGCTTGGTTCAGGGTACCTGTCAGGTTGACGATGCGGCGATAACCGTTGATCCACCATGCATCTGAATTGTCGTCTTTGATGACGCCTTGGCTGTTGTAGGTGCGGATGACGGAAAGATCGTTGCCACGGCTGACAAGGAAACCGTCTTTGTCTTGCAGGACGAGGTTGCCGGTGGCAACGTTGACGATGCTTTGTTCACCGGTCTTGCCCTGGCTGGCGGAACCAAGATTGCCGCGCTGTCCCAGGTTGGAGGAAGATGTTAAATTCAGACCTGTGCTATTTCCGCTGACGATCGCTACCATGAATTCATCCTTTTATGTTCTGACTATGACCAATGAGTTAACTTGAAGCGCAACAACTTCTCCGTTGCACGCTTCACTTATTGAGCAATAGTCCAAACATTCCGGAATTTGTTTAGGTGAAATCGAAGAACGATCTAAATTCCATTGCTTAGCCTGAATAATTGAATTTATCGAAATAAAATCCATTATTATTGCTATTTTATGAATTTAAATTTAGTTAAGTTTGAACTGTACTGCGTGATGCACCAGTACTTTACACAGAAATCTGGTGCAGGAGCTTTTGTGTTTCAGATAGAGAATGGGGTGAACTAACAAAAATACTTCTGGCCCTTCTACATTTAACGATCAATTCAACTATCTAGACGTAAAATATCCCACCAACGGTAAAACACTCTACTTTTTATCAATTCGATGGAATACCTGACAAACAGTTTGTATAAGCAAAAACAATGAAAATTGAAAGCACCGGCCAATTGGCAAGTATTATCCGTAGCCAGATTGATTCAATGCGTAAAGCCAGCAAGGCTACACATACGACAGCGCATGGCGTAAAAAAGGAAGTGGCCAAAGGAAAAAAAACATCACCGACTAAGAAAGAGGACTTGGGGGATTTAATCGTAAAAAGAGTTGCTGGTATTCCGCAGGAAGACCCTCAAAGACGTAAGAAGGCTTTTCGGGTATTTCTGGAGTCAGTTTTGTTAGATGAGCTAGGAGAAAGACTCATAGCAGACCCCAGATTCTTTAAAATGGTAGAGGATATCCAAAATCAAATGCAAGCTGACCCGGAACTTGCCACTATGATAGAAAAAGTGACAGATATGTTATTAGCACCAAGCGTCTAATAAAACTCTCAATCTAAATTAACGCCGATTTGACCCCATGATTTTGCAGTAGGGTCGACGGCGTCTTTTCAGGTATAGGCAAAACCAAGGCTATAGATAGATTAGCTTGCCTTAAAGCGGTTTTTCAATAATCGCTGCGCCAAACGTTTGATCGCTTCCGCATCGTTTGCCTCTCCAGATAAAATTGCCTGTGCATATGGCGCGGACAAATTGGCTTTGTCGAGTCGCAAGGCGAGTTCTATGTGTAAACGAGCTTTTTCAATCTCATTCTGAGTCGCTGCGATAACGGCAATAGCACCATGACTTTCACTGAAATTATGGTCGAGAGCTAATGCCGTTTCAAATTCGGCTTGTGCAGATTCCAGGTCCTTCTGTATGAAGTAGAGCCAACCCAAACCTAAATGTGTACCGATATGATCCGGCATGTATACGACTGCACTCTGAAGATAAGATAGTGCCTGATCGATTTTAAGATCATACATTTCAGTAAAACCGAGTAAAGACAAAATACGACCGTCGACAGAATTCTTTGCAAGTGCTCTTAGCAAAAAGTGTCTAGATACTTCGGTATTTTTTTGTGACAGCGCGACAGTTGCATTTGCTACCAAAGCTTCGACCTGCTCAGGCACAATCGCCAGTGCCAACCTTGCCCAATTCGCAGCTAGATCCAGTTGGCCAGCATCGACAGCAATAAGACTAGCAACTCCTGCTGCCTCCGCCGATAAATGCTGTATCTTTTCTAGATGTATAGCATATGCGACTGCTTCGTCCAATTTGAGCAATCGATGCATACAGCGAAAACGCAGAACTTGTAGTTCATTCACTTCTTCTACTGCAGTACTTGCCTCGATATCGATTACGGCATCCAAAACAGCAAGCGCAGCTTCATAGTCAACTTGCTGGAAGCGAATGAACGCCATATTGTGGCTGATTGCCAAATTTTTGCCTTGATGTTGTTGTAAATCCTGGAGAATTGCTTCAGCTTCCGCGTAGCGTCCCTGGGCGATATAAAGGTTAGTGCAACGAAATTGCCAGGCGGATGCATCCACACCTATCGACAGAGCGCTCTTTAGAAACTGCTCTGCTTTCTCAAAAAAGGCGGCATGCAAGGCCGTGGTGAAAGCGTCAAGTAAAAGGGGCTGATTCTCCGGATCACTATGCAAGTAAGTTTCCAGTCGCGCGACCCTTGCTCCGAACTCTTGCTGCCTTAACGTTAGCAAGCTAGTTAAATTTGTATTCTGCTGAGCCAAGCTAGGCTCCTGTGATGCGTTCATATTTGTCATAGTAAGCTTCTTTCATCTTTCATGTGGACAAGGCAAGTATTTTGAAAACGGAGATTTCAACATGCCAGATCACAATGCCGTTGTGCAGCCAATAGATGCCTTAGATTCCTTAAAGCTGACTGGTGTATCTGAGAGATACGTCCCCTGCTTAAATTCAAGATTTCGGCGATCTCTTCGAAGGGTATCAGTTGAAGGTAATGATAGCGGATGACTTTTTCTTCTTGCCGCGACAATTGATCAACCAAAACTCTAATTTGTTCCTGTAATTGCTTTAATTCCAAACTCTCGTAGACCGGCTGAATTTGGAATTTCCTATCATCATTCTCCACCATGCCGCTATCTTCTAGCAGCCATGAAAGCGCCAAACCCAAACCGATTTCCGCGAGACGGCGAAAAATTTGATCATCCTTGCCTTTATTTTTATCATTCAGGTTTGCGGGTGCGGCCATCTCCTTACTGGCTTCTAATCGCTGCGCGTTCAAGCGTTGACGTACTGTAATTTGTTGATATTTTTCAGAATGGCTTTCCATGCTGTTAAGAATGGCGCCACGCATCCTCTGACCTGCAAAGCTCGTAAATCGAGTACCAAATCCTGGATTATAACGATCCATTGCTTCGAACATGCCTAGCACGGCAATCTGAAAATACTCAGCAAATTCCACATCATTGGCGTAACGTCTACTATACATCGATGCGGCAACCGTTTTCGCATATGGCATATACCAAGCAATAAGGCGTTCCCGTGCATCCAGGTCGGCGTTGCTGTGCCAGTTCTTCCACAGCTCGTCTTCGCCCTCCATGGCTTTCGGCTCATGTACATGCGCATCAAGAATCGCATTGCTTTCCATCCCGTTGCCGTTAGTGGAAAGATCCAACCAATGCTTTTAATACCAAACTCCATCCATCTATTAATACGAACATGAGTATCTTCAAGGGCAAAGCAATGGAGATAGGTGGCATCATCATCATGCCCAAAGCCATTAAAATGCTTGATACGATAAGATCGATCAGCAAAAACGGGAGGAAGATGACGAATCCGATTTGAAATGAAGCTCGCAATTCAGACAGCATAAATGCAGGAATCAACTGAAGATTGCCAATGTCATCCATGGTTTCAGGGGTCTTTGATTTGGACAGTTCTACCATTAGCGCCAAATCTTGCTCGCGAGTTTGCCTAACCATGAAGTCACGCATGGGTGCACTGGTTTTCTCGTAGGCCAGACCTGCATCCATTTTCCCGGACATGAAAGGCTGAAATGCCTGATCATTGATTGTTTGCAGAGTCGGCGCCATCGTAAACAATGTCAAAAATAACGCTAGGCCGATCAAGGCAGAATTGGGAGGGGTTTCTTGCATACCGATTGCATGCCGCAACATAGACAGTACAATAATGATGCGCAAAAATGCCGTCATTGATACCAAAATTGCTGGCAAAATCGCCAATACAGTTAAGCCCAAAATGACACGCAGAGCCTGATTTGTATCACCAGCAGCGAGGATGGACGGTTTTAATTTGTTCGACAGCGATACATCGACTGCAGGGATGTTGCTAACAGTTTTAACTGTATTCGTTGCAGCAGGTTTTGTAGCGGGCAACGCCTGAGTTTTCTCTGTTACATCTACTTTACTTTCTTGCGAGTTTGAAGAGCTTGCTTCTGGCGCACTTGCACTTGTCTCAGCCGCGAAAGATACATCCCCAGCATAGGCAGTTGAATTAATTCCCAGGCATATAAATAAATGCAAGACGGCCCATAAACATACTCGATAAATGGACATGGCTTTATTCATATAATGTCCGTTCATTCGGTGACAACAAGCTGTCTGCCTCGGGCTGGGACCTTGCAGGACTCTTCTTTTTATCCAACACAGTCACTTGGTTGTCTGAGCAAGCAATCAGCAACTCGTCACCATTCCAGCTGATGAGATGGAGACTAGTCTTTGTAGTCAGCATGAGTTGTTTCTTGATTTTCAGTTCCGTGTTTTCATTTTTCTGTTGCAGTCCAGAAAACTTCCCACGTAGAGTAAAAGATCCAAACTTTAATTTAATCAGGATATAGGCAGAGGCTGCCAATAAAGCAATGACCGTCCCTAGCCAAGCAGGCGACATATCATCAGATTTATTTTTGGCATTATCGCGAATGACAGGAATATTCGCCGATAGCTGTGCAGTTGGTGCCGACACAATAGCCACCGTGGAAGCCGTTAAGGCTTTGTTTTCGTCTGCTGGTGCTTGCGCCTGTACACTGACACAAAACATCATCAAACTTATCAAGCACGCATCACGGGCCTGGCGCAGTATCTGCATAATGGATTTCACGTTATTTGCCTGATACAGAGATCAAGGCTTTAATGAAACAGGTAATTCGGATATCTGGATAGCAAATTGCCCATCCACAGCAACCAGGTTGCCGCGTGCTACAGTGTGTCCTTCCAATATCAGGTCTATGGTCTGGTCCACATCAGTACCAAGCGGTACTATCTGATGCTGTTTTAGACTCAGCAACTCCCCAATGCTTAACTCAACCTCACCTACATAAACTTGTAGCTTGGTTTTTACCGAGTGCAAAGGATTGATGCTGGCCATGACTGGCAGCGCTTTGTTGGACGGTGCCTGATCATGCGCCTCTAATTCGGGTAACTTGATCATTTGGATCTCCACGGCATCTTGTGCCAAAAGAGGTACTTCGGAATTATTTAAGGAAGTGGCAGGATGTTGATTCATAGTTCATTCAATTTTCAAATAGTAGTAAGTCAGTGATGCACAAGTCCGGTGTATTACATTGAGCTAATTTAACAAGCAACCGATTTGCTTTCGACTGTTTTGTTTAGTGGCGTCGCCATCATTATTTCGATGGCTTTTTTTTGGCCTTGAACACCTAAATACGCCTGGCATAGAATCTCGCCACTAGCAAATTTGACTTGTAATGCTTGCTCCAAACCATGCGGCAAAGGGATCACATCCCCTACTTGTATTTGCTGCAAATTGCCAATTTCTATTTCGCACGGACTTAACTCAACTCGAATACGTACTTTTTTATGCTGCATAGCTTGCATCAAGGGAGCCAACTTGGACTTAGGTGGTTTGTGTGAAATGCTGCGTTTTTCAGCTTCTGCATTCAACAAGTCTTTACCCAATAATTGCTCAACACATGTCTGACTCAACAAGAGCATCAACGTCATTCCGCACCATTGCAAATGCACTTGCACTGCTCCGGACCATGCTTTGTAGAGATGCTGTGCTGGTGAATCTATCTTGATATCCGTATTTGCTGGCACAAGCAACTCAGTCAACTTGACAAGATAATCTTCCCAAGCGCAGCTAGCGACACTCTTTCCTATATTTCCTTTAGACTTACTTCCACCTATCGTGCTACCAGCGTCAGCGAAGAGAGCTTCTTGTACATGGTCAAGATGCTTAGTCGGCAGTTGTAGCCAAAAAAATGGTTTATCGGATTGATAGAACACTCTCCAGGACGCAGATTCTTTAGTTTTTGCACTTCCTTCCGAAGCCAACATAGCGCGTGCAGCTTTGCTCTCACCGCTTGCTAGCCAATCTTTATCCCAGGCAGCATTGAGTGCATCAAATCTGCCTGAAATCAAATCCAGATGTAGCGCTGACCACCAGCGCATTTTCTGCAAAGTATCCGGCATAGCAACTTGCTTTTTTTCAGTCGCTTCAGACACCACTATTTACCTTTCATCGCAAATAATTCCTGTAACATTTCATTGGCAGTCGTGATAATTTGAGACGATGCCTGATAACCACGTTGCATTATCACCAGATCACTGAATTCTTGAGAAAGATCGACATTAGAAATTTCAACCATACCTGATTTAACATTACCAAAACCATTTTCACCAGCGCTACCAGAATGCCAGGCTGTAGGGTCAATAGCGTCAAACTCATTGCCACCAACTGCTTGTACAGAATCCACCGTATCAAAACGGCTCAGGGCCAAGCGACTACCCTTGCTGGTTTGGCCGTTCGAATACGTCATCACAAGCACACCCGTGGCATCAAAACTGGCTCCTGTTAAGTTGCCGGCTGCAAAACCATCCTGAGTGCCAAAGCCTATCGTAGTTAGATTTGGGGTCTGTGCAAAAGAGGTCACGTCGGAACTAAAGTCCAGCGTCAATGGAATGCTAGTTAAACCAGCAGGCGTATAGTTAATTGCCACTTTAGAATTAGCTGGGTCTATCTTGCCGGCCTGAAAGATGATCTTTCCGGTGCCGACTGATACACCATTCTCAGAGACATCAACGCTCCAATTATCAGTGCTAGTCCTGGTCAATTTGGTCGTCAAGTTGTGTTCACCGCCGACGCTATCGATTACTTTCACCGAACCAACGCTGACAGTAGTACTGCCTGTATCTACGTTACCTTTAAAAGTGACGGTCGTAGTAGCTTTGGATGTCGAAGCACGTGTGCCATTGACGGTGATTTCAGTAAGTGCGCCACTTGCGTCGCGTCCCATCACCCTACTACCGTCCAAACGATTGACCAATACACCACTAGAATTGAATTCAAATTGACCGGCGCGCGTGTAATGTAACTTGCCATTGGCATCTTTTAAGGTGAACAAACCTTGACCGTCGACTGCAAGATCCAATGTATTGCCAGTTTGGCGAAGTTCACCTTGTTTAAAATTGAGGGTTGTCCCGCCGGTGACCAAGCCATGACCAGTAGAACCCATCGTTCCTTTGGATGTACCGCTCTGATCACCATTGGCATAGAACATATCGCCAAATTGTATGCTTGAACTCTTATAGCCTGGTGTATTAATGTTGGCGGTATTATTGGCAATCACTTTAAGGCCACGAGAATAGCCCTGCAAACCGCTCATACCAATGTAGATGGAATCTAACATAATCTTCTTTCTCTGTTTTCTCGAATATCTTTAGTTTGATCCGCGTATTAGCGGACATTAATAATTTGATCCAGCCCGACATTTTCTATCTTGACGCCGCCAGTGGTGGTCAGCGTCAGCATGGGAGAATCCCCGCTAAGCGAAAGGCCCACGACTAATCCTGTTAACGTACCTGTACCCGTCGCAACATCCACAGTTCTGCCGATGAGACCTACAGACTGTAGCGACGCCTGATTAGTAATTAAGTGCTCAATATTCGTGTTTAATTGCTGCGTCTGCTGCAATGTCGTGAATTGCGCCATCTGCGCCATGAACTGCTGATTATCCATGGGTTTCATTGGATCTTGATAATTGAGCTGAGTCAGTAAAATTTTCAAGAAATCCTGTATACCCAGATTATTAGCTTGCAAATTGTTGGTAGCTGCTGATGCACTACCTACGGAACTGATGGTCATCGCATCTCCTTTGCATGTAAGTAAGAATTTAAAAAATAATGTTTGTCTGAGGATTTCGTTTCATGCATCGTTGCACTTGTATCGGCAAATGGCGCATTCTGCTTGTTTCCATCTTTAAGTATTTGTGCAACCTGGCTTTTAGATATTTGTTGGCCATTCCAGACAAGAGATAGCAACTGTACATTTTGTTGAGCTACCCAGTTCCGCAATTGTTGTGAAAGCTGAGCAATATCTATCTTGGTGTTACTATCTATCCCCAACCACAATCGCAATCCTTCTTCGCTCCATTCAGCATGAAAGCGTATCGCTTCATGGTCATATTGAGAAGATTCTGGGTCTGGCACTACTTTCGTCTCAGCTACTCCTTCAGATGCTTCAGCTTTCTCGATCACATCTGCAGGTAGCATGGAAGCAAGAAAACCGGTCGCCAGTTTCGTGGTGGCTTGATTCGTTTGCTGATCCAACTTGCCAGTTAGCGAGAGTAAATTTAGTGAACTAGAGATGGCCACTACACCTGTCCAGGCCTCTAATCCGCTCTTGAGTGACTCGGACAACTGCACCTTATCTGTCACACTGCTCATGGCAACAGACGTGTTTTCCTGGGTTTTAGGGACAAAATTGGGCGTAACGGCTTGCACTAATTGCGTATTTCCAGCCAAAGAAACTTGCCCATGTTGCGATGCTTGCGACTCAGCAATTTTCTGGGAAGCCAAAGACAAATTCTGTTCAGAAAAAGCATGCAACTTAGACGCAGATAGAGTTGGCTGCGGCTTAGCTAGTTGCAACTCACTTTGTAAAACTACTTCGGCTTCAATATGCAAACCACCGGACACCGCATCGTCAATCCCGTTACTGGGTGGAACCTGCTTTTCAGCTGAACCAGAAGAATTAATGTCCTTGATTTGCGTTTCCTCATGCGAAACAGGAGCCTGAAAGCCAGGTAGCAAGTCATCCTGAGAATTCTGCACAGGTTTGTTTTGTGACGCTTGAAAATAGTCTCTATGTGTCAAGCCTTGCCTAAGCCACTCTTGCATCTGGGACTGCTCCATCGCCTTCATCCAAGCCTTTTGCTTGGACAAATCCAAGGAGACGCTGCTTTCATTGCTGACGCGCAACCCCTTGACCTGAGGATCTTGATTGAGGACTAATGATGTCACAGTCATACACTGACCTCTTTTCTCTTCGCTCTCCACATGCTTCTGGCGTTCCAATCCCTGTCGATCTCAGCGTTTTGCTGATGCAATTGTTCAAGTATATATTCGTCCAAACATTCTTGGCGGTGAGACTCAAAAATCTCTAATTTTTGTTGCAGACCTATGCACTCCTCGCGAATCGAAGTGCATTTTTTTTGTAATGCCAGTAACTCTTCCTGCTTCCTAAATATCGCATTTTTCAGTGTCAACAGAAATTCCAGGGCTGATTGATGTACAGAGACATTGACATGACTCTGCCATGAAGTCATAGCCAAGCTCGCTTGATCCTGCTCACGCTGTTTCAGATCATCAATAATTTGCGCACAACTTTGCTCTCCTTGTTGCGCCTTCGCAAGTTCAATTTCCAGTAAATCCAGTCTCCATTGCGTCTGCTTCTGAATAGGATCTAACTGATAGGTGAAACCGCGCAAATCTACACTGGCGCTCATCCACGTCCTTTCGACATGTTCCTGCCAATAATTTGGGCCAGATTTTGGATTGCCTGCTCACGTAAAAAGCCACCAGCATCCTGTTTGAGCCAATCCATCAATTGCCCCTCGATCTGCAGTGCCTGATCCAAGGCAGGATTACTGCCCGCCTGATAAGCCCCTATATCAACCATTTGTCGATTGCGCTCTAGAACAGCCATTTGTTTGACAGTCTCTATAGCAAGAAGTTTTTGTTCCTGACTCACAATATCCGGCATGACCCGGCTGACGCTTTTTAATATATCGATCGCCGGATATTGGCCTTTATGTGCCAACTGTCTAGCCAAGACGATATGACCATCCAGTATCGAACGTAGGCTGTCGGAGATAGGCTCATTCAAGTCATCCCCCTCAACCAAGACGGTCATCAACGCGGTAATCGCACCACCGCTATCAGCCGTACCACAACGCTCACATAGTTCCGGCAACTCTGCAAAAACAGAGGGCGTATACCCACGTGCTGTCGGAGGTTCTCCTGCAGACAAACCAACTTCACGTCTTGCCATGGCAAAGCGCGTGACGGAGTCCATAGTCAGCAAAACCTGCAGGCCCTGGTCCCTGAAAAATTCAGCAATCGCCAATGCCGCATAGGCGGCACGTATGCGCGCCAATGCAGGCTGGTCTGAGGTGGCAACAACCACGACAGAGCGCTTCATCCCTTCTTCGCCAAGTTGCTTGTCGATGAATTCCCGGACTTCGCGGCCACGCTCGCCGATGAGGGCGATAATATTGACATCTGCCTTCACATGACGTGCGACCATGCCAAGTAATGTGCTTTTACCCACGCCACTGCCAGCAAAGATGCCAACCCTTTGTCCTTTACCAATAGTCAGTAAAGAGTCTATGCACCGAATACCAGTTTCCAGTACTTTCTCAATTCTGGGCCTTTGCATGGGATTAATCGGCGCAGCCTTTAGCGGTTTTCTAAACTGGGTACGTGCGGCAGGCATGCCATCAAGAGGATGCCCAAATCCGTCTATGACACGCCCAAGTAAAGTGTCCCCAACACCGATTTCAGCAAAGGCTCCATCGGCAACAACCTCGCAACCCGCCGCAAGCCCCAGGACTGAGCCATATGGCATCAAGGTCAGGTAGCCCGCACCTATACCTATGACCTCCGCAATGATAGGTGAAATCGTTTCATTCCCTAGATTTTCGCTGCGCTTTGGATATATTGAGCATAATTCTCCGACGGTAGCGTTCAGCCCGGTCACTTCGATAGACAAACCACTGAACTGGCGCACCTGCCCTATCCGTTTAAAAAATACGGATTTGTTCAATTGTTTGTGATACTCGTCTAAAGCAATCACGCCGTTCTCACAGCAGGTGGCATGTCTAAAGCAGCTGTCACATTGGCGGTAATTTGTGATTTATTTGCTAGTAATTTGCTTTTGCGCTCCTGCCTTGCCTGTAATAGTCCCTGTTTCAGTACTTCGATCTGAAAATCCAATCGGGCATCAAGGCTTTGCTCGCTAGATCGTATGATAAGACCACCCAGCTTAATGCTCGCGTCGGATACCCAGCGAATTTGCTCTGCCTTGCTTGCTCCATGCGTCGCAACGGTTTTTTCACTCATATTTCCAGCCGACAGTAAGGCATAGTCATCAGGATGAAGGTGCACAGAAAATTCGGTATCAGTCAAATGCTGCTTAACGAGAGAATTTACCAATTCCCTGATCACCATTTCAGAACTCAAGGACTCGCCCAAAATTTTTGATGTGGCGCTGAAACTCAATGCAACCAACTCGTCTTCTGCATCCTGCATATATGCTTGTAGTCGCTCTGGCAAACTAGTAAATATCTTCTCTAATTGAGCATGCTGCTTGGACAGGTTTGCCTTTAAATTTTCCGCTTCCTTTTGCGCTACCAATAGGCCTTCTTTTTGCCCACTGGCAAAGCCCTGCTGCTGGCCCAACTTATAGGCCTCTTGGAATAGCTGTTCGCGCTTGCCATCTAGCTCAGCCTGCAGTTTTTTCTCGACTTCACGCACTGCCTGGCTATGTGCTTCCATTTTACCCGCCAAAAAACCCTCGTCATAACGATCCACTACCAATGTTTTAGGTGTAGAGGCAGGCAAATTAAAGTTGACAGGATGTGCCTTTGTATCCGCAGGACGACTGTCATTTTCAGGCTTACTTTTAAGGGCAAAATTCTTTTCTAAAGCTTTTTCTGGCCTGTGCAAAGTGTGCACGTGCTTGTGCACGAGCACGTCACGCAAGATTTGCATATTTTTTTTAATGACTGGCTGACCTTTCATGCTGAGTACCCCCTGCGCGAGTCTGGTTTCTTGCTGCGAAAGTCAAACCGCTGCAACAACTGGTAGAGCATGCCATTTTTTTGTTCTACATTCTCAGACTGTGGTTTAGCGCTTCGTGTTGGAACTTGTTGCACCAATTCGGCTATCAAAGTAATTTGTAATTTTTTCGCAGGTACACCACGTACCTGCAATGAAGGTTCGTTCATCGCTTTCGTGCATTCTTGTATGCGCCGTATCATGCTTACATCAAAGCAAGCCAGCAATTCCTTTTGCCAAGTCCAAGGATGGATGCTCAGGAGAAATGCCAACAGCCCAGGGGATTCCTCTGACAAAATTGCAAATAGATCCCGATAGTCAGCCGCATTTATATATGCGATTTGTCCTGACCAATCCAGATCCAAAGGCCTTATTTGTGGTGCCACTTTTGCCGAAATTTGTCCTTCAGTACTATCAATACTGGAAAGTAAGTTTTGATCTACGGGCAAGCCAAGACGTTGTAGCTCTTCCAGCAAAGTGTTCAGAATGCTCGCTTCTTTATCATCCAGCTTACTCAGTATCCATTGCCGATCAAGCGTATGCATGGAATGTAACATCAACGCAGAACGCCTGATATTTTCGGAAATTGAATTTACTTGCATCATATTCTCAATCGTAGTCTCAGATACGTTGTTGAGTTTCTGCAACTGATTCTGCAGAGGCACTGATTTCTGACCGGTGCATCCATTCTTGAATTTGTTTCAAAGCCAGTTCGCGCTGATGTTGACTCATGACATCAACATTTGCCTTTTTTCGTGAAGACAACTGCGACAAGAACAGAACAAATACGAGTAGTACCAAGATAGCCAATAAAATAGTAATAATCTTAAAGGTATCAAGCTCTGCCACTAACTGCTTGGTTTCTTGCAATGGCAGGTCTGACTTGGCCGTATTTACCTGAACCAAGGAATCTGCCAATTTAACATCCTGACCAGGAATTCCAGGTAGGCTCTGGACAACCACAGTGTCACCCCGCGCAGCAACCACGCCGACGGCAGCAGCAACCACGGCCTTGACTTTTTCCATTTCTGCGTCATCAAGGGATTTGCGTACTACTGCAACCACATTGATTTTCTGAATTGTTCCTGGCTGTCCAACCACTTGCTCAACCTTGCGTCCAAGCTGGTATTCCGTTTCTCGTTGCGAACTACCACCCCGGGCATTTTGTGGCTGCGACGCGTCGACAGGAGCACCCGACTCTTTTACAGTCTCTTTTTCACGGACGATGACACCAGTTGGTGTTTGTCCTGCAATCACTGGTGCAGCGATTACGTTTTCTGTGGTGACTCGAACCTGGTCCATGTTAAGAACTACGTCTACACTAGCCATGGCTTGGCCAGTGCCAAAACTATGTTCTAAAACCTCATTGACCTTATGGGCCAGTAGTGCTTCAGTATCCTTTTTTAAATCCAGGTTTGCTGTACTCAATTCAACTTCGCCAGCATTAGCATTGTTACGAGTCAACGCAACACCCTGGCGATCTACCAGGGTGACATCCTGAATCTGGATACCTGGCACTGCTGCAGCTACCAGCCTTTGAATACCAGTGATTTGCTCTTGTCTCAATTTTTTATCTGGTTTCAAGGAAATGGTAATTGCGGCTTTAGGCTTGTTATTGCTACGCTTGAACAAACCTTCTTCTGGCAAAGCAAGGTGAACGCGAACATCTTTCACTTCATCAAGCGAAGAAATGGTGCGAGTAATCTCACCTTGCAATGCGCGCTGGAAATTGATTTTTTGCGCAAATTCAGTCATACCGAAATCACTGCTGTTGAATAGCTCGAATCCAACCGCGCCATTCAATGGGATTTCCTTACCCATCAGTTTCAAGCGGGTAGTATGAACAATTTCTTTATCAACCAGGATAGTATTACCGCCCTCGCCTACCTTATAAGGTATTTTCAGTCGGTCGAGTTCGGCGACCATGGCTGCGCTATCCTGCGGTTTCAGGTCGGAAAACAGCACCTGATAATCTGTGCGTAACAACCATACTGCACACCATGCAGTGATGATAAAAATAGCCAGCAGCCCGCCCACGAAACCAATGCGAGCAGAACCACTTAGCGTATTCCAAAAATTTTTAATCACAAACTACTCCAACCACGATTACAAGAGATACCTTCAGGCATCCAATTCTTCATTTCTCAACTTAATCAGACTTATATCTGCATTTTCATGATGTCCTGATAGGACTCCAGCAAACGATTCCTCACCTGCAACATCAATTGAAATGACAAGCGACTTTCTTCCATACGTATCATGACCTGGTGCAGGTTTTGCACATCACCAGTCGCCAAAGCTTGTAAATCGGCTTGTGAGGTTTGTAGTTGTTCATTGACCTGAGCCAGACCCTGACTCACCATGTTGCTAAAACTCTGTACTGGTGCCGCCGCATCGCTAGCAAGTGGTGCTAAAGAAGGAATAGTTGCAGGTGCGATAAACTGCGAGATGCTAGAGACTTCCATTAGTTACTTCCTCCACCGATTTCCAGTGCCTTCAGTGCCAGGTTTCTTGCCGTATTCATGGCAGCCACATTGGCTTCATATGCTCGCATAGCACTCATCATGGTGACCATTTCATTGGCCGAATCTACTGCTGGATAAGCGACAAAGCCCTTGGCATCCGCGTAAGGATTACCAGGCTCATGCACCATGCGTGCAGGTTTGTCGATGCCTTCTATAGTAAAACTTCTGCCAGCATTACCTATTGTGAATAAACCGGTTTCGCCTACCAAGTCTGAAAAACTGCTACTTTGAGCAGCACTTCTTGCGATCACACGCAGTGGTTGATAACCTGTTCCATCAGCTTCCCTCACGGTGTTGGCATTTGCCAGGTTCATTGCAGAGATGTCTACCCTGGCACGTTCATATGACATGCCTACTGCGCTTATACCAAATGATTGTCGATAATCCATTTTTTATACCCTCAATTATTTCTTACCGTCAGTGACCGCACTCGATAGAATTGCATAGTGGCGATTCAATGCCTTGATCAGTGCCTGATATTGCACAGTATTATGTGCCATGGCTGCCATTTCGGTATCGAGCGAGACTTTTGCAGGATTTCCATTTACATCAAACACTGGCTCCAATTCCAACTGCCCAATACTATGATTTTGGCCGCCTTTGCCTTGAGTTGGTGCAGACAGCTGCTCCAGTTGTTCCATGTAACTGGCAAAATTGATTTGCAAGGGTACATAGCCCTCTGTATTGACATTGGCAACATTATTAGCAATGGCCTGATGCCTGAGCGTTGCCGCATCCAGTGCCAATCCCACAGTTGCTGTTGTCAGAGATTCGAGATGTTGAATCATAAATTTAGACGTATTAAATTATTGAATAATCAATTCAGCATGCAAGGCACCCGCGGCCTTGACTGCTCTTAGTATGGAAATGATGTCGCGCGTGTTGGTTTTGATGCGCACCAAAGATCGCACAAGGTCAGCGACAGTATTTCCCTCAGATAAAAATGCCGACTCCTTCTTCTCATCGACATCCAATTTTGTATTTGTCACGATGGCAGTGCGAATGGCGCTACTTGCCTGGCCAATTACAAAAGGTTGGGATGCAGTGTTTTGGCTAGCAACAGAAATTTTTATGTCTCCATGCGAAATCGACACTCTGGATATTTGCACATCACCGCCTGCCACAACCACACCAGTACGCTCGTTGATCACTACTTTCGCCCGACGATCAGGTTCTACCAGTACATTTTCTATCTCAGCGATGAAGTCAACCAGTTGATCTTTTTGGTTGTCTGCCACCTGTATCTGTATTCCAGAGGCATCACTGGCAACGGCAATCATGCCAAACTTTGCATTGATCGCCTTGGCAACACGACTGGCAGTCGTATAATCCGGATCAGACAACAAAAAAGTCAGTTTTTGGTCTTTATTCAGCATTTGCGAGCTAACGCCAACCTCAACAATCGCGCCATTTGGAACGGATCCAACAGTAGGGTGATTCTTTTGTATGATATTGCCATTTGCATCGTAACGATAACCACCAACCGACAAGGCACCTTGGGCTAATGCATACACCCTCCCATTCGGCGCTTTTAGTGGCGTGCTTAATAAGCTGCCACCGACCAGGCTGCGTGCATCACCTGCAGAAGTAATAGTGATGTCAAGGGTATCCCCCTCGCGGGAAAAGGCTGGCAACATAGCGCTCACCATCACCACGGCAACGTTACGGCTTTGCACCTGGTCAACTGGTATCGTCAGATTAAATTGCGAATACACATTTGCCAGTACTTGTCTGGTTGTCCGGTTGGAAGAAGAGTCACCTGTACCGGCCAAGCCTGTAACAATGCCGTAACCCACCAAGGCATTTTCACGCCAGCCTTGCAGCTTACCTATGTCTTTTACCCGGACCTCTTTCAAGTCATGAACTTCATTCGCCTTGTTCTGGTTTATAGCCTGTGCGTCCTGGGCAATAATAAAAGTGCTCAACAACAAGATTTGCAACAAATAAATCATATTCTGTATTCTCATTACAAACCCAGCCCGTCAAGCAGGCGTCGCCACCAACTACGGCGCTGCCTATCGGTAATCTCGCCCTCACCCACATAGACTATTTTTGCGTCAGATAAGCGCGTTGAAATAACGACGTTTTGATCAGAGATATCTTGTGGGCGAACCCTGCCTTCCAGGCTCACTCTTTGTATTTCGTCATTCACCATCAACGCCTGTTCACCAGAGACACCAAGATCGCCATTGGAATAAACTTCGCGAACTGCTACTGTTAGCGTGGCCAGCAACTTGCTACTGCGTTGCGTCTTACCGCCGCCATCGAATTCCCCACCTACACTCACACCGAACTGGCGCAAAGTACTACCGTTCTTGCCCAATTCCGCAGAGACGGAGTCTTTCCTGCGGGTACCAGTATCTGAGCTAGTGGACGCGGTCGAATTCTCAAATACCTGCACGGTCAAAACATCGCCAACCCTGAAAGCCTTGTTATCCGAAGTCAAAGCACGGTAAGTCGATTCCTTGTATAGGCTATCTGCAAATACGGGAGAGCACAGGCTAAAGACAGCAATTACAACCATGCTGACAAGCGCCGAACTCTTTTGTATCCGTTTATCCAATTTCATTAATACAACTCCACTTTTCCAGGTTGAATAATTTTTGCCTGAATTTGATTATTTGAGTTTACCGGCCTTACCTTGATGACCTGGCCAACAATGCCATCCTGCATCGCCTCCACCCTACTTTCTACACTGACCAAGCCTTCATGGGAGAGCAAGACAGCAAATTCACCACGTAAAACATCAGGCTGAGTCTCAACGTTTGCTTTGCTTAATACTCCCCCTTTAGGCAAGAACGTTTTTGCCCTGACGGGTGAAGTTGTCAACGCTGACAGCATCACAGCTTCGTTCAGGTCGGCAAATAAATCGATATCCTTCACCTCAACATCTGCCGCCTTGAGCAACTCGCCCCTGGCTACGTCATGTCTCACTTGCAAAGCCGTCCTGGTACCGCTGATATCAAACTTTACAGGGACAGACTTGATCATGTTGTCTGCCACAAATATATCGACCAATATCGTCACATGCCTGCGCAAGCTCAATGGTTCCGATAACCTGGAGACCCGCATTTTCACTTCACCCATCGGCACTGACAGACTAGCTAGCTCACTATGCGACTTGATCTCAACATTGCCAGTTATCGATTTGCTCCAGTCCTTTAGCACGCCAAAGGCAAAAGTACCTACCTGGGAGCTATCAAGCAACTGGGTCTGCAGCATGACTGTCACAGTCTCAGCACCACTCCAGCGCACATCACGTGCACGTATGCCCGCATGCAGCCTAACCCACTTCTCCAGCAACTTGCGTTCGACCAGCATGCTGGTTTTGGTCAGTGACAGCCTGCCAATAGACATACTGAGTAAAGCTACCTGCTCTTGCTTGGTGCTGGCATCCACCTTGACAACGTCGCCCAAAACAAACATGGCGGATTTCACCTCAGCAACGCTGCGCAACTCAAGCTGCACAGGCTTTGCCAAGACGACAGCAGTCAACAAACTCCCAATGAGAGCGACCAAACATTGAATTACACCAAAAAATCCAAGCTTCATGTTGGCAGCCAGGCACATGCACTTTACTTACGTAAATTATTTACCAGGCCCAGCATTTCATCGGACGCCTGGACAATTTTTACATTCGCTTCATAGGCTCGTTGAGCAATCATGAGGCTCACCATTTCATCGAGCATCTTGACATTAGATGCTTCCAGATAACCCTGCATAATGCTACCCACACCGTTTTCACCAGCGACAGCCTCACCAGAGGAATCACTGGACTTGTAAAGATTTTCTCCCAGGTTGGTTAACTGTCCAGGGCTGGTAAAACGCACCAACTCTATCTGCCCTACATCACTCATACCTGTCTGACCTGCAAAACTCACTTGCACTCTGCCGTCAGTACTGATTTGCAGACTTTTTGCGCCTTCAGGAATAGTGATTCCTGGCTTTAATGGCTGGCCGCTTTGCAGCGCCAACTGACCATCCTTGTTAACTTTCAAACTGCCGCCACGACTATAGGCAACAGAATTATCTGGCATCATTACCGATACGAAACCGTCACCCTGAATGGCAATATCAAAGGCGGAATCAGATTTTTTTAATTCGCCAGCATCAAACAACTTGCTCATGCTCGCAATTGCTACACCAGCGCCAAATTTGCCGCTTTGTGCTAAAGCACCCAGACTGTCGGTAGCGCCAAGCTGGGAAGTCAACCTGGCATCTGGCACCATCATGTCAGAAAAACTGACACGAGACTTCTTGTAACCATTGGTATTTGCATTGGCAAGATTATTGGCAATCGTATCGACATTCGTCTGCTGTGCTTGCATCCCAGTTGCGCCTATGTATAGTGCGTCAAACATTATTGATCCTTACTTCAAAATTATTCATATCGGTTTCTGAGGTATAAGATGATCAGCTGACATCGCCAAGTTTACGGATCGCCGCGCCCATCATTTCGTCGTAACCCTGGGTTATTCTTTGCATGGATTCAAAATGACGCATGGTTTGCATAACCTGCACCATCTCATGCATAGAGTTAATATTGGCATTTTCCAGTTGGCCCTGATGTATCTGCGCATTCTTGCTTTGTGCACCCCATACACCCTCCCTGGCTGTCAACATACCATCGCCAGTCTTGATCAAGTCACTACCATGTTCGAACTCGACCAGCTTAAATTGCCCAACTGAACCCACAGGCAAACTACCCGGCTCCCCAATAGCATCCTCAAGAAATTGCCCGCTGGCGTCGACGACAGGTTTGCTTGAACGAACAATGATGTCACCGTTTTTACCCATTACTGGGTATCCCTGCTGGTTCACCACGCGCCCTTGAGTATCAAGATGAAAATTGCCCTGGCGGGTATAAACGGGCCCTTGCGGCGTCGACAACTCAAAATAGGCATTGCCATTAATAGCAAAATCCAGGCTTTGCCCCGTCATTTTAAAACTACCCTGACGCAGGTCCGTCACTACTTCCAGTGCGCTGGCTTGCTGATCCACATTCATACCCGTCTGCACCAAATCACCGAAGGTGTGTTCGACAATGACTTCGCGTTTATACGCGGGAGTCAGGGTGTTTGCCATATTCATGCTGATACGTTCCATGCGGGCTGCATCGTTTTGCATGCTTTGCAAGGTGATACCTAAAATTCCATTCATTGCTTGATACTTTCTTTAAAGCCTAAGTCAGATTACCAATTGACACAGACATGTCAATCTTAAAGTTGCACTACGCCAAAGGATTTTAATTCTATATTTTGCGGGATTTCCGACATCGACAAAACCCGCAAATGTGGTACCACGCGCTCACTCAGGGCACGTATGTGGCGGCGCAAATCAGGCGAGCACAATAAAACTGGCAACATATTATTCTTCATCATGCGATCTGCCTGTTGCACCAACTTACTCATAAATTGCTCCGCCAGTTTTGGCTCCAGCACAAACGAGCGGTTGGCAGGCGCGCCCTCCTGCCTTGCCGCCTGTAGATTCTGCAAGAACTGGCTTTCGATGACAGGATCCAGTGTCATCACTTGCAAGGCATTCGCTTCACCAATCAAGCCCTGACAAATCGCATTACCTAAGCGCTGACGCACCATTTCAGTTAAATAGTTCGTGTCTTTGCTGCTTCTCCCTGCATCTGCCAAAGTTTCCAGAATAGCCTCAATATGGCGTATGGATACTTTTTCTTTCAGCAAATTTTGCAATACACGCTGCACGTCACTGACAGAAATCACTGTTGGTATCAACTCATCGACCAGACTGGATTGATTTTCTCGTACGCGATTAAGCAAACGATCTGTTTCACTCCTGGTCAACAGATTGGCAGACTCTCTGCGCAATACCTCGGTCAAATGCGTCAGGAACACTGTTTCACCATCCACCAAAGTATATTTATTGGCGCTGGCATTATCCCGTTGAGTTGCATTGATCCACAAGGCCGGCAAACCATAAGTTGGGTCCTTGGTAACCTCACCCTGTATCGACTTGACATCTCCAGTAGGATGTATCGCCAGATACTGGTTCAACCTGGCTTCTCCTTTTGCCACTGTCACACCGTCAATGCAAATCTCATAACGATCAGCCAGCAGTTTTTTGCCATCCTTAAAGCGCACCTTCGGCAACACCAGCCCCAAATCCATTGCATGCTGTTTGCGAAAGACTGCAATACGATCCATGAATAAACTGCCTGATTGATTGATCAAAGGTATCCAATTACTACCCACATGCACTTCTATCGGCTCAACTGGTAACATGCTATAGGGGTCATCCTTACCTTGTGCATTGTCATCATGCAAGATGTCATCTTCATTACCTTCTTTAATATCTTCAGCATCTCGTATTTTTTTACTTCTATGCGAAAAATAAGTGACGAACAAGACGAAACTTAATAAACCCAAGGTGGGCACAACAGGTATGCCAGGTAGAACTAGCAATCCCCCTAAAGCCACACAAACCAGCAACAAAGTTTTAGGGAAAGACAATATCTGCTGAAACACTTCCTGACTCAGATTGCCATCAGATGCTGAGCGCGTCACGATAATACCCGTGCCTAGCGCTATTACCAATGCTGGCACTTGGGTCACAATACCGTCACCTATCGTCAGCAAGGTGTAGGTCTGCAACGCCTGAGCCCAGGGTATCCCATGCTGCATAATGCCGATGAGCAAGCCACCGATAATATTGATCAGCAAAATGATGATGCCTGCGATGGCATCACCCTTAACGAACTTGCTGGCACCATCCATCGCCCCATAAAAACCAGCTTCTTTTTCCAGGTTCTTACGTTTTTTCTGCGCTTCTTCCTGGGTGATAAAACCCATATTCAGATCAGCATCAATACTCATTTGCTGTCCGGGCATACTGTCCAGTGTAAAACGTGCAGCAACCTCAGACACGCGCTGCGCACCACTGGTAATAACCACATATTGCACTACGATCAAAATCAGAAAGACAATCAGGCCAATAACATAATTACCGCCCACCACATAAGAACCAATCGCGGCGATCACCTTTCCAGCATCACCATGCGACAAAATCAAGCGAGTTGCCGCCACATTCAATGACAGGCGAAACAAAGTGGCAATCAATAACAAGGATGGGAAGGTAGAAAACTCTACCGGCCTTGCCATGTAAAACGTTAACAACAAAATCAAGAACGCAAAACTGAAGTTCGCCAGAATCAAAAAGTCCAAGACAGGACTAGGGATGGGCGCAAACAGCACGACCAAAACCCCCAACACCATGAACACTAATGCCAGATCACTATGCTTGCCTAAAAGTTGTGCCAACTGCTTCAAACCACTTCCCCTGCTATACGTGCTTCTTTATTTTTTCTCATTGCGAATACCCAAATCATGATCTTGGCCACGTCTGCATATAAGTGCGTGGGAACATGTTGATCAAAATCCACTTCGCGAAATAGCTGACGTGCTAACGCCTTGTTCTGCACTACCGGGATATTGTGGCGTACTGCCATTTTTCTCATCGCCTGTGCTAATGAACCAGCACCTTTCGCCAGCAATTGTGGCGACTCCATCTTACCATGCTCATAGCGCAAGGCAATCGCCAGGTGCGTAGGGTTTGTGATCAGCACATCGGCATTTTTTGTCTTTGCCGCAGCTAGGCTGCGCTTTAACATCTCTCGTCGCAACTCACGCAGACGAGAACGTATTCGTGGATCACCATCCCGGTTCTTGGCTTCATCCTTAACATCGCGCTTGCTCATACGCATCTTTTTGGAAAACTCACGATGCACAAACATCAAATCCAAAAATGCCAACAAGGCTAATACCAGCGTCATCTTAAAGCCCAGAGACACTAGATCAATCTGCATATTCTTGATCATTTCCAACGGTGACAACATGGCCGTATGGAATAACTGCGGCATGATCTGCTTCAAAGCCAGATAAGCAACCAGGCTGAGCAAAATCAGCTTGAAGCAAGTCCGGAACAAATCAAACAGCGACCGTATCGAAAAAAATTTCTTGATTCCATTCACCGGGTTCAAACGATTAAAGTCCGGCGTAACAGGTTCACTAGATAAAATTACACCCGTTTGCGCCAGATTACTGATCACGGCCGTCAGCATGATTGCAATAAAAAACGGCAGCAACAAATACAACCCGTCCAGCAACACTGTGCGCAACATGCGCCAATAATTCATTGTGCCAGCATCACCCCGCCCCAATTGTGCCAAAAGATTCAAATCCAGCTTGAATAAATCACGTATGCCATCTAGTCCATGCCAATAGAAAAAAACCACGACGACAAAAAACACCGTGGCAGACACCACCTCAGGGCTTTTTGCCACCTGCCCCTTTTCTTTCGCTTTCTGAAGTTTATAGGGAGTAGCTTTCTCTGAACGATCAAAATCCTGTTCAGACATCAGAAAAATCTTTCAGATATCTGTCTATCCTGATGAACTTCAGCCACAGCAAACACAGCGCCCCAGCTTTGAAAAATAGTGCCTTGTATACGCGTAATTGTGCTACCCATCAAAACAAAACCAAAAGACAGAGCAGCCAAGCCAACGACTATTTTGATAGGCACACCCATCACAAACATATTCATCTGTGGCAAATTGCGCGCCACGACACCCAGCGCCAATTCCACCAGCAACACACAAAACACAATCGGCGCAGCCAGCGCAAAACCCAGGCTGAACAAACCGCCCACCTGTTTCAACACCGGCACGGACACTGCCTCTATAGACCAGGCCTTGCCCAAGGGGAAGCGTTCTATGCTGTAAGCCACTGCCCGCAACAAAGTGTGGTGCCCATTAATCAAGAAAAAATACACCACCGCGATCTGGTTGAATGCCGTTGTCAAGATAGGCAATTGCATCCTCGTCAGCGGGTCAAACACCTGCGCCATACCAAAACCAATTTGTATATCGAGCACCCGCCCGGCAATAGAAATTGCAGCAAAGCTGATAAAAATACCGACCGCCAGCGTCGCCCCCAAAGCCAGCTCTCGCGCCGCCGCCAGAATAATAAAACCCGCCCCTGTTTCTACAGGTGCAGCATCGAGCAAACCTGCTGGCGCCATACCCAAAGCGAGCGCCAGACTCAGGCTAAAAATAAGGATAGTGCGGTAAGTTGCTGGCAGAGCAGAAGCATACAAAATAGGCGTCAGCAGCAACAGGGCAGCAATGCGCACAGAAAGCAAAAACGCTTTCAACATCACGCTACTGCCGATAAAGTCAGCAAGAAAATTTCCCAGATCTGCCATGACTCAAAACATCTGGGGAATATTGGTCCATAGCTTGGTGGCAAACTGCGTCAGTTTGCGCAACATCCATGGCCCGGCCACGACCAAGGTAATCGTCGCAGTCAGTAGTTTGGGAATAAAAGTCAGTGACATCTCTTGTATTTGTGTCACTACTTGAAATATACTTACGAGTAAGCCAACAAGCATGGTCAGCCCCAGCACCGGCAGGCATACCAGCAAACCTGTCCAAAACAGCTCAGCCATGAGCGATAAAGCGAAGTCTGAATGCATATCAAATAATCAACATCGGCGGCTCTCATAAGGGCAATACCGCCTCACCCATGACAAAACCCCCGCCAATTAACAAGGTCCCAGTAATCAATGTTTCGCATTGTACATGGAGAATTTACATTTAATAACAAATTTCTTTCCATTTTCCAAAGTTTATTGGAAGTTTTTTTGCAAATTGCAAGAAATATTTACTAAAAACAATTTCATTTGATTAATATCTTGGAATTTATTGCCTACATGCAACATAATTTGCAATTGTTTTTATCCGAAATTTGATCAGGATCGCATTTTGGTTTGCCTACATAATCAGAGGAACAAAATCCATTGTTTTTAATGATTAAAATTAATCAGCTCAACACAAACACGCTCGATGGATGCAGCATCACCATGATTGCAGCAACAGCGGCGTAGCAATACTACGCAAGACCGCCAAGATCATTTGGTAGCCAGATTGATAACATAATGTATGCTGAGCAAAGGTATTTTCATCCTAGATGAAGTAAATTACGAAGGCGCATCAGACATACTGGCTACACAATCACAACGCAGAACTGGTAACTAGCTACTATTTACAGCATTAGTCTTCAGCATTTTTTAATCAAGTCCCAAAGAAGTCAACGCTCAATGCCAGGTGGAGTGGTTGAATGCTTCCGCATCATGCCCCTTTTTGCATGCCATTCGATATGACGCCATGTGGTTATCGTTATGATGTAAGTCAGTTGGGCATGCAAAATCGGTAAGCGTGCAGCCGCCCCACCTACAAAGAGGAGACGATAGAACAAAGAGCTATCAGACGGCAAGCGCAGTCCAGACCAAGACTTGAGGTCATGCATGCCTGGTTGTTACAACAGCGGCAGAAGACTGCTGATGGCAGCAGTCTGGCCAAGGCGATTGATTACAGTTTGAAGCGCTGGCCTGCGATTGTGCGCTATGTCAGCAGTGGCCAACTGCCGATCGACAATAACCGTATCGAAAACGCGATACGCCCAATTGCGATCGGCAAGAAGAACTGGTTGTTCGCTGGATCAGAACGAGCGGGCAAGCGGGCAGCAGCCATTCAAAGTTTATTGGCCACTGCCAAGGCCAACGGCATTGAACCGCTGGCTTGGCTCACGCAGACGCTGGAAAAACTTCCCACACACCCTAACAGCAGGATTGATGAGCTGTTGCCACTAAGGACAACAAAGTAACTCTCTTATCTGTCAACGTGGGGCCAACGGACGCTTACGGTGGTGCCTGCTTCGGTGCTGGAGGAGCGCCGTCAACGGCGGGCATGGATTGCTTTGGCGTGGGCTGATGAGGATTTTAAGCAGGTGGCGGCTTCCTTTGCTTTGTCGGACATAGAACTGACGGACGAGCAGGCTTTGCGACACGGTCAGGTGTTGGCTGGCGTGAAGTCGCGTGAGGAAGTTCTGGCCGAGATGCTGGCAGCGTCTGCACGGCCTCGGGGTGAGGCCGTGCAGGAGAATTGAGCATCCTCCCGCACATCTCAGCGGCGGTCAGGTCAGGAATGTCGCAATGAAAGACTTGACCCTAGCTGGTGCCGGCTTTTTGTGACCCCGGCTTTCGAGAACTGCCCCCCCGGCTTCTGTGACCCCAGCTGTGAATGGGTGACACCGGCTTTGAAGCCTTCCCCAGATTTCGCAAAAATGCTGATCTGGCGAAGGGATTTGGTTTTACTGAACATTGAATAGGGCAGCAGCATTATTTAAGACGCTGTGTTTAAAGACCTTTCTATTTTGCAAAGGAATAGATAAATATCTTTGTTGGAATGCGGCAAATTCGGAAGAAGCGATAGAAAATCATATTTCGGATTTTTAGTCGCCCACTCTAATGCCTCAAAAATTCCTTTTAGCTCTTCTTCGTCATATTCTTCTTGCAGCAACGTTAAATCTTCTACAGAGAGTCCCGCAAAATCAGCTACGTCATCAATAAAATATAATTTATTAATAGGAATTTTTAAGAAATTTATATTTATGTTCATTAGAATCCTGCTCCTACTTTTACGTTGTTCAAATTCACACCACTTCCACGCAGCTTATCTAAGAATTGATTCAACTGATTAGCTGTCGGCTGATAGTGTCCACTACGCCTAGTTACTTCTTTCAATACACCATTTTCAACTATTAATTCTCCAGCAGTCGCAACAGGCTCGCCGGAAAGAAAACTTGAATGATGAAATTTACCGACTGTTTGAACCTTCGAAGCATAGATAGCACCATTTTCATCCATAACAAAAATTGCATTTCCTTTTCCGCCAAAAGCTGATTTTGCATTCGCAGTATCAAAGAGAGAACCAGTTGAATCATAGAGTTTTCCGTCTTTAATATCTAGTTGGTACTTCAATCTTTCCGTTTCATTCAAATATTTAACTTTAGTACCCCAAACAGCTCCCGTTTCTTCTCCTATATACTGGGGGAGCATTTTTTTCAAATTTGTAAAAGCTGCCCCACCAGCAGGGCTCCAGGATTCAACACTTGCTCGCAAAAAGTTGGTCAGTCCCTCGAATCCCCCCCGCACAACGGGAAGTGCGATTTTCCCAGCAAAAAATGCCAATTTAGCAGCGTCATAGGCCAAACCGACATCAAGAACTGCCCCAATAACATCTTTCGCAAGCTCAACTCCCTTAGTAATACGAAGTGCGGGTGGGGCAAGTTCATCATTTGCTATTTTATAGCTTAGCGCTTCATTTGCAGCAAATGCGAAAATTGCATTTCCAGCTTTAGCTCCAAGTCCATCCCCTGTAAATAATTTACCATCTCCACTCGCAAAATTCCCGTAAAAAGTGTCTGGATCTTGTGCTGCGCGTTTGATTGTCTCTTGCACAGAAGCACCATAAAGACCCGTCACATTCAAGAGTTGTCCATCATGTGTATCGCTTGTCAATTGATACACATATTGTCTCAATTCTGGATTTGCATGATATTGATCAGAAAACGCTGATCCCATCTGATAAATGATTTCCTGGGTAAGCGATTCCCCTGTACTGCCAGGGCGTACTGGCAATAAAGAAGAATATTTTCCATTTTCTGCCGTAACACCGGCAGAGCTGACTTCATTCAAATAGCGCTGACGATTTTCTGTTGTGTCTAGCGTATTCGTGTTCAACGCTGTCCAAGTCACGTACCGATAGTCACTCGCCATGTTAGATGAGTCTTTATAATCCACCGTCGTGCCCGACATGGAATCGTAGACTTTACCAAAGTATCTTTGATACCCTCCATCAAAAAGATACGCGGCCGCAATCGGACTGAATTGACGAACGGGTCTCGCCATCCCAGAGTAACCTGGTCCCGCAGCGAGCAAATAAGGAATTTCAGGTTCTAGTACATCATCAGCACTTCTCGGCAAGCTCGGCTCATCTCCCAAAACCTTACCGTGCAAGTTGAAATCCACACGCTCGCCTGGTCTAGCCAAGCTAAATGGATTCGTATCGGCACTGGTGTTTTTCGCAGCCAAGCTTTCGCCGAGTGCATTGCCAAAGGCATCCCTGGCAATCTGCGCCATCTCTATCTTACCACCACGCATCGCTGCAACAGTAACACCAGATGCAAAGCCACTCACTGTGCCACGTGCAACGTCACTCCAGTAATTGCCTA
>NZ_JBMPOS010000028.1:0-27368 GCF_049340345.1 Undibacterium sp. Di27W | reverse complement strand
GTCTTGGCGTAACGTTCAAAGCTTCCTTGGGCAAATGTAGTCTGTCTCATGGCTTTAATGATTGACTGTGGATGATGCTTCTATTAACGTTTCTGAATCAGAATGCGTTTACTTAATCAGAGATTCCCTAAATATTACATCAATCGATTATTATCGTACGATAAACTTATTCACGAGACAATCGCTTTATCTACTCTAAACTTCATTCTAAAAATAGTGAACAGTGCTCAAGTTTGGAAGCTGCTCTTTTTCGTTCTCAGCCTCAACGCCATTCTATAAGTTTCAAGATGAGTATATAAATGTACTTTCGAGCGATTTATTCCGTAAAAAAATCTCGAAAAGATGAAATGGCACTGTGGACAATCTGATATCTGTCTTTATTTCATAAATTGGCACATTTTAATGCACGCCAATTCATACTTCTCAATGGCCAAATATGACATCACACGAAGAATCACGTACCAACGATTGTCACTCGCTGACTATCCATCTCATCCTGGCGAGCCTATTTACCATGTCGACTCACTCTGCTCGAGCAGCACACCCTTTGATGAGTGACGATACGAGGACTCAGGGTTATCAAAAAATGCAGTTGGAGTTAAATAGTGATGACAGTGTCAGGAGTGAGAATATACGTCAAACGCAGGCCAATTTTACCTATACGTATGGATTACAAGAAACCCTGGATGCGGCGATTAATTTCAATTACCAAGTATTAAAAGACCCTAACGCCGCCTCTAATCAAGGAATGGGGGACTCCTCTGCTTACATTAAGTGGCGATTCTACAAACGCGGTACCTGGAGCTTTGCCGTACGACCCCAATTGAATCTTCCAACGGGCAATAGCAACAAGAGCCTGGGGAATGGAAGGCTCGGATATAGCGCTTATATGATATCAACTTACAGTAGCATGAAATATACTGTTCTTACGAATACAGGGATTACTTATAACGACAATATGATCGGAGTACGTAATAAATTGTGGAATACGTCAGCAGCCGTTTTAGTAGATGCCAGCTCCAAAGCCAAGTTCGTTATTGAAACAGGAGCCTCCCGAAACACGGACTACACAGTACATCAACCAGCACTTTTCTGTATCGCAGGATTAATATTTAATCCAAACAATAAGTTCGACATAGACGTGGGATACCGAAAAGGTCTTAACAGGAGCGATGTCAACCATTCGTGGGGGGTAGGACTGACTTATCATGGAACTTAATCGACTATTTCTCCCCCTTCATGACCACTATGGCGACACAAGGAAAATGAATCTCTTTGACTACGGTGCGTAATCTCCGCTATCTTGCAGAGTGTTTTCACCTACTTTTTAAGTTGTCCCATCGTGAGGATGTTGATTTGCACTTAAAATTGACCACACGGGGGTGCATCAAATTCTGACCCGCTCGTTTTAATGTCTTTTATGGGTTACGTTGAGGCTAGTTTGGTCTTTTTCTCCCCGACGGTTATTTGGATTGAACTGTTCTTAAATCGGTAGCTGTCATTCCCAGTCTCGATTATATGACAGTGATGAGTGAGTCGATCAAGCAATGCAGTCGTCATTTTTGCATCTCCAAATACAGATCCCCATTCTGATAACCCCAGATTGGTGGTGATGATCACACTCATTCTTTCATAAAGCTTGTTTATTAAATGAAACAACAAAGCACCACCTTTACGACAAAATTTTATAACGGAGCAGGCTTAGCTACTCCATAGCCTTGGGCAAAGTCCACGCCCATTTCGCGAAGTGCGGCCAATATTTCATCGTTCTCCACAAACTCAGCAATTGTCTTAATTCCCATCACATGCCCGATGTGATTAATCGACTCAACCATTGTACGATCGATAGGATCGCTGATTATGTCTTTAATAAAACTACCATCAATCTTTAGATAGTCCACCGGAAGATGTTTAAGGTAAGCAAAGGATGACATACCGCTGCCGAAATCATCAAGTGAGAATCGACAGCCTATGTCTTTTAGCGCGCGCATTAAAGTCACAGCTTGGCTTAAGCTGGCAATGGCTGCTGTTTCTGTAATTTCAAAACAAATATTACGTGGTGAAACTGGATAAAACGCAAATTGCTCTTTCACAAAACCCAGGAAATTTTCATCGCAAATCGAGTTGCCAGATAAATTGATGGAACAAGTGTAAAAACCTGCATCTAAAGGATCAAATGACGAGAGTTTCTCGAAAACCGTTTTTATCACCCATCTGTCCACAAGAGGCATTAGTCCATACCGTTCAGCCGCAGGAATAAATGCCATAGGTGGAATGAGTTCTCCCAGTTCATCTCTCAATCTCAGAAGTACTTCATAATGGTCGACTTGCTTTTCAGACTGATTAATCGCCATAATTTTTTGAGAGTACAACACGAAACGATTTTCATCTAATGCCTTCTGAATTCTACCAATCCATCCCATTTCACCGTGACGCTGTGAAAGTTTATGATCTCCTTCGGAATAGACGTGGACGCAATTCCTACCTCGATCTTTGGCAACATAACATGCAGCATCAGCCATCCGTAAAACGTCAGCAATGGTAATTCCACCGTTACTAAAAGTTACCAAACCGATACTTACCCCAATAGGAAATACTTTGTCTAGCCACACAAAATGAAAATCACTGACTGTTTGACGGAGGATATCGGCGATCCGCAATGAAGGTTCCGTTCCACAACTCTCTAGCAACACCCCAAATTCGTCGCCGCCCAAGCGAGCCAATGTATCGCTTTTGCGTAACTGGCTTTCGATTAATGTTGTCAGTTGTCTTAAAAGCTCGTCACCTGCAACATGCCCGCAAGTGTCGTTCACGATTTTGAACTGGTCCAAGTCAAGATAGAGCATGGTATGTTGTTTGTCACCTTGCTTTCCGGTCTGGACAGCGAATTCTAAACGGCGTTCAAACTCCCGCCGGTTGATCAAACCTGTCAATGCGTCATGTGTCGCTTGATAGGTCATCTCAGCTGCCATTTTACGTGCCTTACTGACATCGTGAAATACGAGCACTACGCCTATGATGTTATTCTCGCGATCTCTGATAGGGGCTGCGGAGTCTTCAATCCCGAAGCGCTCACCGTTGCGGTGGATGAGTGTCGTAAATTCTGCCAGGCCGCCTGTTTTCTGGTTCAATAACACAAATTTTACGGGGCTTGGCGCGACCTCTCCAGTATTTTCATTAACAATGTGAAAAACTGACTCTAGCGCTTGCCCCTCAGCTTCTTGATTACTCCATCCGGTCATCTGTTCGGCTACTGGATTTAAGTAGGTAACCTTCCCCACCATATCTGTAGTGATTACGGCGTCGCCAATGGAGTTCAAGGTAATGCGGAGACTTTCTTTTTCGCGAAAAATTTGTTCTTCTGCTTGCTTTCGCTCAGTTATATTGATACCAATACCGCCTATAAAACGCTTACCTAACACAGATATTAACGGGAACTTATGTGCAATCCATGTTTGAGATCCTTGTATTGTAGGGACGATCTCTTCCAGCGTGAGAGGCTCATTTTTTGCGTATATTTCCAGATCATTTTTTCGGAGGGCATTCGCGATGTCCTCAGGCCACAATTGGGCATCGACTTTGTTTATCCAATCTTCAGTTCGTAGCCCAAATGCCTCTTCAAATGCACGATTAGCATATAGCATTCTTCCGTCCTCATCTTTCAAGAAGGCTACGGCAGTGCTGTAATTCATAAAGGTACGAAACCGTTCTTCGCTCTCGCGCAAAGCGTTCTCAACTTCCTTACGCTCAGAAATATCGTGTACAAAAGCTGTCAAACTTATTTCATCGCCAGTTTTAACTGAGCTTATGGTTACTTCGACAGGAAATGTTTTGCCTGATCGATGCAATACCTGCAATTCGACGCGCTTATTTCCTGTTGGGACATCAGCATTTTCTAATAGGTGGATAATTCCTATATTTTGTTCCCGCTGTTCAGATAATGGATTAAATATTTTCGTCAATGGCTTGCCGACTACTTCGGTACGTGACCAGCCAAAAATACGTTCTGCTTCTGTATTCCAGTCAGAAATTACGCCAACTTGATCAATTTCAAAAAACGCTTCGTGCGTATTTTCCAGAAGCACCTCCATTCTGCGCTTTTCTTTTACAAGACTACGCGCAAGTGGCAATATTTGTGACCGTAAAAAAGTAGTCCCTGCAATAATGACTGCAATTAAAAGCACAAAAAATATATTAAGGCGCTGCCTTATCGGTCCGTAAAGCTCCACCGCATCGGATTTCAAAACGATACCTAAACCCCAATCTCCAACAGGAGCGTAAGCTGCAAGAACAGAGTTTCCCCGTAAATCTGTTACAGACATTACACCAGTTTGTTTGAGTAACGCCCTTGAAATCGCCAAAAAGGGCTTTCCATTTTTGTAGATGGGAATACGAAAATTTGCTTTGTAAAACCTGCTTGGATAACACAAAGCATCATCGAGATTTCGTCCACACAAAAGAAAATCTGTAGATTCATTGCCAGCTTCGACGTTACGAAGCATGTCATCCAACTCAAGCATACGCTGCTCCACAAGCACTTTGCCAATAGATATTCCATCGACTTGCACATTATGCTGAGTATAAAGAACGAATCCATGATGCCAAAGCAAAAATGCATTTACCGGGCCTTGTAATGGAATTGCCATGATGGAATTTTGATTTATCAATGTTCCATCCAAGGACAAGGACAGTCCATTGGCGTTAATGATATCAATACCTGATATGCCAAAAGGCACATAGCTTGAACTCACTTCTTTCACATGCTTCAAAGATGTTATATCGCCGGGATCATTGTTAATCTTAAATAAGTCCTTTTGCAATGCAGGGCGCGCGGCTATGGTTGAGGCCAAAGTGATCTTTTGATGAAGGGCATTTGAAATTGCAGTTGCGTTGTTTTTGACAGTACGCAATGATGCGTCTGACATCGAACTTTCAAACCCATGCTTCAATACTGTGAAGCCGATGAGTCCGGTAAATAATGCTACGGTAGTCAGCACTACCGCAGCAATTTTTGTAATATGGAGGTCGGGTCGGGGAGGTAATTTATCTAAATACGTTGGTTCTTGCTGAAGACGAAATCGAACAGCTGATCCGACCAAAATTATTCCCACAGCAGTGGAGGCCGCCATGCGGTTAAATGTAGCTACCGTGTACATCTCTTCCAAAGTGAGAATATATCCAACCAAGGCAATGAATCCAATTGCTACTATCAGATAGCTGAGTAGTCTGATCAACCGCTGTATGCGTTTGGTTAGATGCTTGCTTGAGAAACTGAGAGCGACAATACCGGTCAATAGAAATGCTACGCAAGTATTTGGCGCCATTCGTCCTGGATGTAGACTACCGTCTTTGACTGTTGAATGTAGCGCGACCCAATCGATACCGATGTCGATGTCTCGCCAATGCTCAAAAAGAATTAGGCTGGGTAATATTATTAATATCCATCCACATATTTTTTGAAAATACCTGGAGATGTTTTTTTGTTGAGAGCGTCGAAGGCTGACAGCGGCAACAATAAATAATAATGCGACGTTTATTCCCATGACTCCCGAACCAGTGGACACTCGCACCATTGATTCAATCTGGAAAAGCCATCCAACGCTCACAAAAAATCCTAAGGAAAAAACCAAAAAAATTGTCGCTCTATGCATTGACGTTGCACTTATTTTCATATATCGATATTTTTTTTAAAAATACTATGAATTGGAAGGTGATTTACTCAAATACAGGATGGTGCAACGACATGGTGCGATTTTCAGCGTCCTTCTTGAGATTAGCTAAAGCACGTTAAGAAAAAAATGCGTATAGGTTAATTTTAAGAAAATTTAGAAATAATCCGTCATCGATTTGGAAATGGCGGCATATAACAAATGGAACTGTGTTTTCAGTGAAATTAAAACGAAAATTTATTCTTGTATCTAAGTACTAATGTTTTTGTTACTTCTAAAAGATGAAATAATTGAAAGGAGTTGAGTGGTATCGACCGGTTTCGTCAAATGCTCGTCGAATCCAGCTAAAGCAGTGCGGCGTTTGTCTTCTTCTTGTCCCCATCCCGTTAATGCGATCAAATTAACTGCAGTGCCCCAAGATTGAGATCTGATTGCCTGTGCTACTTGATAACCATCCATATCAGGCATACCAATGTCAATAATCGCTACATCTGGGAGGAGGTCCCGCGCCGCAGAAAATGCTGCTTTTCCTCCATAGACTACATTAACTTCGTGACCAGCTAATTCGATCACACAACCAAGCATAGTCGCAGCATCCTCGTTATCATCTGCTACTAATATGCGCCGAGCAATCGCGGCAGTTGTAGAAGTAGGGCTGTCCTGAGTGACCTCTGCAGGAGGTAGGACTATCGGCAATGTCACGATGAACTCGCTACCGGTTCCAAGCCCTGCGCTGTGGACCTCAACTGTGCCACCATGCATTTCGGCCAGACCTTTTGCCAATGCCAGCCCTATGCCCAGGCCTCCTTCAGAACGTTGTGCGGCCTCTTCAACTTGCGAGAATATGGTGAATATGTCAGTAAGAGATTCTGGCGCGATGCCGAGTCCATTATCCTTCACAGACAATCGCAAAACACAATGATCTACCTTTGCCGAAAGCTCAATTCTCCCCTCATCTGCTGTGTACTTTGCAGCATTAGTCAAAAGATTGGATAAGATTTGCGCTAATCGTAATGGGTCGCCATGCAACATCACAGTGTCGTCAATGGGCACGTCTAGAATGAATTGGTGGTTCTTTTTTAAAAATAAAGGCCTGACGGTTTCTACTGCAGAATCAACAATGGAAGATAGGGCAATTTCTTCGGCTTTTAGCTCTAATTTATCCTGCGTAATTCTCGCAACATCCAGCAGGTCATCGAGCAACAAGCCCATGTGCTTCACTTGTCGCTGGATGACCTCACTTACCCAAGTCAATTGTTTTGACTCTAGTTTAGGTGAAGCTAAGATGCTAGCAGCGCTACGGATCGGCGCTAGCGGATTGCGAAGTTCATGGGCCAAAATGGCGAGAAAAATGTCCTTGCGTCGATCCGCATCTCGCAAACGTTTTTCGCTGACTTCTAGTTTGGATAGAATGGCGCGTTCCGAAGAGATGTCAGTGTTTGTACCAAACCATTGTGTGATGCAACCGTCAGCATCTCTTATCGGAACCACTCTTGTAAGAAATGGACGAAACTCCCCATCAGCACCCCTGAGAGGAAAAGTCATTTCGAAAATAGTGCCCGTCGCGATGGATTGGGTCCAACGAGTCTTCACTTCCATCAAAGTTGCTGGATCATGAACTTTTTCCCAGCCCCATCCTTCCATTTCAGGAGGTGTTGTTCCAGTGTACTCATACCATCGCTGGTTATACCAAAAAATCCAGCCATCTGCGTGTGCCCTCCAGGCAAGGGTCGGTATTGCATCGGCAAACATGCGTAAAGCCGCCTCGCTTTTACTTAGCGCAGCTTCAGTGAGTTTGCGGGATGTTATATCGATAGAAGAGCCTATGAGGCCAATAAGCTCACCCAAATCGTTGCGCAATGGTGCTTTAGTGGACAACCATACCGTATCCGTGCCATCTGGACGGCGCACCCCCTCTTCAACCTGCTCCATGACGCCGCTGTTCATCACGCGTTGATCGTTCGCCATGACAATAGCTGCCTGTTTGCTGTCATTAAGGAATTGTGCGTCAGTTTTACCCAGATACTCTTCAGGCGGCTTGCCAATATTTTCACTTAGGCCGTGATTTGCCAGGAGCATTCGCCCTTGTAAATCTTTCGCGTACACTACACCGGGTACTGCTTCGATGAATGCTTCTAAAAGGCGTCGCGAGCGTTCTGCCTCCTCTTTGGCGAATTCACGTTCAGTGACATCGTAAATCACCACTATTACAATGGCGGTGCCATCGTTCTGGCACCCTGGCTCGTACGTGACGGCATACTTGCGTCGCCGACGCGTTTCGTCCGAGGGGATGGTGAGTTCATAGATGACGGTTTGTCCAGCAAACGCTTGGTCTAAGCGCGGCCGAATCTGATCATCGTAGACATCTGGGAGAACGTCGCAGACACGACTTCCTACTAAATCTGAGGTGGATAGTCCAAGAATTTGGTTGTAAGCTCTGTTTGCGAATCGATACCGATGATCGCAATCGACCACTACAAGGCCAACGTTCGCATTTTCTGTTACGGCTCGCAATCTGGCTTCACTTTCGCGTAAAGCTGACTCAGCCCGTTTACGCGCTGAAATATCTATCGCTGTGCCGATAACTCGAAGGCATCGACCATGTTCATCAAAAATACTGCGGCCCTTGGCGGCAACCCAGCGAACGACGCCATCTTCTTTTCCAACGGTCCGGTACTCAACATCATAGAGTGCCCGTTGTTGCGGATCACATGCAGCAGCGAATGAGGCCCCCGTCGATTCACGATCTTCTGGGTGAAGTCCAGCGTAAAAATCGTCCATCGACACGCTAACGTCTGGAGAGATGCCGAACATGGCTTTCACGGTAGGTGGCCAAGTCAACTGGCCGACAATCATGTCTACGTCCCAAAAACCGATCTCGGCGAATTCGGTCGCAAGACGAAGGCGTTCCTCACTTTGCCTCAGGCGCATACCATCGATGTCGTCTGCCTTGATGTCGTTCATAGTTCCATGCATTTTCGTTATATTTTCACCAGCATGAGTATTACCTCGCCGCGGTTAATTTATTGTTATTTTATCTCATTGACTTCAGGAACCTCTGATTAAGTCCAGCACACCATTCGTAAGGTATTAATTTTTCGATAATTGATTTGTCGATTTGTGACTTAATCTGAGATTCTGTAAGTATCCCGCTCATCGAGCAGCAGAGTATCGATCAGGCTCCAGTATCGTTCCGCAAAAGGCGCGGTCTCCTCCTCGCCCACCGAAATGTCATTTAGCAAAAATCTACATGTTCAACTAAATGGAAATTGTAGCTTTTCAGCGCTTGGCTTGTTAATCCGCCACACAGAAAGGAATCAAAGCGTCAACCTTAGCGCCCGATTTGTCCCATTTTCGCTGACCGCCCATACTGCACCATGCAAATAGCCGTACGTTCACTGAAAGATTTTGACTATCGACCTATGGGAACTTGATTAAGAATCTGCTAAAAAATTCCGTGAATTAGTGGTTACGATGGCTCTACGACAGCAACAACGATGATACGATGCATTATCGTCAAGATTGCGTCGCACATCTGCGGTTCACTATGTAGGAGCGTATATGGCCGCTAAGATGCATAGTTTCTTGTCGAATAATCGCGACGAACTAACTCTCCGATGCCGTATCAAAGTAGGACAAAGGTCAGGTCGTTCGGCGACTGAAAAACAACTTCAGGATGGCATCCCTCTTTTCTTAGAGCAGCTTATCCGAACCCTCGAAATTGAGCAGACTTCGGATCCCCTAAACAGTCGGCTGATCTCTGGTCCAGCTGGCGGAGGGGCTGCCCTTTCAGAGGTAAGCGTTTCAGCATCTCAACACGGCAAAGACCTATTGGATCTGGGCTTAACGGTTGATCAGGTCGTACACGACTATGGGGATTTATGCCAGGCAATTACGGATTTAGCAGTCGAAAGAGATGCTCCTTTCCAAGTCGATGAATTTCGCACCCTAAACCGTTGCCTTGACAACGCAATTTCCGACGCCGTCACAGAATTTAGCTATCAGCGAGATGTAAGAAATGCAGATGCTCAGGCGTACGAATCGAATCAACGAATGGGTTTCTTCACGCACGAATTACGGAACCTCCTTGGGACTGTATCGTTGGCGTTTTCTGCCGCTAAAGCTGGCAACCTTAGTTTAAACGGAGCGACAGGTTTGATCCTAGAACGAAATATATGGGCCCTAGAGAAGCTCATCGCTAGCTCGCTCGAAGACGTTCGTACATCCGCAGAAAATAACATGGTTTTTGATTCTTTTTCTCTGGCAGATTTCATAAATGAAATTTACGCCGCAGCCGCACTTTCAATAGGCCCCCATGGCGGCAATTTTAAAGCACCTCAGGTTGACCCTGACCTTGCTATAAGTGGAAACCGCAACTTGTTGATGGCAGCAGTTGCAAATTTACTTCAAAACGCATTCAAATTCACTCAACCACATACCGAAGTATTTTTCACTGCCTATGCTGCAGGCGACAGAATCCTCATCGATATAAAAGATCATTGCGGTGGACTTGGCATAGGAGTGGCTGAAAATATGTTTCTACCATTTTCTCAAGCAGGTGAAAATAGAACTGGCATTGGCTTAGGACTCACTATAGCAAAGCAAAGCATTAGCGCAAACGGAGGTACATTGACAGTCCAAAATCTTCCCTCAGTTGGATGTGTTTTTACAATCAGCTTGCCACGCTACGCCTTGACAAATTAATTTTCTCGCAAGGATCGGCTTAACCCGGTTGACGGTTCTGTTGCACCCAAGATGTCTGCGAAATAACGTATCGAGATAGTTTGGGTAATGCGACCGAAAATAGCACTACTTTCTGAAGTGATGCTATTTGCTATGTCTATGTGGAGATAACTGGCCACCTTATTTGCTCTGGGTTGCGTGAGGATTTTGTAGACCGTAAAGTTATACGTGTTGAAGTGTATAAGAGAGTTGTCTTAAACATAAAAATTTTCTTAAATAGCGTGAGCTTCACCATTGTCCTCCCGAGCGATACGTTGATGTCGGCATCCCGGCAAAACGACTTTTCATCCTACTCCGATTGTGCTGGATTACTTCGAGACACTTCTTGCAGCATGGTGGCCACATTTCAACATTTAAAGCGAACGGCTCGGATTGGTTCATGTAAAAATCCTAATTCTCACCGAACCGTCACAATTAGGGATGTGCAGGACGCTCAAGAGAGAGTAATACTATCCAGGCGTCCGCGAACTGGTCAGCGTTTAACAGAATAGCTGGTCAGACTTCAATGGATTTATTGGTCACACTAGTCCGGTACATGCAATCAATGGAACTTCCAACAATTTTGTGATTAAAGATGTGACTGGTATTGATGGGACAGAAACAGCATCTCACATAGAGAGTTTAATATTCACAGATAGTGCTATTGCCTTTGATATTGATGGTGCGGCTGGTCAAACATATCGCCTATATCAGGCAGCATTTGGACGTACACCGGATTTGAAAGGTCTTGGATACTGGATAAATGCGATGGATCACGGTGCCACGTTGTCAGATGTAGCTGGAGGATTTTTTCAATCGGTAGAATTTCAGAATCAATATAGCAGCAATCTCAGTACCGCCACCTTGATTACGAATTTTTATCATAATGTCCTGCACCGTGCTCCAGATCAGGCAGGTTTTAATTATTGGTCCAATCAACTTAACCATGGACTAATTTCACCTGCTGGAGCACTTGCCAGTTTTTGTGAGAGTGCGGAAAATCAAGCGCAGGTCATCGGGCAGATTCAGAATGGCATCGATTACCAAGTGTGGCTTTCTTAAGAAGTTTTATTTGGGCGTATTAAAATAGGGAAACATCATCTCTGCTATCTAAATTGACCTATGCATTATGCTACACCTCTACTTCTTTTGAAAACTGCCGCTTGGTTATGACTCCTTCAAATTGCACTTCTTTCAGATCCAGAGTTAATTGTTTTCGGCGGCGTAATTGCTTACCATTCTTGCAAGTTTTGGTTTTAAACCAGCTTGAAAGCTGTAAAGCATATTTATCGATGGAATGGTTGTTTGTCGCTTTGTATAAGCCGGCTCTGTGACTTCAAAACGCGGTTGCGAGATGCTAGTCGTCTGGCGATCTTCCGTAATGGAATCTGGTCACGAATGCGCCAGCGTCGAATAATACGTATTAATGGCACGGCAAACATTCCTATCGACTACTTATCAAGATAAGTAGTATGTTTACTATCATGGCCTATAAACAGGACTCTCGGTTTCTGTTTTACCTAACGTGAGCTTGCCCTTCACTTTTAAGGGCAGACGGATGAGTATATTTGCGCCTGCATTGACTGAGCTTTCTACTTTAATACTCCCTTCCAGAGTGGTAGTTACCAGGTTGTAGACGATATTCATACCCAACCCAGAGCCACCCTGACCCAGTTTGGTGGTGAAAAACGGATCAAAGATACGGCCCAGATGCTCAGGAGCGATCCCCAAACCATCGTCAGAGAAGCTTAATTCCACTTCGTCATCTGGTAGAAGTCTGCTGCGCAAATGCATATTCCCCAATATTCGTCCTTCAAAACCATGCACGATGGCATTGCTGACCAAATTGGTGATAATCTGGACCAAGGCACCTGGGTAACTATCCATATTGATTCCTGCTTCCAGTTGCAAATACAGTTGATGTTGTTTGATGAACATCGGTTCTATCGTTACTATCAACTCTTGTAATACTTGCTGTAAATCGAAACAGCGTCTGCAATCACTGGACTGGTCTGCGGCGACTTGCTTGAAACTGGCTACCAGGGTTGCGGCTCTTTCCAGGTTGCGGGTGACGATAAAACCGCCTTCATGGATTAGTTCGGCCATCGAATTCAATACGGAGCGACGCGGGCGCTCGCTTTTCAGTTCTTCCAGCAGGTTATCTGTATATGCTTCCATGCTGCTGGAAGCTGTCAGACTGTTTCCTAGAGGCGTATTCAATTCATGCGCAACACCGGCAACCAGCATGCCAAGAGCCGCCATTTTTTCCGTACGCACTATTTCACTTTGCATGGCTGTGATTGAACTCAGGGCGTCTTGCAAATTCACGGTACGCTCAGCGACACGCTGTTCTAGTTGCTCGTTGAGTTGGCGAATTTCGCTTTCGACTTCGCGCTGTCGACTGATATCTATGGGCGAAAAAATCACCACTTTCTGCCCTTCGGATTCAAGCATGCGTGCTGACAATAGACAAGTTATGATCTGGCCGTTTTTATGCTGGAGTAAGGCTTCATAGTTGTCGACATAAGTTTGGGTTCGCAGTTGCTGCAAATAAGGAGAGCGAGCCTGCGTTTCTTTCCAGAGTGCGAGTTGGGCAGGAGTCCTCCCCAAAAATTCCAGACGTGTATAGCCGAATTGCAAGAGCAAGGCATTATTGACTTCTATTAGCACGTCATCTTCGACGGCAATGAGAGCCAATGGCACAGGTGAACTTTGGAACAAGTCTACGAAACGACTTTCACTGGCCCGCAACCTGTTTTCCGAACGTTGCAATTTATCCATGTGCAAGATCAGGTACCAGGTTAGCAGTAAGTGAAAAACAATGAAAGCGCTGGAGAAAAACAGCCGATCCCGGGTACGTGCCTGCCAGTTTATCAATATCTTATTCAGCTCGCGTCCAAACAAAGTGGTGATTGGAAAACCGCTTACCTTGCGATAAGTATATTGGTAAAGACGCTGTTCATTCGTGCTCAGAGAAGCTTCAAATGAACCTTCTACAGCAGAAGATCGCAAGGCGTGCGAGACTGCTGCAGGTAGGATATTTTGCTTGAATCCGTGATCGCTAGAGGCCGAACTGACAATGACTTGGTCATTATCGGAAAGCAGTTGTACAATTGCTTGGCTATCCTTGGCGACACGATCATAGACAGTATTGAAATAGCTTAGGGATACTTCAGTACTGATTAAACCAACATGACGACCATGGCGATCATAGAGATTGCGTGCCAGGGGCAACACCAATTCCGCATCAATGAAACGCTGCAAGGGAGAACCTATCGTTACCGAATGATATTGTGGGCGTTGCAGGAGCCAGGCGATGTAATCTCGTTCCTCGGTATTAAAGACGTAGGAAGGAAAATCCATCGTACTGACCCAGCGCTCGCCCTGGAGACCTGCGAATTGGAGGGCACCAGCGGAACGGCTGTTTTTCAGGGTTTCTTCTATAACATTGTGTATGGCTGCAGCATCACCACTCTTATCCTGACTAATGGCTTGTACGCCATTGCTTACCGTGTCAAGGCGGAGGGAGGCAGCGGCCAATTGTTGCTGTGCATGTTCTTCCAGCAAGCGTACGGCTACCAAGCCATTTTCTCTTTCCGATGCCAGCGTGTTGCGCCGATCTTCAAAGATGGCCCAGGCAGTTTGCAGCAGGATGGCGAGAGAAGTTAAACCCACGAAGATTAGCAGTACGGCACGTGGCGTTCCTAACTTCCGCCAGCGCATCATCGAGCCCATTCCTTGGGGATACCGCAGCCAAAAAACAGATCCTCAGCGCGTTCAATATAAGACGTTTTTAATTCCACAAATTTGCCACTGGTGGCACTAGGCCATTTGTAGTCAACCCAGCCTTTACCGCTTTTACTATTCGCGACATCAAGAAAACGTTTGATAATGTAAATGCCGTCAGGATCACGCATATCCAGCAAGTTCTTGCCTACTAAAGCTGGAAACGTCGTGTTGGCTCTGGTGATACCATCTCCATTTAAGTTAAACGCAAACAGATACAATTCACCGTCGACAAGCACACCTTTGGGATTATTGATTTCTGCCAGTGTGCGTTCACGGCCATGCTGATGCAGGAAAGCAATGGCTTTATGTACCAAAGCAATGACCTCATCAGGGCGTCTGGTTTTTCGCTCTGCCCGAGCTTCCGCAGGGATATTACACAAGAGCAGACTGATGAAAAAAATGGCAAGAAATTTCCACACGAACTACTCCTGAGCATGAAGCTGCTGGCACAGAAAAAGTGGACTAAGTGTGCGATGATAAGCAAGGGAGGCGTGCCGCCTTCATGTTATTAAGTAATTAGCTGACCACGATTTTAAGCATGTCTTATTTATAGATGCCGCAACCTATCCAGATATCGCCCACGCGTTCTATATACGATTTTTTTGCTTCCAAGGCCTTGGTGACTGAATTTGGCCACTTATAGTTGACCCAACCCTTGCCTTCAGGACTGACGGCAATCTTGTTTGCTTCGCGTATCAAATAAACCCCATCTACATCTTTCATGTCCAGCAATTGCTTGCCTATCATTTTCTGATTTTGACCGTGAGCCAGTACAATGCCATCACCATTAGCGCCGTAAACAAAAAAATACAACTCACCTTTAACAAATTCACCATTGGGATCACTGAAAGCTGCCAAGGCTTTTTCCTTGCCATTCTTTTTGTAGAATTCCACCCCTTTTTTAACTAATGCAATAGCCTGCTCTTCTGTTGCTTTCTCGGCTGCGATGACGGCATTACCTGTAATTAGGCCAAATAACACCATCACAAACTTAATTATTAAACTTTTCATAGTCCATCTCCATATATCGTCAAGAAAGTGGGTTAGAGCGCATTTGTGATCGCTAGCAAGTTGCAATTAAGATCAATTTAGTACGTTTTCCTACAAAAATTTTGAAAATAAATGTTAAATTACTCATCAGTCTCAGAACCGAGCGACAATATTGCACATTCTACAATCATGTCTATTGAAATTCGTAAGGTAAGATGGTAACAAATTAAATGTCAAACGCTGGAAGCAATTTAGTTAATTTTTATTTAAGAGTCTAACTGCCTCGCTCATGGGGTTGTCTTTGGTATTAATGTAGGCACTTACACGGACTTCACCACGATATAAGTATAAATAAAACTTATATAGAAGTGTCTTCATTATCAATTTTTTCCAATCTTGCCAAATTCAATTTTAAACCTTAGTTCAGCGTATTCGCCGTCTTTTTACTGTTTGTGACTCCAGTCATCTTGCAAGTGTACGCGTCAGCCTACTACTATACGGATGAGAAGAAACAAAATTGGTTACGTCCCGCCTTCTTTGCCATATACATTGCCTGGTCAGCATTTTTTATAAGATATTCGGGCGTACTTGCATCCTGTGGCGAGAAAGTTATACCGATGCTGGCGGATATATGAAGAGTATCATTACCAATCTGAAATGGGCGTCTCAATTCTGTCAAAATTTTCCCCGCTACTAGTTCTATATGCTTAGTGTCTAACAGATTTTGCAAAATGACAGTGAACTCATCACCGCCCATACGCGCCGCAGTATCAGTCTCGCGGATACATGACCGAAGGCGTTCCGTCACGAGCCGAAGTAAAAGGTCACCAACATCGTGCCCGTATTGGTCATTAGCTTCTTTAAAGTGGTCTAGGTCGATAAAAAGCAGGGCTGTTCGTACACCAGTCCGTGCGGCATTTCTGATCTCTTGCTCCAAACGATCAAGAAAAAAACGTCGATTGGGCAGGCCAGTTAATAGATCGTAATTTGCCTTATACCAATTTTGATCTTCTTTCGTTTTGCGTTCGGTAACGTTGCGTGCAGTACCTACAACTGCTTCCACCAACCCCTTCTTATCAAGCACGGGCACAAAAATGTAATCATAAAATCCCCATTGCCCGGAGGCTGCCGTATAAGACATTTCACTGCGAAACTGTTTTTTGGTGTAAATGACTTGCTGAATTTGGCGCTGCAATTCGGCCCCATTAGGTAGGCCTATATCGGTAAAGTTTTTACCGATCAGCTGATCTGATGGACATGCAAATAACTCAGTTAGGGCTTTATTGACATATGAGAATCTACCATCCAGAGTAAAGGTGAAGCTGATGTCGGGCAATGAAGACAAAACCGTATCGAAAACGCGCATTTGCTGCTCTTTTTCGAAGGAATAACTGATAACCGACTCTGTGATTGACTGGTCGATTGCTTCATTAAATCGAATCAGATCTCCAATAGCAGTATCAAGTATCGGCTTGTTTTGCAGTGATTTTTGCCACAGTCGAGTAACACTTGCTCGCAACGCTCTATATTCAGCTACAGCCGCCTCTAAACTGAAACCTGAAGCCAAGCGCTCCTTGCCATGGATAGTGGCCGCCGTTATCTGAACTCCAGGATCGGCGTTATGGCCTTTAGATTTTTTAATTTCTTCGTGTCGTGTTTGTGGCTCAGCAAGATCGGCCGATATCACTTCAAGCATTTTTTTTGCGTGATCGCGCAGCATAGCTTTATCCCAGCGTTGCTCAGACGGAGCCAAAGTTGCAGCGAAATCTTCCCACTCTTGAAGAATACATTCGAGGTCATGAAGAATAAAATCTGCTAATCGCATGATGATTTCTTGAATGCTAAGCCATGTATAACGCTATGATGTTAGCAAATTAAGTTAAAGTATATTGATATTAAGTATATCTTAATTCGGAGAAACTATTGATCCCATAGTTTCAAGTCCGCCCTTACAGCAATAAGCCATATCACACTAATCACAACCCTAAATTTTCGAAAATATTAAGCGGTTGCATACAGGAATTATCCTAAGCCACCAATAAAGTAAACAAAAGCAAAAAATTACCACGTTCTACCTAGAACAGAAACACAAGCATTGAATAAAGTCAATAAAACCGGTACGAATGAAAGAAGTAAAACAACAGAATGGGGGCTAGTTGAAGAAATCGCAGCTTAGCAGTATGCATAAATGCTGTATCAGCTTCACCACTTGATGTTGAAGTCAGTGTTTTCAAGTCGTTTGGACTAAACTAGGTAATTGTCCTGCGACAATACTTCCCAAAGGGCACAGACCTGTTTCGGTGGAGTGCTCGTGAGATCCAGGCTGTTACCAATGCACTGATCTCCAGACCCCGAAAAACGCTTGGCTGGAAGACGCCAGCCAAAGCACTGGACGAGTACCTAAGAACTGGTCAATAATCTAGTGTTGCGACGACCGGTTGAATCCGCCTTGACTACCTCGGGCTGAGTGGTGAATCAGTCCAGGCAGTGGGCATTTATGACGGACGGCACGCAGAGTGCTTGCGCAGTCAATGCTTGTGTCATACGATCGCTCACGGCATAGCCGACGATCTCGCAGGTATACACATCCATGATCCCTGCCAGATAAAGTCATCCTTCGTCAGTATTGATATAGGTGATATCAGTTAGCCATACTTCGCTTGGACGGCTTGGAGTAAATTTCTGATTCAACAGATTCTCTGCAACAGGAAGAGAGTGATTCGAGTTGGTCGTGGCTTTGAACTTGCGCTTATGCTTGCAACGTAAAGCAAGCTCACGACGCAAACGGGCAATACGGTCACGACCGGCTTTAAATCCTTGCGCCGCCAGTTCTGGCTGCATACGCAGCGGGCCATAGGTCTCAGGCTTTGTTTGTGCACAGCGGTAATGGCCAGCTTCAGGCGTTCATCCATCTTGACGCGCTGCGACGTTGTCGCCACTCAGCCAAGCATAAAATCCGCTGCGCGAAATACCAAAGGAGCGGCACAAAGTTGTCATTGGGTAGGCAAGTCGCATGGTCTTCATGAACGCGTATTTGGCAATGACTCCTGCGCAAAATACGCTGCCGCCTTTTTTACAACATCTCGCTCCATACGCGTCTCTGCCAGTTCCCTGCGCAGTTTGAAGTACCCTGGCTATTTCGGACACTCTTGTTTGTTAAAATAAACGATCAGGAGAGATAATGAGACACAAAAATACTTACGCACCGAAATTGCGGGAAGAAGTCATCAAGCTTGTTTTGGCGCAAAGCTTGACACTAGGAGAGGCATCGCGTATTGCTATTCCGAAATGCACCTTAGTTTGTTGGGTAAATGCTAGCAAGACTCAACCATTCGAGCATGAGTATGGCCCAGTTGTTTGTAGCCTTCAAATCCTATGCAGATACATCGCTATTCGATGAAGTGCTCGACCAAATGACCGGGTTCAAAGTAGATTTGATTAAGTCCTGGCTTGGGAGTCCTTGAGCGGCGTTGCTGAACGCAAAATTAAAAGAGTTTACCAAAATCTGGAAATGCATCTATGAGAAACAAACCAAATTGCTGGACATCGACGATGTCGGTCCAGCTGTCAAGCAACGTGCTGAGCTGACGTTGAATGGGCACGCAAGGGCATGGTGGATCTAGGTGTGCTCCCATAAACGCCGGACGTCACATTTCAACGAATCTTCAAATGAATGGCATCAAAGCAAGTAGCAAAAAAAAACCGCCGATGAGATTTAGCAGTCTATTGCGCAGGTTCAGTCTGGATACGCCAAGGTTTACATTTGTGCGATTGCAAAAGTGGCAGGGGGTCACCCCCTGACCTAATTCATAATACCTATGGCTGAATGACTTTCATCCTACGTCATATCGATTCAGACCGACCCAAAGTCGTGCCCCATGCGAAACGTACGGTCAAACTTCAACTACAAGATGGTGGTTTTGAAAGTACCGCAGGCCGCTGGGTGATTGAAGGAGATTTCGCCAGCTACATTAACACCGTACAACATCGCTTGCTCATGAAGGGAATTCGTAAGCGTAACGCCGATCATCGCTTGCTGGCACTACATTGGACACATCATAGAATAGCATGGGCAACCGCAGGCGTTAAAATGTGACAATGAGCCGGAATTTATCACCGCCAACCTGGTCGCCTTGGCTGAACGACGCAGGATCAAGATTAAGTATATCCAACCTAGGCAGCAGCAAAATCCTATATGGAACGCTACAACCGGACGGTGCGTTACGGCTAGCCCACCATCTGTTTGATAATGTGAATGAAGTACAGGATTTCGCCATGCGCTGGCTATGGACGTACAATCGCGAACCGCTCAACATGGTCTTGGGAGGGGCTACTCCCCAACAAAAACTCGCCGTTCAGGCATAGTACTACTTCACCTGCGGTTAAAATTGGGGGGCCTACCAATGAAAATATTTTTTTTACTCGCTCAAATAATTCTAGAGCGACGCGAGTAAGTCAAAAAAAATATACTTTTCAAGGCTTTTTGAACAGTTTAAATAGGATGAAAACAGAAATAACTGAAACTGCAATACATAACCAAAATAGTGAAACTGTAAAAGTTTTGCGATGAATTATAGCCGTAATGGCTGGTCCGAGACATATCATATATCTGGCGAACAAAGTCATTCTTTTCATCAATAGCTTTCTATATTTTAACGCTGGCAATTTTGAATGGAGATCGGAATACATAGGCGACTCGACGACAGATGTCTCTACTATGTGAAGCGTCGGAACACCAGAGGTTCATATAATACCTTCAGTCGTAGTATCTCAGCAATCACTGCCTATATATAATGTCTCTCAAGCAACATGATTGAGCATCATACCTGAATTCGATACTTTCAATTTCTAACCTGGATTCAGTTCATACAATAGTCTTTAAGCAGAAATTAGATTCCGTAGCTCACGGCCTTAAACAATTAGAAGTCACAGAACTCACCATTTTAATTCAGGAATCTCAGATTAAGTAAACGCGACCTAATTCAGAAACGTAACAGAAGGAAGCACTATCTGACTTATGGCATCGACAAGAGACCCGTTATTGGGGGAGATTCTGCGTACATAGGCTAAAAACAGACCGCGCCTAACAAAGCACCAAAGGGGAGAGATTTTATGAACCGCCGCGCTGCACGCGGTCACCCATTGACAGACGCAGAGCGCTTGACCAACCACCGCAAGCGAGTATCGTGCCAAGGTAGAGCATGCCTTTGGCATCATCAAGCGCGTGTTTGAATTTGCGAAAGTGCGTTATCGTGGGTTGCAAAAGAACGCGCATCGCTTGTTTGTCACGTGTGCACTCCCGAATCTGTTCATGGTCCGCAGGCGCTTGACGCGCATGCAAAGGGCATAGTTTGTCGATTGTGCGCGAGATCGCGCAAGAACAAGGAAAAGTCGAAGAAATCCGTTCCAATTTCCACCAAAAACCTAGTCTCGCAAGCACGTTTTATGAATTACTGACACATCGTTTTGACGTTCGAGAAAATTAGAATAAATTAGAAGTTCCTTAACTTTGATATTGGCAGAATTGACAATAATACGATATATTATGCCAATGGTAAAATCTATTCATGTAGCGATAATTGTTTTTGATGGCGTCCAAATTCTTGACGTAATGGGTCCAGCCGCCGTGTTTAACGCTGCCAACGAAGCTGTATGTCTTCCTTATTATTGCGTACACATTCTTTCGCCCTACGGTGGTAACGTAAATAGTAATTCTGGAATTACTATCGATTCGCAGGCATTAAATAGTGTATCAGCACGATCTATCGACACCATGCTTATTAGTGGAGGCAACGTTGATAAAGTAGTCGAATTTTCTTCCGACGGAGAGGTGCAAAAATGGGTAAAGAAAGTTAGCATAAGTGCACGTCGCTTTGGCTCCGTTTGTACGGGTGCTTTCGCACTCGGAAAATTTGGTTTAATAAGTGGGAAGCGGGTCACGACCCACTGGTCTGCTTGTTCTGAATTGAGGAGTCATTACCCTGACGCACAAGTCGACGCGGATGCGTTATACGTTGAAGACGGCAAATTATGGACTTCAGCAGGGGTTACTACTGGTATTGATATGAGTCTAGCGATGGTTGCAAATGATCTTGGTGACGGCATTGCTGATGCTATTGCAAAGGAGTTAGTGCTCTACGCACGCCGCCCTGGCCATCAATCGCAATTCAGTTCCCTACTAAAAGCCCAGCTAGATTCTGGAGCACCCTTTTCCCAATTGATCAATTGGATAAAAGAAAATCTTGCTGAGTCTCTTGATGTATCTGCGTTGGCAAATCGGGCGATGATGTCAGACCGAACTTTTTCTCGGAAATTTACAAGCGCCGTTGGCGAGTCCCCTGCTCATTTTGTGGAAACGATTCGACTGGACCATGCACGACAACTACTCACAACTGCATTATCGCTAAAGGAAATCGCTGAGCAAACAGGTTATCAGAATGCAGCACAGTTTATAAAAGCATTTAATCGACGCTTCGGTATAAGTCCTGCGTTTTTTCGGAAAATGAATGCGGAGTGAATTGAGTGAAAAAATTTTTGATCACGCTCTAAATTTTCTCGAACCTCATAATGATGAGATGAGCCGTTAATTTTTAAAATATACGCACACGAATATAATAATCAAAGATATTAGTGGATGGCGTGCTTGAATTTTTTTTGCGCAAGTGCCCCTTTGCACAAGAGTTAAACATCTGTTGACCATGAATAAATTTGCCAGTGCGTAGGTTGCAAAAGATGATGAGTATTCTTCGCAATCCTGGATAACATGCTTTCGCAAATCAAAATATACGCTTATGTCGCTTGGCAAGGTGTTGAATTCCATGCTGTCGCATCTTCCTGCATAATGTGAGGTGTACTGTCAATGGCGGACACTCGTGTTTCAAGCGGTCTGCGATTGTTGATTGAAATTTATTCAACAGCTTATCTGCAATTGGAAGAAGGTGATTCGAGTTGGTTGTGGCTTTGAACTTGCGTTTTTGCTTGCTGCGTAAAGCAAGCTCTCGACGTAAGCGGGCAATATGGTCGCGACTGGCTTTAAATCCTTGTGCCGCCAGTTCTGGCTGCATACGTAGCGGGCCGTAGGTTTCGCGGCTCTGTTTGTGTACGGCGGCAATGGCAAGCTTCAAGCCCTCGTCGGTCTTGACGCGTTGCAACGGCATCCCGCTCTGCCAGGCATAGAACCCACTGCGCACTACGCGAGACACCAAGGTACGGCACAAGGTCGTCACCGGATAATCGAGTCGCAGGGCCTTCATGAACGTGTATTTGGCAACGTCTCCTGTGCAAAACACGCTGCCGCCTTTTACGATATCTCGCTCCATGGGCATCTCTGCCAGTTCCATGCGCAGTTTGTCAACTTTTACTTCCAGTTTTGGAACTTTACGGCTTCCGGGGGTTGGCTTTGGCTGTTTGAACATTCTTGGCAGCACTCACCCAAGCAACTAACGTTCGTTCGGAATGGCAATACGCGATGCCGCTTCTTCCAGTGTCATGCCTTACGCCAAAACTAGCTTTACCGCTTCTGCCCGTAACTCCGGTGTTTAAGTCTTTTTGTGTTCATTCTTTCTCCTGATCGTTTGTTTTAACAAACAAGAGTGTCCAAAAAGTCAGGGTACCTCACTGGTCCTTGAAACCTAACTGCCAATCGCCCCTTTCTCTTACAACTGCAGCGCTACTAGAGGGTTGATAAATATATGTTCAAGATACGTTCGGAACTTCTCGTGAGCCAGTATGAATGCTAAGGAACGGAAATGATTCACTCGGAATTTATTAATGTCAGGGCTCGTTCAAGCATAAAACAAATCATTGCGTTCTAATCGTATCGCAAATTTGTTGTTCATTGTTGCGGTTTATGCTGCGTCTTAATCCATGTGTCGTTAGCAATCTAGGCGCTTTACAGATGCCGAAATGATTTAAATAATAATTATTTGGTCTTTAAGCGACTGTCGCAGATAGTTCCGAAATGCAAATAAGATATTGGCTTAATTTACTATATTATTGTCATTTGCGCCGATAGTGATTTTAATTAAAATGAGAACTCCTTCTTGCAAAAAAGTAGGCCAAATTAGTTCTTAAAATTTTTGCAATCGTTGAATATGTGTTCACAATCGATGTGCAAAAGTCGAAAGATACAAAAGCGTCCTAAAAGAATAAATTGTGACTCGAACCAATTAATTGACAACATTAATTACCTAAGACGCGAATATCAATACAGACTAACTACCAATACAGAAAGAATATTCATGTTGGAATTAAGACCAAATTGCGAACATTGCCAAACTGCTCTCCCTCCTAGTTCAGCAGACGCTCGCATATGCACTTTTGAATGCACGTTCTGCGTACATTGCGTCGACAACATCTTATTTAATGTCTGTCCAAACTGCGGTGGGGGATTTGAAAAAAGGCCAATCAGGCCATCCAAAAATTGGAAAAATGAAAATTACTTAGGGCGTTATCCAGCGAAAGACGAAGCTAAATACAAACCTATAGATCAAGCGGAACATTTTTTGTTTGCAGGCGCCATTAGAGATATCAAACCCGAAGCAAGGTAAAAAAATATTACACATCTGGAAATCGACTCTCAATAATATATAAATAACTGACAGCCAATTTTCAATGATAAAAATAGTTAAATATATGGAAGCTAAGAGAAATAAATGAAACCAGAAAGTGCCGTTCGCTTAGTTGTACTTGGAAGTATCTGGGGTTTAAGTTTTATATTTATGCGTCTCGCTTCTCCAGTATTCGGTGCTATCTTGACCGCTTTTGGGCGTGTATTTTTTGGCGGATTAGTTCTACTAATTTTGGTTTTTATCAGTAAGGTAATATTGGATTGGAAACGAAACGCAAAAGCTTATTTCGTAATTGGGTTAGTTAATACAGCGTTGCCTTTTAGTCTTTTTTCCTGGGCCGCTCTATTTATTCCGTCTTCATATATGGCAATAATAAACGGCATGGCGCCTTTGTTTGCAGCGTGTTTTGCAGTTTTTTTATTGGGCGAAAATTTGTCCATCAGTCGTATTTTCGGATTTGTACTTGGTGTAACAGGTGTGGCAGTATTAGTCGGGATTGGGCCAGCGCATACGAATTTTCAGACATTATCTGGCCTTGCGGCAAGTTTTGCTGCTGCAATTTGCTATGGTTATGCCGCCATCTACGTACGCCGTGTTGCTGCGGATGTGGCACCGCTTGCAGTTGCGGCCGGCAGTCAGATTGCGGCTGCAGTATTACTTTTACCAATAGCAATCATCGCAACATGGCTGTATCCGCCTACTTGGCCTAATACAATATCACTCGCCATTAAGCCATTCGTCTCAATCCTACTGCTTGGGGTGATATGTACTGGCATTGCTTACGCACTCTATTTCCGACTCATAGCAGACGAAGGTGCTAGTAGAGCAGTAACTGTCGCTTTTCTGATACCAATAGCGGCTTCAATTTGGGCTTCATTGGTTCTAAATGAGCGCATTACTATTGGAACACTTTGTGGAATGTCTTTAGTTATAATCGCAATTGGAATAATTCTTGGATTGGTGCAAATACCGCAATGGCGGTTGATAACCAAAATACAAAAAGAGTAATTTATTATTTCGGCAAAGCAGAACTTTTACTGAACACTTTGAGAGAAATAGAGTCACTTCAAGCCGTCTGGTGCGCCCCTGTCTCCACTCATTCCGTCGAGATATCATTTACTAGTGACGATTTCAATAAATTTTGACATCAGCCTCACCAATGAAACCAGGTTCCTTTTCCTGGGATACCAACGTCTATTTAAATTCCTTGCCGTCTTCAAGATATCACTATCAAAACGCTCCTTACCCTTTACAAAATTAATGGGGAAATAATTCATCGTCTTGCCTAGACACATGGATATAGTACATGATGCTTGGTTTTGTGAAGCTATACTGATATAGAAATTTATATTTTTAGCATGGAAGTGAGAGCATATGAAACCTTGGCAAGGTGCTCAATTTATGGTGTTAGCTGGTTTAACTACTGGCTTCTTAATTGGAAGAAATAAGGGAATTTCGGAAGGATTTGAATCTGCTAGTAAAGCATATAATCAATGGTCTGTTCAATTGATGCGACGCGATCCGAACCTTAGAATAGATTCAATTTTGCTTGTACCCAATGATGCACACGTGCGTGTGCCGCAATGTGATCCTGATGAAAAATTATCGGCGACTCCGTGGCGCCGTCCTGAAAAAGAGTATAAGGATAATGCAAGCGTTAAGTTGATAGATGGAGTCATCGAAATAAACATTCCAGAACCGGACAGACAAGGGGAATCTCGAGTGGCTATCATCGTTGGCTGCAGGAAAAAAGTCCCTACTGAAGACGTAAAAGATTTGACTAGGTCATGGGAAATTCCGCCCAACCTCAGATGATTACTGACCCCTCTTCCGCTTTTTAGCTTCGGCTAATCTATTGCAAACTAACATTTGCAAATTAACATTTATTCGATCCAATTCGTTGAGGCGACGGTTGCTTGGTAGGTTATATTCATAAGAAAATGTACCAACTAGTACTTAGTATATGCGAAAGGAACTGTAAGTGATTATTCCAGCTTTTCCAGAGAACGTATGGATAATAAAGTCGGCTATATTTGTCAATGCACTGTTTTCTATTGGATTCTATTTTTGTGTTTTAAAAAGCCGTAATGTAAGCGAATTCGAAATTGTATGGCTAAGTATTATGGGGATCCTATCCGTCTGTACGCTTACTACAGGGCGTAGCGAAATTCGACAGCATCAGCTTGAACTGATAAAAACACGTCTGTTTTTGGGACTAATTCCGTTATGGTCAAAACGGTATAATCTAGTAGAGTTTAAATGTGTCAAAAGATATGTGAAGCGAGCAATAGGATACGATTCTGGCAGCGAAGGAATATATCGCCCATCCATTGTGCTCGTACATCGCGATGGAAATGAGGTATTGCTACAAAGTTTCGCTGACTGCGAAAGCAACGTTCATCCGTTATCACAGCGCTGGGCATCGAAGATAGCAGGTACATCTGAACTTCATCTAATCGACAGGGTTGAAACTTGGTGAGAAGTTCATTTTACATGGCAGGCAGAATACATATATAAAAGCGCAAGCATGTCGGCTAACTTGGATCGGAATATTTGCCTTCGCCGTCAGGTATTACCAATTTTTGGTTTTCAGCTGAATGTATAACCATCTGCTCTAATTGCACATCACGCGACAAACTTAGCAGAATTTCGACTTGATTTTTTAACGCGATAAAAACATGATTATTTCGCTTGCAGTAGACGCTGGCTTACTTCCTCAACTATAGTTTCAGAATATACCTTTCCGGTTTTCTCTGTTTCTGTCATCAGAGCGCGCCAGATGATGGGTGCGTCAAGATTAAGCGTCATGAAATTTTGTAGGCCACAAACATAATCGTATTCATACACGTGTGCACCCGTCTTGATTTTGTTGCATTGCTCTATGGCCTTACTTTTGTAGCTAGCGACCTGATCAATTGTCCAGATACCAGTCTGCTGTAAGGCATCCAGCGCCATCATTTCGGCACCTCCCTCATGAATCCAGGCGGCACCTTCACCAATGCCTCCAGCGTCGACACTGTCTTGCCAGATATGCGCCATTTCATGGGAAACGATTTTAGTTACTAGTTCGCGCATACGAGCCGACTCTTTTGTCAAGACTTTGCCCGCCATACGGTAAGTGATTTGTCCGTTAGTAGCACCACCTTTCATTGAAAAAACGCTGCTATCGAGATCAACAACAGAGATCATCAACACCAATTCGCGCTTCAATGGCCGTTGGTAAGTTTTCTCGTAATAGCTCGATATCTTGCCACCGGTATTGAGAATCAGATCATCTATCCATCGCGGCAGCGCCGGATCGATGATTACCTTGGCAGCCCCCACTTGTTTTGGTTTTAGGGGGCCGAAGTACGCATAGGCTGCGAGGCTACGATCTTCATCTTCAAAACGTGGCGGCATAATCACGGTTTCGCCCGGTAAACCATAGTAGCTGGCATGGGTTAGCAAATCGCGTTTCTGCGCACCCTGATAAGCGTCTCCCAGAAAAAAACCCATATATACTGATGTATCCTGGCTTTTTCGGACATTCCTGTTTGTTAAAATAAACGATCAGGAGAAATAATGAAACAGAAAAAAAGATATACCCCGGAACTGCGGGAAGAAGCGGTGAAACTTGTATTGGCGCAAG
>NZ_JBMPOS010000027.1:0-28758 GCF_049340345.1 Undibacterium sp. Di27W | reverse complement strand
GAGGACTAATGTCGGCAATTCTTTCGCGAGCGAGGTGCTTCCATGTTCTACAACGAGCTCGCTTCATTGCCTTTCTCACGATCAAGGGTACTTCTACTTCTGTTTCGTCTCCTGGTACAAACTCCGCCGCATAGCCTTCCAGCAACGCTTGCATCATATGCACGGTCATAATTCCTGGCAAATTAGATCCGCGAGCCGCGAACGCCAGAGACAATGCGAGCCTAATTAAATCATGTGCAGGATTACCAATCACTGTTTGATCGAAGTCCCGAATCTGGAAACTCACTTTTCCATCAATATCAGACACCGGACCTAAGTTACCAATATGGCAGTCCCCGCAAATCCAAATCGCTGGGCCCTCTGGGAGCTTGGCTTTGCTAGCTGTATCTAACCACTCATAGAATTTTGAAGTGCTGCCACGAACATAAGCATGAGCTGACTTTGCCATTTTGATATTTCTTCGTTCAGTCAATAATGCGGCACGATCTGATACGGTTGGTAAGGGAACTTGTTTTCTCATATATTTTTGAAAGGATATAACATTACAAACGTTATGCTTGGCACGATAAGTTAAAAGATAGTGGACTATGGGCAAGCGTACTTATTCTGCGTGTCAGTCAGAAAAGCGGCCATCCATGGCGGAAGCTAAATAGGTCATAGGGGGCGTAGATACTATTTCATTACAGTACTTGCTGTGGCAGTAGGAGAATCAGGTTCGACAGTCGCGCCTGAAACAGGGTTGCGGCTTAAATCACCATATTCCTTTGCTTTGTTAGGATTTTCTGGCATCGCTGCAGCAACTTCAAATCCATTACCAACTTTCTCTATGAGAGAAGGGGCGTCGCGTCTACTTCACCAAGCGAAGTCGGCAACTTATTAGTAGAAGGACTGGAGACGCTGCTCAAAATGGAACCGGTACCGACAGTCGAAGCTGGAGATATTTTCTTTGTCATTGTGCTTGCCTTAAAGTCAACTAGGGTCAGATAAGAGAATAATCGGTAGGCACGCAACCACATGCCAGCGCACCGACAAAGACAGTAACGAAAAAAATAAGATAGCTCCGTTGGTTTTCGCACATAAGGAAAAAAATGTCTACCATGCGTTAATAATTTACGAGTGACTTAAAAATTGAATAGATGGACCAAGACTCAGAGGTCGGACATGATGGGGAAAGGCATAAATAAATATGAAGTGTCTACGGGAGTGTCGGCGTCAGCTCAGCAAGAGACAGCCTGCTATCCTACGTTTTTCGTTATATTGTACTGACCACCATCGTTGTGAGTAATGTCTATGATGTCGCCACTGATTAAGCCAAATCAGTGAAATGTGGCCGCGACATTCAGCGGATTTTTTTGAAGTAATATCATGCCTACAAATTCATCTAGCAGAAATCATCTTCTTCTAAATTCACAGTCTCTACAGATATTCAAGGCGGTACTCACGAACAACACGTGAAAGCAGGTCAGCAAAGCCAAAAAAATAATGACAAGAATTCGGGCAACGGCAAAACTGCGGGCAGCGCTGATCGCGGCGGTTCTAAATCTGGTTCTGGCTCTAAATCAGGGGCAAGTTCCAGTGCTAATAACCGTTAATTGTTGAAATTCATTGACGGGCATTCTGGCGTCAAATGCCCGTCGACTATATAGATTTTTATTATGTTTTTTTTGAAAGCAGCATAATTATCACCAATCAAATCCTTTCGCGAAAATTATAATTTCTCCAAAGCTAAAGGGTGCCTCAACTTATAAACAGGCTGATGCTGAATTTAGCGATTCTCCACATTCAAATTACAACCGTCTAGAATATGCCCTCGAAGAAAGGTGATAAACAAGCGATACGCGCTTTTTTGTATCATCGACAGAGCACTTTACAAATCCACAAACACGCCAGATGAGACTGAAGATCCGCTTAAATCCTTTGCATTGACACTCGATCTACCGGCATTTGTTAAACGCTATGCATCAGTCCGCGCATGGGTACGTTTAACTGGGCGGTTAGTAAAATCTTTTAATAGACATAAATACTACAAAAGTCTAACGAACGCCACGCAGTTCTTGGGTAATGTCAGAGGTGTTATGTCCAAAGCGAATCTGCTAGATTGAACATAGTCGGCTCACATTTCTAAAATCCAGGAAGAGTGGATTTTCAGTGACCGAATTTATTGCACAATAAATAATTGATTGATATATTATCAAACAGTAGTAATAAGTAGTGCGCACGGTCAACGCATGCCCTTTATTGTCGATACTTCGCCAATCTTATGATATCTATATACCCAACGCTCCCCTCAGAAATGCAAATTGCAGCTATACCTGTTGCATGTATTGGATGCCGCAACGGTGAATTGTTTGAATTGCAGTTTGAATACGCATATCAACCTATAGTAGAAGTTTCGTCCAGGAGCGTGTTCGCGCATGAAGCATTGGTTCGAGGTCCTGAGGGGCAGTCAGCTGCGAGCGTGTTAGCTGAGATCAATGACAGTAACCGCTACCAGTTTGATCAGGCGTGTCGAATAAAGGCGGTTGCAGGCGCAGCCCGCCTTGGGATGAAGGAGTTCCTTTCTATTAATTTTTTACCAAACGCCGTTTATAGACCTGAAGTTTGCATAAGAACTACTTTGATCGCCGCACAACAACACAATTTTCCAATTGAACGCATCATTTTTGAAGTAACCGAAGGGGAAAGAGTTCAGGATCGTCCACATTTGGTCAACATTTTCCACGAGTACCGCAGGTTTGGATTCAAGACGGCGATTGATGATTTCGGTGCAGGCTACGCAGGATTAAATTTGTTGGCTGAATACCAACCTGACATTGTAAAAATTGACATGGATTTGGTTCGAGGCATAGATCAACATATGCCTCGTCAAGTCATTGTTGCTGGCATTGTCAAGATATGCAAAGACCTGGGAATACGGGTTTTGGCTGAGGGGATTGAGACGCGAGCAGAGCGAGATTTTCTGATTTCCGCTGGCATTGATCTATTGCAAGGATATTGGTTCTGTAAACCTGTTTTCCAAGGACTTGGTACTATTCATGATAATGCATGGGCTTAGGTTCTTTAAGCTTCCAAAAATTTATAAGCCGATCATGCTATCTTGGTAAAAAATCCTCAAAGCCACCGTAAGCTGGCCTTTGGCTTTGTACAATTTTGCAATAGCATTTCTTGTGAGTCAAATCAGCTAAATCTGTTGAATCTTCGCAGTAATATCCTTTCCTGCACTTAAAGATGATCCAATTTTCTGCCTTAATTTTCGTTCCTGGCTGATGCCCTACAAAAAGTTTTCGAAAGGTCTAAATAATTATGAAAAACAGCGCAGTGTAAAGCCTACGATTCCAACCAATATTTACCTTTGACTAAGCAGTTCGCGTAGACGCTCAAACTGAATCGGTTTGACCATGTGATGATCAAAGCCAGCATCGTGGGCACGGGCACGATCAGAGTCCTGACCCCAGCCGGTGACGGCAATCATGATGATTTTTTTGCCCCAAGGCTGGGCCCGAACGCGTCGCGCCAGTTCATAGCCATCCATGTCGGGCAAACCAATGTCAAGCAGCATCACGTCGGGATGCTGCTCAGTAGCTGACTGCAGGGCTGCAACTGCACTATACGCGGTGTATACGTGGTTACCGAGCAGTTCCAGCGCCATTGCTAAGGTGTCGGCCGCATCTGCGTTATCGTCCACCACTAAGATGCTGTGTTCGCCCACCTGTGCCGTATCTATTGTTGCGACTAACGACGGTTCCGTCGGCACCAGCAACGGCAGGGTGACCGTAAATGTACTGCCACAGCCAGGTCCATCGCTATGTGCACTGATGCGGCCGCTATGCAACTCTACCAAACCATGCACAAGTGCCAAACCGATTCCCAGTCCGCCTTGGGAACGTTCCAGTGCGGGGGCGAGTTGGGAAAACATGTCGAAGACCGATTGTAGAGCTTCGACAGGAATGCCTATTCCATTGTCCCTAATGGCGATGCGGACCATATCGTCGTCGTGTTGAATCGATAGCGTAATTCGGCCACCCTCCGGCGTGTATTTGATCGCATTAGTAAGTAAATTGACAACGATCTGTGTTAACCGTGTCTCGTCCGCGTTGATCATCAGCGGTGGCGCTGGAAGGTCAACTTCCAGCGTGTGATTGGCAGCACTGGCTAGAGGTCTTATATCGTCGACAGCAGCACGAGTGATCGCGATCAGATCGCAGTGCGCCAGCCTTAGTTGTAGTCGGCCTTGGTTGATGCGCGAAACATCCATTAAGTCATCCACCAGATGAGTCAGCTGCTTGGTTTGGCGTTCCAACATATTGAACGCCCAAATGCAATCAGTTTCTGGACGCAAGCGAACAACTTCCAAGACGTTACGCATCGGCGCTAACGGATTTCGCAGTTCATGAGCAAGTGTGGCCAGAAATTCGTCCTTGCGCTCATGCGCTTGGGACAACTGCTCGTTTGCAATCCGTAGTTGCCCTTCAGCATCGCGTAATGCTTCCAACGATTGTTCCGCATTCTTGCGCTCGCGCAGCAGCTCACGCTCGTAGGAGCGACGATCATGCATTGCCATTACGGCATATTCGTCGTATTGAGTCATACCTTCTTGGCGGCGTATGATATTAACGAGCACTGGGACCCGTTCGCCCTTGAGTGAGACCATTTCCATCTGGACTTCAGCTACCGATCCCTGGATAGTGAGCAGCGGATTGCAATGAGTTTGATAGAAGAGCCGACCGCCAATAGTAAGCAAGTCCTGGACACGTTTACCACCAGTCAACTCGGCTTGTGTATAGCCGAGACAGCGGCAAAAGGTGGCATTCGCACGCAGGATCGTGCCATTTATGTGGCACAAAACTAAGCCGCAGGGGGCACTCTCGAAAAGGTTCCCGTCGTTCGGAAGCGATCCATTCGACTCGACTGCAGCGCTCATACTTACCTCAACACACTGAACAAAAATTCATCAATGGCTGCTGAGCTCGCTGTCGGAGCACTCATGTGAGGGCAATGGCCCACGTTATCGATTACATGCAGTTTGCTGTTGGGCATCTGTCGCAACATATATTCTCCGACCGATATTGGAGCAATCATGTCTTCGCTACACTGCAGAATCAGGCTGGGGGTCTTACAGTGCACCAGATCGGCACGATGGTCCGACAAAAAAGTCGTACGGGCGAAGTGCTTGGCGATTTCGGGATCAGTGCGGCAAAAACTGTTGGTGAGTTCCTGTCCGAGTTCCGGACGGTCCGGTGCTCCCATGATGACGGGCGCCATATTGCTCGACCAGCCTAAGTAATTGTTTTCCAACGTTTCAAGCAGTTCCTCGATATCCTCGCGAGAAAAGCCCCCTACATAATCGCCATCATTGATATAAGACGGTGATGGACCAACCATCACATGTGCGGCGAAGCGCTCCGGGTAGCGGTTGGCTGCAAGCAAGCCGATCATGGCACTGACTGAATGACCTACAAAAACCACCGGCCCCATCGCATACTCTGCCATGATTTCAAGTACATCGTCAGCGTAGCCGTGCAGGGAGCTGTACTTGTCGCGATCATAAGCGTTTAGGTCTGAATTGCCGCTTCCGACTAGGTCGAAAGTCACCACCCGGTAGCGCTCAGTGTAATGCGGTGTCAAAAAACGCCACATGTTCTGATCGCAGCCGAAGCCATGTGCCAACACCATCGTGATTGGACCCGTGCCGGTGACGTTGACGTTATTTCGATGTGTAGTTCTCATAAGTTTCAACAGGAATAGGTGTAGAGCGGCAAATTTTTTAGGTAGCTGACAATTTTACGCTATAGAGCAGTACCGGCGTATAACAGATTCACCAGTTATATATGTTGTTCGTTTGCCAGCTGAATTGACCCTGTCAGTTTGATCCACCTTCCACTTTCTGGCGAAGGCGGCCACCCGGTCATACGACCCTTCAAATCCCAGTTCTTTCAGATCCAGATGAAGTTGTTTTAAGCTTCGTCGCTGCTTACGATTCTTGCCAGCTTCGGTTTTAAGCCAGCTTGACAGCTGTAATGCATATTTATCGATGGCGCTTGTTGTTTGTCGATCCGCATAGGCTGGCTCTATGACTTTAGAACACAGATAGCGCCGGACAGTGTTGCGAGAGATGCCCAGTCGTCTGGCGATCTCGCTTAATGGAAACTGGTCACGAATGTGCCAGCGTCGAATAATACCTAGTAATGCCACGTCAATCACTCCTGCTCCCTACTCATCAAGATAAGTAGGATTGTGTGCTAAACGTGGGTCAGTTTTAGATACAATTTATCCAGCAACCCCCTACCACCACACCGTCACAGTGTGGCCGCGTCGCTCGCCTTGCGTGGTCAGCAGACGAATAGGTCCGAGCTACCAGAAACACGAACGGTGCAAATCGGTTTATCGTCTGCTATTCTGGATCAAACAGTGCAATTAGTTCATCTGCGATGGCTCGGACCCTCTTAGAACGCCTCACATCTTCATGCTTGACCAGCCAAAGCTTGCGCATGACCGGACAATTTTCCGATTCGACACATACCAAGCTGCATTGAAGGCTGAAATATTGAGGCAAAACTGCGACGACGGTACTTGCTGCGGAAGATTGCAACAATGTCATCATATCGTTGGAGCGTAAACAATAGCGACGCCCACCCAGGATCTTGTCGAGCCATAATTGTTGTGGAACCTCGCTCATGCCTTTTTCATACCTGAGAAACTCCCATTGTTAGGCACTATTCTCAGCGAGGTAGCCCGCACTTGCATACAAACCGTATTCTATCGAGGTGAGAGCGCGCAGCTCCAGGGCAAACGCATCAAATAGCCAACGGGCATATGCCAAGAACATCTGCGAGATATTTATTATGAAGAGCAGCGTACAGCCGCTTCTTCGGAATGCTGCGCTTCATTGATGTTTTTTGCTGCAACAGGTTCATGGTGATTTTTCTGACGATGTCGAAGTTTCGGCGGCGTGGCCGGCGCGTGTTCGGCAGGTGTCTTCTTTGAAGGTGACATCATCAAGGTGCCAATACGGTTTATTTTCGATGCCCCAATGGGCTCGGATAGCATTGCCGATCTGCTTTGGGTCTGGTTCGAGGGAAGTGATATAGAACCGTCGCTCACTGGTGCGTTTCTCACCGATTTCACGGATCGATTCCATCTTTAGACCGGCCCAGGCATTGACCTGATCCAGATGCCCTAACGAGAATACGATGACCCGGCGCGACTCAATGCGCCCGTGGTCTTTTTCGCAGGTGTCGTCGGGCTGAGCGTCTAACGATCGGCAATGATATTGCCCGACGATTTCAAAGAACTCTCCCACTTGCTCGTGCAACCTGCCATGGTTGCCTTTCAAGGCTAGAACATAGTCCGAGCCCGCTCAGTCATCACCTTCGCAATCTCCGTTTGGCAGCCCATCGAATTGATCGTCATGATGCTGCCGTTCAAGTCGAGCATGACAAGCAGCTCTGGAATCGCGGTGATTTCGCAGGATTTTTCTTTGGTCTTGAGTTGCCCCAAGGTGATGCCGTGATCACTGACAATGGCAGTAACTAGGCGTGTTGAGATTTAACCTCAACCAAAGTACCGAAGCTGTCAGCGCTACGAATGAAGCAAATCGCGAGCAAGTTTATCGTAAAACGTAGCGACTCTTCGAAATTGCTTGATACGGGCAAAGAATCGTTCAACTAAGTTACGGTTTCGGTACTGATGGTTGTCAAAATATGACCTCACTGACTGAACGCGTACAAAGCGACCTATAATTAGAAAAAAAGCACCTTCAGTTGTTGGTCAGGCATGCGCCCAATGGCGCCAGTGAGATAACTGATCGACAGAAGTCCACGCAAAAAAACTATTTGACACTGGAGTTTACTCAAGACTTTAGAATGAATCCTGATATTAACCAAAGGGAACCATCATGGCCTTCGTTTTAACACATACTTTCAGAAAGATTGTCTTCGCCAGCGCAGTATATGACCTTGTATTGACCGCACCGTTTGCCACGCTTTGGAGTTTCGCATTTGCACGTGGACAATTATTATCAATTAATCAATTGCTCGGCGGCACTGCATTGCCGGCATTTGAACCGTTCCACGTGCTGTTCCCCTGCCTGCTCGGCAGCGTGGCACTGATTTGGTCGGCGCTGCGAATCAGCGATCCACAGCAAAAATACGGCCGCTATGACGGTGCGGCTCGACTGCTGTTTTCACGCTCGATGGCTTGAACTCTATCACAGCCGGGGCACATATCCTGTGGCTGTTCTTTATACCCGAATACGCATGGTGCCTTGCGCAATGGCAGCCCGTTCGGGAAGCCATAGGTAACTATTAAGCTTATCCAAAGATAATATAAGTATAACAAGATGTAAGGACGCAAGCTTAAAAGAAAGAGCGGATGTGTACAGTTCTGAATATGCCAAGACGACGAACTCGCTTAGATAATTGCTCGTATTTATTGGTAACGTCGATCAACCACATAATCACCAATTTTTCCGGTCACGGATAAGAGTTGAAACATGATGCCATCAATCGATTTTTACGAGATGGCGTTCTGCGCTCAAACCGGCGAAATTTATCGGAACATGCAAAAGTGTCAGGGCAAAGCCTTCAATGTCGCTTGTGGTGTCAAACAACAACTAAAAAGCCTTTAATCTGATGCATTTCTGTTTTTTCAACACCAGAAAAGGTGTCCCCAGCTGGACAAATTCCGCCGGTTCGGGCGCAGAACACCTATTTGCGCAAATAAATTCAACAAAATACCGATTCTTCTCAACTAGGTTTTTTTTATGAAAACAATACACATTTCTACAACGGATGGATTATCGGTCGCTGCTAGTCTCTTCATCCCAGAGGGCACACCTCGTGCGGGAGTTATCATCAATTCCGCGACAGCCGTAGGCAGAGGATTCTACGCAGCGTTCGCCGAACATTTATCGAAGCACGGTTACCTAGCTATAAGCTATGACTATCGTGGCATTGGGGATTCACTCAACGTCACCGCAGACATTTCCAAATTTAGCATGCGTGCGTGGGGGGAACTGGATTTTGAAGCCGTAATTCAATGGGCGACATCTTCATTCACGAACATCGAATGGCATTGCGTGGGTCACAGCGTTGGAGGGCAATTGGTTGGTCTAGCGCCAAGCAACAGCGCACTCCACAGCGTCTATTGCATAGCGGCTCAGAATGGCTATTGGAAAAATTGGGGCGTGAAGAAAAGGTTTAAACTTCTACTAACTTGGTATCTCTTGATTCCCCTGTTAAATAGGGCATTTGGTCATATTCCCAAACACTTTTTTGGGGAAATTATTCCTGGACCAATCGCGAAAGAATGGGCACGCTGGTGTAGGAATCCGCATTATATTTGCGATAAAAATGGCGAGCCACTTCGATCATACTTTGCCCAATACACAAAGAAGATGCTTTTTCTTGCAATCGACGACGACCTTCAATTTGCGCCATTGAAGGCAGTCAAAGCGCTGCATGATTTTTACTCTAATGCCGAACGGGAAATTCGGCGAATTGAACCAGAAAAATTTGGATTGAAAAAAATTGGCCATTTCGGCTTCTTCAAACAAAAAAATAAGCCTCTGCTCTGGTCAGACACGCTGGACTGGCTGAATCAATTTCAATAAACCTAAATCTGGTAGTTACCCATTAGATAAGTAAGACCTTTGCACGATAAACTGCCAAGCAGGGTGTTACCCCAAATGAGACAATAGCCACAGGAAAAATTTAAAGAATAGCAATCATGGCGTGGAAAAATATCAAGCAACGTAGTCTAGGCGATGTCTTAATCGTAGAGTATAGAGCGCTCACCGAACTCGATAATATGTATGCGCTGATCAACTGGTCGCCGCTAGAAGCGCATTTGAATGATTTCCCACAGCAAAGCTAGGGGCGATAAAACTTGGCCGCCATTGATGATGTTCCCCATGGGATCAATATTCAGTTGGCGCCAACTTGCCAGCATCAAAAACATAGGCGCAAGACAAGGTCAGGAATCACTTTGTTTACGCCTTCAAAATACGTCAAATATCGACCCTTGTATCCTGCCCCGCATGTTCAATCTGGTCAATGCTGGGCAATGGGGCATCATTGTTGTCGTCGCCCTCGTCCTCTCCCAACTCGGTTACGCGATGTGGACTTGTCTGCGATTGTTCTCATCGTCGGTCTGCACTTCTTGCCGCTCGCACGCCACTTGCCTGGCTTAAAGATACTTTGGGAAAACGGGCTACCTGGCGCAATAATCGTATTGATGAACTCTTGCCGCTAAGATCCACATCTGTAAGTCACTGATTGTCTAGGTGGTCGCGCGGTACACTTACCGAGCATCTCTTCATTGCCAAAAATGAATATAAACGGACCTGAACGGTGTTGTCGATTGCAATGAACAGCTCCGCTTAGGAATCGGATACACAAGTCTAACAAATCCAGCGAGCACGGCCTAGTTCATGGATTAGAGAAATCTAGCCAAGTCGATCTAGAATCGGCTTACGGTAGCGCCTACTCATGCGCAATCGCTGCGAGCCTTCGAGGACGATCTCGTACTCGCCTTCCTTGCAAATTTCCAAAGCGCGGATACGGTCGAGATTGACAATGGCCGAACGGTGAATTCGGCAAAAACCATACGGCGTCAGTAGACTCTCCAGGTCGACTAGGCTACGGCGAAGCATATGCGTTCTCTCGCCTGAATGCAGCGTCGAATAGTAATCACTTGCTTCAATCCAGTCGATTTCAGCGTACTTGACCACATGGAGGATATTACCGTTCTTGACGATGAACCGCCGGGTTTCGCCGGGTATCCGTATGCGTTCCTTTACGCGTTCCAGCATGCGCTGGAAGCGCTGGTCGTCGAACGGCTTCATCAAATAATCGACCGCCCCCACCTCAAAAGCACGCAAGGCGAATTGGTGATGGGCGGTCACGAAGATAATGGCAAACGGAGGAGACAGGCCAAGCCGATCAAGCATCTCAAAGCCATCACATTCGGGCATTTCCACGTCGAGGAAAACCAAATCCGGTTTGACTGCCGCGATCGCCTCCAAAGCGTCTTCGGCCGAACCGCATTGACCCACCAGTTGTATACCGGCGTCGCGCGCCAATAGTACTGCGATATTGCTGCGCGCGAGCGGCTCGTCGTCGACAATCAGTACGCGCAAGGGAACGGTGCTGTTATCCATCAATGCTCTCGATATGGCAGAGTAATGGTGGCCAGCACACCAGTGTCGTTCCAGTTCCTGAGCTCAAACGTTTGCTCGGTTCCATACAATGCGGCCAGACGTTGGCGTGCATTTGCAAGTCCCACACCTTCGTCTATGTGCGCGGGCAGCAGCGGACCGTCGTTATAAACAGTCAGCGTTAACAGTGCCCCGGCCCGCATAGCCTCGATGCGCAGTGCACCGCCCTTGGCGCGCTTGCCTATGCCATGTTTGATGGCGTTTTCAACCAAGGGCTGCAAAATGAAGTCCGGTACTTGCGCTCCCAAGAGCACGTCGGGGATCTCGATATGGTAGCGTAGTCTTTCAGCAAAGCGCATCTGCTGTATTTCCAAGTATTTTCGCAGAAAGGCGATCTCTTCTTCCAAGACGACATATTGGCGGTCGGAGTGGTCTGTAACGCGCCGCAACAGGTCGCCGAGGGCCGCTATCACCGCAATCGCATCATTGCCCCGTTCTTCGCGTATCAATCCGGTAACGGCGTTGAGGGAATTAAAGACGAAATGCGGTTCGAGCTGCAGTCTGAGCATGGCGAGTTGTGCCTGCGCCAATAGCCCCGATATGCGTGCGCTTGCTGCTTGCTGCCGCACCAGGCGGTTGTGGGTATCGAGCGCAACGTTCAGCGCCACGACTGCACCATACAGTATGAACCCAACGATCAACATGCCACAGAACTTGGGGTACCAAATATCGGCGAATTCATCCGGTCCATTGGGGTTCGCCAGGGGATTCGTAAAGTGCTCCAGTAGCGCCGCCCAAGTTGACCAAGCGAGACTGATTGTGATGCAGGCCACGCCATGAATAATCCAATGCATCACCGATTTGGATGGCAGGCGGAAGCGTTGCAACAGGGCGAATACCGCTGGCGTGACCATGGGCCACACTGCCCAAGTTACTGTCGTTACGACAAACAGCGTCACCCACGCGTGGTGCATACCCATCGCGCGCATTGTGACCAAGGTTTGAGTCGCGTCAAACAGGGCAATGGTCAGCCAGGCTGTAGCAACTTGGAACCATAATTTCGGAACGTGGTTTGCACTCTTCATAACCCTATCATAAAGGAAAGCAATGATGGAAGGGATGGCTTTGCAGCCAATCCACATCCAGTTGCAGGCAAGCGCCTCGCCCAAGCGCCCGGTCGGTGGGAAACTGAATGCCTTTCCACCATTACTTAAGGAAAACCATGAACAATCGTCCATTGGCCGTTAACGCTAGTGGCTTTGACAACGCGGGGCAAGTCCGTGCCAGTTCGTACATACAGAATCGTGCGGCCAACGTAATGTCAATTGCAGCCCGATCACTGAGCGTGCTGGTGCTGATGGGCACTGTGGCGACACATGTCAGTGCCACCGAGATTGCCACCAAGCAAAAACCTATTTACGTCTGTCAGATGGCCAGCCACGGCCACATGGCCGGTCAGCCCGTGGCTGAGTTTGACAAACCTGGCATTTGCCCAACTGACGGCATGGAATTGATCGACAAATCCAAGCGCCTGCGCGTTGCAGTGTTGATTTTTGACGGTGTGCAAGACATTGATTATTCTGGCCCTATGGAAGTGTTCGGTCAATCCGGTGCCACGATCTTTACCGTTGCCAGCAGTACCGACAGCGTGCATTCGGCGTGGGGTTTGAAGATGACACCCGATTTTGACCTTGAGCATGCGCCATTGGCCGACATTGTCGTGATCCCTGGCGGAGATGTGACGAGTGTAATCCGCAATCCAAAGGCGCTTGACTGGGTGCGTGCTCGCGTCAGCGATAGCCGTGCCGTCATGTCAGTATGTACGGGTGCTTTCATCATGGGCAAGGCTGGTTTGCTTGATGGGCGAGCGGCGACCACAATCGTTGGCGCGACGGCGCAATTGGCTGAAATGTTTCCAAAGGCGAAGGTGGTCAAAGATCGTCGCTATGTCGACAACGGCAATATCGTCACCACCGGCGGCCTGTCCTCCGGCATTGATGGCGCCCTGCACATGGTCGATCGCGAACTGGGACGCCTGCGCGCGGAGGACATCGCCCGCGGCATGGAATATGAGTGGCGCGCAGAGGGTAAGCTAGCCTTCGGTCAGTTGGCTGGCTACCAAATGCCAGACGTTACCGAATTCGTGCCCAAGGGCGCTATGTGGGAACGCTTGCTCGACCATGGCGATGTCAGCAAGTGGGAAGTGGGCGGTCGCATCGAGCTGGCAGCCGGTACTATCGCCTTCCTTGAAAATAGTGCGGTCAAGATGCGTGCAGCCGGCTGGCTCGATTTGCCTGTTTCCGGCAAGCGTGGGCGCGGCTTCATCAAAACTGGCAACGGGAAGACGTGGCAAGTTGCGATTGCAGTCAAGAACGCAGAAGAACCGACAATCTATAGGCTCTCCATCACCATCCAAGAGGTCGGGCGGGCAAAGACCATTGCGGCTAGGTGAACTAGAGGTGGATCCCGGATGGACGATTGGACATCCAGGGCCTGGAGCACGTCCCGGTTACTGCTTTGGTGCGCACAGCGACGTTGTCGCTGACCTGACAGACCTTTTCCTAAGCGGTACTGATCATTGCAATGCGTAACTCCGCGCAGGTTCCGCTTACGGCCAAACTGCGAGACGATTGATGTGATCAATTGATTCTTAATGAAAGGGGATGTTCTCTATCCAAAAGAAGGATTGTGATTAATCCTTCAATTGATGAGTATCAGTTCAGGCCAACCTACACAAACTGTAAAAAAATGTTGCCGCTAATCCAAAGCTGACCAGACGGGGGTACGGGCAAAAAAATAAATGAAACCTTTAATTTAATAGCTAAAAAAACAGTTCTATCTGACGTACTTTACGTTTGTTTCAATGTAGGCAGTCATCGCGTCATTCCGAACCGCCTAGCGCAGCGACCTAGAGTAACATTGTCCAAAATTATCCAAATGCTGGATCGCAAGGTTTGTTGAGTTTTTTTCGTTGTCGCCTCGCTTTAATCTCGTCGTCGTCCGCAATTGTGAATTGCGTTTAAAGGTGGTTCACGTTCGCACACAAGCTTTATTGTTGTGCCTACCCGCCGAGGAACAACAATTGCGCCTTGGTCAAGACAATTTCCTCCTAATCGGAACATGCCATGAATCAATTTTTTTTCCGTATTTCCCCAGTCAGCTCAGCCATTGGTCTGGTGAGTGTTGCGCTGTTCCTAACAGCATCTCTGGCTTATGGCGCATCGAACACCGCCACCGGGTCTCCTACTGCGGTTGAACTTAGTGCCGCCGCGCAAAGTCCTAGCCAGCACAAACATACATTGCCATCAGTGTTTCGCAAAGGGAATGTATACATTAAGGTCTCGATCAACAGTCATCCCGATGCATGGATGATCCTTGATACGGGTTCATCTAATTCAATGATCGATCCGGCCTACGCAAAATTGATCGAACTCAAGTTGACCGTGAAGGCGGAAACAACGGACGGCTTCGGGTCAACGAAGATGGAGACCTTTGATACCGATACCGTTCATCTACGAGTAGGAGACGAAGAGGAACGAATGGTTCCATTCGAGTCGATTGCGCTTGGCGGTATGATGGGGCCAGATGGTGTCGCCGTAGCCGGTATATTGGGCTACAGTTTTCTGGAAAAGAAATCGATCGTCATCGACTACAAACACGAAGAAGTTTACTTCGATACGAGTGCGAAAAGGGCGAATCGTCTTGATATGGCAATGACGCTGAAGAATGGTTTGCCAATCATCAAGTTGAAGATTGCAAGCCGGTCGATCAGTTCCCTCATCGACACCGGCGGTTCCTATGACGTGATCATTACGCCGGCCATGGCCAAAGAACTTGGCATTAAAAACCTGATGGCCGACGCTAAGTCTACCGGTACGGTTGGGCATGGCGGTGAGCAGCATATCGTCGTCGGTAAGGCTCCCGTCATGACGATCGGCGACTTGGTTGTGCGCGACATGAACGCCGCATACACAACATTCGGCACGGCGAGTGAGGAGATTGGTGCGAGCGTATCGCTCGGCATAGGCTTCCTCAAAAATTACAAGGTGACCCTGAACTACGCAGCCAATACCGTACGATTCGAGCCATAAGAGGATGACTGACAGCATGAAATACCTACGCGGATTCTTCGCTACACTCTATCTGGCCGGTTGCTTCTCCAATGCCATCGCCGTCACGGCTGATCCTGTCGAAAAATTCGTCGACACCTATAGCAAGATGTATGCAGAGCTGGGCTTGGGTGCCGACCTGGAATTATCCTACGTCAAGCACATTGAGTCTCTTTTACAACACACCGATATCGCGCGACAACACGATGCATTTGACCAACTTGACCAGCAACTTACAGCGCTCGACAAGCGCAGTGGAAATCCTTGCCAGCAATTGCAGCTCCAACAAATCGCCTTCGAGCTGGAATTAAATCAGCAAAAGCTGGCGCTGCTCGACCAATACCTCGCGCTAGGCAAACACGCCGTTCTGTCCGACAAGGGGCTTTACGAGAGCAGCCTGGCCAAACAGTGGTACGCCTATCTGCTCAAGGCGTGGCTTACGATCGACACAACGCCGGAAACACTGATGGCGATGGGGCACTCAGAGTTGAAAAAGGCAATTGCCCGCTATCGCGAACTGCAGGTGAATATGGGCTACGGCGGGCGCGACAAAGAGTTTGCCGCTTACCTGGACAGTGCCGCTTTTAGCTACCCTGACGGCACGACGCCACAAGCCGACTATGAAATGCGCCAGAGCGCAGTGTACCAAAACCTCAACAAACTATTCCTACCGACCTCGATCACGCCGCCGCAGATTCGCAAATCCGAACTGGGCGCCTCCTTACTCGTTGATGGCTACTACGAGCCCAATGAGGCCACTTTTTATTTCAACAAGACCAAAAACCGTTATAGTCGGCGCAACATCGACTGGTTACTGTTGCATGAAAGTACCCCTGGACACCATTTTCAAGACCGCTACGTGTTGGAACAACATGGCTGCCTCATTGGCGTTCCGCATTCCTTTTATTCAGCTTACGTTGAGGGCTGGGGCGCCTACGTAGAGGAATTTGGCGCTCAGCTCGGCCTGTTTCAGACTAATGCCGATGCCTTGGGTGCCGTGGAATGGGACATGGTACGTTCGATCCGTGTTGTGCTTGATGTCGGCATCAACTACTTCGGCTGGACTGAGCAGCAAGCCAGAGATTATTGGCAGAGCGAGTTACCGATGTTGCCAACTCTGGCCGAGCGCGAGATTGCCCGCGTGCACAAATGGCCAGTGCAGGCCATCACATACAAGCAAGGCGCCGTAATGCTGCGCCGTCTGCGCAGCGAGGCCCAGGTGCGCCTAGGCAGCAGCTTCGACATCCGCGCTTTCCACGACCATGTGCTGAGAAATGGCCCAGTGCCGCTCTCTATACTTGCCGATGTGGTTAAGCGCGACGAATAAATTGATCGCGATATCGACAGAGAATTGCGATCCTGACGGTATGGTATTTCAGCATTGACTAGCGTCTCGCAAAAAGGCTTTGTCGGTGGTGGGCACATTGGCGGACAGGCAAGACAATGGGTCTGTCGCGTTATTTAATAGAATGCGAATTTTTACCGTAACTTTAGGAGTATGTATGATCACTTTGTCGACAGGTTTGACCTTCCTGCTTGCTGTCACGGGCCTGTTTCTCACACCTGGGCCAAATATGGTTTTCGTCATTTCACATGGCGTTGCCCATGGGCGCCGCGCCGGACTGGCTGCCTCCTTCGGCATCGGCACCGCGGATTTATTACTCACGCTGGCATCGAGCGCAGGTTTGACAGCGCTCGTTGCTGCGTGGCCACCTGGCTTTACCGTGATACGCACGGGTGGTGCTGTCTATCTTTGCTACCTGGCTGTACAAGCGCTGCAACAGACCGGTCCGATAGTCATCGGCGCGTATCGACGCATGTCGACGGTACGTATTTTTCACAGAGCGTTGGTTAGTTGTCTTCTCAACCCCAAGGCGCTACTTTTCTTTACCGTCTTCCTGCCACAGTTTGTAGATGTGACACGCGGCAAGGTAAGTACGCAGTTGGCCGAACTGGGGTTACTCCTTTCCGTGTACGCAGTTCTCTTTAATGCAGTGCTGGCGCAGTTCAGTGGGCGCATCGGGCAGTTTTTCCAAAAAAATCCTATCGCCTTGCGTCTGCAGGGGCGCCTTCTAGCACTGGTGTTCGTGGCGCTGGCTTTGCGCCTGATGCTGCAGGGGTCCGCTGCGAGCACCAATGGGACGGATACAAATACAGGAGCGACTGCGCAAAGCGTGGCGCTCGACCTCGCTGGTATGCCTTTAGAGGTGGCTGCTGCACGATCATCGTTGCTTCAATGGCCACCGATGAATGTTACGCTTACGCAAGCAGTTCAACACGATGTGATGCCTCCGAGCAGAAAAGAGGAAAAATTCATGTTTAGCCATGTTACGGTCGGATGTAACGATATTGCCCTTGCAGCAGCGTTTTACGACGCCCTGCTCACCCCGCTCGGCCTGATCCGCCGCAGGATGTCAGTCGATGGCGGACCACCGGGCGCGTGTTGGGTATCACCAGGACAGACCTTGCCAAGATTTTATCTCTACAGTCCTTACAACCGTTTGCCCGCGAACGCAGGCAATGGCAGCATGGTCGCCTTTCTCGCACCTTCAAATTCCGCGGTCGATGCCGCGTATCGTGCGGGCTTGGCCACCCACGGCAGTGACGAAGGCGCACCAGGCGAACTGGCTCACTACGGTACTGGCTATTACGGTGCCTACTTGCGCGACCCGGATGGAAATAAACTGCATATTGTTTGTCGCGCTGATTTGCTCGCGTAGGTGAGACATAATTGCCGGGCCACAGTGTCAGTCTATGGCCTGATGCAAGTATAAAGTGGGCTACCATGTTTACGGTCATTCAATATGGTTTAACAGGCGACTATGACGCCAAAAATAATAACGTTAGAAAGTAGCCTTTTCGGTTGCCGCGCCATGTTGTGTCGCATGCGATCTGAAGATGATGCGGTTTTGATTTCGTAACCGCAGCGGCAAGGTAGCCAAGGGGCTGCCAGTAATTTGTTAAGTCTCTGAAATGGAAAGCTGCAATTCGGACAGCATGAAATCAACGAGGTTTTGTGCTTCCAGCAAACATTGACACCAGGCGCCTGATGTTCTCTGTGCCAATACGCCAAACCACAAGCATGGTCGTCCTGACGCAAACAATCTGGACACAAGTAAGATTCGCCATGTTTCCCGACAACTAGACGCGGCATGCGGCTTATCATCCCACCATACCAACTGTCCGCGGAACTTGATTGCATTAATTCTGCGCGCCCTATAAAGGGTACAAATAATGGAAAAAGTGTGTTTTCGTGAATGATCGATTTAAGATTATCTAACGCATCCTCAGGCAATCGTAATGCAAGCACTGAGCTTCCCTCGATATTTTGTCCACCATCGGATGGGAATTATGCTGCCAGTTGTTGCTGATGCTGCTCACTAAGCCACTGTTCCAGATACTGGATTGGTGATTGGTAGCCCAGTGTTGAGTGTTGCCTCTTGCGATTATAAAAGACTTCGATATATTCGAAACTGATTGCTTTCATTTCTGCAAGTGTTGCATAGCGTTTTCCGTGGATGCGTTCGTTCTTGAAACTGTTGAACCAGCTTTCTGTTGGTGCGTTGTCCCAGCAATTACCCTTGCGGCTCATTGAGCAGACCATGCCATATTCTGGGAGCTTGTCCTGGAATGCCTTGCTGGCGTACTGGCTACCCCGGTCCGAATGATGTAATACCCTAGGCGCTGGCCTGCGGCGAAACCAGGCCATGGTCAATGCATCCGTTACCAGGTCACTGGCCATTTGCGGTTTGAGTGACCAGCCTATCACTTCACGGTTAAACAAATCCAGCACGATGGCAAGATAAAGCCAGCCTTCATCTGTCCATAGATAGGTGATATCTGAGGTCCAGACCTGATTTGGCTTTTCTGGCGTAAATTGACGGTTGAGCAAGTTGGTTGCAACCGGCAAGCCATGCCTTGAGGCAGTTGTTACCCGGTAGCGCCGTTTGTGGCGAGCCCGGATGCCGTTGTCATGCATGAGCCTCTCCACTCTTGCCTTACTGGCTTTGAAGCCCCGCAGGCGTAGCTCTCTAAGCATACGTGGGCTGCCATAAGCACCTTTGAGTTCAGCATGAATGGCAAGGATCAGGGCGAGCATCTGATCATCCGTTAAACGCTTGCTGGCAGGCTTGCCGCCACGTTTCCAGGCGCGGTAGCCACTTAGACTCACATCGAGAACGTCGCACAGTTCAGCCAGTGGAAATACCTTGTCCTGCAATGCTATCCATGCGTACTTCACAGCACATCTTTCGCGAAGTACGCTGCTGCCTTTTTTATGATTTCATTCTCACGCTTTAGCCTGCTGTTCTCTGCACGCAAGCGGGAGAGTTCCATCTGTTCTGGTGTCACTACTTTGTTGCCCGCTCCTTTGAGCTTACCCTCTGCCTGGGCTTTGACCCAGTTACGCAGCGTCTGATCGCTTAAGCCCAGCTCCTTCTTGACGGTTGCTACCGTTTCCCCATCCTGTACACGTTTGACGGCCAACTCCTTGAATTCTGTCGTATACGCCTGCCTTGGTATCTTTTTCCTCTTCTGCCTTTACATAGTTACGTTTATTTTACGTTACCTATGGCAGACTATTTTTCGGGGGAAGCTCACACATCCTGATATGGCGGGACAATTCGAGACAATCCCAAACTTGATTGCTGAAATAACTCAGCAATAGCTTTACTCTGCGTAGAATTACCCGACATTATGTGATATCGAGAAACTCTAGAATTTAACGTCTCCCTAGGAAACGATGGAAGGAAGAACGAAATAGCAGGAAGCATTGATACGTGGGCATAAGAGAAAAATCACAGGCTTGCCTAGCTTGTGGCAAACCTTATTATTGCAAGAGCGATTGCAATCTAAATTTAAATGAAGTTATGGCAAACTTTATTTCCACAAAGCGCAAAATAATTCGATCTAAATATTTGATTGTTATAGGGCGATTGTGGCAGACTTTATTATGAGTCGACACGTGACCAGATTCCATTATGGGGGATCGCCAGATGGCTGAAAGCGAACAACCGCGCCACCTATGAATTGATGCGCTGTCTGACGATACTTCAGTTTTTTAAGCTGAGGAAATCCGGATGACCCTAGAAGAAAGCAGAACACTGTGGCAAGAGCGAATCACGCAATGGTAGCAAAGCGACTTACGACTGGCGGCATTTGCCCGTCAGCACGAGCTCGATATCAAACGGTTGGCTTGCTGGCGCGTGAGGCATAACAACCATGCGCCAGGGACAGCACATCAAACACTCATCCTTTTGCGTATTCAAGGTGCAAGTTCACATGTGGACACATCCATTGCCTCTGCTCCGCCAATCTGCTTGACCATCACCAGCGCTGGCGATTGACACATCGCTTGCCCGCGACCTTGCCTGTTGTGTGGTTAGCAGTCACGCTGGTTGATATGGGTATTTATATTGATGGTTTAACTTCGTGTATCTGACTCTTGCTGGGGGATAATTCAATTGGGCTATGACACATCCAATTTACGAGGATTTTAGTTATTTTTTCACAGCTTATTTTGCAACTTCTTTATGAGTAGGCACGGAGAAATTTCAATATTCTGTTTTTTTTTAATTGCCGCCTTGAGATTATTTCCGACATGCCAAAACGGTCGTATTTACGCCGTATAGGCACAACTTCATTAATTAATTTGATTTGATTGGTGTTTATTCGACGAGATTGACCCGATTTCGGAGCTGACATATTAAAATCTGCCAACATTGCCCTTAATTTCCCAATTCAACTAGCTTATAATTTTTTCCCGGAATTTGGATAATCTCTACTTCGCTTGAAATTTTTTTTGCTTTGCAACTTTCTCTTACCAGCGTAGAGAAATCACTATTGATAATTTGCGCAGCGGCTGCCGAACTATCGTCAGGATTGTGCATTGCATCGTCATAAAATTGCTTAATTTGCAAATCAAGGGCGAGCTTGTCAAATTGAGATATTGATTTCCATTCCAACTTGTCAATTAATGCTCAATGGGACTCTGTTTTGATGGTTTTTGCGTGTTAAATTCATGTCCATCAGCGGGATACATAGATGGACATGGGCTGCTACCCGATCAGCTACGCACCAACACGAAATACCGGCACCCCGCGGAAAGTGGGGAGTCTGAAATTTACGCCGGTTTGGGCTAAGTGTCCCTTCACCTGGTTTTGCCAAAATGACGGCGGTATGAAGCACAATGTATAGCCGCTGCGCAGCGGTAGGATCCCCCACAATTGGCCTCCAGCAAATTACTTTTCGCCGCAGCATACCATGGCTTCTGTAGTAATACTCAACGGTCTTCACGCAAGTTTGGTATCAAACTACTAAGCGCACTGCCCCAGAGAATTAAACCGATTCCGAGCAGTCCGATCGGGCTCTTCGGACCGCCATCCGCCACAAAAGGATAAACAAATGCAAACAATACGATCGCGACACCAGTGAAGTAATGCCGCGGCGCCTTGAACAAGGCAGCCAGCGGTATGAAGTGAGCACCCACTATGAATATTACTGCCGGTAGTATCCAGGCGCTTAGTCCTAAGTAATTCAACGAAAAGGCGGTTCCAAAGATAAGCAGCCATTGCAGACCATTTACGATATTGAAAATTCTTCCAGATCTTTTTCGCTCTGGCGTCTCCGCCTCGGCTTTGTAGGCACTTTTGTTTTGACTGAACTGCCGAACTGATAGTGCCAACATTACGCCACCAAAAAGCAGAAACAGCATCATTGGCTCTGGCTTTGTACCAAAAACTTCCAAACACCACCATATCAACCATGCGGTTCCGAAACAAGAAAACACCATTGAACCAATGGCGTTTCCGGCCTTCCTTGCAGAAAGTGATGACATCAATCGCTCCTATTTTTGTCTGTCTTGGACTTGCCTGATAGGCTAGTATAGCTCGAATTTAAAACTCAAGTCAGCATTGGATCGGTCTCCCCCATGAATGACTGCAATGGAACATCGCTCTTGACAGCCGAGCAGGCCATTGCCTGCGTGCGCTAGCATTGGTTGGTAGAGAATCCCTACACTACCTTCGGGACGCGACCATGCAGAAAGACGCTCGCGCATTTGCTTACAGCAAGGAACTTTTGCGTAGCTGACAAGTAGCCAAGTGAGGTCATCAACATAAAGCCTCAAATTTTTTTCGTAAAAAGACATTGAGGAGTTTTGCGGGCGTTCCGCTTGGCTGCTTTAGGCAGAGCTCCAATTGCTCTACGGTGAACAGGTTGGTATTCAGGACCTGGCGCAGGTTTTCTTGAACTTAGCTTGTACATCAGCCAGATAGGTGCGCATCGTTTTCTCATGCGAAAAAATATAGGTAGCGAAAAAGCGCACGAAAGCATTGGGGACGCTGCCTGCTTCCGTGACGCGTAACTCGCTACTGCCGTTTGTTTCCTTTATTTCAAAAGTCCAACTACCGGAAAATGGCAGTTTGGGATCATCGATTTTAGAAATGATTAAGGTATTGGGTTGGTCCTCAATAATGAGGTACGCAATCTTGCCGTTACCCGACTCTTCGATAAAACGCAATTCACCATCTTTTTGCATGGATTTGATGCCAGTACGCCAGTCAGGATAAGCTTCAAAGTTGCGCACCAGTTCATACAGGGTAGCGGCAGGCACGGGGTAGCTCTGGCTTAAGGTCAAACGATGGTCTCTTGGTGCCAGCATACCCATGGTGAACACGATTAGGGCGATCGAGGCAATGATACCGAGACCAATCAAGACAAACTTCATTTTTCATCCTTTTCTTTCGTGGTTAGTCCGAAACAGGCCTGTGCCAGCAATTCCAGTCCGGCAACTGCTTGTTCTATTTCTGTGTCATTCATTTCAGCCAATACGGCTGTCAGCTTGTCTGCTTCCAGTACCGAACTGTCGCTCATCACTTGCCTACCGTGATTTGTCAGGCGAAGCAGATGGCTACGTTTGTCCGTTGCGACTTCCATTTCCAGTAAGTCTGAACCCATCAGATATTTAATTGCTTCCGACATGGTTGATTTAGTGATTCCCAGGTGCCTTGCAAGTTGCGCTTGGCTCATGGGATCAATCAAATTCAAATGAGCCAGTATCGTTGCATCACGTTGCGATATCGAGACTCCATTTTTTGTCGATAGTTGATGCTCTGTATGGCAAGTCTGGTAAATGCGTGGATAAGCTAACTGTATGCGATAAATGAGTTCGGTTTTGTCCATGATCAACAAGTCTTAGTATAGGTACATGAATAGTGGTTCGTCAAAACGAACTACTGTAGGTAAAAAATTGAAGAAGTTAGGTCGAAACGGCGCGACCGCTTTGCGCACGTGCCAGCACGTTTTGTATTGCCTTACAATGCAGACTTGCCGATTTTTAAGTACAAATCATGCAGGCACGCTTCTTCATTGCCGTTGCTACTGGTGCTTTTGGCGCACAAGTACTAAAGTAAATCTTGCCTACTGACGTGCTCACATATTGGCGAACTGGCTGACTGAAGCAATGTATCAAATGGCACACGGCCTTGGTATGCTGGCAGTCAGCATTTTGATGCGAAAAAAGTCATTGATCTGTACACCAGGAAGACCGGGGCACAAGTAATTGCTAAAAAACTAGTCGTGTGCAGATCACCGTTGTACAAATGGAAAAATCAATTACTCTGCCGCGAGACTCCCACATATATGAAACACTTAAATAATTCAAAACCACGTCCTGAGCACTGAGCTGCATAGGTAAGTCGCATCACTTCAGCAGAGCATTCGATGTTTACAGTCTGAACACGATTTATTGAAGATGACCAATGGATTGTTAAAAAGCACAGGGCATCAATATGCAGATACTAAGTAACTGGGAGAAGACGCTATTGGTTGACTGCCTATAGCAAACCTATGCGCTGTCGAATCTCTTGCAGAACTTGACCTTGCCCCCAGTTCCTAGGTTTATCATTGGATTCAACTCCTTGGCACTGACAAGTATGCTAATGCTCGTCTTGCCATCATCTATGTCTCCAATTGCAATCACCGTTCGTACGGTTATCGGCGGATTCCAGTCGTGACACCTGTGCCGGAACCTGCGTCTATCCACTGCCAGAGCCGTTTCCGCCCCCAAAGAAACCAGGCAGGATATCAATAACACACATCCTACCCGGCAACAGACGCAGTAAACGCAAGGTCTGCTATCAGGCAATATTGTGGGTAGTATGCACCGAACTACCCACCAAGCCCACATACTCGATATTGGGTTCACTGATGACGTGGGTACTGTTGTAGACATTGCTGCCATTGTCAGAATCAGTGATGCGCAATTCTATGACCATGTCTTCATTGCTACCGCTGGAAAAATGTCCTTTCATCGGGATGAACGCGAGATTATGTAGTGCGGCTTCCAGATTGCCCATGCTGCCGCTGATCTGGTAAATACCGGTTTGCGTATCATAATGACCGCCAGAAGATTCTAGCTCAATGATGCGGCCCGCTGCCGGATTGGCCAGCTTGACGCTGACAGTAGCGCTAGCACTATCGGTATCTGTCACGCTGACACCTGCAAACAGTGATTTGAGATCTTCTATCGTTACGTTACCAGGCAGATGGCTGATGACAGGCGCTGCATTGGCATGGCCACTGACATTAATACTGTTGCCAGTCAGGTCTGCGGTATTGCTGCCAGTGACGACGCTGTCCCAGTCGTCACTGGCGACCAGGTTATAGCTCACACCACCAAGCGAAGTGTTTCCATTTTTATTCAGCAACGTGTTCAGGGCAATGGTGTCTGCATCTGCCAGTGTTATGGAAAAATGATTTTCATCCGTGATTTCGACGTTACCTGTCGCTGCTAAAGTACGGCTGACGCCACCTTCCCCAATGACAGACAGCTTGCTGACGGTGATATCGTTATTTGCCCCAGCGGTTTTCACCAGTGAAGCGCCGCTGACACTGAGCACATGACTGCTTGCATTGTAAGTAGCGGAGCTGATTGTTGGTGACAGCAACGAGTCAACGCGTGCCGTTGTCTGGATGGGCGCTTGCGTATTGCCATCGACATACCAGCCTGGCGTCGCAATAAATGTATAGCCCGTACCATCCACCGCCATCGTACCGTTTTGATCGAGAATACCATTGAGGGTGGTACGCTCAGAGTCACTGATGGAGAATGTAAGGGTACTGCCGCTGTCGACCCAGCCGCCGGTAATCGCACCAGACAGCGTATAGCTTGCACCGTTTTGTCCTTTTAGCGTGAAATGATCAAACTTAATCTTGCTCATGTCGAAGCTTTCGAAATTCCACAAATTGGTCGAAGTCATCGAGAAATAACTGCCACTGGCATGATAGGCAATATTACTAACAATAGCTGGCACACCCGATACCTGTACATCGCCTGCCTGCGTATAAGACCGAATGTTAGTACCAGTGACAACACCGTTCCAGTCATCCTCACCCCAGATGCGGTAAAAAATCGAACTCGCTGCACTGTCATGGTCGTGGTCAATGACTGTCGCCAAGGAGGCGGCATCGGCGTCGGATAAAATCACATCAAAATGGTTAGCGTCACGTAATTCCACACCGCCGCTCGTCAGCTTTTTCAGATTGGTCCATGGACCTAGGCTGAGTTTGGATACATCAATATCATTGTTCATCCCTGGCACTTTTACTAGGTGATCACCTGTCACTGACAACTTATGCGTGATGGCATCGTAAGTCGCCGAGGTGATTACTGGTGCGACGACGCCGCTAACAGTGACGGTATTACTGACATCTGCCGCCGTGGCCGTGCTGACATCCCAACCGCTGGCAGCTGACATATTGAAGTTGAGGCCACTGACAGCCGCATTGCCATTTTTGTCCAGCAAACCATTAAGGTTTAATTGGTCACCCGCATTCAGCGTGATGCTGAAACCCCCTGTTGTAGCCAGCACGGGCGCACTCGTTAATTGATAACTGTTACCACCTTCACCGGTGAAACTGAGTTTGCCAGGATCAATATGGTCACCTGCCGTAATGCCATTTCCTGTTACTGTCAATACGCCTGTGCTGGCGTTATAGCTAGCGCCGTTGATGGAAGTGCTGACGCCGGTCACACTCAGGTAGCTGTTGAGGTCCGCAGTATTGCCGCCGGTGACAACGCTGTTCCAGTCATCCGCCGCGACGAGGTTATATGACAGGCCACTGCTGGCTGTACTACCGTTCTTGTTGACAAGGACATTGACTGCGTTGGCGTCTGTATCACTTAGCGTGACAGAGAAATGGCTTTCATCAATAATCTCTACATTACCTGTGGCAGAAAGGCTGTGGTTGATGCCACCTTCACCGACAATGGATAATTTGCTGACTATCACATCATTATTGGCTCCCACGGTCTTCACGAGCGAAGAACCAGAAACGCTCAATACGTGTGTCGTCGCATTATAGTTGGCAGAATTGATGACAGGCGAAGTGACAGACACTGTCGTGACCGTTGACTGGCTAGATGCCTGTGTATTGCCATCGACATACCAGCCCGGCGTTGCAGAAAAACTGTAGCTGCTACCATCGACTGCGCCTGCCCCATTCTGGTTCAAGATGCCATTCAAGCTGATGCGATCAGCTTCTGAGACAGTAAATGCCAGTGTATTGCCGCTGTCCACCCAGCCATTGGTAATCGCACCTGACAATGTATACGTGGTACCTTCCTGACCCTTCAACGTGAAATGGTCAAACTTGATCTTGCTCATGTCAAACGTATTAAAGTCATATAGATTCGCTGAAGTAATCCTGAACGAACCGGCACTTGCAAAATAATTGACATTGCTTAGCGTTACAGGTACACCCGACACCTGCACATCCCCCGATTGCGTGTAAGTGAGGGTATCGCCACCGGTAACGACGCCGTTCCAGTTATCACTGCCCCAGATACGGTAAAAAATTGATGTGGATGCGTGGCTGTGATCATGGTCAATGACTGTCGCCAGTGTATTGACATCGGACTCAGATAAAGTCACTTCAAAGTGATTGACATCAGTCAGTTCCACATTGTTGCTGGTCAGTGGTTTAAGATTTGTCCACGGCCCCAGTTCAAGTTTGGATACATTGATATCATTATCTGCACCGGCTACTTTGACCAGATGCGCCCCAGTGACACTGAGCTTGTGTGTAATGGCATTATAGGTAGCTGACGTAATGATTGGTGCCAGTACATCATTGACACTGACCGGATTACTGAAGTCTGTCGGTGCAGCGCTGCTACTGTCCCAGCCGGCCATTGCCAGCAGGTTATAACTATGGCCGCTGACGGCGACGCTGCCGTTGACGTCCAGCAAGCCATTCAGATTGAGCTTGTCTGCTGCATTTAGTGTGACGGAAAAAGTATTGGCCGTGACCGTCGAAATGCTTGTCGTCGTCAACTGATAGGTGTTGCCAGCTTCTCCGGTAAAAGAAAATTTACTGAGGTCAATATGGTCGCCAGCCGCAATCGTATTGCCACTGACTGTCAGTATGCCTTTGTCGGCGTCATAAATGGCAGCACTAATGCTGGTCGCCGCAGCTGCCGCACCAGAAGGCATGATAACGCCAGAATTATTTGAAAAAGCTGTATTGCTGACTGCCATGTAAGTTCCTTAGTATATGTCATCAATGGATTGCGTAACCGGATTGGCCTTTGGGGAACTCCAGTGTCCGACTGCAATGTGGATCAACGCGGAATCATTACGATTACGCAAAAGCACTGTACGAGCCAAATGACTTTTTTGACACTCTACTAAAGTAGGGGGACGCGCTGTTAGTTGTAAGCAAATATGACAAACATAAAGAGGGACTAAGCTGAAAGCAATCAAAACGATTCATTGCCGCACCAGCATTCATAAATTATTACAGCATCCCGTTCTTATGTTTACAGATGTTGCACGGCAGATTACTGTACTAATTGTATTGGTCTGCCTAAATGAAAAGCCAAAAACAATTTGAAACAATTGTGATCGACAAATTCTTGAACAGAAGACAGAACCAAATTTCGTTAAACAGATCTAATCAATTTGTATTAAATTAAAAGAGTCTCTTGAATGTATCGTTTCTTACCTTTCCTCAAACGTATATTATCTGCCAGTCTGTTGCTGAGTGTAGTAATAGCCAATGCCGCCGATTTACCTAAGTTGGCAGTCAAATTACAACTTAACCATATTGCAGAAGGGAAATGGCGTGCTGATTATTTCTTTGATGAGGCTATAAATAAGCTTAGTTTTGAAATCGTTGGAGATTATCGCGCGAAAGCTTGGAAAGCCATCACACCTGGCGTGCGCTATCAGCAAGGCGCCAAGGTGGAAGAGTTTGTGGCTGACCAGCCGGTCAAAACCATCAGTCTGGAAATCAGCACTTATAGTAGCTTCGCACCCAAAAACTATGCACCCAACAATCGATTTTCTGATGGTGGTGCGGCAGTATGAGGTGTACTGTCAATAGCGGACACTCATGTTCTAAGCTGCCAGTGACTGCCGATTAAAATTTTCAGCAAACAAAGCAGGCGATATATTGCCAAGACGCGAGTGACGTCGCTGACGGTTATAAAAG
>NZ_JBMPOS010000026.1:0-36999 GCF_049340345.1 Undibacterium sp. Di27W | reverse complement strand
TATATATGAGGGCTGGGATGGTGCGCGTGGCGCACCCTACTGTCTCGGGTATGTGTCGCATGATGCAGTAGCTTGCCGCACGGATTATCAACAGACGACACTGGGCTCCTGCCTGCGCAGGAGCGACTGGGTGGAGGGTAAGCAGATTGCTACTGTTTTGAGTTATGGAGTGCTCTATATTGTTGATGCTATATATGGAGCACTTTTATGCAGCCTGCCGCTAAAGCCAAACTTACTTATTCTTGAATACCGCCGGACGCTTTTCCAGGAAAGCTTGCATACCTTCTTTCTGGTCTTCCGTACCAAAGCTGGCCTGGAACAGGCGACGCTCATACTGTATGCCTTCTGACAGCGTCGTTTCATAAGCGCGATTCACAGACTCTTTGGCCATCATGATGATGGGCAGCGACATGGAGGCAATTACATTCGCAGCAGCAAAAGCTTCTTCCATCAGTTTGTCGAGAGGAACGATGCGAGACACCAGGCCAGCGCGTTCTGCTTCAACCACATCCATCATGCGCGCAGTGAGGCACATGTCCATGGCTTTGGATTTGGAGATTGCGCGTGGCAGGCGCTGTGTGCCGCCAGCACCAGGCAAAGTGCCCAGCTTGATTTCTGGCTGGCCGAACTTGGCATTTTCTGCCGCGATGATGAAGTCGCACATCATGGCGACTTCGCAACCACCGCCCAGGGCATAACCGGCAACGGCAGCGATGACTGGCTTGCGGATCTGGCGCATGGTTTCCCAGTTGCGGGTGATGTAGTCATCTTTATAGGCATCCATGAAGCTATAGCCGACCATGGCGGCGATGTCGGCACCGGCGGCGAAAGCTTTTTCACTACCTGTCAGGATGATGCAGTGGATGTTTTCATCCTTGTCGAAAGCTTTCAGTGCCAGGCCCAATTCATCCATGAGCTGATCGTTCAGCGCATTCATGGCTTTGGGGCGGTTCAAGGTGATCAAGCCGACTTTGTCGCGGGTTTCGGTCAAAATACATTCGTAAGTCATAGATGCTCCTGATGTTATTAAGTAGGGGTATGCAGCATGAATGCCGGTATGTGTATTGTAATGCGCCGGACCGTCACCTGTAATGAGGTACACAAATAAGCAGGTACAATGCGCTTACATTATTTAGCGAGGTGGATGCGATGTGGTTATTAGCGCTGGAAGCAGGCGTGGCGATGTTCATGCTGATTTTTATCGTCTGGTGGACGATGTTTCATGGTCGCTCGCCAGAAAGACCAGAAACACCGCCAAAAAATAATAAAAAACCTATAGAACACAGCAAGCAAAACTCGGATGAAAATCCGCAGTAAGCTTGCGCCATATTGACTTTAATGCAGGGTACGTGGCAAAGACAAAACAAATTCAGGTATCTCTGCCTCAAAGCGATGGGCATCTTCTGCCACGCAGAAATAAGTGCCCTTCATGCTGCCCTGAGGCGTTCTCAATGAACTGCCGCTGGTGTATTCAAAGCTTTGCCCTGGCGCCAAAAAGGGTTGATGGCCGACGACACCCAGGCCTTTGACTTCTTCTACATGGTTGGTGCTATCGGTAATAATCCAGTGGCGTGAAATGACTTGTGCCGCCACGGTACCGGTATTCTTGATAGTGATAGTGTAGGCAAAAACGAAATTGTTTTGCTCTGGGTCGGACTGATCTTTGAGGTATTGCGTCGCTACCGATACACTTATTTCATACGCTGCCATAATTTTCTTTCATGATGAACTATGTTCATTGTGCCAGACGAAGACAACAGCCGCTTGCCCTCACAAGGTAAAATAGCATATCTTTTTCAAGCACGATTCCATCATGACTACTTTCCGCATTGCTCCCAGTATATTGTCTGCCGATTTCGCCCGTCTGGGTGAAGAAGTCCGCAATGTTGTCGCCGCTGGCGCTGACATGATCCATTTTGATGTCATGGACAACCACTATGTGCCCAACCTGACCATAGGCCCCATGGTATGCGAAGCAATACGCCCGCATGTGCAAGTGCCTATCGATGTACATCTGATGGTCAAGCCTGTCGATCGTATCATCCCCGACTTTGCCAAGGCTGGCGCAAATATCATCACCTTCCACCCGGAAGCATCTGAACATATAGACCGCAGCCTGCAAACCATACGTGACCACGGTTGCAAGGCTGGTCTGGTATTCAATCCGGCGACACCACTGCATGTACTGGAAAATGTCATCGACAAAGTCGATATCGTTTTGATCATGTCGATCAACCCTGGTTTTGGCGGCCAGACTTTTATCCCGCATACTCTGAAAAAAATCGCGCAAGCCCGCAAGATCATTGATGAATCTGGCCGCGACATCATGCTGGAAGTGGATGGCGGCGTCAAAATCGAGAACATCGCAGAGATAGCCCGTGCCGGTGCAGATACCTTTGTTGCCGGTTCTGCCATATTTGGCAAACCCGACTACAAGGCCATCATTGATGCCATGCGCCTAGAGTTGTCCAAGGTTTAATCCCTCTATTCATCTTCAGGCTTTTCGCCGCATCAGGCGGAAAGCCTATATCTGATCGCCCCCGCCATGTTCAGCCACATCAAAGCCGCCATCATCGACCTTGATGGCACCATGATAGATACCGCACCAGACTTCCTGGTCGCCATCAACCGCATGCGTGAAGACTTTGCGCTGGCACCATTGACGCTGGATGTCATCAAGACCATGGTGGGCAAAGGTTCTGAAAATCTTATCCATAAGGTTTTATCCCAGGATTTTGATGCCGATGGCGTGGCAGCACGCTTTGATGGCGCTCTGGCTGCTTACCAGCATCATTACCTGGCCATCAATGGTGACCACAGCCAGCTTTACCCTGAGGTGCATGAAGGCCTGCAAGCCATGCGTGACCTGGGACTGCGTCTGGTGTGCGTCACCAACAAGCCACTGGCCTTCGCCTTGCCGCTGATGCAAAAGAAAGAAATATTCCATTATTTTGAACAAGTCTATGGCGGCGACAGTTTTGCAAAAAAGAAACCTGATCCCCTGCCCATGCAAGAAGCCTGCAAGGCTCTGGACTTGCCACCATCACAAGTACTGGTCATAGGTGATTCCAGCAATGATGCAATTGCTGCCCGCGCCTCTGGTTGCCCAGTCTTGACAGTGCCGTATGGATACAACCACGGCGAAGCTGTACAAAATATTCAAAGTGATGGTATAGTCGGAACCCTGTTGATAGCAGCACAACTGCTTGCAACTGAAAAACCCCTTTGACTTTCAAATCATTCCCATAACGAATGTTCTCCGATAACAAACGTTCCATGATCACTCCAGGCACTTTTGAGGCCTGGCTATGGCGACGCTGGCAATTCTGTTAATCCACGAATGCCGCGAGCGACTGTGCACACCCTCAGCACATTCTCTTGCTTGTTATATCAATTTGTCTTATCCGTCCATACTCTCTTGAGCGAATTTGCGTGCGCTGCTGGCTGCTGTTGCAGACGCGTGCACAAGTTTCAGAAGCAGGCAGGCGGCTGAAAGAAAACCATGACCGAACTCGAATTCAAATCGTTGGCCGCGCAAGGCTACAACCGTATCCCCATGATTGCGGAAGCCTTCGCCGATCTGGAAACCCCGCTCACCCTGTATCTGAAACTCGCGCAAACCCAGAACGCTGGCAAGAATACTTTCCTGCTTGAATCTGTCATGGGTGGCGAGCGCTTTGGCCGCTATTCCTTCATAGGCTTGCCCGCCAATACCCTGGTGCGCAGCTTTGGTGACAAAGTCGAAGTCCTGAAAAATGGCCAGGTCATAGAGAGCCGCGAGATGAACCCGCTGGATTTCATTACTGAATTCCAGGCGCGCTTCAAGGTGGCATTGCGCCCTGGTCTGCCACGCTTCTGTGGCGGCCTGGCTGGCTACTTTGGCTATGACGCCGTGCGCCATGTAGAAAAGCGACTGGCTGGCAAGGCACCAAAGGATGATCTGGGCTTGCCAGAGATACAGTTATTGCTGACTGAAGAGCTGGCCGTCATCGACAATGTATCCGGCAAACTCTATCTCATCGTGTATGCCGACCCGACCCAGCCAGAAGCCTGGTCCAAAGCCCGCCAGCGCCTGAAAGACTTGCGCGCGATGTTGCGCCGTAGTGTGGATGCCCCTGTCACATCGGCGTCTGTCCGTACAGAATCGATACGCGACTTTGCCAAGGAAGATTATCTGAAGGCGGTAGAAAAAGCCAAGGAATACATCATGGCAGGCGACCTCATGCAGGTGCAAGTGGGCCAGCGCATCAAGAAACCCTATGTCGATTCACCGCTATCACTGTACCGCGCCCTGCGTTCGCTGAACCCTTCGCCGTATATGTATTTCTATAATTTTGGTGACATGCAAATCATCGGTGCATCACCAGAAATTCTGGTGCGCAATGAAAGCCTGAATGATGGCAGCAAGAAAGTCACCATACGTCCACTGGCTGGCACTCGCCCACGCGGCACCACACCCGAACGCGATGCAGAACTTGCCAAAGAATTACTGGCCGACCCAAAAGAAATCGCCGAACACGTGATGTTGATAGACCTGGCCCGCAATGACATAGGCCGCATCGCCCAGACTGGCAGCGTCAAGGTCACTGATCAGATGGTCATAGAAAAATATTCGCACGTGCAACACATCGTCTCGAATGTAGAAGGTGTCTTGCAAGCCAATTTGTCCAACCTCGACGTATTGAAGGCCACTTTCCCGGCAGGCACCCTGTCTGGTGCACCCAAGGTCAGGGCAATGGAACTCATTGATGAACTGGAACCAGTAAAACGTGGCATTTACGGCGGTGCCTGCGGTTATCTGTCCTTCGGTGGTGAAATGGATCTGGCGATTGCCATACGCACCGGCGTCTTGAAAGACGGCATGCTGTACGTACAGGCAGCCGCTGGCGTGGTGGCGGATTCAGTACCAGAAATGGAATGGCAGGAAACCGAAAACAAGGCACGTGCAGTATTGCGTGCAGCAGAACAAGTGCAAGATGGCCTGGATGGAGAGATTTGATCAAATGCCAGACCAAAAAGCTCACCACTGAGACACCGAGACACAGAGAAAAACAGAGTATGACTTATTGAGTGAACAAGTCATCGGTGCCGCAATAGAAGTGCACAAGCATCTGGGTCCGGGTCTTTTGGAGAGTGCGTATGAAAGCTGTCTTTGCCATGAACTGTATTTGCGCAAACTCAGTTTCAAACGCCAGGTTAGTTTGGACATTGCATACAAAGGGGTACAAGTTGAGTCTGCTTATCGACTTGATTTAGTAGTAGAAGATAGTCTGGTACTGGAACTGAAAGCGATAGAGTCGCTACTCCCTGTCCATACCGCACAACTGCTCACCTACTTACGTTTAACTGGTTATAAAACTGGATTACTTATTAATTTCATGGTGCCCGTATTAAAAAGCGGGATCAAAAGGGTTTCTCTGTGAAACTCTGTGTCTCCGTGACTCTGTGTTGAGAGGTCTTAAATGTTACTGATGATAGACAACTACGATTCCTTCACCTACAACCTGGTGCAATATTTTGCCGAGCTGGGTGAGGATGTGCGTACCTACCGTAATGATGAAATTACGATAGAAGAAATTGAGGCGCTGAAACCCGATCATATCTGTATTTCACCCGGCCCTTGTACACCGGCTGAGGCTGGTGTTTCCATCGCCGTGATAGAACGCTTTGCTGGCAAGACACCTATCCTGGGTGTCTGCCTTGGTCACCAGGCCATAGGTGCGGCATTTGGTGGCAAGGTCATCCGCGCCAAGCAAGTCATGCATGGCAAGACTTCTGCGATTGCGCATACTGGCGTTGGCGTCTTCAGAAATTTGCCCAGCCCTTATACGATTACCCGTTACCACTCGCTGGCGATAGAACGCGCCAGTCTGCCGGATTGCCTGGAAGTGACTGCATGGACAGATGACGGCGAAATCATGGGTGTGCGCCATAAAGAATTCAATCTCGAAGGCGTGCAATTCCACCCCGAATCCATTTTGTCCGAGCATGGCCATGCCCTGCTGAAAAACTTTTTGACTGGAACAGCATCATGACCATCTCTCAACAAGAAGCACTGACACGCCTGATAGAACACCGTGAAATTTTTCACGATGAAATGCTGTTCCTATTCCGCAAACTGATGGGTGGCGAAATGTCGCCAGTCATGATCACCGCGCTGACCATGGGACTGCGTGTCAAGAAAGAAAGCATAGGCGAGATCACTGCAGCCGCTCAGGTGATGCGTGAATTCTCAACCAAGGTGCCGCTGGCCAATACGGACAACATGATCGATATCGTCGGCACGGGTGGTGATGGTGCGCATACCTTCAATATCTCTACTGCATCGATGTTCGTTACTGCCGCCGCTGGTGCACGTGTTGCCAAGCATGGCGGACGCAGTGTGTCTTCTTCTTCCGGCAGTGCTGACGTGCTGGAATCATTGGGTGCGAATATCAATCTCAAGCCTGAGCAGATTGCCCAGTCGATAGCACAAACCGGCATAGGTTTCATGTTTGCACCCAATCACCATGCGGCGATGAAGCATGCTGCGCCAGTGCGCCGTGAACTGGGTGTGCGCACTATCTTCAATATCCTGGGGCCACTGACCAACCCTGCAGGCGCGCCGAATATTTTGATGGGTGTATTTCACCCTGATCTGGTTGGCATTCAGGTACGTGTGTTACAGCGTCTCGGGGCGCAACATGCGCTGGTGGTATGGGGGCGTGACAATATGGATGAAGTATCACTCGGTGCACCAACCATGGTGGGTGAACTGGTGAATGGTGAAATCCGCGAATATGATATTCACCCTGAAGACTTTGGCTTGCAGATGGTATCCAACCGCAACCTGCGTGTAAATGGTGCTGATGAATCGAAAGCCAAGATACTCGAAGTCATGAACAATGTTGAAGGTGCAGCGACTGATATCGTTGCACTGAATGCAGGTACTGCCTTGTATGGTGCAGGCATTGCCGCATCAATCGCAGAAGGCGTCAAGCTGGCACAATCCGTTATCGCATCCGGTGCAGCCAAAGCCAAGCTGGAGCAGTTCATAGCAGTCACCCAGCAATTAGGGAAGTAAGCCTATGTCCGATATTTTAAATAAAATCCTGGCAGTCAAAGCCGATGAAGTGGCGGCGGCAAAGAAGTATCAATCTTTTGCAAGTCTGCGTGCAGAAGTGGAATCGAACAAGGAAGCGCAAGCAGATCTGCGCAGTTTTGAAAGCAGCTTGCGTGGCAAGATTGCAGCAGGCAAGGCAGCGGTGATTGCGGAGATTAAAAAGGCTTCGCCTTCCAAAGGCGTGTTGCGCCCTGATTTTCACCCAGCCGAGATCGCGCAAAGCTATGCTGAACATGGGGCAGCGTGTTTGTCAGTGCTGACCGATGTGCAGTTCTTCCAGGGTGCGCCTGAATATCTGCAACAGGCGCGTGCAGCCTGCACCCTGCCAGCATTGCGCAAGGACTTCATGATAGATCCTTATCAGATTTACCAGGCCAGGCACTGGGGGGCAGATTGCATCCTGCTCATCGTCTCTGCCCTTGATCATGGCCTTATGGCCGATCTGGAAGCATGCGCGCATGAACTCGGCATGGGTGTGCTGGTTGAGGTACACGATGCACAAGAACTGGACGCCGCACTGAAACTCAAGACCGCCATGCTGGGCATCAACAACCGCAACCTGCGTACTTTTGAAGTGTCGCTGGATACGACCATAGGTTTGCTGCCGAGGATTACGCCAGACAAACTGGTGATTACCGAATCCGGCATCATGTCAGCTGCTGATGTCACCCGCATGCGAGAAGCGAATGTGCATGGCTTTTTGGTGGGCGAGGCTTTTATGCGGGCAGAAAACCCTGGTGTGGAACTGGCGAAGGTATTTGGGTAGTTTGTTGACTATTTCCTCCGTCCAAAGGGAATAGTCCAGGTTTCACAAAAATAAAAATGCCGCACAAGCTCTGGCTGTGCGGCATTTTTTTGGAACGACAAGCTTACTTCTTGACTGGCTTCTGAAAGCTTGGTCTTACCAAACTAGCTGTCTTGCCTGGCGCCTGCACTGCCAGAGTCACAGCCGGTACATCATCCGCCTGCAATTTTGCCTGCACCGTCAGCAACTCATCGCGACGGAAGGCATGAATTTGTACGGTCTCGCCGACGCGATAACGACCTAGCGCCGTACCCAGACTATCTGCTGCATCAGCAGCCGTTACACGCAAACCATTGATGGCGACGATGGTGTCATTGGCTGACAAACCTGCCAGATGTGCGGCACGACCTTCATGCGCGTTGGCGATCTTGCAGTCATTGCCTTCACGCACTACACGTACACCGAGGCTGGCTTTTTTGCTTGCATTACCACCACCTAGCTGTACCGCAAAGTCAGCATACAGTGTGGCCAGCGCTACATCCTCAGTCCCACGTACATGTTTGTCGGCGAAGCGGCGTACATTCACTCCAGTGACTTGTTCCACCAGGCTTTCAAACTCAGTTTCGCCCAGGCCTTGCTGCTTGCCTGACAAACTGCGCTCATAAAAATCGCGACCAAATTTTTGCCACAATGCGCGCATGACATCATCAAGAGATTTTTTACCCGCAGTTTCCGCACGTATCGTCAAATCCAGGCCCAGGGCAACCAGAGAACCCTTGGTGTAATAGCTGACGATCGCATTCGGTGAATTTTCATCCTGGCGATAGTACTTGGTCCAGGCATCAAAGCTGGACTCCGCCACGCTTTGCTTGAGGCGACCGCTACCACGTGTCACCATATTGATGGTCTTGGCCAGCAATTTAAAATAAGCTGGTTCATCAATCAGGCCTGCACGCACCAGCATCAGATCATCATAATAACTGGTGAAGCCTTCAAATACCCACAGCAGGCTGGTGTAGTTTTCCTGACGCAAGTCATAGCTGGCAAAGGCAGCTGGTTTAATGCGTTTGACATTCCAGGTGTGGAAATATTCATGGCTGCACAAACCCAGGAAGCCTCGGTAGCCATCGCTCATTTCTGCATGGTGCTTGACTGGCAAATCAGTGCGGTTGCATATCAATGCGGTAGAAGCACGATGTTCCAGGCCACCATAACCTTCACCCACCACCATGGTCATGAAGACATAGCGGTCCATAGGTGCTTTTTTTGTACGCGGCTCAAAGAAGGCGATTTGGGTTTCGCAGATTTTTTGCACATCAGCGATGATGCGCTCCATATCCAGGTTTGGTACTTTGCCAGTCACCACAAAATCGTGGGAGATGCCATGCGCATCAAAAGTCGCCAATGCAAAATCACCCATCTCTACCGGGTGATCGATGAGTTCATCATAATTGGCAGCTATATAAGTACCAAAACCATAGCGTTTGGCTTTCAGCTCAGGCAAGGAGGTAGCAACGCGCCAGGTTTTGCAGGCGACATCATCTGCACGTTGAATGTCAACCACATGCGGATTCATCTCTTGCCCATGCACACTCAGGAACACACTGGTGCCATTGAAAAAGCCATGGCTTTGATCGAGGTGGGCTGCACGCACCGATAAATCCCAGGCATAGACTTCATAGCTGATACGTAAAGCGCCCTTGCAAGGCGCAGCTTGCCAGGTGTGTTTGTCGAGTTTTTTCAGCGCGACTTTTTTACCGTCAGAACTGGCTTTGATTTGCACGATGTTGCGGGCAAATTCACGCACCATATAACTACCCGGTATCCATGCAGGCAAGCTGACAACTTGGCCCTCGGCGTCCGGTGCAGCAATATCCAGCGTGACTTGATACATATGGCCGGCCAGGTCTTTGGGGACGATGGTATATGCCAGTGCATGTGCAGATGTATTTGTTACTTGTCTCTTTGTTGTTGTCGTTTTTTTCATTCTGAACGATCTTTCTGTTTCTTTAATAATGAGTCTGCTGATGGAAAAATATGAATTAAGGCTGGGCTTGGTCGGCTCGTAAAATCAGTTCGTATAATCAGTTCGTGTAATTACGCACATTGGCTGCAACGAAAGTCAACAACTGAGCGCCCACAACGACACGTGTCAGTTGCAAACGCATCTTGATAAACCATGCGGGCACACCATAACTTTGATACAGACGCTTATCGATCTTGTAAGTCACAATGAAAGCCGCAACCTGCACGATAAAGCCTATCAGCATATGGTTCAAAAACAGCCAGGCAATGATAATGGGCACCATACCCCAGATCAGGACTTTTTTGTTTTCATTCTCATGCCCGCCACCTGCCATGAGAGCCACACCCCAATGCAAGCCACCGAGAAAAGACAAAATCACGATGCCATAATGCAGCTGTGCCCTGATCAAAGCCCCCAGCCAGTCTGGATGCACGATCCAGCAAGCCAGCGTCAAAAAGATAAATGGTGCCAGGCCAGCAAAACCGAGTCTTATCGCCAGTTTTTGATTGAGATTATTCATAAATAGAGGCTGTAAAGCTAGCGCCCAAACTTAATTCAGGTGGAAGAAAACCGCTATTCTATGGTTATTTTAGTTGTATAGATATATCTGACAGCTATTTAAAGCCGACAAAACATAAGGGAATGGTAAAAAATTGTGCCCAATTCATGAGCATTTTAATCATCCTCTGATAAAAATGCCTTATAAGCAGAATTTTTCATGCAAGATCGCTGATCTTGTGAAATCAAGAAGTCACGAAAACAAGCCTGCCCTATGCTTCATGAGCGCATCTTGCGTATCTATGTCCTGGTGTATGCCCGCATCGTCGACCAGGATTTGTGTCACCTGCTCAGTTTGCAAAAGGCTGCGCGCACCGACATCGCCTTCCAGATTCAACAATTGCGGTAAATAGCTGCGCGCAAACCCGACCGGATTGCCACGCCGCCCCTGATACACAGGCACGACTATCCCTGCACCTGCCTGCAAGGCTTGTACCAGTAATAATATCGTTGAAGTTTTTACTACCGGCATGTCGGCCAGGGCGACAATCCAGCCAGCACTGTCGCTGGTGGCCAGCAAGCCATGTTTGAGGGAATGGGCCATACCCATATCGGCGTCAGGGCAAGCCAGACACGCGACACCCAATGCCTGCAATTGCTCAGTCAGTGCGGTGTGCCCAGGCCTGACTACCGCTACCACATCCGACATGACAGCCAGCATATTACTGGCACTTTGCTGGGCGACGGAACAGCCATTTCCCAGTTGCTGCAAGAGTTTGTCTTGCTGGCCACTGGTATCAAACCGGCGTCCCCGCCCCGCTGCCAGTAAAATACCTGTCCAGCGTGGTGGGGATGTCATTATTTAAAAACCTTAATTCGCTTTAGTGTTGCTGGCTGCAGCAGCAATTTTACTTTCCAGGGTTTTCATATCGAGCATGCCTGGCGCACGGCTGCCATCGCTAAAGAAAACAGATGGTGTACCTGTCACGCGCAACTTCTGGCCCAGGGCAAAGATTTTGTCATTTGGGGTAGTGCAATTAGCCGGTGCTTCTGGTGCTACTTTGCCATTCAACATCCACTCATCCCAAGCCTTGTTACGATCAGCAGAGCACCAGATATTTTTGGATTTGGTCTTGGAATCCTCAGCCAGGATGTTATACATGAAGGTATAAACAGTGATGTTATCCATACTCGTCAAGGTCTTGCGGAACTGTTTGCAAAAGCCACAATTCGGATCTTCAAATACCGCAATCACACGCTTGCCATCCCCCTTGACCATCTTCAAGGCAGAGTCCAGTGGCAAATCAGAAAATTTCACCTTACTTAAATCGTCTATCCTGGCCTTGGTGTAATTCGTGCCACTTTTTGCATCAATGATTTCACCTGTGAACAAGTATTGCGCTTTTTCATCGGTGTACATGACATCCGAACCTACCCGCACTTCATACAAGCCGGAATAAGGTGTCTTGGTCACAGAATCTATCTTTACGCCTTCACGAAAGGTGGGTTGCACCAGTTTGCGCACAGCCGCCTCTTGCGGTGTTTCAGCCATTGCAACAGTACTCACTATGCTGCCACCCAAAGCCAGCGCCATGACCAACAGGCCTTGTATCATTTTATTCATTATTCATTCTCTTTCATCTATAGGCCCAGGCACCAGCGCCACGACCAGTTTATAAGCATTAGTCGCACACTACGGCCATGATCTTACATACGAATTGCCCGCCAGGTACTATTTCCCCATGGCGTGAGCAATTAATTTGTTCTTTATGACAGGTAATCTATCCAGCAAGTTCAAACCCAGATCCCGTATTGTACGCAAAGGTGTCAAATCAGAGGCAAACAGACGCGCCAGACCATCTGTGGTCGCCAGCATCAGCATGACTTCTTCCTTACGCGCACGCTGGTAACGGCCCAGCAAACGAGCATCACCACAATCGCGGTGCGGCTCTTTTGCTTTAATCACTTTCAACAAATCGACCACGTCCGCAAAACCCAGGTTCATACCATGCCCCGCCAGTGGATGCACTGCATGTGCCGCATCGCCTACCAGCGCAACGCGTGGAGCAACCATGCTATGTGGGCGCATCAGACGCAAGGGGAAAGCCTTGATCGCCTCCGGCAGCACTGGCTGCAACTCACCCAGCACCTCGCCACAGTAGGGCATCAAGCGCTCCACCAATGCTGACAAGGGTTCACGCAATAAAGTCTCGGCCAGCACATCCGGCGCCGACCATACCAGAGATACACGATTGCCTGGCAAAGGCAGCAAGGCAATAATGCCCTGCTCTTGCACGAACCATTGATGAGCAACACCATGATGCGGTTTGGTGCATTCAAAATTGCTCACCACACCCAGCTGATTATACGAACGGTAATCCAGACCTATATCGCAAGCACCACGCACCCAGGACTGCGCACCATCCGCACCGATGACCAGCGACGCATGTATGCTGCTGCCATCGTCCAGCACCACTTGCGCAGCATCAGGCTTTACTACCAAAGCCTGCGCCCGCCCTTGCACCAGCGTCAGGTTTTGCGCAAAGCGCAAAGCCGTATCCAGCGCCTGATTAAGGTTCTTGTCTTCCACTATCCAGGCCAGCTCATTCACATGCGCGCCATAAGCATCAAAGCCCAGCTTGCCCGCATCAACACCGCCGCCACCCTGCACCTGCATGGCCGACACAGGTGCCACCCGCGCCTGGTCGAGTGCATCCCAGACCTTGAGCGAAGACAGCAAATCATGCGCCACATGATTCAGCGCATACACCCGCACATCCCATTCAGCCGAAGGCACGATTGTCGCAACTGCAGGTGCACCGGAGCCCGGCGCACATAACAAAGTAACACGCAAACCCGCCTGGACAAAACCCAAAGCCGCCGCCTTGCCTACCGCCCCGTTACCGACGATACAAATATCACAATCCCGCACCTGAGCAGACATCCGTCCCCCATCAAAAACCAGATAATGCCCCATTATACGGGAAGCCCACCCACCTGCCTGATGCGCCAGATCAAAGCCCCGCCATAGAGGGAAGCAAAGCTTTTTTCAGAAAAAGCTTGCAAACAGCCTCCAACATGTCTATGATTCTTGGTCTTGGCCTGGTAGCTCAGTCGGTAGAGCAGAGGATTGAAAATCCTTGTGTCGGTGGTTCGATTCCGCCCCGGGCCACCAAGAATTAGTAGTAAAAACAAGGGCTTACAGAAATGTAAGCCCTTTGTCATTTCTAAGCCTGTCAACCAAGTGTCAACGGCGTTTTTAAGCGTGACAATGGATTCAGCTTAATAGCTTCCTGCAAATGATCCGGTGCCAGGTGCGCATACTTCATAGTCATAGCCAAACTGCTATGTCCTAAAATTCTTTGCAGTGTCAAAATATTCCCGCCATTCATCATGAAGTGACTAGCGAATGTGTGGCGCAACACATGAGTTAGCTGACCTTCTGGCAATTGAATACCACATCTTCCAATTGCACTTCTAAAAGCTGCAGACGAACTTTTGAATAAGCGACCAGTTAAACTCGACCTGGCGATGCTCAATAATTCGTTATGTAAATCATCATCAATAGGCACTGCCCTATTTTTCCCAGATTTTGTTAAGGCGAACTGCACCATACCTTTATGAATTTGCGTGACTCGCATTTCCTCGGCCTCACTCCAGCGTGAGCCTGTAGAAAGACAAATCTTCGTAATCACAACAGTATCCGTATTCCGGCCAGCCTCCAATTCAATTAGCAAGCGCTGTATTTGTTCATTGGTCAGATAAGTCAATTCCTTTTCTTGTATTTTGAATTGACGGATATTTGCCAGCGGATTGTCCGCTTTCCAGTAACCAAGGCGCGATAGCTCGTTGAAAACAGACCTCAAGTAAGAATGTTCGCGATTCAAATTATTTTGAGAAATGCCATCATCCATGCGCTTACGTCGGTAAGTCGCAAATATTTCTGGAGTAAATTTATCTGCGAGAGGATCACCAAGAGCCACGCATAAATGCTTCAAGCGACTGTACGTGTTTTTACCAGCTCGAAGTCCTGTGCCGTGATGCTCGTACCAAATATCAACAAGACTTGAAAGAGTTCTAATGTCGCGCTTTGCTGGCTGCCAATCTGCACTTTCAGTGACCTTTGTTTTCAGCCAGGCTTCATATGCTTTTGCTTCAGCCTGCGTTTTGAAACTTTTTCGAAATCGTTTTCCGCCACGTCCAGCTGGTTGACTATCAACCAGCCAACCCGAATCAGTTTTTTTTATGCTCATCGTTAAAAAGGTATATCACTATCTAAATCAATTTCTGGAAGCTTGGGCAACTCATAATTTTTATAGGCATCATCGCTGGATTTCCTTTTCGCCATTTCTCTTACAAGTATCTTGTAATCAAATGGGTTTAACAGTTCATCACTTACCAATTCCTTGGCTACTATTTTTTCATTAAGTTTCGCCAGTGTTAGGTCATTCAACTCTTTTGAGCGTTCGCTTTTTAAAATATTAAAGTAGTAATCGTGCAGTTCAATTTGCAGCGCATCAGCTTTCTCTCCATCCAAATTCCCTTGCTGTTTCTGCAATTCCAGTTCTTTGATCTTGTACCTGAATATATTTACAGACAACCTTCTTTTCTCGCGCCGAGCAAAGTGTCGCTCCGCCATTTCACCAGTATCCAATCCGTTTACTTGCATATCCTTCACTTTGTAATCCGTTGGGTCTATGTGTCCATTTTCGGCATCAGTGATTCCAGTTGCGAGCCAAAAAGCGGTTTCTGGCCAGAGCTTTGCTAGGGCCTCGATCATATCTACATTGGGTCTTTGACGGTTGTAGTAGAAGCTTTTCCAATTCTCAGAAGAGATGCTTGTGAGATTTTCAAGATGCGCAAATTTCCCGCGTTTATCTGCTTTTGCATCGATCAACAACCTTAGTCGATCCGATAGCGTTTTATCTACATTTTCCATTTTCACGACCCCTTTACGAAAACTTGTTGGGTAATTGTACTTAATGATTGTGTAATGCACTCTAAATGATTGACCAAAAATATTGATAGTGATAATCTCCACAACATAAAGTGTGCATTACACACTTTACAGTTTTAATTACACCAATAATGGCGATTACATGGGCGATATTCCAAAATTTGACCAGTTATCAAACGTACCACTGCCAATCACCGGCACGCTAATGAGCCGTGAAAAATTCGCGGACATGATCGGTATCCCTGTTGGAGTCGTGACTGGTTGGTGTGATCGTGGCTATCTCCCTGTCGTACCTATCGGGAAATACTCTCTTATCAATGTTGCACTTCTTCATCAGCAATGTCTGAACCGGGCATTTAAATGAGAGGTCGCAAGTTCACTTGGCAACTTCATTGCAGATCTGGAATCCTCTCCTATGGAACGCAAGGGGATTTTCTGGCCATGATTGTTATTGCCAGAGAACAAAAGGCGCGATGGTTAGTGCTTCTGCCAGGTAGCACCATCAGGGTAAAACTCCTGTATCCAAACTTTCAACGTGTTTCCAAAGAAGATATCAAAGCTGCTCTACGCGCAATTTCTGACAAACGCGTTGCCTCTTCAATTGCTTTGCGCCTGGCTTTGAATGCTGGCGTACCGCCCGCAGCGCATTGCGCGAGGACGGAACGTACAGCAGGCGAAGCCAGCGACTCTTCGGTTTCTGCCGAAGGTGTTTTTAGTCAGGCGGGCGTGGTAGCACCGCCTGACGGTCTCACGTGTGGGACTTCTGTAATTTTTAGTTCGACTGTTTAAAGGGCTTTAGTTCGTGGCATACGACACCATCAAATTGCGTTCTCCCTCGCTCAATTCAAAATTGATTCAGCAGATTGAAAGCCAGTGTTTTTTCCGTTCAGGCGTTGAGATGGCATCTGGCGAAGTCAAATACGAAATTTTTACTGGTGAACTACTCGGTTCATGGGATGCCCGCATATCCGTTGTGCCGAAAGATGAGGAATATCAAATAGACAGCACTGGCCGTCCAGATTTACAGCCCTGTGAACCATACATCTTGGTAGAAGCATCGGTACACAAGGTATTCACCGGCCATAACGTCTATGGCGGACCGACTGACTTTCAGAAGGTATGCAGTGATTTTGTTGTTTTGCTGGAAGAACTTCTTATGGTTGACTTACCGCCTGCGAATCTGTGGACAGTCCATCGTGTTGACGTGGCACTTGTGTATCGGCTTTCTAAAGAGGCTTGCAAGGAATTCTTCGCAGGCATGCAGTTAATCAATTTCCCGCGTAGGAAGAAAGGTGCGGCCAAATATGACATGGCCGTCTATTTCGCAGGAAAGACGACAACGGTCAAGTTCTACCATAAAGGCAGTGAATTTGCAGTGCATGAACGGTCACGCCTGAAGCAGTTTTTTACAAACTTGTTCGCTCATATCCACGGCAAGGGCGACATCGAAAATAGATCACGGGTCAAGCGCAAGATAGATGCGTTACAGAGACTGGCAGACAACAGGCTTAGGGGTGAAGTTGAGATTCACTCTGATAAGTTCCAGTACGACTTCGGCAAAAATCCACTGGTCAGTGAAGTGACCGACGCCTATCTGCAAGGTGTTTACGACAAGGAAGTGGAAAAGCTACTTAGGGAAGGAAAACAGGGTATGGACAAAGTCAGGACTACAAGGGCTGTTCGTCAGCGCCTGCGCATGATGTACGGGGATCTGAACGGTGATCGCCTTCACGGTTTTTGGACGACGCTTGCGACAGAAGGTGACGAATACACCAGGGCGTTGTACCCCAAGGCTAGTTTTTATCGTCATAGAAAACATCTTGAAGAAGCCGGTGTCTGCTGGCGTGGCACTGATCTTGTAATTGTCGCTAACGATACTGCTTTACCGATGGATTTTGCCCCAATTAGATCAGACAAGCGATTGTGCTATTTACCGGCGCGCAATCGTGAGGAATACAACGTAAGCCGGGAAATGATGCGACTTGTCGCGTAAGGAGAAAAAAATGGCAGATGCAGCAATTGATATTTCAAAATCGCAATCAAAAAAAGATGTTCAGACATTACAGGCTATGCGCTTACTTGTAGCCGGTCGTATAGAAAATTCTCGCTTGCACGAAGGCAAGCGCTACACCCATGTTATGACACCTGCAGCAGATGCGTACTCAAGGCCACAATTGGTTGAAATACGTAGTAAATCAAAGCTTGGCGACAGAGGTGAGGAGGTGGCAATCCATTGCCTTCTAGGCGGTTACCAGCGAAAAGCCTATCAGGTCAAAGACAAAAATACAGGTGAGATTGTGACTGTTGTACCTGTAGAACATACCCTTGATTTGGTCGAGGCGGAATAAATCATATGGCATCCGGATCAGTGCAGTTGATTGTTATCTGTAGGCCAGTTGCTTCAGCTTCGGCTATGCAGCAAGCAGTTTGCCCTAAAGATGGCCAGCAGATCTACGAGCCAATCGCGGCGCAAGCCTATCTTTTAGATCCGGCGCAACAAAACAATATCGATGCGGCATTGGGGCCATTTGACTATGCCTACGCTTCTAGTCTGTGGGCGATGGCGTTCAGTATGGTTGTCGGTCTCTATTTCGTGTCTCAAGGAATCGGTCAGGTACTCGGCTTGATACGCCGGGGCTGATGATGCGCCTGGGCGCTTTCCCAGGATTTAAATTGGAGTGAAATATGAATAAACACATTCAACGTGGTTTGGCTTTGGTCGGTGCAATTGCTATTTCCAGTTCAGCATTTGCTGCCGGTGGTCCTGACTTGTCTTCTCTGACAGCTGCAGTAGATTTTGGCACCACCATTACAGCACTGCTGGCAATCAGTGGCTTGCTGGCCTCGGTCTACATTGCCATCAAGGGCGCTAAAACCGTCCTGCGCATGATCAAGGGCGGTTAATCAGCTTCAAGTGAAAAAGGGGTAGGCCGCCCCTTTTTTTAAACTCAAAAATTCCTATCAAATGACAATCAATGAACTCTGGTACTTAATCATTTTTGCCTGGGGCGCGGTCTGTGGTTGGGCTGTTGTTTCAGGCATTAAAAAAGACTGAAAGAGAGAAAAGAAATGTGGATCTTGTTATCAATCATCGCGTACTGCTTTTGGATGGCAGGCTTCTTTGTAAGTTTGTGCATGAAATCTCAAAATGAAAGCATGCGCTGGAGAGATGTATTAATAAGTACATTTCTTTTCCCTTTTGTTTTGGCATATCAGTGGTGGAATGGCTCCATCAATTCCCTTGCATCTGACTGGTTTGTACTGCTCATAATCGCTTTCATCGCTTTTCTGGGCTGCTGGTATTTTTTATTTGACCAGGTGGCAAGATGAAAAAAATTCTCATGCTTTTGGCAGTAAAAAAACTGCTCGTTATATTCGTGATTATTTTCATGCTGATCCATCAGCATCAGGCTCAATCGCAGGCACTACCTGTTGTTGCACCAGCAGCAAATTTTGTTGTGAATCGCGCGGTGGGAGGTGTGCTAACTCGTGTTGCGATAGCGCGTGGATTCGCTGCTAATGATCCTAGAATCGGTGCAACATTGGCAGGTGTAAGTTCATCATTAACCGCTGCTAACGTTGCGTCTACTGTCGCCGGTGTCGGCCTCGCGATTGCAGGTGCGCCAGTCTGGCTTACCGTTGCAGCCAGTTTAGGTGTCTTTGCTATTGGCGCTGCAATCGTGGCAGGTAATGCGACAGTATCTCTATCAAATGGAAAACTTGTCGTAGACGCTCCTGGAGGAGTACCAGCTCCGGCCTATACACCAGTAGTTACAAGCAATCCTGATAGATATGCTGCATTGGAAGATCTTGGGCTTAAGGTATATCGCGATGCATCATGTCAGCCTTCGCAATATTGCTATGCATATCCATCTTTGCCTTCAGGTGCATTGCCATATCAATATAATCCTAATTTGGGTGACAGCACGCAAGGCCAGGCTTGGGTAGTTTTCTTTAGTTTGCAGGATCTGGTTGCAAATTTGCCAGATGGATTTCGGAAAAGTGGAACTGTCTATCACCAGGTTTTACAAGACAGGGCTCAGGACGTGAAATGGGATTGGGTGCAACCGCCTCATTTTGAGTTTTCTGATAACGGTACGCCACGACTGGTCGGTATAAAGCAAATGACCGTCACTTGTGTATCCGGCCCATGCAGCAGTACATCTATTCAAAGTAATTGGGATTCAACAAGTGGATTTGTTCAGGTCAATATTATCGAGGGTGCGAGGCAATATCAAAATTTAGCTGAAGCCTATCCAAATCTGTCGTCGGCCGTTAAGTCTCAGCAATTATCCGATAGCACCATTGCTCAAATTGCCGATCAAGCTTGGCTGAGAGCTGCAGCGCAACCAGGTTATCAGGGCGTGCCATACAGCGTCACGCAACCTGTTACAGCCGCCGATGTGGCAGCCTGGCGTGCGGAAAACCCTATCAATGCACCGACTTTGAATGATCTGTTGGCACCGGCTAATAATCCTGGTATTGCGACTGTGCCTGTATCACCTACTGTTACAGCATCTGCGTCAGATCCAACGCCTAACCCCGGTGCGTTGACGAACGTGAATGTGGTTAATGCCCCACGTATTGATCTTGGTGCAGATCCTAATGTCGTTGCACCAGCTCTTGAAGTCACACCTACTGCCTGGGAAATACTTGCACCCATCATGAGTTTATTCCCCGAGTTGAAAGGCTATCAGGCACCGAATCATGCCTCAGCTTGCCCGAAGCCCGTATTCGATATCTTCGGTAAATCCATTGTGATGGACAGCCATTGCACCATTGCAGAACAGTATCGATCGACCATCGGCGCTGTCATGGTGTCAGTCTGGGTCATTGTCGGCCTGTTCATTCTCCTATCCGCGTGAGGTCGATATGCCAGCAGCACTCTTTGGAATTTTGTTATCTGCACTAAACACTGTCCTGGGCTTTTTAGTCAGGTCAGTGGTTGTGAAATTCGTGACTTTTTTTGCGCTGATGTTTATCGTCAAGGAATTCATGATGGTTGCCACGGCCTGGGGAGTGTTCCCAAATGCAAGCCGAGCACAAGCCTTGACCAGCACTCTTGCCTACATCCCTGCATCTGTTTGGTACTTCCTAGACCTGTTTAGCGCCAGCACTGGCATTGCAACGGTGGTATCGGCATACGCTACACGGTTCATCATTCGCCGCATTCCACTGATAGGGTAATTCATGGCCATTAATGCATACGTTGGCCTTCAAGGCTCGGGAAAAAGCTTCGAGGTGGTGTCATCTGTGATTCTGGATGCAGTAGCACACGGTCGTCGTGTCGTAACCAATGTTGCTGGCATCAGTGAAGACCTCATTCATGAATACCTGGTCAATAAGCGAGACGTATCAATCGACAAGCTGGGCAAGATTATTTATGTTGAAAATGATCGTGTCATGCAACCTGAATTCTTCCCCGACGAAGAAAAACCAGAATTATCGTCTGTCGTCAAAGGTGGTGATCTGGTTGCTATTGATGAAGCCTGGCGCTTTTGGGGAACTGACAGCGGCAGACTCAGTCATGAGCACATGCAATTTTTCCGTATGCATCGCCACTACGTGCATCCAGATACTGCGGTTGCTTGTGATGTGGTCTTAATGACACAAGATATTACTGGTCTTCATCGATCTGTAAAAAACGTCATTGAGTTCGCCTTCAAAATGCACAAGCACAAGTCATTAGGTTTCTCAAAATTGTATCGAGTAGAGATTTACGAGGGATGGAAACTCAATAGCAAAACGCGCATCGATGACCGCCAGAAAAAATATGATGCGGATATCTTCCCGCTATACCAGAGCTATTCTGGCGGTCAGGGCATGGAAAAATCCATTGATAAACGGCAAAACATTTTTGCGAATAAAACGCTATGGATTTATGCTGCAGGCGTATTAATTTTTGGCTGTATCGGAGCAGCCAGCTTGTGGCGTTTCTTTCATTCTCCTGGTGTTGATAGCCCGAATAAGATTGGCGCTTCTGCACCGGCAAATAATCCATCTGCCACAAATTCAAAAGATGTTGTCAAGCCATCTAATGGCACTGTATCGAGCAGTAAGAACACGTTCTCTGAAAGTTGGCGAATCGTCGGGCAGTTGGAAAATGGAAACACTCGCTGGATCGTTTTAACAAATCAGACTGGCCGTGTGCGTATTGAATCTCCTTCGATGTTCCATGGAACCGGTGCGGCTATTATTGGCGAGATTGACGGCGAAAACACAACACGTTGGTCTGGCCTGGTGGATAAATCTTTTGTGCAAGCTCCATCACAGGCACCTAAATGAAGTCAATTATCACAATCGCCTTGATCGCCGGTTCAAGTCTTGCTCATGCCAATGATGCCAAATTCAAGCCTGGTATAAAGCTGGCGGAAATATCAAAGGCTGCCGTTAGTGACGCTGGTGTGAAATTTGATTTCCAATCTATTAGTGTTTCCCAGGTTATCGGTTTGGTCTACATGGAGGCACTTAAGCAAGCCTATGTCATCGATCCAGCTGTGCTAAGAGATGAACGCCTGGTATCTTTCCGCTTCGATGCCAGCAAGGGTGATTTAAGAGCATTTTGGCTTACCTTCCTTGATTCACTCGATTTCAAAATTGAGACCAGGGCTGGTGTTGACTACTTGACTGTCAAAAAGCCTCTTGAAGACAAACAGCCGGCCTTAGATTTTTATGTGTACCGCCCACAGTATCGGCAAGTGTCTTACTTGGTGGGTCTGCTCACTCCTTTATTTACTACTGGCGGCTTTACAGTTAATCGCTCTGTCAAGGCTCCAGCCGGTGCGAAGTCTCCTGCAAATAATGCTCCTTCAGGTTCTGCTGCTGCCACTATTGACCAGGACAGCGACACGTTGGTGTTTCAAGGTACGCCGGAGGAATTGATCAAACTCAAGAAGGTATTGCCACAGGTCGATGTGCCAGCTGGTGAGGTGGTTGTTAAAGCCATCGTGTATGAGGTCACTACAGGCAGCACTGATGGATCTGCTTTTGCGCTGGCATTGAATGTTCTGGGCGGTAAATTTGGAGTCACTATTGCAGGTACATCCCAATTGGCGAATTCAGTATTGATCAGATCCACCAGTATTGAGGCTGCATTTTCTGCGCTTGCAGGCGATAACCGGTTCAAGGCCATATCCAAGCCACATCTACGCGTCAAATCAGGCGCTCAAGCACATCTGACGGTCGGGCAAGACGTTCCTACACTTGGCGCTGTTTCCTATCCCCAGGGTGCGAGCCAGCCAGTCCAATCAGTTGAATATCGATCTTCTGGTGTGATATTGAACGTGTCGCCGATTGTCCGTGAATCCTCGGTTGATATGACGATAGAACAGCAGATAAGTGATTTTGCTAAGACGGAGACCGGTGTAAATAACTCGCCTACGCTGACCAAGCGCCAGCTATCAACCTCTGTAAGCGTTACTGATGGTGAACTCATTTTGATTGGTGGGCTTACCCAGGAGAAGAATACTGATAGTCATTCTGGCTTGTCGTTCCTTCCTGCTATTTTGCACTCCAAAAGCAATGCAGTTTCCAGTACGGAATTGCTCCTGGTGCTGCAAATTTCTCGTGTTGGCGCTGTTTTTTTGAAGTGAACGTGTCGGGCAGCTGCCCTGTTCTCTGAAAAATTCGTAGGGGTTAAAAATGCCGATACCGTACAAATAGATAGCGTTTTCTTTTAAGCCGAAGTAAAAGTTTTGGCGCGCCAAAACTTTTCTTTAGCAATCCAAGTCCATTTAGGAATAGCATCTATCTTCACTTCATTCCAATATTCAAGAAGTAGCAAGGAGTTCATTTATGAAGGTCAGATTAATTGCTAAACGTCGACAAGCGTTTCTTTTGAAGTCGATAGAAATTCTATGCGACAGTGAATCGGTCGCAATAAAGTACAAAATCGAAATAGAAAGAGCAAGTGGAGTCGTAAGGGATAGGCAACGTCAGATTGCAGAGAATCGCCTAAAACAAAAAATATCTTTTGCAGAACCAATAGATGGAATTTTGGCTGGCAGGTAACTTTTTGAAGGCCACATATAGGAACTGGTGACGCATCGGCCCTAAAAGACAATACACTGATTTTTTTAAAGCGATTTTGCAATCCTCAACGGGATTAAATTAGCTTTTGACGTTAATTTATAGCCAGATCATCCGGGCGAATTTTCTTATTAGTGCCAAATTTGCCACCGGTTGCAGAAATTCTGCCCGTTTGGAGTTGAGTTAAAAAGATATAGGAACTGGTGACGCTTCACGCAAAACAGACGAAGACTCTTAAAAAGTTTTGGCGCGCCAAAACTTTTCCCATGTTCGATGAATGTTACCAGGACCAGAAATTACTAGCCGTTTCAGCGGAAGGCTTGTCAAGGGCGATGCAAAAAGAATTTTTCATGCCGATAACGAAGCATTCCCGTGCCTTACCTTATGCCCTTTTGACCCAATCTACCGACACCTGCCAGTGAAAAATTGTTTTTGTATCGGCGAAGCGAACCCTTGACAAGACTGTAGTGCAATACGCTAGCGGTAGGGGTGCAGGAAGAGCGAAGCGCCCCGCAGGGCTACCTGCACCCCTGCCACGTGGCGAACGCCGCCGGAGGCTTCTTTCATACGTTGTGTTCGAGGAAATCAAAGAATTTAAGGGCCAGTTACCAATTGAATTATGATGGAGGAACAGCGGGTTACTACTTTGTGTGTGTTTTCCTCCAAAAAATGTGAAATTAGGTCATCAAAGCACGGTTGTTGCGCTGTACTGCATATTTCCGCATTATTGAATCATGAGGACAACACCATGCCAACAGCCACAACTACCGCCCGTCTCCAAGCTCGAATCAGCACCGATCTGCATTCGATGCTCAAACGCGCTGCTGAACTCCAAGGGCGCACTATGACCGATTTCGTTATTGCCGCCGTTCACGACGCCGCTCAACGCGCCATCGAGCATGGAGAAGTTATTCGACTTTCGTTGGCCGATCAGGAGTGTTTTGCAGAGGTGCTGCTATCGCCGCAGCAACCGTTCGCAGCTTTGCAGCGTGGTGTCGCTCGTCGCAGCAAGCTCTTGCGCACTGAATGAGCCTATTGGGTGACGGGCATATATAACCACTTGGGATTCTTACTCAAGGAAATTTTAAATCTTTCTCAATATTTCATTGCGTCCCGAGGAAATAGTTTTTCCCTGATGCTTGGTGAAAAATTGCTTTTTGTAGCGGCGAAGTGAACCCTTGATAAGACTGCAGCGGCATGCGCTATCAGTAGGGGTGCAAGAATAGCGTAGCGCCCCGCAGGGCTACCTGCTCCCCTGCCACGTGGCGAACCCGCCGGAGGCCATGGATCGTGAATTTGATTTACTATTTCGCTCTTACTGAATTTTCTTTGAATTATCCTATTATTAAAAATGATTGTTCGAAGTTAGCAAGAAAGAATTGATTTTCCTCTTGAAATTTGTATGCCATCCGGCAAAGATTGTATATCTAACCTGTTGAAATAAAAGGATTTTTCTTGACCACCTAAGAGAGGTGCTATACATTGGGCATATACAAGAAAGGAGCATCGTTGTGAAACTCGAAGAACGTATGCTACGGTCCATTAAGCTTCGTAGCAGCAATATCATCCTCAGGGCAGATGTTGCCCATTTAGGTAGTGCCTCTCAAGTGTCTGAGGCGCTGAACTCGTTGCTGAAGAAGGGTGTTCTAGTCCGCATTGGCACTGGTGTCTACGCCAAAACCCGCAAGAGTTCTGTGACCGGTGCAACAATCCCGTCCGGCAGTCTGGAGACTCTAGCAACGGAAGCCCTTCAAAAGATGGGGGTTCGAGTCCAAGCTGGCCGTGTTGCCGCCGAGTACAACTCAGGCCGGACGACGCAGATGCCTGGCTCCTTCGTGGCCAACACAGGGTCTCGTCGCATCAGCAGAAAAATAGCGGTGGGAGGCCGCGAATTAGCCTATGAGAACAATTACAGCAAAACAGCGCCAAGAAATTGAAGACTTGTCAGCGGAGGGGCGTCTGGGACGACTTCCTGTCCAGACTGCAGAAAAAGATATCCACATCACCGAACTATTGAAAGCATTGAGTTCGCTAGAAGTGCATCATGCCCTATTCAAAGACCAAGATGTGCGCAAGGAGCCCATGCGGCACGATACAGGTATCAAACTTGTGTTTTCCGGTGGCACTTGCCTTTCTAAAGCACACGGGCTCATCAATCGAATGTCTGAAGACGTAGATATCAAAGTCGTACTGGAGCCCGCCGAACTCAAAAAGAGTTTTGGTGATCGAGTCCGGCTGAAGGCCCTTCACGATGAGATTTCCAAAGTGCTCAAACAACTGGATTTTCCGCTGCTTCAGTACGATGAGGGGTCGAATCCACATATTCGCGACGCGCACAGATATTACGTCGTCGGAGCAGGTTACGAGCCGGCATATGCGTCGATTCCTAGTTTGAGACCTGAGCTCAAACTAGAGCTCATTCAACGCAATCCACGGTTGCCCCTTGAAGAGCGTCAGTTCGGCTACTTGTACGAATCTGTCGCTGGCCTAAAGTCAAGCGCGCCTCTGTCCATTTCCTGCATCTCTGTTTCCGAGACAACTGCGGAAAAAGTGATTTCGTTGTTGCGCCGCTGCGCTTACAAATGGGATGGCCATCAGAAGAAAGGCGACTTAGACGACACCTTGGTTCGGCACATCTACGATGTTGCTCGTATTGCAGAAAAAGTACCTGACTACCTCGTCAAAGCCCGTGGCATTTTTCAAGACCTGGTCATCAGCGACAGAGATGAATTCAAAGGGCAGAATCCCGAGTTCGATGCTGACCCGGTGAGTGTACTCAAGAGGACTCTGGTCAAAGTCAGTAAAAGCGATGAGCTGAAATCCATGTACGAAACCAAGTTGCTGCCTTTAGTCTTTGATGACGATCAACTTACCTACGAGAAATCGTTCTCCTTATTCGAAGGTGTAGCTCAGAGCTTCCTAGATTCCTGCAGCCATCTCTGATGGCTAACTTATGGGTATTGTCTTAAATCTAAAACCTTTGTTTCATTTCAACTATCAAGACAAAAAGGCTGTCAACCAACTGTCAACAGCATAGCCGTATAATGCTGTCGTAAAGCTGGATAAGAAATGGTAAGGCGTTGATTTGTTGGATAAAGTTGGATAATGCACAGGTATCGTATAGGATTGAAAATCCTTGTGTCGGTGGTTCGATTCCGCCCCGGGCCACCAAGAATAAGTAGTAAAATCAAACGGTTACATGTTTTCGCATGTAACCGTTTTTGTTTTATCTTTTACTTTCGCGTTCTATGTAACCGCTGTGTAACCCAATCCCATCAACGCTAACCCGCTCAAATCAATCTTGTATGTGTAAGGCGGCGCGAAACTTTGTACATGTTTGCATATAACTTTGTTTTTTATTGCGACGAAACATGACTAATCTTTCCCACTATTCCCTCTTCTCCAGTGGAGATGCAGTGCATGAGTAAAGCGCCACCCACATCCGGCGCTTCCATCTTAGTAATCTCAAAGTGAACCCGTGAAAGTATCTCGCCGTTCGTATCCAAACTTATAAATTCAATATAGCCTGGGGCTTTGGTATTCTTGGGGTCAAAAGCACCGCTTACAACCATTCCGTCCCTGGCATTTCCTTCAAATGCAAATCCAGTATATTTAACTAGGGCGTCGTAGTCTGTTCCTTGGTGAAAAAATTGAATCTTGTAGTATGGATTCACGAACATCTCCTTTGTTATTAAAGTCAATTTGCCATCACATCTTCTTCTGCGAATTTGAGTGCCACTTCTTGCACGGTTGGAAGGTTATGCCAACCAATGTCAATTGGGCCAATATCGTATACGTTCCAGACTTTCATATTCTTCACCAAATGTTATGTTATATAAATATCAAAGACCACATTTAGTGGTCTTTTTCTATTGTACTTATCGAAGAAATATCGCAAGTTTTCTACAGTGATTTTTATCTCGGCCATGGCTTGGGAGGCACAACGTGGCCTTTCTTTCCACCATCATTTGGTCCTGGTTGCGGGGGACGTGGGGTCGGAATTGGATTGGGATTCGGTTTATTAGTTGCCATTTGAACTATCCTTTAGGAAGAAAAAGTGTCTCTTTCGGAATTTCGTTTAAGACTTCATCATAAAATTTATCTATGAGTTTTTTATCTTGCTTGATCTCGGGAGGGTTTGTTACTAAATCCTTTTTCTTTTTTTGAGCATTGTCAAACATCTTTCGTACAATGCTAGAACAACCTTGGTCTTTCTTTATTTGGACAACTATTTCGTAAAGTTCATAATCCAGCGCCCGATAACCCGATAATGTCTGCTCATAAAATTTTATTTTCTGAGTTAACCTAATGAAGGGTTTCAGGAAAGCAGCAATAACGGAAAAAGCAGAAATACATTTCCAAAAAATTTTCCCTTCTGGCGTTTCGAAAAACCATAACCCTGAAATTGCTGAACCGCTTACCGTTATAGCAATCAAAATCTCAAACCAAAAATTATAATTTTCATAACTATGTAGTCTGGCACTGTAGTACTTCACATTTAAGCGTGCTGTTCGATAGTTATCGTAAATTTCCCAAAGGAAATCTTCATTTTTCATATCATTCCATTTTTGTTAGCGAATTGCTTCTGAATCACCTTCTTCGAGTCGAAATCATCTCGTTCGATAACAGTATAACTAATAAGAAACTCACGACGGAAATTTGCATAAACACAATTATCTAACTTGAATTCTACCTTTGATCGTTGCATTTGTGTACATAAGTCCATGTTTAAGTGGACTTATGTCAGTAGGAATTTAATTCAGTTTAGATAGCTGTTATCAGTTTGCTTGCAATCCACTCCGAGATTTGCGGGACAACGGCGTTTCCGGCAGCATGAGTTTCCGCAAAGTTGGCATCATCCAGTCCCCGGCAAATCCCATTATTTTCAACCTCTCCGATCCGCTCAGCCATCTTATGCCTGTGTCCTCCGGCAAAGATGAGGCCCGAACCACTGATATTGATTTGTGAGGTTGCGCTTCCTGATAGAAGGGTAAACCCATCTGGCATGCTTATCATGCCGCAACAGATGCCACCACGTCGCGCAACGCGTATCGATGGCTGCATCGCTTACACATGCAGGCAAGTGCCTACCGCAGCTTACCGCACCGACCACCACTAAGGGATGTCGATGTGTTCTTTGTGGTACACGTGCCCTGCGCGTCTAGCCTCATTGATGTCAATATTCCAGACCTTGTTGCGGCGCTTTGGACAACCACTCTGCACGACCTATCAGTCGCAACTACAACGATCATTTCTGTGATGCGTGCTCGTCCGTCACCAGGATTCGTTTCCACATTCCCATCGCTTCTGTAGATTCAGCTCCATTGATTTTTCTTTCCTTGCCAGTGCAACAGATTTTGACTCTCGATCATTTGGGATGACGCGGATACGCTTTGCGCTCTTTTAACTCAACAGGAGAACGCATGGCTGCTAAACCTTCATTTGAATTACGCCTACGGGTGCTCAATGCCGTGCACGATGCCCCCGGCAATAGCTTGCGTGAGCGCATCAAGTTTGTCGCCGACAAAACCTTTATCGATGGCTTGTCAGCCCACCCGCACCGTTTCACCTGGCGCACCATCAGCACCTGGCTATATCGTCATAAAAGTCGTGGCATTGCCACCCTGGAGAATAAAACCCGTTCCGATAAAGATGCTTATCGTAAGGTGCAGGTGAATCAGTTGGCTGAGGCAATCCATGAAGTGCTGCCGACGTTGGCACACAACAAGGTCGGCGTGATCCCCAAAAGCGTTCTATACCGGGTACTCTTGCAGCGCGGTTTGCTCTCCCGCTCGCAATTGGCGCCAACCACGTTTTATAGGATGATACGCACTCACCAGTTACTTGATGACAAGGCTGTGCAAAAGCAACGCTTGTCATTTGCCATGCAATTCGCCAATCAACTGTGGCAAGCCGATACCTTGTATGGGCCGACGATTAAACAAGCGGATGGGCAGTGGAGGAAGACTTTCCTGATCGCCTTCATTGACGATGCATCCGGGGTGGTGACGCATGCTGAATTCTTTTACCGTGACAATACCGAGAACATGGTGCTGGCCTTTCGGTCTGCCTTGTATAAGCGCGGTAAGCCAGAATGTTTGTATTTCAACAATGGGGCGAATTATTCCGTTAAAGAAATTCTGCAGGCTTGTGTGCGGCTCGATATTCATCTCTCTCATGCGCCGATTCGTGACGGTGCAGCCAAGGGGAAGATTGAGCGTTTCTTCCGGGGGTTCCGGGATCGCTTCCTGACTTTGCATCCCAGCTTCGCGTCTCTGGAAGAATTGAATCGTTTGACGCATGAGTGGGTGGAGGGCCCAATACAATTCGAAGTTGCATAGTGCCATAGGAATGACGCCAATTGATCGTTTCAATCTGGACCGGAACCGGGTGACATTTTTGACTGACGATGCTTTTTCTGCGGAGGTGTTCTTTATCGAGGAGACGCGTAAGGTAAGTAAGACCAACGTATTCTCGATCCATTCGCAGCGCTATGAATGTCCGGTCGATTTACGCGACAAATCCATCCAGGTACGCTATGACCGTATGCGCTGTGACCGCTTCGTGGTGTATTTCAATGGACACCGCATGGGAGAAGCGACGGTGTTGGATTTATATGCCAATGCGCGCCTGCGTGCACCGGCAACGGTTGGGGGTGATGATGATTAAGGCCACCTTCGGTTTAACCAAAGAGCCGTTTTACCGCAGTGAGGTGGCGTTGTTGCCGCAGCAGGCCGAAGCCATGGAGATGATCAGGGTTCATGCACAACATGGCGGTTTCTCGGTGATCGTGGGTCATCCCGGCGTCGGTAAGTCTGTCATTCGTGAGCATCTGGAGCAGTTGGGTAAGGAGCGTGATACGGTGGTGGCCTCTTTTAGCCAGACCATGCATACGTATCAGCCTATCTTGAAGCAATTGGCGGAGTCTTTGCAGGTGGATGCAGCGATGAAGGATATCGAGAAGGAATTGATACTGGCGGCTTACCGTCATGTGCAATCGCAAAAAAACGCTGTATATCGTGATCGATGAGGCGCATTTGCTGGATGTGGGCATTTTACGTAAATTGCGCTTATTGTTTGAGCGCTTCCCTAAAAAGCACAATCTAGTGTTACTGGGCCATCCTGAGTTGATGTTTCGCTTGTCGATGACATGCAACGAGGACATCAAGAGCCGGATCAGTTATTCCAGGCAGGTGTTGCCACTGCATGACGCGGACTTGACCAAGTTCATCGTCACTGAGTTGGCCGCCGTGGGTTTGGGTGCCAATACCTTTGATGAAGCAGCCTTGCAGGTCATACTACGGGCGGTTCAGGGTAATTTGCGGCTCTGCCGCAACCTTTGTTATACCAGTCTGATTGCGACTTGCCTCGATCATCAGCGTATTTGCACGGTGTCGCATGTGAATGCCGCGCTGCTGCAGCCGCACTGGCGTTCGCACGATGCCTTGCTTCAGCAACAGGTGAAACCGCAGCGGGTGTCGTCATGAGCATGCGGGTCAACCAGATCGTCACGCATCTTCGACCGGAGGATGTGTGCAGCATTATTGAATTCCTCGATCAGGTGCGGGACATGCTGATGAAGGCTTATGGCGATGATATAAAAATCATGCTACAAGAAGCGTCACAGCGCAATCCAGCACAAAGGGAGTCGGATGGTGATGAGTCGATTTAGCGGCTAGCCGACATCATCGTATCATTTGGGAGGGGGCATCATGCCCCCTTTTACACAGCATTCGATATGACGGCAATTTGGTTGCCGTTATGATGTAAGTGAGGCTGGGCAAGCAAAATCGTATGACCACAATGTGGCAATCCAGACTCAATCCTGCAAAAATCGCACGATCGCAATTCGGGAAGAAATACGATGGAAGCGAGGTGCGCAACAGGGGTAAGCTGATGTTGTCACTGGCATCTTGTTGCGTATTGGTGGCAGAAATGGGTGTGCACGATCTCTTCACACCCGCCACTCCGGGTGGGGCTTGGTACTCAGGCGACGCCAGTCGACACCGGTGGTCAGCCATTGCCAGTCAGATTGACTAAGATGGCAGAGAACATCATGGCTTTGTGGCCAGGTAAAACGCCCCTGGTGTAGGCGTCGTACGCAAAGCCAGACACCAGTGCCATCCCAGACCAGGAGTTTGATGCGGTTGCCATTCTTGTTACGAAAGGCATAGGCGCTGCCATCACAGGGAGGCAGGCCCAGGCTGTGCTGTACGCAGCGAGACAATCCGTCGACACCCAGGCGCATGTCAACAGGTTCGACTGCCAGGAAGACCTGGGCTGGTGCGAGGGTGCTGCTCATGGCAGGAGCAACAAGAGTTGGGAGACGGATGCCATGACTGCTTCAGTGATACCTAGAGGCAGATTGATTTGCCAGCCGCCGGGGCTGCGCAGGTGGAGGATATCGGCCACAGGCGGTATCGCAGATTGGGGGTGGGCATCTGGTACAGCGACGGCAGCCACCAGGGTGAGTGCCCTGGGTTGAACGGGTTTTTTACTGGCGACTACAGCGGCAGCGCGCCGTCGCCAGTAATCAAAGCTGGAATAGGCCAAACCTTCGCGCTGGCAAAATGCACGCTGGCTTAAACCACTGCCTTGCCAGTCATGGCATTGCTTACGCCAAAACGCTAATTTGTCTGGATCACTCGTTTTACTTCGTTTGGGTTTCATCACTGACCTCGCTTTGTTAAGTTAGGGTCAGTCTAGCCGGCTTCACTTCCTCTTTATAGGTGGGGCGGCTGCACGCTTACAATCCAGACTCAATCCTGCAAAAATCGCACGATCGCAATTCGGGAAGAAATACGATGGAAGCGAGGTGCGCAACACCGCGGGCGACAGGCGCAGTTCCCAGCCTTGCGGGCTGCGCAACACCAGTCCCGTGGGGGCAGAAGGCGCAGATGTTACTTGCACGGGTAATAGCGCAATGCCGGGATGTTGCGCTTGGGATGCTGACTTATTCTCAACAGCCTGCTCGGCAATGAGTGCGCGCCGCCAATAGTCGAAGGTGGCGAACTTGAGACCTGCGTGTTGGCAAAAGGCGCGCTGGCTCAGTGCACTCTGCTGCCATTGGGTGATGTGCTGCTGCCACTGCTGCCGCTTGGCTTGATCTCGTTTCATGCTGCTCCTCTTTACTTGTGATGGGAGGGCGAGTTTGGACGAGACCTGCGTTCAATGCTAGGTGGGGCGGCTGCTCGCTTACATCACAAACATTGTTTTACAATGAGTCGTCTGCAATGCGAGCCACAAGTGGTTGGAACCGAATCCGGTAACCACAGATCTGCCCATCACTTGGACGCAACGTGATACTGAGATGCTTCTGGGGTAGCGGTGCTACTTAGGCGAAATCCAGGTTTGATGTTTCGCTAGATCCACATGGGCGAAGCTGCGATTCACGCAACCACACGTTGACGCAAAAGGCACGACGGCATTTTGAAACAATCATGTGGTGGCGTGGCAAATATTATCGCGGTGTGTTGCGATGCGAGTACGTTGTTCGACTACTTGACTACCGGGGGCTAATGGGTAACCCCATCCCTCGCATTGCATTTGTCGCCATTTTAGCAATTCCTCATTATAGGAGGTTCATTGGCCAGAATTACTTACACCCTTTTATTACAGGCTCGGCTTTTACGACCCAGGCTTTTACGCACTTCAAACCGGGTGGCTGTCAGATCGGGGCGCAACTACTACAGTTAATGTGTGGGTAACCCCGGCCTCTCCTAGCCTTGTTAAGAAGCATAGACTCGAATGTACGAAACTCGTTGTTCAGGATCCTCATCCAAAGAGCTGCTTGACCCACCAATGCTAAAACCAGAAAAATTTTTATCTACTGAATAAAACAACTCATCCCCAGGATCAAATTCAATCTCACAAAACTTTCCTATATCTGCGATGCGTGAACCAAAGCCTATTTCCCCCCAAATAACCCCGTTGTAATAGTCAAGCGATGCCCCATAAATCAAAGACGTCATCAGATGCGTCAAAACACCATCCCTAAAACCGATTACAAATAGTTTGTCGAAAGTTGTTGAATTTGACATTTTGCTAAATGCATCTCGCAAAATAATTCCGTCATTGACTTGATCTACTAATAGCGTCGGTGCATTCTTGATTTTTATTAGAAAACAACTCCCATTTTTGTCATCTACAACTTCATATGATCTAAGAATATCTAAGACATCAACATAAGTCATTCCTAAATATAGTCCTAACATTGATTTACCTGGAATTATTGGTGCCGCCCAGTCCAATTCGAATTTGCTCATGTCCGACTCCAAGTTCTAGTTACTGGATCATAAATAATTTGTTGCCCCTGCTGATTGAAATACTGGACATTTGCCTCTGGCGCTCCCAGTTGATAAGTATCAGGATTAATAACCTTGACTTTACTACCGTCCTCATACGTAAATTTATAATATTCGCCGATATGTTGCGATTGTCTGTCTAATGGTAAGTTGGAAGTATCTGGGCTGTATTGCACTTGTTTTACACCTGAATTATTACTCTCCACAGTAAATATTTGAGCATTTCCTGATGAACTCGCGCGCGCTGGCTTATTAGCAACAGTAGCACCATCTATTATATAAGTATCTTTCAGGTTTTCTAAGGTTGCCCCCCAAACTGTACTTAAGTCGCGCGGGATACCTGCTGCTTGAGCCAACGCTTCTTTAAGACTCGCGCCCGATACAGAATTTGCAGTTCCATTAGAGCGGCTGGTTTTATCAACATAAGGCGTGGTGTTCAAATCAGTTCTAAGGTCATTCCTCACATTCGGCGTAAGTGGATTTTCACTTACATCAACCGAGTTTAAAACGTCTTTAACATCATTGATTACATTTTTTACAGCATTCACCCCAACGCTGGTTACTTTTGTCAATGCTAAATCGACACCATATGTTGTGGCTAATCCAACAACCGTACCAACAGTACGGCTTCCAACCAGATCATATCTACCATTAGCCGCAGCTGCTAGCATACCAACAGGACTATTCTCATAAGCAGCATCCACAACCTCTTTGATTGTCAGATCACCATGCACCAACTTTACCAATCCATCCCGAAAGGCTGCTGGTGCATTTTTCAATGATTCTGAAGCATTATCCAAAAATGCTGTTGATTGCAAGCTATACAAAGTGGGTTGAAGTGATTGGTCCGGTGCTGTAATTAGGTTTCCATCAACGTTTCGGTAAAACACATTGCCAACACTGTCAAATGTATACTTTATGGGGTTGCCATTTTTATCAGAGGTCCCAGGTACCACAAAGTTTGTATTATTTTGAAGTCCTGTCACCGGAAGGCCGGCACCATCAGGGTTCGCTCTATATTCAATGCCATTTTGAATATAAGTATAGGCTTTTTTACTGTCAGAACTATCCGTCGAATTGTGCGGACTCGAATCACCTTGGGTATCGTTGTTCTGACCATTTGCTGACTTGGTGAATCCATTATTGTCAACATGTTGCGTAGTCGTGTCTGGTGTTGCAACATTGGCGTTAACATTCAAAATATCAGAAATATCCGACACCGAAGTGGTTCCTAATTGCACTGCAGTATTCAGCAAATTTTCACCCGCTTTGATTGCGGCATTCATCAAGTTGATCCCAGTAATAGCGCCGTTAATTAAACTAGAGAAATCCGGCGTCGCATCGCCATTGCCTCCACCGCCACTGCCACCGCCACCATCAGCACTAAGATCGCGCATTTCCATGCCATAGTACGTAGACTGTCCGCCTCCTCCGCCTCCTCCTGAATAATAAGCGTCACCCCAGCCGTCCGGGTCAGCCCTATCATAAGACCTCCTCCCCACCCATCCACTTGTAGCTGATTTTACAGATTTCTGCGGACCACTTTTTGATTCAGCTTTCAAAGCCTCTCGTGCGTCTTTGGCCTCTTGTGTAAGCTCTGTTGTCATTGCAGTCTGCCCAATTCCCAAATGCTGACCATTATTACTTATCGCCGTATTTCCATTTGTACTAAGCGCATCAGTTCTTGCTTGGGCTGTCGTCACATTCCCCAAATTCAAATTATTAGTATTGCTCCCTGTTGTCTGCGTGCTCGTTGCGTTGATTGCAGCAGTAGCCTTCTTGAAATCACTATTTTGCTGTGCCTCTGCTGGCGTAGGTGCATTCTGTACGGGTCCTGTTGGCGTAGTCGGTGTGGTGGGCGTCGTCTGTGTGCCTATGATTGCCGCAATCTTCGCATTGGTACTACTGATCTGCGCTTGCAAGCTCGTGATATAACCCTGCCACGCCGTCAGCGTAGAAGTCGCCGTTGGATTGGATGCCGTCAACTCCTGCAACTTGGTGGTCGCTTTGGCCAATAAATCTACACGGTAATTCAACTCTGCCTGCAACATACCCAGGTCATTAGAATCAACTGCTGGAGGCAAAGCTGGTGGTTGCGGTAATGCAGGTGTGGTCGGCGTTGTTGGATTAGTTGGTGTCGTTGGATTGCTTGGCGTGTCTGTTCCATCACCAGGTGTCGGGGTGGTGCCTGGCGTGGTGGGTGTAGTACCGGGAGTAGTCGGTGTCCCCGGAGTGGTATTTTGCAGTTGGGTGATCTGCGCCACGATACTAGCGGCTTGTGATCTCAAGCCGCTAATGTAATTGAGCCATGCCGGAATCAGGGTGCTGGCATTGGGTGGCATGTTTGCATAGATTTGCTGTAATTGAGCTTCCGCTTCGAATATCTGGTTATCTTTTATATATAGTGCATCCAGCAAGGTTTGCATCACTTGGGATGTGATGGGTGATGGCAATGCTGGCGGTAATCCAAACGTCTCACTGCTTGTGCTTTCTGCGCTGGCCATGCTATTGACACTCGCCCGCATCATCATGAACGACACCGGACTAAAACTTGCACTTTCATTCCCAGCTTCATCCCCAGCATCCAGACTCATTTCACTGGCGTCGGCAGCACCAGCAAGCTCTTTTCCATCTTCAACCGCCACCATATTAAACATGGCACGTGCTGCAAACAGAGCCGCGGTTGGTGGTGCTGATTGCACTGACTGCGCTGCTGCAGCTTGGACTGGTGCAGGCGTTGGCTCCACCCACACATCCACCTTCCCTGCCCCATTGCCATTATTGGCTGCAAAGTTATTGTGGTTCGCCCCTGTCCAGCTATTGAATACCTGGCCATTGACGATGAGGTTGCTGGTCGCAGTGTTGGCCTGTTCACTGAGCAAGACCTGACCGTGGGCATCGGTGATCTGGTGCTCGATGGAAGTGACGGTGGTCGATCCTGTCCTGTCGACATTGGTGACCTGCGTCTGCTTGCCATTGACGTCATAGCTGATTTGCTGGCTATTCCACAGGTTCAAGCTGGACCACTGACCATTGTTAAAAGTCGATTGTGACGCCGTACGCAGATAACCTTCACCCAGTGTGAGATCGAAGCTGACATTGACGGAGTTGCCGGCATTGTCGCTGCTGCTGTAAGCACGCAGGTTACCTGCAGAATCATAATTACTGTAGTTGATACTCTGCTGTGTCTGCCCCTGGACATTGTTGTGGACTTCTTTTTTGAGCAAGCCATTGGCATCGTAGTATTTGAGGTCTTTGGTGGCTTTTTCTGCGAAGGCTGCACGTTGGGTATCTTGCAGGGCTTGCAGATATCCCGCTGCCATGCCGCTGTTGATACCT
>NZ_JBMPOS010000025.1:0-39399 GCF_049340345.1 Undibacterium sp. Di27W | reverse complement strand
TTGAAACAACTTCATCTGGATCTGAAAGAACTGGGATTTGAAGGGTCGTATGACCGGGTGGCCGCCTTCGCCAGGAAGTGGAAGGTGGATCAAACTGACAGGGTCAATTCAGCTAGCAAACGCACACTAATGCGTCAGATAGATAGAACTTCTGATTCCATTTGAGTGATATGTGCTCGAATTTAATAGGCGCGGAAATGAATTCGTTGAGATGTGTCGTGAAGCGGTATTTTCAATAAGGTTTGTTGATAGTGAGATACTCACCAGCGCTCGTTTCAATGGCCGTTATTTGTAGTTCTGCCGAAAAGTTCTTTTCTTGGGCATCCGTTAAGCTGCGCAAATCTCGTGACAGGAAATCTACTATCCTGTATGAAAGGAAAATATCTTTAGTGTCATCGATGTTGCCTCGTGGCTTATTTTTGATGACTATATGCTTTGATTCACCGCGCAATAGTGGTGTGTCGAATGTGTATGTTGAAGGATCCGGTGTTGCCTTCGATCCTTCCCCGTAGATGATGGAAAGGGTGTAGTGAAAACGTGCTACAGGGAATTGAGTACCGTTTTTAACGTCAATTGCCACTGCTATCTCATCAATAGGCCATGAAACATTTTCTGCTCTTCTTCGCATCATGGTTGCATTTGTGATTACCCCGGAAAATGCGTCAACAATCGCCTTTTCTTTGGCTGCAGCTTGCTCACCGATTTTCGTCGCAGCTAGCTGTTCGGCTTTTCTTTGAGCCTCTATTTGCGCTGACTCGCGTCGAATTTCTTCAGCTCTTGCGTGAAGCTCTTTGGCAGTTTTGCCGTCAACTTCCTTAAAGGAGGAATCATTGTGAGTCATTGCATAGGTAGAGATATTGGCAACGTCCCAACTCAACTGACGACTTTCTTCTGGTGATAGTTTTGAATGCATATCCTTCAGCGAGTTCATAAACGTGTCGCCATTTTTGCCGTCTATTTTGGGTGCGCACCCGGATAGAAAGAAGATCGCAGAGCAGATTGCAACGACTAAATTGAATTTTGAGTTCATAAGGGATGTCCATTCAGTAGATCAAAAGGTATTGGTAATCTGGATTGAAATAATATCATGTGCTACTTAAACTCTGTAGACTTAAAGTCATCTAAAAAGCAACCTTTGGCTTGTGAAAACCAAAGACAAAAAGTTGCTAGCCAGAGAACCCGCCAAGATTCGTTTTGGTGTGAGACTTCGTCATGCACGCGAAATATTGACTTTATCGCAAGAGGTTTTGGCTGAAAAAGCCGGACTTCATCGAACTTATATTGGTCAAGTCGAAAGAGGTGAACGCAATATTTCCATCGACAATATGGAAAAATTGGCTGAAGCAGTTGGTTTAGAAGTGTGGGATATGTTACGTCCAGAGTAATAGGTAAAGATAAAAACTGCATCTTTATCGAAAGGCCGAATTTTTGTCGTTATTGTTTTCCATTACATGGCTTCTGTGAGCCGGGCGACATTACCGCTAAGTTTGCGTTGGAGATTTTCTTATCTAGTTTTTCTTTCAAGCTAATCACGGGTTTCACGAGCGCAGGAAGCGTCTTGTCTGAAGCGTTGCTGTCATACGCTGTTGCGGGATATGAATCCCTAGACTCAGGATAAAATTCCTCCAGCGTTTCCAGAGTTTCCTCTGCACTTTCCTCAAAAGCCCCATTGGCAAATCCCTGTAGCGCAGCCCTGTCGAGCGCGGCCTGATCAAACCCACATTCTTTACGTCGGTGATCCATTTCTCTGGCAGCAGCAATGGCAGCCTCCAGCGTCAACCCTTCCCGCACCGTTAAATCGACGTAATAAATCGCCGACCTATGACTCATGTTGGTGCTCTTACCCCTGAGCCGCAGTTCTAGAGGCAGACAGGCCAGCAGGTTGCCTGACACTGCCTGGTAATAACTGAGCCTTGCTGCCAGGGTACGGATACTGTTAAACCCCGTGGTCCTGAAAATAAAACTACCCAGTTCGTCCTCATCCCCGATCTGCACATTCAGACGCCCGTAGGGTTTGCAAGCCCCATTCTTCGCCAGCTCGCAGCCATCCGGTGAAGGGCAGGGCAGGTTCTGCATCCCTGAAGCAGTAAAGCGCCGGCAAGTCTCCCCGTTCCCGACACACAGAGGCCGCCCCGTCTGCCGGTCAAACATGTTATATTCCGCTCGCAAGTTCAAGTCAGGCTCATTGAACAGAACTCTCACGGGTATTGAGCGAAGCTTGTCCACTCCAGCTTTCTTGCGCAACTCCTCATCCAATGGATGATTTACCCAGCCATTGCGCCCTTGTACCTGTGAAGTGATAGTGAAGAAATCTTCCTTTACTGGCAGGCGCTTGCCGTTCCTCTCAACGACGCTGCCTATAGAAATTCGCCCCAGAATGGGTGGTGTGATGGCTAAACCTTTAATCATCATGATCCTCAAAATAAAAAAGAAAGCCCGTCCTGCCAAAGACAGAAACAGGCTGCTTGTATGGGTTGTGGAAATGTTTTGTAGAAATGCCTGGAAAGAGTGATGCATAGGCTTGAGTGAGCATCTCCGCAGTAAAGTACAGAGAGGCGTCGTACTATGCCGCTCAACACAGTGTGAAAAAACAATTCAAGCTTCTCTACCGACTGGTTTTGGTGTCAGTAAAAACCGCCGACTGCCCGCCCTGACCAGAGGATAACGCTCCAGCAAATCCGGCTGATCTTGCAATAGCTTCTCGACGTCCAGACGCAAGCTGTCCTTGGCCCGTTTCCAGCTGACCCGGCCACTATCAAAAATGGCCGTGCTCGCTTGCCCCAGGCGTTGCTGTATCTGCTGCGCCAGCAAAGCGGCCAGTTCTTCCCGGCTATCGATATCCGCCCGCAGATTCACCAGGTCAGCAAAAATCGCTGACATGTGTGTATCCACAGTCAGATCCAGATGATTCCCGGCATCCTGCGGATACAGACAGCGCAAAGCCATATCTGCTGATTCCGAGCCATCTGCAGGTGGTGGCGTATCCGTTTCCACGTAATGCCAGAACTGCCTTTCCAGTTCTATGAGACGGGCAATCAGCTCATCATCACGGGTAATACGGTAAATCCTTATTTCCTGACCACAGACCAATACGCAGACATCCGCAGCAGCCTTGCCAGTGACAGCAAGCTGATGCTGTACCTGGCAGACGATGTATTCAGGTACACCATCGCGCCACAAGCGCACACCAAATTCACCGGCAGTCTTGCATTCCAGGATTTGCACATCTGGTGCGCCAGTCACTTCCCGGTCTATATTCGCCAGCATCCAGGACTTGTCCGAGTCAGGATGCTGGAGCACAGCGTTAATCTTGCGCACTCGGTTACCGGTGCGGCGGGTATAGTGGGCTGCAACGATGGGCTCCAGCAGGCTACCCCAGTAGGTAGGGCTGGTTTCATCATTGGGATCGATTTTAGGCAAATCCGTATCCCGGCCAGTCTTGATCATCCACAATTCCAGTGGCGACTGGTAGGGATTCAGGCCGACGGCAGTACCGGCATCACTGCTGCCTATGCCATGCTTCCTGACAGTCAGCCAGTCATCCCGGCTGAGTTCCTTGGTCTTGACCAGCTTCAAGGCTGCTCGGTTCTGTTTGGGTAGAACATTGATATGTGCGGCAGACATGAAAGTCTCCAGGTTGAAAAGAATCTATAGGTATAAAAAAGCAAAAAGCCCGGTCAACAAAAGCGACCGGGCAGGGGAGTGGACATTACCAGTTTATTGTGCCCGTAATGGCCAAAGGCACTTGTTGTTGTGGGCAGGCCTGATGACCTGCACTGCTGCTGACAGCAAAGCTGCTTAAGCCACCATCAGCAAAGCCTGATCCAGCGCCTTCTGCTTCAGAGACGCCCCCTGACCAAACCAGGCCGATTCCAACCTGTGGTCAGTGGTGCGTGCTCTCTTCTGATGATCAACATATTCAGTGACAGAATTCAGTAAACCAAATGCAGTGCCCTTGGAAGAACTGAGTTCAGCACCTTTGCCCTGACCGTCGTAAAGCTCCTGCACTTTCTTCATGGCACGTTCATTGGTCAGGCCCGAGGCAGTATTGCCAGGATCAGTAAACACGCGCAGGAAGTAGTTCATCGCTTCATGCGATTTGACCTTACGCTCAGACAGTGTCTTCATGCGGTACATGAAGGCATCCCAGGAAGCAACAGAAATACCCAGTTGACGCTTGACGGCTTGCGCATCAAAGTTCGTGTTATGTGGCACCTTGACAGCGCCACTACTATTATTCAATGCAACCGCCAGGGTGTTATTGCAAACCACCCGGATACTTGTGAACTGTGCAGTCGTCGCCAGACTGCCATCACAGGCAGTAGCCAGTAACAGATAGGCCTTGACCACATCATTGCCCTTGATGGTGGCTGACTGATTGGTTTTGGCCAGTGCCCAGACCTTGCGGCCTTCTTTGAGGACACCGGCAGTTTCCAGCTCGAAGCCCGATACTTCCGTCAAGTCACGGTAAAACTCCAGGATTTCGCGTGGTTGCACTACCTGATAGCGGTTGGATACGACTGACAAGGCAGCTTTTGTATCAGATCGGTAGAGTACTTTTTGTTCCGGGAAAGTCATGATTGCACCCAGACTACCGGCGCTTTCCGTCATAAAGCGAACAGGGGATTCCTTGATGTCAAATGCCATACCAGTTTGTTTGGCCCAGACTTCTATGGGTTGCTTGGCAGTGAGTTGATTGCCCAGGCCATGCCAGGGGACTTCATTGACGTAAGCCATGGTTTCGATGAGGTGTGCCATATGAGATTTCCTAAATTGAGAATAGAGATACGCACGCAGTCAGTAGTTGAGACGGAACGGAAGAGCAGCAGAGCAGCAGAAGCAATTCAGCTCAATGATGACGATGCGCGAGGGGGATTAAATGAAGGTATGAAGAAATGGGTAGTGCGATGAGTAAAGCCGATCAGCGATAAAAACGGCAGCTTCACTGGGTTTGTGCACTGAAGTGATAACCACAATCCTGGCATTCGTAATTGTCCAGAATGCGGTCATCCACCACCTGGCCCAGTTTGACACCGACAGAGCAACCGGTGGCACCACCGACCAGACCGCCAATGAGGGCACCGGCCAGTGTGCCGAGGGCGATGCCGAGCGGGCCACCGGCAGCACCAATGGAAGCACCGACTTCAGCGCCACCAATCAAACTGGCTGTACCTGCGGCGACACCAGCGACTGCACCGACTGTGCCGCCAGTCTTCTTGCCGTAATTTTTAATATGGATGCGGGTTGAGTTGCAGCAGGGGCAGGCAGGGGCTGAGAATGCTGAAACGTTTAATCGGGACGTGTTGACTTCTGACATGAGATGCCTTTTAAAGAGTTGAAAAGGAAGGGAAGTACCAGGAGGTGAAACTATGCTCGAAAGAATTTTCTGAGCGAACTGCAAGAAGGGTAAAACGACCTCAGGGTTTGCCTAGCATCATCCTCAGCATCCAGACTCTGGACAGTGACACCAGAAACAATACAAGCAGGGTGAAGACTGCAAAATCCATGTCCACATTGTCGTGGACGGCAAGGAACATATAGGTAATCAGGGAAATGAAAAAATACAGGCAGACTCGGAGATAGCTGCGGTTTCTCTTACGGGCGACGGCTTTTACCAGGGCTGGACGGGATTTGATTGCCTCATGCAGATCAGCTGCGTTTGAAGCTTTTAGCAATGGGTAATACAAGGTCATTGCAAAAATCGTGAGGATGGCGTTGACGAGCGAAAAGAAGAGATTGTGGTCCATGAAGATTCCTTGGTTTGGAGGTCTAATCAGAAGTGAGAAGTTGACTGGGCACTAGGAAAGAAGATTGCCTGATTCCATTTTGGTGATATGTATCTGAGATTTATTTGAATGGTGCTTGATTAATCTCAAACATTTTTAGTGACATAAGCAATGAATTATTGTAAATTTATTACTTAATATTGGCTACGCACCGCAGGCGACCGTTATAACTATGTGAAAATTTGTCTTGGTACTAGAACAATGTGGTGTGTTTATCACTGACATTGCCAAGGCAACTGAAGTCATGTTTGATCGCTTGGTATTTTCATGCTTCACAGACTAATGACCGGATGTTTACCTCAGCATGAGCTTTCAATTCAACATACTTATCGACGACATTTTTTTAGCGCTAAACACAACGGATGGTTTAGCACCCATTGATAGAAAGCATGTGCTGAGTATCGCCAATGGTTTTGAGGACGGAAAATGGAGATTTTCCAATTTTCAAAGTTTTATTTGGGATAACATTGCTGAAACTGCGCTATCGCAACGAGAGCGAGAGAGTTTAGTCAACAGATCGCAAAGTCAACTTATTGCCGCAGCGAAAAATCTTCGTCTGACCGACAAAACAGAAGATATAGGCAAAGGAAGCGAACTCGCCGAGATAGTACTTTATGGAGTAATGAAAAATCACTACAGCGCATTACCTGTTGTACCGAAAATATTTTATAAACAGAATCCGCAGGATAATGCTAAGGGAGCGGATAGCGTACATATCGTTCTGGAAGGGACGGATGAGTTTTCTCTCTGGTTCGGCGAAGCAAAGTTTTACAATAGCATTGAGGATGCCCGTCTCGGAGCTGTAATAGATTCTATTAGAAATGCACTTGATACGGACAAGCTTAAGAAAGAGAACACAATCATTGCTAATGTTCAGGATATTGACAGACTTGTGCAGGACACTTCCCTACGCGATAAAATCAAGTCTGCCATTGGCAGCAGAAATTCTATTGACGACATAGCGACAAAAATTCATGTTCCGATACTTCTGATCCATGAATGCCAGATTACGTGCTCGGCCTCCACGTTTGACGATGCGTACAAGAATGCAATTATTGAGTTTCACAAGGATAGAGCTAATGTCTATTTCAAGAGTCAAATTTCAAAGCTGAATTCGATTCATAAATATCCAAAAATCAGCTTTCATTTAATTCTCCTCCCAGTTCCTAACAAAAAGGTGATCGTCGATAAGTTTATCTCCAATGTCGAGCACTATAAGGAACAATGACACATGGAAAACGACTTGTTCGACAAGTGCAGTAAGGTTAACGATCTTATCGCCAGCGGAAAAGAAGCACTGGCTCGTGATGAGCTAATACAGATTCTTGATCATTGTGAAACTAGCCGGACAGCATATTCACCATTGATTAATCACTTAATCCGAGAAACTGGGCTTTACCCCTACTTGAAAGTGGAGTCGTCAGCCTGGCAGGACCGGTTTGTTTATGAGACTTTCAAAGTAAATATTGGAACCGGAGAGCCTGCAACACTACATCGAGAACAGTCAGCTTTGTTGCGTGCACTGATTGATGGACAGAACCTAGCGATCAGTGCGCCAACAAGTTTTGGAAAAAGCTTTGTGATAGATTCTTTTATCGCCATAAGGAAACCAAAAAATGTCGTGATCATCGTACCGACAATTGCTTTGGCAGATGAAACAAGACGGCGACTGCATAGGAAATTTTCAACTTCGCACAAAATCATAACCACGGCAGATGTCGAACTCGCGGAAAAGAACATCTTCATATTTCCCCAGGAGCGTGCAATTGGCTATGTTAATAAAATTGTTGAACTCGACATCCTGATAATTGACGAATTCTATAAGGCAAGTGCAAAGTTCGACAAGGAGCGTTCGTCGTCGTTACTACGGGCTATTCTAAAGCTGAGTGATCTCGCGAAACAACGGTATTTCCTGGCGCCGAACATATCCAATCTGAATCAGAGCGCGTTCACGAGAGGAATGGAATTTAGGAAATTCGAATTTAACACTGTTTTTCTTGAGAAAAAAGAGCTATTCAAGGAAATAAAAAACGACGAAGTGAAGAAGAGTCAGTGTCTCTTGGATATCATTAAAGGAAGCAAGGCAAAGTCGCTCATTTACGCAGGCACATACTCTAATATAGACAAGGTTGCCAACCTGTTGATCGACAACACCTTACCAGTCAAGAGCAAGTTACTGTCTGCATTCGAATCATGGCTTTCAAAAAACTATGATAAGAACTGGCATTTGACTAGCCTGGTAAAGCGCGGAACGGGGATACATAACGGACAATTGCATCGCTCACTGAGTCAAATACAGGTTCGCTTGTTTGAAGAGCCTGACGGCTTGATGAACATCATATCAACTTCATCGATTGTTGAAGGAGTAAATACCTGCGCAGAAAATGTGATTATTTGGCGAAACAAGAATGGCAAGTCCAATCTCAACGACTTTACTTATAAGAACATCATTGGCCGTGGAGGCCGTATGTTCCGCCACTTCGTCGGCAAAATTTATATACTTGAAAGCCCTCCTGCAGATGAGCAAACTACATTAGAACTTGAGATGCCAGATGACCTCCTGCGTACCATTGATGAGGAAAAATATAAAAAAGAACTGACAAGCGAACAGATCAAGACAATCACAGACTACAAAACGGAGATGGGGGCTTTAGTCGGTCAAGCAAGTTTCGCGTCCATGTTGCAGGAAAATGCATTTCAGTCCAGCGATTCATTCCTGCTAAAGCGAGTCGCTGCTGATATTAGATCAAATCCCAATGGATGGAATGGACTCGGTTTTTTAAATTCACCTGACCCTGACGATTGGGACCGTTTGCTATATAAGGTTATTAATTTACAGCCTGGAGCATGGGACATCGAATATGGACGCTTCGTTGAATTTATTAAGGTGTTATCCAAGAATTGGAGCCTAACGATACCTGAACTCCTTCGTGCACTTGACAGCATAGACATAGGCATTGATCAATTTTTTAAATTGGAGCGTAACGTCGTGTTTAAATTTGCTGCGCTACTCTCTGACGTTAATGTCCTGCAGGGCGCGATCCTAAAGGACAAGAAGTATGATGTATCCTCTTTCGTGACTCGGCTTTCATTTGCATTCCTACCGCCTATCGTGTTTCAACTTGAGGAATATGGATTGCCGCGAATGTTAAGTCGCCGCCTTCACAAAGCTCAAATAATCAATTTTGAAGACCAAGGGTTGACGCTTCATAAGGCGATTGAATTGTTGAGGGATATTGGTTTGGGCAAGACTAAATCAATAGTGAGCGGACTTGATAAGTTTGATCTCTACTTGCTTGAGTATTTTTTTGATGGGATATGTGTTGGCGATGGGCAGGAAGGGGGTAGCCAATGATATTGCGATTTGAAGATGTTTGGTCCTCTTAAAGAAGTACATAATGTTTTTCCAGTTAGACATCGGTATTCTTCTTTTTGATGTGTGGAAGAGATAACTTTGCAAACTCAATGACGTTGCCACAAGGATCGACTACAAGGGAGCTGTGATCTTGCCCCTAAATCTCATGGTGCGCTTCAGTCGCTGCATGCTTGGCTTGCAGATTGGCCTTTTTGCGATGAATACATTGCCAATTTCTCTTCAAAATCGTGTGGATAATGTTTCAACGTGTACTCACGCACGCAGATCGACTGTAAAAGAAATAAGTTAAAAATGGTAGGTGGCATCAGTCCGTCATGGAGGTGATTTCCATCACGAAAAATCCATAGTGCTTCGCAATAGTGAGAGCTTATAATGCAACATTATTAACTGGAGCTACTATGAAAATTCTATTGTGTATGAGCACATGGATTCAATAGCCTGGCGTTTGCGTTTGGTGTTGAACTGTTTGGGCGGTTCGCGAGCAGAAGCAACATTCTAGTCGAGCGATTCGTGACGACACATACAAAAACTATAAAGGGGTGGTCAATTGACAGAGCAAAACACGGTTGCCAATGAGGTGGGTGTACCGCCATCAAGCACTTGGGTTCGTTTTCTACGTTCCTACGGCCCAACGCCGAACAATTTAAACTTGTTCGACGAATACATTACGGGTGCACTTAATCGAACGAAGGTCGACCCAATTACGTTGATTAGCCCTCAGCTTGACAAAATTATTGCGCGTGTAAAGTCGGGTGCCCCCGGGTCCCTGTTAATTGCTGGTACTGCTGGCGATGGTAAAACTTACCACTGTAGAGGTTTGTGGAATGCGTTGGGCGGATCCTCCAAGGCGTGGGCAGACTCGAGTTTGGTCAAGGAATTGACATTGACCGACGGACGAGTTGCGGTATTCGTCAAGGATCTTAGCGAATTGCGCGACGAGCAGAGTGACGAAGTCTTGATGATGTTCGAACGGTCCACGTTGGATGGTGATGATTCGAAATTCATGGTGATTGCTGCGAATCATGGTCAAATGCTTGAGCGTCTGCGCGATCTAGGAGTACGTCAAGGACGAGAACATCCGTTGAAGAAGCCGCTCCAAGACGCATTTTTGCTAGCGGGTGAGCCGCCTGATAGGCTAGCGCTGTTCGATTTGAGCCGAATCGCCCATCGGGATTCTTTGGTTGATGTAGTGCGGGCTGTGTCGGAGCACAAGGAGTGGGGTAACTGTGCTTCTTGCGCGCTCCAGGCGAACGGTCGCGTCTGCCCCATTTCGGAAAATCGACGCAGGTTGCTTGGCGGAAATGGAGAGGCGGCGTTCGTTCGCCGATTGGGCGACTTGGTGGATATCGCACGTCTTAACGGGTGGCATTTGCCAGTTCGCGATTTGCTTGCCTTGGCCTCAAACATGATCCTCGGACATCCAATGGCCAAGGAAGGTTTGATGGCTTGCTCGGATGTAGCAAGGATACAGGCGGAGGGGGCGAACGAGTTGGCGTCTCTCTATGGGAATGTTTTCGGTGCGAATTTACCTCCGCGCAGGGCAATGGAGCGGCCGGTTTTCAAGGCTTTGGCGTCGTTCGGCATTGGTGCAGAGTCATCAAGCGGGGCGGATGGCCTGCTTGTCTATGGCCACGATGATTTCAAGCTTGCAGATTCATTTGCACGTCTTGTCGCTAGCGATTCCATATATGGTGCGACCCCGGGTTATCTCTCCGCCTTGGAGCGTTATTTGGAAGGTGAGGAATCTGCTAGATTGGAGAGCGAAACCGACGAATTCATGGCGAGATTGGAATCGCAGAGACGCAGACTGTTCTTCACGCTGCCCGATCGTGAGGAGGCCTACCCTTTTTGGGAAATGACCGCGTTCAGGTTTGGCGGAGATTACTTAGAGACCATCAAAGCACTGACCGAGCGTAGGGCTATTAGCGACAGCGTTCGATCGAAATTGGTTCGTGGACTTAATCGCGTGATGACCGGTCTGTTAATTGAGAATACAGACAATATTTTCGTCGCGAGCTCCGGAGGTTTTACTCAATCGCGTGTGAGCGTGCTGTGTGACACCGAAGCCCCAGCCAAGCGAGATCGCGGCATTGGAATGATGATGAAGCTCGACAAGCAGACTGATCGAGCATGCCTGGACATTGCGTTGGCTCCCGGAGCTGGGAATTCCGTATCGTTTCCGCTGTCTCCAATCCGGTTCGAATTTCTCTGTCGCGTGGCCATGGGGGCCTTGCCTGGAAGCTTCTCTAATGAATGCTTAGAGGACATGCTTGCGTTCAAGGCGAAATTGCTTCGGAAGGAGGAGATGCTTCGAGACTCTCGGCCCGAAGGCGAAGACGAGGAGGAAGGCGTTGAAGATAACTCGATCAAACTACGGTTCATTGAAATAGAGCAGCATGGCCTTGGATTCTCCCGGCCAGTTACAGTGAGGATTTCTGTGTGAGGAAAAAAATAAATAATGTCGACTTCGCAGTCGACGAGCACATTTGGGGTCATCGCCTCTACGATGAGCAACTGCCGCATTTGACGGTGCTAGAATTCTTGGGAGTACTTGGCTCAAACACAAACGCACCATTGGCTGGACTTCCGGAACAGGTTCGTTATAGGCCTCAGCGACAGATTCGCCTTCGGGGTCTGCTGTTCAATAATCCCTTCGTCGAATCGATACGCGAGCGGGCAATTTCCGATGAAGAGAAATGGCGAGAATGGATGGATCGTTTCGCGGAAAATTCTACCAAGCTTGGTGATGAGGACATGGGTTACCTGCGCGGGGTTTTCTCGAGCTTTGACGATTTCGCCAAAGCCATTGAGCTCCTGCGTTCTTCCGCGTTCGAGGCTCGAAGCAATAAACGCTGGAGTTCCAAATTCGTATTTCCCTTCGGACCGGACGCCTTGTATGAGGATCTACGTATCGACGCGAAGGGGGGAGCTTCCAATGACCGACGGTTCTTCGCTCGCACTGGCGAACTGCTTTACTTAATGCTTTCCAGAGCAAAGAGCGGTCCAGAGCTCGGTAACAAGCTTGTTGAACGGCTTTTTGATTCGAGCAAGACGATGAATCGGCTCGCGAAGGCGATGCAGGGCGAAGCTCAATTGGTGGAGAGCGCCCGTGAAGTGGGTCCACTCCCATATGACAGTCATCCGAGATTCGACAGAATGTGCGATGATTGGCTGGCGATTCTATCGCGCGACATGCCAGTCTATGATGCTTTGGAGCACATGATCATCAATGCAGGACTGAATTTGCTATTGTATTTCCTTGAGTGCGCAAAGACGGTTTCTGGCGATGCCGAGCCGGTAGAAATTGTATGCGAAATCATCGCGCAACGAACCAAGGTTAGAGCGCTTTCGGGAGATTCATACCAAGCAAACCAAGCCTTGTCCGTTAGGGCAATCCGAGCCGAGGTGGAGAGCGTGAAGCGCGACCCGCGTTGGGAAATCGCGATGCAATCGAGCAATCCGCAAGGTGGGTGCTTAGACTTGATGCGCGAAATGTTCCAATGGCCAACAGACGACAAGGACGATGAGGAATATGTAAATCTGCCTGGTGATGAACTCGTATCCAAACTTATAGAGAAGGCCGAATCGCGCCATGAGCAACATGTAGGTAAGATTCATGCAACATGGTCCAAGGCAATTGGGTTGAGCTCCCGGCGTCTTGCACGCAGGAATCGCTACGCCCCCACTGACCGCTTACTCAAGACTTTGGTGATTACCATAGTTGACAGCCGTATGCAGTTTGACGAATTTCTCAGTGAGGTCAAGAAGCGATACGGTATCGTAATTGGCGACGTGGAGGGAGCTCGACTTGTGATGGAAAAGAGAGTAGACCAAGAGGCACTCAGCGACAACTGCAAGAATCTTGAAACGCGTCTTGTTGGTCTCGGATTAGTCCGCCGTCTATCCGACTCGTGCTCATTCGTTGAAAATCCATTTGGTTACAAAGGAGAAGAATAATGCTGGCCGATCGCATCATTGGACGCGTTGGCGCCGACATTCTTGCAGAACGGCTGGCCGATTCGAGGCAAGCCGACGGACGTCTCTCAGACACAGCGGCACTTTTTAGACTCGACAAGTTGTCTTCGGCGCAAATCGCTTCGATCGTACGCGAAATACTGGCTAACCCAACACTGCTGGCCCAGGTAGATCTTCGCATACCAGCATCCTTAGTTGAAGGTCAGGGTTTGCCTTCAGAAGCGCTGACAGACATGAACGCTGGGGCAGTTCGCAATGCGGGAACTGATAAGGAAGCCCTGTTGACTGCCAACGGGAACGAGCACAATCTCGCGGATACACTGGGCCATGTTACAGCGCTGGGTGCCAAAGAATTTCGAGCCAATGAAGGTGCGTGGGTGGCGGCGACATGCCACGCTGCCGCGATAACGCCAACTCCTGAAGATCGTGGCGTGTTCAGGGCAGCTCTCAAGGGGTTGATCTCTACGTCAGAACTGTCCCTGGACCAACTCGCTGATTTCTGCTCAATGGTGAGCGAGGGCTCGATAGTCCAAGGTTTGGCTATCAGGGATGCTTTGGGCTGGGCGTTGCCCTGTGTGGGACTTCCTCGCGATACATCATTCTTTTCCAACGCGAAGACCTTTAGCCAAGCCATCGGCCCTTGGAAGAAGGCATTTGAAAAACTAATCGTCAATCGTGCTCCACTTTTGATGAGAATGAGGGCGAATGGACAGCCATTGGATCCTGAGGAAATGCTTCTGAGGCTCGCAGAGAACGCAAGTGCGATTGATGATAGTGTCCGCGTGGTCTTGGAGTCATTCATCAATGCACCCTTCGGCGCTGACGAACAAACATCTGAGGCGGTCGCGATGCTCGAATGGGAGCGAGACGGAGTCCACTTTATATTCGATAAGCCTAGGGTCCAACAGCGCGGCCTTGCCGACGCGACCTTGCATTTTTTTGATAATCAATGTTCCGACGACGACGTACTCGACCGGCACTGGCGCAAGCACTTGGACGAGTTGCGCGCGCGTGAACGGCGGCCAGACTGGACAGAGGATGAAGACGAAGCATTTTTCGAACTTCACCGCCGCTATTTGGAGCAAGACAAGGTTCTGCACAGTCGATGGGAGAAGGCGATCTTTGGTAAGGCCATTGAATGCCACGACTTCCTGGATGGGTTCACTGACGCCGCGTACCGACTGGTGTCCGGTGCTGGTGACAGCAAGAAAGAACGCATTCTCCGATTCACTGTAACTAAGGGCCGCAAAGAATGGCGCGAGCGATTCAATCATGATGTCGGAGCCTATTTCTCGTCGATGTATCGCGGGATCGAGGAACTTATGGGATCAAAGGTAGAGTGGAAGGTCGCGAGAATGGGGAGCGCCAATTTACCCGATCCCTTGTTCCAGTATCCGGCTTACTTCGCGCGTGAATTGGAAATACTGGGAAAGATCAAACCTTGTACTTCGCTCTCCAAATCTGCGATCCAAATCAAGTTCGAAGTCGCCTTGATTGAATGCCCTGGTGAGCGTGAAAAGATATTAGACAAGACACAGCTAGTTTGGTCCTACCGCCCTGATTCTATTGGACTTTCCATGGTTGATGACATGCTCCGTCTCAAAGAGAAGGGCTCAGTTGGTCGGTCGGAAGTTCCTCGACGCGTGGTTAGCAAGAAGGGTGGTGTTCAAAGTGTCTCTCTGCTTGACACATCAACGCTCGAGGCGACCTATTCTCGCGATGCTGGCTCCCTTGTTCCGCAAGTGGCCAAGCTGGGCAGTTTGCGACAGCACATCAAGCAGCGAATTAGCGAGCTCGCCGCCGAGGACCGGATCAGTACCGAGCAGAAGACTGAGCTTAGGGCTGCATGGGATCTGTTTGAGGATGACTACGTTAAAGCGCTTGACGACTTCATCGATGTTGGATTGCACGGCGAAGCCGTGCTCAGGCAAGCCGAGTCATTCGGTTTCTTGCTGCGCGCACTCGCCGTTCATGCGCGTGGAGACGTCTGTCGGTCCAAGCTGGTCGCCGAAGTGCTATCAATCGGCACCGTAAAGGTACTCGGCGAGCAGCCGTGCCTGATCATTCCGCCTTGGCATCCCGAACGGATGAAGGCATTGGCGGTTAAGACTCGCCGCGTCGCAGGTTTGGTAACTCACATACTCGGAAATAACAATGTCCTTTTCGGCGATCGGGGCATATTCTTCCGGGAATTCGCTGAGGAACTTGCTCATCCATTCTATCCAGAGATCGCAGTGACCCATCGCGGCGGCGCTCCGCTGCTCGTTTCCGAGTGCAGCACTGTAAACGGATACAGCCTATTTGAGCAGCCGGTTCGCGATGGTGACGAGTCCATGACCGACGTCGACCCGTCGGCTGCAGCCAAGCAGGTACGCGAGCTGCTTCAGCGTTATATTGGGTTACAGCCTCACGAGGCGAGCAACCTGAGCGTTCTTCTCTACAATACCGATGCTGCAGAGCTTCCATTGGCAGTGGTGCGGGAGTTATCGAACATGCAGGCCGAGACCGGGTTTCAATGCAGCATTTCGGTTCGGCATCGAGATCCAGGAAAGCTCAGGCGTGTGTATGCGGAGCTTGTGACCAAATCCGGCGACGACCCAGATTTACCGGTCGTTAGCGAGACCTCTGAGAACTTTATCTCCAAATTGCGAATTTCGGTTTCGCCATCATCGGCGACCCCGATTTCGGCAGATGATGGCTTCCGAGCCTTTGACGTGGCATTCCTTCATGATGTGGTGTCGCGCACTGCTGGCGTCGAATGGATTCCAGTGGATTGGACAAACGAGCGTCCGAGCTTGGAGCACGCCCCGTCTAGATGGTCATACCGCAGCGTTTCTGGCGAGAATGAACTCAAATCGACGACATTCTTAACCTGCCCAAGGCAGACCGCCTCAGGGTGGGCATATGTCTCAGCAGTGGCATCAGTGGTACGTCAGACGGATTCCCCCCCCGGTGCATCGTTCCTGCCCGCACGCCGTATTTCGCTTCAAAATGAAGCTCTGAGTGGGACGATGAGCGATGCCCATGCTTTGGCCGAATGGGTGGCGACTTATGATGAGCTGCTTGATAAGCGACAACTGCAGGCAAATGGCGTGACTGTGGTGCGCTATCGAAGATCATCAACCAATGGTCGAAACATGATCGTGAGTTCTACCTCTGAGCTGCGGTTACTAGGTGTGCTTGCGCGTCGCAGGCTCGCAGAACTTGGGTTACCATTCAGTCCGCAGGTATACGATGTTGTGGCGTCCAGGATGAAAAGGGATGCTCTGTCAGTGTCTGGCGACATTGTGCTGCGGGCTGCCAAGCGTGGTGTGTCAGCTGGTGAGATGGTTGGTTTGGTGCTGAGTCGTTATATGCTTGAACATGAATTCAAAGGCATCGCCAGCAAATCCCGCCAATCGTTTAGTGTCTTTTTCCTGTTGGACGACTACGCTGATTGGCTCGCCCAAAAAGAGAGCCGCATCGCTGACATTCTCGGTCTTTGCGTTGAGGAACGTGACGACGGTCCACATCTGCATGTGGCTGTAGTGGAATGCAAGTATGTAGGTGCCGACGGCATCGCGGAAGCCCGTAGGTCGTCCAAAGCGCAGCTAATAGCGACTTTGTCGACCTTCCGCGCGGCGCTGTTCGGTGATCCAGGACGGCTGGATCGGGATGTGTGGCTCTCGCGCTTGGCTGATATGCTGATTGATGCGGATATTCCGTCGGGATGTTCTGGTCTGCTAGAGCGAGCACGATCTAGTCTGAGGGATGGCGCAGCGGAGATTTCTTTAAAAGGCTACTCGCATGTATTTGTTCACACCGCTGATTCAGGCGCTGGCCATTCTGCGTCCGAACAGATATTGATAGATGCAACTGAAGGAATACAGGCTTGGCAAGAGGTATTCGATCGGTCGGAGCTACGATCGCTGGTGGAGGCATATGCTGCTAAGGTGAATCCGGCCTCGATCCGCTCGAAGCTGGGGCCAGAGGAGCCTTGGGCTGTCGCTGTGACGCGCCCCCCGGCAGCTCGGGTCGCATGGACATCCACGATGGAGCGGCTCGCGTCGAGCGGTGAGAGTATTGATGATCCAGTATTGGAGGAAGGCACGGCAGTTTTTTCTGGTTCTTCTGAACCGCAAATTTCCAATTTGGTGGCTGCGGAAGTAATTAACTCCCCAAAGAAGGCATCGTTAGGTGAGCAGACTTCTGACTCTGCAGTTGTGAGAGATGACACGCATTTGGGTAGATTGGTGGCTGCGAAGGCGGCTGCACAATCAAGCGCGGTCGACGAAAGGGACGTATGGGCCGAAGAATCGACCCGCAAACTTAAAACTGCTTTGAATAGCTACGGAATGCAAGCTGTAGTGCTGGGCACTCGTCTGACTCCGAACGGATGTTTGGTCAGACTGGCTGGTTCCGACAAACTGCGTGTTGAAGATATCGAAGCCAAGCGATTACAACTTCTCACAACCCATGCGATTAACCTTGTGACAGTGCAACCGAAGCCTGGCGCGATCGTAGTCACTATCGCTGCGGAGAAGCGCAAGTCTGTTTCATTGTGGGATTTGTGGGCGCGTCGGGTTACAAACCGTAACGCGGCAGGTATCAATACTTCATTTGTTTTAGGCCTTCAAGAGATCAATGGATCGTTGCTTTATTTGAATTTGGGTTCTGAGTTTGGCGGTCTTTCCACGCATGAACCTCATTCATTGGTAGCAGGCGCTACTGGTAGCGGCAAATCGGTCTTGATCCAGGCGATCATGCTCGACATTGCCGCGACGAATCCGAAGGATCTGGCGCAGATCGTATTGATCGACCCCAAGATGGGCGTTGACTACGCAGTTTTGGAAGACTTGCCCCACATGCGGGAGCCAATCGTCACAACAAAGGAGCGAGCAACCGAAGTGCTCAAGGAATTAGTTGAGGAAATGGAGAATCGATACAGAACCTTCGCTCCTGCCCGCGCGCGCGATCTAACAACGTTCAATGCGAAAGCTGCGCCCGAGGACAAGCTACCAATGGTTTTTCTCGTGCATGATGAATTTGCTGATTGGATGCTTGACGACACCTATAAGGCTGCGGTCGGAGCTGCAGTTCAGCGACTAGGCGTCAAGGCGCGAGCGGCAGGCATCCATCTTATCTTCGCGGCCCAGCGGCCAGACAAAGACGTCATGCCTATGCAGTTGCGTGAGAATTTAGGGAATCGCCTGATTTTGAAGGTCGCTAGCGAGGCAACATCGAAGATTGCATTGGATCGATCAGGAGCAGAGCTATTGCTTGGCAAGGGGCATTTGGCGGCGAAGCTCAATGGAGAGCAAGGATTGGTATTCGCGCAAGCACCATTTATGTCGGATGAAGACATCGGGCTTGCTGTCGAAGCCATCGCAAGAGATCAAGTCTATCATAGGAGTAGCAATGAAAATGGATGACACTATGGAGTCGATTGCGCGATTCTTTAATGACCTTATTGGCAGCATTCTTCCAGGAGTCGTGCTTGCAGTTGGCTTGTCCATTATGCATTTAGGACCATCCAAGATTGCCGAGGCTAGCAAGTCCTTGGAAAATGCCACATTGACGTTAACCGTCATCGGGCTAATGTTTGCTGTCGGACACATCCTAATTGCGATTTTTGATCTTGTGTTTCAGCCAGTTTTGCGGGCATGTAGAATACTGAAGGGGTTCGATGAAGTAGAGGCAATGGAGCGTCAGTCATATAGACTCTTCGCTGAGCTGGTTAATAAATTTCAAAGCGTCGATGCTACCAAAGTTAATGCCGAGTGGGATTACAAAGATCTTCGCAGCGTCGCGCTTTCTGTGTCCGCGGAGGGAGCGTCGTTAGGGCGTAGATTTACGTTCATTTCATTGCTATGTAATGGTGTGGGCACAGCTTTGGTGATTATGTTGATAGATTTCTTGAGTTGCCTGGCCTTGAATCAAAACTTGCTGTTTCACCATGTTATTGCTTTGAACTGGGTTGTGCAAAGCGTGCTTATTTTATTTGCCTCCGTAGCGCTCTTCAAACGTGGTGAGGATTTTTATGGTAAAGCGATGGCAACACCATTTTCAATAGCAGTAGCAGAGCTCAAATTGAAACGAGAAAACAATGTCGCAGAGTGATCATCGAAAAGTGATTTATCTGGCTGGCGGATTCAAATCCGGCTGGCAGAACAAGGTCATGACTCAGTTACCAAGCTATGATTTTCTCGATCCGAGTCTGCACAATATTCAAGATGCGGCGGAATACACCCGATGGGACTTAGATGCTATCCGCGCGAGCGATATTGTTTTTGGCTATATGGAGTCGACAAATCCAGGTGGGTATTCGCTTGCGTTGGAGATCGGTTTTGCCCATGCGCTAGGTAAAGCAGTACTGTTTGTCGATGAAATCAAGGATCCGTCGGTGAGCCGGTATTTCGAGATGGTTCGTCAATGTTCAGATAACGTATTTACTACGTTATCTGAAGCTATTGAGTATTTGCGTAAGAACTGAGGGCCATTAATGCTTGGCTGGATGCAGTGTAAGTACTTGTCTGCCAGTGGGCAGTTACTTATGGCAAACTACGCAAGCACCGTTGCCTTCGTCTTCCCCGTAGATCTCGTCGATGTCTTCTAGAGTTTCGACCGGGCGAAGAGGATTTATCGGACGGTTCGCTAGATCTCTTTGCTTGCGACGTTCGAAGTCGGTGATGATCTGAATAACGCGTGCAGGCTTTTCTAGCTCGTCGAGCGGTTCGCCCTGTGTCCATGTAAACGGGGAGCCGTGCTCCAATGCATTCTTCTCGTATTGCTTGGCTTCTTCGAAGGCACTAGGGTGTCTTTCTTTGAGCCGTACCCACTCAATTTTTTGCTGGAAAAAGCAGAACGTGCATCCGCTACGAGAACGCCAGTCATAATATTTCGGGATACCGACGCCGGAAGATTCCAAAATATCCATCACACTCTTCTTGTCGATTCCACTCTCGCGGAAAGGGAGGCGAACTTTCAAGTTCTCGTGCTTTGACGTATAGCCTTCGCGGTATTCTTCGTCGGCGCGAATTGCGACATAAGTCGTGACGGTATCTCCTGCTGCTAACATCGGCCGAATCCATTGCTCGAATGGCGCAAGCTTCAACTGCCTGGTGCACCAGCGAGTTTGAGCCGATGGTAGGAAATGCTTGTATTCGCGTAGCCAGAAATCGAAATCGCGGCGCGGGTTTAGTCTAGCGATTGGCTTGCCAAGAAAACCTTCAAGGCGTCCCAGGAATTCATAGACTTCAGGCAGTTCTTTGCCAGTGTCTGTGAAGAAGTATTCGACGTCGAGTTCAGGGTGGTTTTGGCGGACAAACACTGCCAAGGCCGCACTGTCTTTTCCGCCAGATATTCCAAGAACGTGTTTTTCAGCCATGAGACTTCTCCATTTTTTCGTCGTCTTCAAGAGTCAGGCGCATACCAGCTTTCGCCAGCGCGGCGAGCAAAATTTCTGTGCTGTGTCCCCCGGCAAGAAGAGTGGTCGCTAGTTTTTCAGCCATTGATTCAACAGCATCGCGATGTCGATCAGGAATAGAGAAGGAGCGTGAAATAGTGCGCGTTTGAGTGCCAGCACCGATGACCACTGCGAAAGCTTCGCTAGTCGGCTTGCGACCTTTGACAGATACAAACGCTTCCGCTTGCCGGAATCGGAGAGCGGCTTGCGCGATATCTAAAAGCGCATGATCGATATCACGGTCGTTCCAATCGCGTGGAGGCTTGTTGGCAGCCAGACTCAAAATGCCCTCGATGCTTTCTTTGCCCCCATCATGTTTGGCAAGTCGAGCCGCAAAAGCATCTTGGCGCAGGTCGCCCGTTACACCATTCAAAACCTCTGCTCGGGCGCGTAGCCTATCTAATTTATCTGCGGGCGCGTCGAGAGCTTCTAGCATCGAATTCTCAATACGCGCAAGCAAATTATCATAAGCGCGTGCAATTTCAGTAATAGGGCTTCGAAGCGCATCGACATAAGAGCGATCGCTATTTTTTTCAAGAAGTGCGGCTAGATCAATAAACAGGACCTTGTGCGGATCGCTTGCTTTTAGCAGTGTGTCGCGAACAGCCCGGGCCATATCGCTGATGGTGTGAGTGCGTTGGCTCCATGCAGGTAAACCGAAGACCATGGCGACAAGTCCGCGTGCCGCTTCCAAAGGATCGCGTGTGGTAGCGGACGCGCCAACTTCGGTCAGAATGTCGGAGATCCCAGAAAGGATGTTTGCTTTCTCTTGGTCGATCAAAATCCAGCGCATGGAGAAACGCGAGGAATCTTGAAGATATTCGTCTACGTCCGCATCGGTGACGCGAGGAATGAACATACCTTCCTTGTATAAAGCAAGGTTACCTTTGTGAGCTAGCAAGAACGCAGTGAAGATCACAGGCATGACTCCTCTGCGAATGCCATAGGGTGGCATAGCCCATAAGTCGTGAAGATCAGAAATTTTCACCCTTTTATTCGCATCGGTGAAGAGCTTGCGCGTTTCTCGCCAAAGATTAGAGAAGGTTGGTGCGTGTTGATCATCAGGCGGCAAGAAGCACCATGCACCGTTGTTACCCTGTCGATGCAGACCTGTGGCTCGAAGCAAGGTCTCATATAGGCCGCGCTCGGCAGGGTATCCCGAAACGCCGAGATTCTCTTTTTCTTCATGGTCGAGCATGCAGTAGAGGAGGTCGCGGCGAGCTTTGACGCTGTTACTCGAAGGGCTGTCTCGGTTTAGAAGTTCGCTCCACAGTTTCGGAGCAGACGGGTATACCGCATCGGCTAAATTGGATGCCACGGGAGATAGGCGCCCGCTTGTTTCCAATTCCACTTCGCCTGCAACCCATCGAGCGTTGATTACTGCTTCGCGAAGTTGCTCTTCAAGATTGGCTCGCACCGATGATATTCTTGCTTGTACCTCACGACGAGCAACTGGGTCGCCATTGAGCTCGTGGCGTGACTGGACAATTTGGAGTGCGAGAAGTTCGGAGCCGAGATCTTCAATCTTGGCGTGGTTGCGTGGAATGCCTACGACCACAGGCCAAGGTTCAACCCTTGAATGCTCATGACACTTCCGCAATGCGGCTTTGCTATTCATATTCGAGCTAGGCAACGCTAGGAGAAATAAGCCAAACTCGCCATTATTGGGTTTGAACTTTGTAGCTATACGTTGAATATCGTCTAAATGACAAAGCGCCATGTTCATCCACCGCATAGTACCTGTTTCGTGGTAATGCCGTTTTGCGATTACTGGATAGAGGTTGGTTAGACTTTCAATCAAGGAGAAGTCGACGCCAGACATCCCTGAGCGGGCTTGTGAAATGGCATTGTCAATATCGAAATCACTACCCTCAAAGACTGACCAAGCTCCTATGTGTTTTTTAAACAGGATGACTCGCCAATTGGAAAGCTGCTGTAAGGCAGCTTCGACCTGATCAAGCGTGTTGATATAGAAAAGCGATTTGAGAACCTTTGACTCCGCTGCAAGTCCAGAGCCATTGCGGAAAAGATCAATCACTGCAATGTTTTTGATGAGCTCGACATGTAATGCATCGGTGGTTTTTGCTTCTGCACGCTCAACGGCTTCGACAGCCTGAGCCCAGCGGTGACCATCTGGAGATGAGAGGATCGCGGGTTCCAGGTTTGCGCGCAGGTAGTCCCAATAGTCGTTAGGGCGATACCAAGATGATTGCAATTGTGGAGTAGATTCCAGGTAAGAGCGAAATCCAGACGGCTCGACCGATGCCAAAAAGCCGAATGTACTGCGCTCATTTTGTCCAAATTGACGTTTAGAGATTGGGCCTAACAGAGCCGCCATAGCCGGATGCAGTGGCCAACAGGCATGTAGGCTTTTGAAGAAGTTATCTCCAACAGCTGGGCGTCGTGCGCGGATGGAGTCCGCGATTTCAATGGACGCAGACATCATCCAAACCGGAGTAACCTCAGCATGGATGGCGCGACCAATTAACTCTACAACTTCATCGCTTGCAGCGACCAAGGGAATGTCTGAGTATCGCCCCTGTACTTTGATCCAATCATCACGAGTTCCGATGCCAAGCCGGTTAGCATATTGGCTGAATGATTGGTGAAGAATACCAATGACGACAACCTTCCCTGAGGCTCGGGCTGCAGCTTCCGCAAGTTCTTGGAAGAAATATACATCGTCTCCCACACCTAAAGCGGAAGCTTCAAGGAACTTACCCATTTCATCAATTATGATCAGGACGCCATCGTTCTTTCGGGACTCAGCAGCTTCGCAGATGTCTGAAATGAGAGCCGAAGGATTAATTTTTCGTCCATCATGGCTGAGTCCTTGTGCCCGGCGTAGACCTCTGGTAAGTTCTGAGACGACACTCGCTCGCTTCCCAACGATGGGGATTGTCAGCCAACCCTTTCGACAGGGTAGGGCTTGATCAAATGAAGGGGTACTACCCAGATTCAAAACATCGCGGGCTTTCGCACGCAACTGCTTGTCAGAGCCAAGAGCGCTTGCGAGCGCGACTGCCAGGGACGACTTACCTCCACCAAAAGGACCAGTCCAAGTGAATGCTCGTTGATTGCTCTCTAGCAGTTGTCTAGTCATGCTGCTTAAAACGGCAGTGGCCGTTCCGTGACAGATGTAGCCGTTCAATGCGTCAGGGCGCCCAAGATCGACGTCGATGCGTATCGAGCGTTGGTAGTGTCGTGAGACGTGGACGATGTCCGAGAGTTTAATATTTTGCTCGTTAGGCATAGGCCTTCTCGATCATGCGTTTGCTGAGGTTCTCAGCTTTGTTGATGTTGCGATGAACTTGCCTCAGTCCTGCTGTATCAGTCCAAGAAAGCGCGCCGAGAGTGAGATCCTCAAGCGCAAGAAGGCGCTCTGCGATAGAATCTTCGTCAAGTTTGAATACGCGCCCCGGCGACCCTTCTTCAAATGCGATGGATTCAAAAGCAAGTGAGCTTAGTCCCGGCGCGGCCGATTTCCAAAAATCTAAAAGCGCATAAGTAAACATCCCGTCATGCAGCGTGGCCTTTGGGCCTCGACGGAAGGCGAAGTGACCTTTGCGCTCTTCAAAAATCAATCCCAATTCGCCAAGCATTGGTTCGGCGTAGTCCTCAGGGGAGCCACCTGTGGATCGTGGGGCATATCCGCGAAGGCACGTTTCGATATCGCGCGACAAAGTGGCGGGAGACAGCTTGCGATTGGGAGCCAAGCTTCGAGCGTATTCGGCTAAGGGAAACTCAAGATCTTCCCGAGAGAATGTTGGAGTGGTGACATGGTTGAAAAGCCACTTCCACGTGGTTGCGCGGTTTCCTTTGCCTGCGAGCCACCAATGAGCATACCAAGCGGTTGTGGGGTTTTCTGAATAAGGGTCCAAGCCGCCGTCTTTCAAGACGAGGTTGGCCGAATCGGTCACTTTGTAGGTGCCGCTCGCAGCGCCGTCTTCGGTCATCACGTTGCAGGCTAATGCCCAATGCCTGATCGATGCGACCATGTTTTTGCCAACACCGAACTCGGCAATTGCATTGTCATCAGTGAATGTCGATTTCAGGATAATGCCCTGCGCATTCGCTTGGTCGAAGGCTTTTTTAAGCCACATTTGACGAAGCGGAAACGTCTCGTGACCTGAGAAGTGCGCTTGAATACTTTCGGATGCTGTGATTTTCTTCATGCGTTCATTATAACTGGAGACTTTCACCAGTGGATCGCTTTGCCCTTTTGTTCAAGAGAAAAACTGGAGATTGTCGCCAGCGGGAATAGCGAGGCTACCGTTGCAATGTGCAGACGTCTGCACAGTCCTCTTACTTTGCACTTTCTCGACGTATATTAATCAAAATAATAGCTAATGAAATAACAATGTGATCTACATTTGAATAGTACTGTATAAATGCACAGTTATATTGATTTTTTGTGACCATTTCTTACTTATGCCGCGTGTTAAGAATATTTGTTGTTTTTTTTATTCTTTGTAGCCTGATTTGCTGGAAACTTAGTATTTTAAATAGCGAAAACTCGGCCCAGCATTAATGTCTGATGAGTCAATATGTAGTTTTCGTGGGGGCATTTGATTTCGATAGGCATCGTGCGTTACCCTATCAGAGTTGGCCATGTCTTTGAATGTGCAGGAGAATAGCGCCGTAGTGTTGCTGGCTTTAACTGCTAGCAAAAAAGGTTTTGTGAATCATCCTCAGGTTATATAAGGTACTGATTCTTCGAGAGCAAGATTCTATGCCGCATTCCCCCCAAATCTCCCTAAAATCACATTTCCATGCTCCACATTGGCTAAATAATCTGCATATTGCTGCATCATTACCTTTCTCTCATCAAGAAATAATGCGCGGTCATAAGCCTCTCCATATGCATCGCCAGAAGCGTGTGACAACTGACGATCAACAACTTCATGCCTGTAGCCAAGACGCTCCTTGATGACGCCCATTGCCAGTGAACGGAATCCATGGCCGGTCATCTTGCCACTGTATCCCATGCGCTTTAATGCAGCTAGGATGCCAAAGTTTGTTGCTGGCTTTTCGTGATCTCTTTGATTTGGAAACAGATATTTATTCCCACCTGTAATTGCATGAAGTTCACGCAATAGCTCCCAGCCTTGTCTTGGCAGGAATACATGGTGGTTGACTTTGCGCGGGTTGATTTTCTTTTTGCCCATCTTCATGCGATGCCAGTCGATGATCCACGATTCGTTTTCGAGGTCAATTTCTGACCAGGGAGTTTCAGTTAGCTCACTTGTGCGAACAAAAGTCAGCATCATCAATCTGAACATTACCTTGGTTGGAACGAACATGCGACCTTCAATCTTTTTGAATGCACGAATAAATTCAGGGATTTCATCAGGGGTTATAGCTGCATGGTGCCCCTTTGATATCGGTTTTAATGCGCCGCGCAAGCTTGGAACAGGATCAATATCAGCTTTACCTGATGCAATGGCAAATCGGAATATCTGACTGCAGACTTGACCTTGCCGTTTTGCCATGTCCAGTGCCCCGCGCTTTTCAATCTGGCGCAGGACATCAAGCATTACGGGTGCCTTGATTTCTGATATAGGGTGTTTTCCAATCAGCGGAAACACGTCTTTTTCCAGTCGATGCAGCACATTTGTAGCGGTGCGGGTTTGCCAGGTTTCGAGTCTGTTGGCATGCCACTCTCTCGCTACTGACTCAAAAGTATTGGCGTTTGCGGTTGCCTTGTTAATTTTCTCTATGCGTTTGGCCTGGGCGGGATCAACACCGGCAGCTTTCAGTTTTTTTGCCTCCATGCGCTTTTCGCGTGCTTCCAGAAGTGAAACTTCGGGATATGAGCCAAATGTCAGCCTGGTATTCTTGCCATTGGGTTGCCGGTAACTCAAACGCCAGATTTTTGATCCGATAGGCATTATCTCCAAATACATGCCGCCGCCATCTGCCAGGGTATAGGGTTTGTCCCTGGGTTTTGCGCTTTTGATCTGGATATCTGTGAGTGGTTTGGCAAGTTTTGGCATTTTGCATCCATGCTGTTTAAGAGTTTGCATCCATGGATTCAAGTATGGATGCAAAAGTGCTGGATGTAAATGGACGCCATCGGACCGGGTTAAACAAAAAACCCGCTTCAGCACTGGGCAGGAAGCGGGTTCTTGTATTCCAAAGAACTTCTTTGGACATATATCTGGTGGTGATAGGTGGACTTGAACCACCGACCCCAGCATTATGAGTGCTGTGCTCTAACCAACTGAGCTATATCACCAAGAAGCCTGCGATTATGTCAGTTTGGCCTTGGGCTGTCAATATGCAAAACCAGATTTTGATAGAAACTGCGGCTATTTTTGCTTAAAAAGCAAAGCATTTCTGGTTTTGTGTCTGAATTAGGCTGCGTATTGTTAAAAATGGGTTCACCTTGAGGCCCATGCTCAGCTTCGCATAGTGCTTGGCCTAGTCTTCATGCCGGGCTGTTCAAGGCCTGCCTGACACTCTCCATGATCTGCGCCTGGGCATCGGCTGCCAGGCAGTCGATGATGATGCGGTTTGGCATGGATCTGAGCCAGGTGACCTGGCGTTTAGCGAGCTGGCGGGTGGCGATGATGCCTAGTTCGCGCATTTCTGCGAGCGTGGTTATGCCATCGAGATAATCCCAGGCCTGGCGGTAGCCTACGCAGCGTATGGATGGCAGGTTGGCGTGCAGGTCTGGTCTTTGTTTTAAGGCTTTGACTTCATCGATAAAGCCTTGCTCTAGCATGGTGTCAAAGCGCAGGGCGATGCGTTGGTGCAGTACGCTGCGCTCTGATGGTTCCAGCGAGATGGCGTGCATATCGAAAGGGGGCGCGGCGCGTTCCTGTTTGGCTAGCAGGGCGGACATGGGCTGGCCGGTGATGGCGATGATTTCCAGGGCGCGTTGTATGCGCTGGCTGTCTTGCGGTTTGAGCCTTGCTGCGGTTTCGGGGTCCAGCGTTGCCAGTCTGGCGTGCAGGCCGGGTACGCCTATGCGGGCTGCTTCTGCATCGAGTTCTGCGCGTATGGCCGGGTCTGCACCTGGCAGCTCGTCCAGGCCATCCATCAGGGCTTTGAAATACATCATGGTGCCGCCTACCAGCAGGGGCAGTTTGCCTCTGGCTTGTATCTCCGCGACCAGTCTTTGTGTGTCTTTGCGAAATTGCGCTACTGAATAAGACTCTGCCGGGTCGATGATGTCGATGAGGTGATGAGGTACTGCGGCCAGTTCTGCTGCATTGGGTTTGGCCGTGCCTATGTTCATGTCGCGGTAGACCAGTGCAGAATCGACGGAGATGATTTCTGCCGGGTAGTGGCGCGCAATTTCCAGCGCGGCGGCGGTTTTGCCTGAGGCGGTAGGCCCCATGATGGCGATGACTTTTTGTACTGACGTAGTTGTGTGGATAATCATACAGGTTGTTCTGCCGGGATCAACGCAGGGAGGACACGGGCGGCGATAAAAATGAGGCTGCCCATGCTGCAGGCGATGATGGCGAGCGGGTAGACCGTGCCATTATGCGTGGCACCAACAATGCTGCCGACAATAAAGGCGACCAGCATATACAGCGCCCCCATGAGGCCAGCGGCAGTGCCCGCCTGTTGCGGGAAGGGCGAGACAGAGTTGGATTGCGAAATAGGGAAGTTGATGCCATGCGCACCCATGGTCATGAACATGACGGGTGGTAGCATAGCCCAGTGCTGTACGCCCGACAGTGTCATTGCCAGAAAAGTAGCGCCAGCAGCGAGAGAAAGGCTGCTGCCTATGCGCATGCTGATCTTGGTGCCAAAGCGTGCATGCAGGCGGCGGCAGACCACGGTGCCACTGAGGTAGCCGGATACACCAAAGGCAAAACAATAACCAAACCAGGCAGTTGGCAAGGCCAGTACCTTGATCAGCACAAAAGATGCGCCAGAGATAAAGACAAAGATGGAGCCATACGACAAGGCACCCGGCAAGGCATATACCCAGAACACCGGTGCACCGAGCACGATGCGGTAATTGCGCAGCAAGCCGCTGACGTTGGTGGCTCTGGCGTCTTTATACAGATTGGTTTCTGGCAGGCGCAAGATGACCATGATGAGCAAGGCTGCTGCCAGCAGGGCATGCACAAAAAACGCTGCGCGCCAGCCCAGATTGACTTGCAAAAATGAACCCAGGATAGGCCCAAGCAAAGGCGCGGCAGATACCCAGCTACTGGCTTTGGAAATAACCTTGATGCTGTCTTGCGGGTCATAAGCATCGCGCACTATCGCACGCGCAATGATGACGGCAGAGCAGCAGCCCAGCGCCTGCAAAAAGCGTGCAGCAATCAACATGCCCATGCTTTGCGATGCGCCACACAAGAGGCTGGCGAGCAGATAGAGGCTAAGCCCGACGATGACGACGGGGCGGCGGCCAAAGCGGTCAGATAGTGGGCCGATGACCAGTTGTGCACCACCAAAGCCAGCGACAAAGATGGACAGCGTCAGTTGCACGGTGGCGGCAGGTACATCAAACACTGCTGCCAGGCTGGGCAGGGATGCCAGATACAGGTCAGTCGATAGTGGTTGCAACATCAGGAATGTAGCAATCAAAAAGAATAAAGGTGCTGCCGAAAATGGGGCGATGGCCTGATTGGTTGGCGTCATGGTTAATCTTCTTCTCAGGGCATCACTGACCACGCAAGAACATCTTGTCGAGATCATTCAAACCCAGTTGCACCCAGGTTGGGCGGCCATGGTTGCACTGGTCTGAGCGTTCTGTATGTTCCATCTGGCGTAGCAGGGCATTCATTTCTGGTACGGTCAGGCTGCGGTTGGCGCGCACGGCGGTGTGGCAGGCCAGGGTGCCGAGCAATTCATTACGCCTGTCTATCAAAACGCGGGAGCCACCAAATTCACGTACTTCACGCAAGACATCGCGTGCCAGTGATTGTGCATCGGCATTCTTCAAGAGCGCTGGCACGGCGCGCACGGCCAACGTGGTTGGCGAGATGGCGGCCATGTCAAAGCCCAGCGCTTTGAGCGTGTCCTGATGTTCCTCTACTGTGCCGACCTCTACTGCATCGGCAAAGAAGGTGATGGGGATCAGCATGGGTTGCACTGGCATGCTGTTTTCATCAAGGGCGTTTTTTAATTGCTCGTAGAGTATGCGTTCATGGGCGGCATGCATGTCTACCAATACCAGGCCCTTGCTGTTTTGTGCCAGCACATACACGCCATGCAATTGGGCGAGGGCGAAACCTAAGGGGTAATCATCATCTGGCAGGCTGTTGGCGATCTGGTTGGCGGGTGCATAGCTGGCACCGGCCTCGTTGACGCCAGCATTGGCATTGGGGCGGAAGAAAGCGCCATAGCTTTCCATGCTTTGAGTGACGCCGCCATTGGGCTGTGGGCGGTAGGGGTTTTGATAGGCGTTACCGTAACCGCCTCCACCAGTACCACCTCCACCGCCACCACCACCTGCATACGGCGACGGGTTGGCAAACTGCGCTGCAAAGGTTGTTTGCTCGCCGGATATCCACGGCGTGCTGCCATTGGCAGGTGCAGCGATGCCAGAGCCAGCAGACATGGGGCCGGGCACAGTGCCAAATGCCGTCGCCGATGTTTGCGCCAGGGCGCGGCTGACTGCATGAAAGACAAACTGGTGCACAGAGCGGCTATCGCGGAAGCGTACTTCTATCTTCGATGGGTGTACGTTCACATCGACCAGTGCCGGGTCCAGGTCCAGCCCCAATACGTAGGATGGATAACGGTCACCATGCAACACATCCTGATAAGCAGCACGCACGGCATGGGTCAGCAGCTTGTCGCGCACGAAGCGGCCATTGACGTAAAAGAACTGCGCATCGGCGCGGGCCTTGGATGCTGTCGGCAGGCCGACAAAGCCGTGTATGCGCAAGGGGCCTGCGCTTTCATCGAGAGACAGGCGGGCGTTCGAGAAAGCTTCGCCCAAAATCTGCGCACTGCGCTTGTCGATGGCGCTGACATTCCAGTGGTCTACTGCCTTGCCATTATGGCTTAGTGAAAACGAGACATCTGGCCTGGCCAGGGCAATGCGGCGCACGATCTCGGCGCAATGGCCAAATTCTGTCTGCTCAGACTTTAAGAACTTGCGCCTGGCTGGGGTGTTGTAATACAGGTCTTGCACATCCACCGTCGTGCCTTGCGCGCCGGATGCGGGGGAGACCTTGCCGTTTTCTATCTGCCAGGCATGGGGTGCATCCGCGGTGCGTGTGGTCAGCGTCAGCAGTGATACTGAGGCGATGGAGGCTAAAGCCTCACCGCGAAAGCCCAGGGTGGCAACATGTTCCAGCTCATCGAGGCTGGCAATCTTGGAGGTGGCATGGCGGGCTACGGCCAGCGTTAACTGGTCTGGCGGTATGCCGCGGCCATTGTCGGTGATGGCAATGCGCTTGACGCCGCCTTCTTCCAGACGGATGACGACATTGCTGGCACCGGCATCGAGGGCGTTTTCCAGCACTTCCTTGACGACGGCAGAGGGCCTTTCCACGACTTCGCCAGCGGCGATCTGGGAAATCAGGTTGTCGGGCAGGGCCAGGATAGGGCGATGGGTAGCAGGGTTCGAATTCATGCCATGATTATACCTGTCAGGCGTCTCAGACATTGCCGTCTGGTGTATGATTGCGGCGGCTTTATACTGACCCTGGAAAAATAATGGATTTTATGCAACTCCTCGACATAATTTTGCATGTCGATAAAATGCTGGGCACTTTCGTTACACAGTATGGCGCGCTGGTTTATGTCATCTTGTTCGCCATCGTATTTTGTGAAACGGCTTTCGTCGTTTTCCCTTTCTTGCCAGGGGATTCGCTGCTATTCATTGCTGGCGCCCTGTGCGCTTCTGCCAATTCACCATTGAATGTCTGGGTATTGATCGCCTTGCTGGTGATTGCCTCCATCACGGGTAACTCCATCAATTACTGGATAGGCAGCCTGATAGGTCACAAGCTCATAGAAAAAGATTTTCGCTGGATAGACCGCAACGCCTTGATGAAAACGCATATGTTTTATGAAAAGCATGGTGGCAAGACCGTCGTGCTGGCGCGTTTTATTCCTCTGGTGCGCACTTTTGCTCCTTTTGTGGCAGGTTTTTCCGAGATGACGCACAAGACTTTTCAGATCTACAATGTGCTTGGTGCCTTGCTATGGGTATTTAGCGTCGTGTTGAGCGGTTATTATTTTGGTAATATCCCTATTCTGCGTGACCATTTGAATACCGTGGTCCTCATCGGCGTCGGTGCGGCAGTTGTGCCTGTCGTGCTGGGCGGCCTGTGGAGGCTCTTCAGGGGCAAACGCAAACCTTCTTGAAAGCGGGTCTTTATGGCGAAGCCCAGGCAAATTTCATCCACCGTTGTCTGGCTAAAAGCCAGTGCACCTGTCAAACCTGCGCTGGGCCAGGCTTGCAACGGTTGTGGAGTTTGCTGCGCAGCCGAACCCTGCCCGGTGGCGAGGGTGTTTTTATTACAGTTTCGAGGTAGTTGCCAGGCGCTGGAATGGCATGCGGATGTGCAGCAGTATCGTTGCGGGATGTTAGTGCAACCTGCCAATTATGTGCGCTTGCTGCCTTATGCATGGCAGGGCTGGTTTGCCAGGGGTGTGAGGCGGTGGATAGCAGCAGGGACGGCCTGTGATTCGGATGCGAGTGTGGGGGAGTAGTTTTTGGATGGGGTTTGGGAAATTGCTTTTCCTTAATCGCGATTGATGAACCGCGATGGATTACGATGCCTAGGTTGGGCAAGTTGTAGGTTGGGCTACGATTTACCAGCCCAACACTCGGCGTTTAAATAACGTATACGTTTGTTGAGGCCCAGTGTTGGGCTGGTGAAGCGTAGCCCAACCTACGTTAATGCCGTTAATGCCTAATCCCCACCTACCTGAATATAACCGGCAAAATACTCGCGCAAATCAGGGCTGCGGCTACATTGCACACGACCAGCCTGGTCGGGGCATTTAAATCCGGTTTCAAATCATCCGCATTCAATTTCTCTTGCAGGGCTTTGGCGATTTTGTCTGCGGTTTCTTCACGGCTGTCTGAGCCTGCCGCAGGATTGTTTTCCAATACCCGGCTAATCACTGAAATAAAATCAAACTTTTGCAAAAGCGTGCTAAAGACCATCTTGTTGATGGCTGATTGCTCACTCAATTTATTGAGCTGCGCAGTGATCTTTTCATGGATGGCTGCACTGCTGCTGCCAGCGGTATGGACCTTGTCCAGCAGCTGCGGGTAGTTATCGCTCAGTTTGCCAACTACAAACTGGCTCAGGTCAGTGCCATGCCTTTCTGCCAGAAAATGCATGGCAGTGGCGACACCCTGTTTTTTGCCCATGAAAAAATACAAGATGGGGGCCAGCAAGTTCGTCAGGCCTAGCAAGAACATGGGCAGGCCGCTATGGCCCCGGCCAGCCCAACTGGCAAAAAACAGGAATAAAACCAGATTCAGGAAAAGCCCGAATGCCGTGTAGCCGATGACACGGGAAGAAATTTTAACGCCAGCCAGGGCGCTGACGTTCAAGATGGTTTTGATTGCCATAGGGGCAGATGCTTCCTTTGAGGGGGACAAATTGTCCCTGCTGGTTAATCTAAGTCTGCAAATCATAGCATACCGATAACAGCAACCCTGAAAATGCGCTTGCTGCTAGCGCGTCATCAGTAGCAGACGCAAGGCCAGCAAAGACAACACCGCCGCCAGGATACGCGCCTGCAATTTTGCTGCTTTGGCATGGCGCATCAGTGCATGGCGGATGACATGACCAAAACTGCCCAGCAGGGCATGAAAAATAGTGCTGATGGCGGTTAGCGTTAAACCCAGCAACAATAATTGCTGCGTGACCATGTCTGCCTGCGCATTTACAAATTGCGGCAAGAACACCATGAAGAAAAGCAAGGCCTTGGGATTGAGCAGACTGTTCAGGCAAGAGCGGGCGAATACAGTAGGCAGCGACACTGCCTGAGCTGTAGTTGCTATTGCTGAAGCAGAATTGCCTAGCGCCTTGTAAGCCATCCACAGCAAATACACTGCACCCGCATAACGTATCACATCAAATGAAGGTGGCCATGCCGTGATGATGGCAGTGATGCCGCAAGCTGTCAGCAACGTCAGGATGATATCTGCTGCGCCTATACCCAAAGCAGCAGCCATGCTACCGCGCAAGCCATATTGCATGCCGCAAGTCATGACGAAGGCCATGTTCGGGCCGGGTGAACATAGCAACAGCAAGACAGCGATGCTGAAGGTGGTGAGTGTAGTCAGGCTGATCATGTCAGGCATCCTTGTGGCTTGCTGAAAATATGCAGGCAGTGTAGCCTTTTGATCTGATACAGTAAAAAAATTGTTCTAGATACTATTTTGTTGCAGTTTTATGTTTCTATTTTATATTCCTATCTCATGGCCTTAGCCCGCTACAAATCCATCGTTGATGATTATGCTGCCCGCATTGGCAGCGGCAAATTGCGGCCCGGTACGCAGTTGCCTACCCTGCGCCAACTCATGCAAGAGCATAGCATTGCACTGGCGACGGCCTCACGCGTTTATACCGAACTGGAAGCACATGGCCTGGTAGCTTGCGAGATGGGGCGTGGCACTTTTGTGCGCGACACCAACTTGCCGCGTGGTCTGGGGCTGGAGCAGCAGACCTTGCAAAGCGGGGCAGTGGACCTGATCTTCAATTACCCATGCCTGCCAGGACAAGATGAGATGCTGCGCGAAGGCTTGCGCTGCATCGCCAACTCAGGTGATCTGGATGCCTTATTGTATGCCGCACCCCAAGGCGGTCGCCCGCATGAGCGGCAAATCATGGCCAGGCATTTACGCAATCGTGGCTTGCGTTTGCCTGCGGAACAGGTGCTTATCGTCAACGGTGCGCAACAAGCATTGGCGGTGACCGTGCAGGCTTTGCTGACACCGGGCGATATCCTGGTCATGGATGCATTAAGCTATCCAGGCATGAAAACCCTGGCCCTGTCAGCGCGGCTGGATGTGGAAGCCTTGCCGCTGGCCGAAGGTAAATTGAACTTGCCAGCCCTGGCGGCCCTGTGCAAGCGGCGGCCCGTGCGTGCCATGTATGTGATGCCCACCATGCATAATCCCATGGGCACGGTGATGACGGATGCAGAGCGCCAGCAGCTTGCCCAACTGGCAAAAAAATATCAATTCCTGATCATAGAAGATGGGGCTTATGCCTTCCTGGCAGAGCCTGCGCCCAAGCCTGTCTTCACTTATGCGCCTGAACAAACTGTCTATATTTCTGGCCTGTCAAAAAGCGTGGCCTCGGGTTTGCGCATAGGCATGCTGGCAGCGCCACCAGCCTTGATACCTGCGCTGGAAACAGCTATCCGTGTCACCTCAGGCAATACGCCTTCATTGATGATAGCCCTGGCTTGCCTGTGGATAGAGTCAGGCGTAGTCGATGAACTGGAAATAAGAAAGCGCAAGGATGCCAGACAGCGTCAGCGTCTGGCAAGGGCAGCTTTGCATGCTTGCAAGCTGATAGCACATCCAGGCTCATATTATTTGTGGCTGGATTTGCCTGAAGGTTTGCGGGCAGAACAAGTTGCTGCGAGCCTGGCACTGCAAGGCATCATGGTGGCAACGGCAGAAGCTTTTACTGTAAGTGTAGCGGTGCCACATGCATTGCGACTGGCAATAGGGTCGGTTCCGCTGGCGACACTGGAACAAGCACTGGCAAACATAAATGAGGCTTGCAGGCCTTGATCATGCTCGCTATTTTGTGATTCAATGTGTCGGGAGTTTTTTCATTTCGCTTATTTTTATCTGCATGCCATGGGCGTTTGGTAAGTCTGTCAGACATTGCGCGACCGTGACATGTGGTTGACTGGCTTTGATCTCGCCACAGGACAGGCCTTCGGTGGTTTCGAAAACCTGAGTCTTGCCCAGATAATGGGCGTTGCAGAAATCCACATCAAGCCCGGTCGCCATGAATTGACGGGCAGTGGCCTTGCCCAAGGTTTTTACCCGCCCCTTGTAGGTGTTGATACTACGCTCATAGTAAGTGCGTATGTACTCCACTTCTTGCAAGGGCTGTGCAGTGAACAGGCTGAAATACCTGGCCGATATGCGGGTCTCTTCCAGTTCCTTTGCAGAGTATCCTGCCGCTTTCAGTTTTTGCTCTATCAATGGCAGGGCAGGTGAGCAACTGAGAACCTTCATTTCCACATAAGAGGGGATGTGGGCAATATCTTCAGCTTTGCCAGGTAGAGCGACAGTCAAAACCAGCAAGGCCGGGATCAGGGTTTTCATATTGCCGCCCGTGTTTAAGTCATGCGATTTTTAGCCAGCGGCGGGTTCTTGGAAAAATATTTCTTGATGCCCTTCATGACCGCATCTGCCAGTTGATCCTGATAGGCATTGTCGGTCAGCTTGGCTTCTTCTTCCGGGTTGGAGATAAAGGCGGTTTCTATCAAGATGCTGGGGATGTCAGGGGCTTTCAATACTGCAAAGCCAGCCTGCTCAACTGAGCCTTTATGCAACCTGTTGATACCGCTGATTTCACTGAGCACGACCTTGCCCAGCTTGAGGCTGTCATTGATTTGTGCCGTCGTTGATAAATCCAGCAAGACACTGGCCAATTGCTTGTCATGGGTCTTGATGTTGACGCCACCGATCAGATCAGCTGCATTTTCTTTATCTGCCAGCCAGCGGGCGGCAGTGGAGCTGGCCCCTTTTTCTGACAAGACAAATACGGAAGAACCGCGTGCGCTGGAATTGACAAAGGCATCTGCATGCACCGACATGAACAGGTCTGCCTGGACGGCGCGGGCTTTTTGTACCCTGACATTCAGCGGCACAAAGTAATCTGAATCACGGGTCAGCATGACGCGCATATTCGGATGCTGTTCTATCTTGGCTTTGAGGCGCTTGGCAATCGCCAGCACCACATCTTTTTCACGGCTGCCGCCACGGCCTATGGCACCTGGGTCTTCACCACCATGACCGGGGTCGATGGCGATGGTGATCATGCGTGTCAGTTGTACCGGCTTCTCCTGCTTTTCTATGGCTGGCGCCCCGGGTTTGATTTCTGGCTGAGGATCGAGCCTGACTTCTGGTTTGGGCTCTGGCCTGGGTTCGCTCTTGCCCGCCAATATATCAGCAGGGTTGGCGGTTGCCACCGGTGCCTGGGTGATGGCACCTGGCTCCTTATTCCATTCGCCTTTTTCTATCAGTGCCGCCAGAGGGTCGGTAGGGTTGGATGGGTAAAGGTCAAACACCAGCCTGTGCTTGTAATTACCTACCGGTGGCAGGGTAAATACTTGCGGACTGACTTCTTCTTTGAGATCAAATACCAGGCGCACGACATTGGGACGATTCTGGCCTACGCGCACTTGCTTGATATAGGGATCATTTGACTTGATCTTGGCGACCAGTTCCTTGAGCTTGGCGTTCAGTTCCAGGCCTTCGATATCGACGAACAGGCGATACGGGTCTTTCAGCACGAAGTGATTGGTTTTCAGTTCGCTGTCATTTTCCAGCGTGACGCGGGTATAGTCTTCTGCCGGCCAGACGCGTACGGCCAGTATCTGTGCGGCATTGGCAACAGGAGCAATGACAGAGAGCAGCAGGGTGCCGCCCGCTTTTAGCAGGACGCGGCGTTTTTTGGAAAGCACAGTATGATTTTCAGCGCTTACAGATTCGGGGCAAACTTGAGTAATGCGAGACATGCGACACCTTTGGCAGACAACGCGTGCAATTCTACCTCACGACCGTCACCGGCGACGCGCAAAAATACATTCAAATCAGGTTCTGGCAGCACACCATCGGCTTTTTCTGGCCATTCAACGACACAGATATTGCTGTCATTAAACTCTTCCCTGAAGCCTGCTTCGGCAAATTCATCAGCACTGATCATGCGATACAGGTCAAAATGCATGATAGTGACAGCCTGGCCCTTGATGCTGACCTGGTAAGGTTCGGCCAGGGTATAGGTCGGGCTTTTGACGTTGCCATTGTGGCCAGCCGCATGGATCATGGCGCGGGTCAGCGCGGTCTTGCCGGCACCCAGGTCGCCATGCAAAAAGATGCTCATGCCCGGCGTCAGCGCATGCGCCAGGCATTTACCCAGTGCCTGGGTAGCTGCTTCATTGGCGAGTGTGGTCTTATAATGTGACATTTCCTGCAAAGTTCCTATTCATGAATCTGCCTAACATAGCACAACCCCCTCATTCTGTGTACTACAGAGGGGCGGGCGCGTGAGTCTGGACAGCACAGCCCTGGCCGAGCTGGCGGGGCAAATACGCCTGTGGGGCAAAGAGCTGGGCTTTGCCGAGCTGCGCATAGGCGACGTTGATCTGTCGCACATAGAAGGCAGTTTCCAGGCCTGGCTGGATGCCGGCTACCATGGCGAAATGGCGTATATGGCCAGCCACGGCACAAAACGTACCCGCCCGGCAGAACTGGTGCCAGGCACGGTCAGGGTGATTTCTGCCCGCATGAATTATTTGCCCAAGACCGAAAGCTGGCGTGCTGAAGAGCAGGGGCAGGCCGCAGACAAGGCCGTGATCTCCCTGTATGCGCGCGGCCGCGACTACCACAAAGTCTTGCGCACCCGCCTGCAGCAACTGGCTGAACGCATAGAAAAAGCCATAGGCCCCTTCGGCTACCGGGTATTTACCGATTCCGCCCCCGTCATGGAAGTGGCGCTGGCGGCCAAGGCTGGCCTGGGCTGGCGCGGAAAACATAGTCTGTTACTCAGCCGTGAGGCTGGCTCCATGTTCTTTCTCGGTGAAATCCTGATTGACATCCCTTTGCCTGTCGATGAACCAGTCGGCCAGCACTGTGGCCAGTGCAGCGCCTGCATGGATATCTGTCCGACCAGGGCCATTGTTGCGCCTTACACCGTCGATGCGCGTTTGTGCGTGTCTTACCTGACCATAGAGCTGCACGGCAGCATACCGGTGGAATTGCGGCCCCTGATAGGTAATCGAGTCTATGGCTGTGATGATTGCCAACTGGTCTGCCCCTGGAATAAATTTGCCCAGGCGGCGGCTGTCGATGATTTTGCTGTTCGCAATGGCCTCGACAATGCCCGCATGGTGCATTTGTTTGCCTGGACGGAAGAACAATTCCTGCGCATGCTGGAGGGCAGCCCGATACGGCGCATAGGGCATGAGCGCTGGTTGCGCAATATTGCGGTTGGCTTGGGGAATGCGGCGGTCAGCATGCGTGGCGATGCTGAAATCGTGGCGGCTTTACGGGCGCGGCTGGTGCATCCTTCTGAGATGGTGAGGGAGCATGTGGTTTGGGCTTTGGGGAGGCATGGGGTGGAGGAGATTTAGTTTGTCGAATATCGATGGACAGCCGGTATCCTTAATATCGTTGACAAACGTTTTAATGACGCTGACAAGCCGTATCCTTAATGTCGTCGCTCCTGCGCAGGCAGGAGCCTAGTGGCGTTCGTTGTTTTGCCGTATTTTTATTAAAACGATTACCCTTCGTGGACACAAGCCGGGTCTCGGCCCGGCGGCCGAAATTCTTTCTTTGCGTCGCCAAAGAAAGAACTCAAAGAAAGGCGACCCAGGCATAGCCGCCCCTTCGGGGTTCCCATTTGTGCAGGACAAAAAATGGGAAATGCCCGAAACTCGCCTGCGGCTCAAACAACGGTCATTTCTTTTTCCATTTTCTGTCCTGCACAAATGGCGTCTACACATGGGAAATGCTAACGTCAAAAACAACAGCGACCCCAAAGTCAAACCCAATAGCAACAGCAACAGCAACAGCAACAGCAACAGCAACAGCAACAGCAACAGCAACAGCAACAGCAACAGCAACAGCAACAGCAACAGCAACAGCAACAGCAACAGCAACAGCAACAGCAACAGCAACA
>NZ_JBMPOS010000024.1:0-47966 GCF_049340345.1 Undibacterium sp. Di27W | reverse complement strand
TAGTAATGCCACGTCAATCACTCCTGCTCCCTACTCATCAAGATAAGTAGGATTGTGTGCTAAACGTGGGTCAATTTTAGATGCAATTTATCCAGCAAAGTGGGTCAATTTTCAGTGCAAATCAACAATATCAAGGCAATGATACAGAAACACAAGTAAGCCGCACACTGGACGGATTAGAAATTTTCGACAGCTTGACGACTCAAGATCTGAGGCACGATCTCGATATCATGCATCCAGCAGGCAGAATTAGGGAATTACGCACTAAAGGTTACGACATAAAAACCGTTTGGGAAAATTGCCCCACAGCCTGCGGGAAAATTCATCGTATGGCCCGCTATGTGTACTTAAGAAAAATGAAAGGAATGGCATGACGGAGCAAAGCTTCACCTTTGAGCTTGAAGCAATTCTGATAGAAGATTTTTTTTCAAATAAACCAATCTGATGCCGCCGGCCTTATTATTATGTTTACCAATATCAGGAAAAATTCCAATGAAATCACTAACCTCTGGCATGGCCAGAGCAGCGACACTGCTACTTATCCTAACCCTGCTATCAGGCTGTACGCTGATCAAAACCGGCGTGGCCTTGATGCATTCTCGCGATGCATTTGTAGCCAGCAAAACCAATCCCGATGTACGCTATCTGGCTGGTACCTCACCAGAGATTGCAGAACAGGTGACGAACCGGGTTGCTGCTGCCGTCAAAGAAGGGCGTGGAACGGTTGAGAAAGCGCATGGCGCGAAGTTTACGCATGCACCGCAGATCTACATTTGCCATGCCGATTGCTTTACCCGCTATGTGCCCGTCACCGTCAATGAGCCGGCGGCGCAGTTTGGAGATAGTATTTTTTTGAATATCGACGCTCTGCTAAAAAGAGAAGCGCGCGGCGCGTTGCCGCTGGAATATATACTCACACATGAACTTACCCATCTCTTGTTATATCAGGTGGCGGGGCCGATTGCCTATGCGCGTGTACCAGCCTGGTTCCGTGAAGGGATTGCCCAGCAGGTGGCACAAGGGGCAGGTGCTTCAGAGTTTGTCACCAAGCCGGAAGCTGCCCGTATGCTATTGGACGGCAAGCATTTTGACCCGGCAGAAGTGGGCAGCATGTTGGTCAACCGGACTGCCTCCAGCTACAAGCTGACCACACCTATGTTCTATCGTCAGGCGCTGATGTTTGTCGATTTTCTCAAGGCCAGCAATCCGGTGGCGTTTGACAAGGCATTGCATGACATTGTCAGTGGCAAGGATTTCCATGACAGTTTCAAGTCAGCTTATGGGGCATCGATTGTGTCATACTGGCCCGCATTTATCGCGTCAATCACATCGCTTACCGTACAACCAAACACTCCATGATTAAAAACAGCCTGCATAAAACCGGGCGCAAGCATGTCTTGCGCGCTTGCGCAACATCTGTCGCCTCTGCCCTGCTTATCAGCATAGGCGTGAGCACAAGCGCCTATGCCAGCGATGTTGCCCAGGCTGTAAATGCCAACAGCAATACCTGCGCAAAAAGCTTGGACACTTATCTGTCGCTTTACTTAAAACCTGGCAATGCTGGTGCCAGCGTCATTGTGACGCGCAATGGCGATACGCTCTTGCGCAAGAGTTATGGCATGGCAGATATACGCCAGGGTCTGCCACTGGAAGTGGACATGCCTTTGCGCGTGGGTTCGATTACCAAGCAATTCACCGCTGCGGCCATCATGCTGCTGGTTGAAGAAGGCAAGCTGGCTGTCACGGACAATATCAATGTTTACCTGCCCGACTACCCGACACAAGGCAAGCAGATCACCATAGAAAACCTGCTGACACATACGTCGGGCATACGCAACTATACGGCGCTGCCACAGTTTTATGGCAAGGCTACCAGCTCGGTCAGCATTACCGAGGCCATCGCTTTTTTTAAAGATGCCACACCAGAATTTGCACCTGGCGAAAAATTCTCATACAGTAATTCAAACTACTTTTTGCTGGGCGCGATTATAGAAAAAGTCTCAGGCTTATCCTACGCTGAATTCATGCAAGCACGTATTTTTACTTCCCTGCATTTGCAACATAGTTTTATCGAGACCGATACCAAAAAACCGGGCCTGCTTGCCAATGGCTACAGCCGCGTTCGTGGTGAAGAGGTCAGCGCCCCACAATACAGCATGAGCTGGCCTTATGCTGCGGGCGCAATGCGTAGCAGTGTGGATGACCTGGCTGCCTGGAACCAGGCTAGCGTGGCAGGCCGCCTGCTGACAGCCGATTCATGGAAGAAAATGCGCACCCCTTATGTGTTTCAAGGCAGCGGCAAGAGTGATGCTAAAAACAGCCCGTATGGCTATGGTTTTTTCATACGCAAGATACATGGCAAAGACGCCATCGAACACGGCGGCGATATCCCCGGCTTCAGCGCCGCTGCCCTACACTTGCCAGACGAGGGCCTGTATGTGGCAGTGCTGGCCAATAGTGACGCCCTGACGATTGCACCGGGCATTCTGGCCGAAACGATAGTAGACAAGGTGGCGCAGTGCAGTTTTTGAAATGTCGAACCGGACGGAGCTAACTCCCTCGCGCTTCCACTGACCACCCTCCCCCCAATGCCCTGACCAGTTGCGCTTGCAGCGCATTGGTTTGAGCGACAATGACGTCGAGGTAGCTGACTGCGCCTTGCTTGTAGCGGATTTCTGCCAGTGTCAGGGCGCGTTGTGCGGCGACTGTGCCCAGGCTTTCTTCTTTGGCGGCTTCGCCGTATTGACTTAACAATGCGAGTTGGTCTTCGACTTGCTGGAATGCGCCTAGTACGGTTGTGCGGTAGCGTTGGCCTGCTTCATCGAGCACGGCTTCTGCGCCTGCGACTTGTGCTTTGCGGCGGCCACCGTCAAACAGGCTGACTGCCAGGGTGGGGCCGATCGCCCAGAACAAATTGAGCATTTCCATGAATTTGGCGAAATCACTGCTTTGAAAGCCACCCTGTGCACCCAGGTTAAGCGAGGGGAAGAAGGCAGTTTGGGCAATGCCAACTTTGGCGCTGGCAGCGGCGACGCGCAATTGGGCAGCAGCGATGTCGGGGCGGCGTTGCAATAATGACGATGGCAAACCCAGTGGTATTACTGGGGTGGTGGCTGGCACAAGCCTGGGTGCGATGCTGAAGCTGGATGCATTGGCACCGACCAGGGCGGCAATAGCATGTTCAGTGATGGCGCGTTGTGCCTGCACTTGCTGCGCTTGCGAATGGGCGGATTGCTTTATAAAGTAACGCCTAACAGGCAGCTCTCGCTCATACTTTGGGACCTAGAGATAGCCCTGATCTTCCAGCACTTCGATTTTTGCTTCTATATCTGTTAAGGAACTTGCCCCAAGCAATACATCTATCACAGGCTTGGCTGCGAGCCCTGGCAATGAGGTGCTACATGCTGGACATGCTGGACATGCTGGACATGCTGGACATGCTGGCAAATTATTTTTTTGGTTGCTGATCAATCAATTTAGTCTTCAAGTGTCTCTTTGAGTTCATTCAATAAGTCCTCGAAGTCAGACTCATTGATAGATTGTAGTTCCTCAGGCAAAAGCCACATATTGCTGGCATCAAGGTGCGCAATAAATGCCGGGAACTCTCCTTCTGCCAATTTCTTTTCTGACCAGGGCATATAGGCGGGTATTTCCATCAGGGCCTAATCACGCCCACGTTTTTGCATATCCATGACGCTGATAGCAATTTCCTTGTCTGTTGTCATGTTCTTTCTGTCCTCCAATATAGCACCCACTCATTTGTCTCTGTATAGGCAAGAGAGAACCTCACACAATATCAGAAACTATTCAAGCTTAAAGACAAGGAAGAATTGCTTATTCATCGGGAGCTAAGCTACAATGAGAATAATTCTCATTAACGTTTAACTGGTGCCCTGCACCAATCTGAATATAGCGCCATGTCAGCCAACGACTTCAGCTTGCGACAGCAAATGCATGTTCTTTACAGCGACCATCATGGCTGGCTAAAGGCGTGGTTGCGTCGCAGGCTGGATGATACATGCGCTGCGGCTGACCTGACTCAGGATACTTTTCTCAGCCTGCTCAAGACTGGGCAGGCTGCGGATATTCTGGAGCCACGACCATTTCTTGCGACAATTGCACGCAGGTTGATGTCACACCGTCACAGGCGACAGTTGCTGGAAACAGCTTACCTGGATGCCCTGGCCGCCATGCCGGAACCAGTTGCAGTTTCACCAGAATTACAATTGTTGGCGCTTGAGGCATTGCAGCAAATCGACATGGCTCTGGATGGCTTGCCGCTGGCTGTGAAAGAAGCTTTCTTGCTGGCCCATCTGGAAGAGCTGAGTTATGCAGAAATTGCCGAGCGCTTGAAAGTCTCCACCAGCTCGGTCAAACAATACCTGAGCCGCGCCAACCGGCAATGCCTGTTTGCGCTGGCAGCCTGATATGGAAATAGCACAGTCACACACGCTGCAAACACTGGACAACGAACCTGCCCACATCATGCTTGGCGGCAAACCACTGGACGCGGGCATTGCCGACGAGGCGGCGGAATGGCTGACGCAACATATGTCAGGAGAGATGACAGATACAGATCGCCAGCGCTGGCAAGCCTGGCGTGAAGCACATACTGAGCATGAGCGTGCATGGAAGCATATTGAAGCTGTCATGGGCCGCTTTGGCAAACTGCAGGCGGGTGCTGCCTACCAGAGTCTGTCACCTTATGCGACTGAGACGATGGGCAGTGACAGCCATGCAAGCCGCCGTAAAGCTTTGAAAATTTTGCTATGGTGTGGCAGTGCCGGTGTGGCGGGCATGCTCACAAGGCAAACCGAAACCTGGCAGCAACTGGCGGCGGATTATCATACGGGCGTAGGTGAAAAGCGTGAAATAGCCTTGAATGACGGCACCCGCATCACGCTGAATACTGCCAGCAGTATAGATGTTCATTTTGATGGCAAACGCAGGCTGGTGCGCTTGCTGGCGGGTGAAATCATGATCGTCACTGGCCATATCGATACCCACACTAGGCCATTTATGGTTGAAACCAGCGACGGCAGCATACGAGCGCTGGGCACGCATTTTACGGTACGTCAATATACGACCCACACTGACGTGGTGGTGCTGGAAGATACAGTGGAGATCAGTCCCGCAGCAGCATCTGGCCCTAAACAACTGATCAAGGCAGGACAAGGATTGTACTTTACCCGGCATGCTACCGGTAGGCTCAGGTCTGCAGATGAACAGGCTGCGGCCTGGGTGCGTGGTCAGATCATTGCTGATGATATGCGTCTGGCGGATTTCCTGATCGAACTGAGCCGCTATCGCAAAGGTGTGCTGAGATGCGACCCTGCGGTGGCAGATTTACGTTTTTCTGCCGTATTCCCCCTGAAAGATGTGGAAGGCATACTCAGCATGCTGCCCAATTCTCTGCCGGTCAAGGTGGTGCCGTTTACCCGTTTTTGGGTGACTATTACGCCTGCCTGAAGTTGCGACTTCATGAGAGCTTCATTAATGTCGTAGGAGCGGCTTTAGCCGCGAACACATCGCCATTGTCGTTTATTTCTGGTTGGATCAAGCATTCGCGGCTGAAGCTGCTCCTACGGGATCTCATGGCTTAGATCAAAAAAAATTTTAATTTTTTTCTGCCCGATTTAATTTCTCGCGGCACCTGACAAGTGAAGGCTTTATTTTTGGCTATTAACTTGAGAGAAAAACATGTCGTTGAGGAAGAATACAAAACGCAAGGCAGCAGCGATTGCTGCAATGACTATCACGTCTGTCACGTCTGTCATTATTACAGCAACACCCGGTGTCGTCATGGCGCAAGCAACTGTCGCCAGGCAGGAGCAAGCGCAGCGACATAGTTACCACATCCCTGCAGGTGCGCTGGCACCGGCATTACGTAATCTCGCCAGTGTGGCAGAAGTGCCGCTCACTTTTACTGCCGACCAGACTGAGGGCAAAACCACCACAGGCATCAATGGCCAATACACTGCGCAAGAAGCTTTTACCCTGCTGTTGCAAGGCACGGGTTTACTGGCTGTGCGCCTGGAAAATGGTGGCTATGTACTTCGCCCTCTAACAACAGCCGCAACAACAGCAGCGGGCGATAACAAGCCTGCCAGTTCTGCCTCAACACTGCCGGATGTACAGGTGACTGCCTCAGCCGATAAGGAAAAAGCCTGGGGCCAGGTTTATGGCTATGTTGCAAAGCGCAGTGCGACTGGCACAAAAACTGATACTGCGCTGATAGAAACGCCGCAATCCATCTCAGTCATCACCAGCGACCAGATACAGGCGCAGGCATCGAAAAACATACGTGATGTCATTGGTTATACGCCTGGCGTGGGTGCGCAAACCAATGGCTACCGCGATACCGATAATCTGATGCTGCGCGGTTTTCAGGTTGATAATTCCAGCATACGTCGTGATGGTTTGCGGTCCCCCAGCAATACCTTCACTGGCACGCAAGAGCCTTATGGACTGGAACGGGTAGAGATCTTGCGTGGTGCGGCGTCCCTGCTCTATGGTGCGACTGAACCTGGCGGCTTGATCAACCTGGTCACCAAGCGGCCATCGGCAGAAAGCTGGCATGAAGCTGGCCTTGAAGTGGGTAGCTATAATCGCGTAGAGGCAACTGCCGATCTTACCGGTAGCCTGAATCAAGAAGGCAGCCTGTCTTACCGCCTGACTATGCTCAATCGCAAGAGTGACAGCTTTATCGATTTTGTTCCTAGTGACAGACTGTATATAGCCCCGGCGCTGAACTGGAAAATTGCGGATTCTACACAACTGACTTTGCTGACCCACTATCAGGAAAGCAAGCTGAACCGCCAATGGGGATTGCCGCCAGAAGGTTCATTGCTACCAAATAAAAATGGCGTGCTGCCCAGGGGCCTGAGCATAGGCGAGCCTATCGATCACAGAAAAGATATACACAAGTCTGCCGCCCTGCTGTTGGAACATCAGCAGGATGGGCAAAACAAAATCAATTTTTCGATACGACGCAACCAGGTGGACCTGGACTGGAACTATGCAGGCAGGGATAGTCTGCGAGATGACCAGCGCACCCTCACTCGCTATTTTGCCAGACGCATGGAAAAAGTCGCAGCCTGGACTTTTGATACCAACCTGCAATCACAGATCAAAACCGGTTTTCTTGACCATCAATTGACACTGGGAGTTGATGGCAGCTCTGCAGATGCGCAACGTACCCGCAGGTATTCATTGATCGCCCCGCTGGACCTGTTCAAACCTGTCTACGGCGCAAAACCGTATGGCGATGACGGCAAGGATGGCTACCGGGAAAACACGCGCTCACTCGGTATTTATCTACAAGACCAGATCAAGATAGACAATCGCTGGGTGCTGTTACTGGGTGCGCGCCATGATAATGTGAAGATAGCCCAGTCAGATTATTTTGAACCTGCATGGAACACAGACAAAACCACTTCCACCATAGGCAGGGCTGGCCTGGTGTACCTGGCTGACAATGGTTTTGCGCCCTTCCTCAGCTTCAGCCAGTCATTCCAGCCTATAGGCGGCAATGACAGGCTGGGCGCACGCTTTAAACCCAGCAAGGGCGAGCAATATGAGTTTGGCCTGCGTTACCAGCCTGGTGGCAGCAATACCCTGCTGTCTGCAGCTGTTTATCAACTGACACAAAGCAATGTCCAGGTGCCTGACCCGCTAGCGCCGGACGACTACTCTATACAAACCGGTGAAATCCGCGCACGCGGTCTGGAACTGGAAGCCAAAACGGACCTGACGCGCAATCTGCGCCTGATTACTGCTTATACGTATACTGACGCCAAGACCACAAAAGCGGGCCCCACCCAGCCCAACGTCGTTGGCCAACGCCAGGCCAATACACCGGCCAATCAATTCTCGGCCTGGGCGGATTATCAGTTTGCTGAGGCCGGCATACCCAAGCTCAGGCTGGGTATGGGTGTGCGTTATGTAGGCCAAACCCTGGCAGCCAATGCCCCTTATCAAGTTCCTGCCTTTCATGTCTTTGATACTGGTCTCAGCTATGACATGGATAAATGGCGTTTCAAACTGAATGTGAAAAACCTGACTGACAAGTCGTATATTGTTGAATGCGGTGATGGTTACTGTAATTATGGCGACCCGCGCCAGGTCACGGTGTCGGCACAATATCGCTGGTAAAACGCGGCAGCATATGCACATGATTGCAATTTTGCGCAAAGGCAAACTGCTGCGCCTGCGGCCCACCATGATTATCTTCCATCGGTGGGCCGGGCTGGTATTGGCTGGCTTCTTGATATTGTCAGGCCTGACTGGCAGCATCCTGGCATGGAATGCTGAACTGGAAGCGCTGCTCAGCCCCGAACTGTTTCTGGCCGAAGCACCGTCACAGCACGCGCCCATGCTGGACCCGCTGAGTTTGCGGGAACAAATGCTGCAGCAATACCCTGCAGCAGATATACCTTATGTGCCCTTGTTTACCGAGACCGGGCATGCAACAGTATTTTTTCTTGCGCCCAAGAGCACAGGCACTGATCCTGAGCTGGAGAACGACCAGGTTTTTGTCCATCCCTACACAGGTCGGATTTTAGGTGAGCGCAAGTTCGGCCTCATTGCGCAGGGCAAGAAAAATCTCATGCCCTTCATTTATCGCTTGCACCGTTCGCTGGCTCTGGGCAAAGTCGGTACTTATGTATTTGGCCTGGTCGCCTTGCTGTGGACGCTGGATTGCTTTTTTGGTGCCTATTTGAGCTTGCCGCCACCTGCACGCCAAACACATGCTAAATCCTGGTTGCGTCGCTGGTATCCCTCCTGGAAATTACGCCGGAATGCAGGGCATTACAAACTCCATTTTGACCTGCACCGGGCCGGTGGCTTGTGGCTATGGGCTATGCTGTTCATCCTGGCCTGGAGCGGCGTAGCCTTTAATCTGCAGCAAGTCTACACGCCGGTCATGCAAACCATGTTCAGGCATCAGCCAGGCGACAACATCATACCGGCACTCAGCAAAGCACAGCATGCACCTGGCATCAGTTGGGTGCAGGCCAGGGATACTGGTCGCCAGCTCATGCGCCAGCAGGCAATAATCAATGGCTTCGATATACGACGGGAAGATTCGCTTTACTATGATGCCGGGAAAGCGGTCTTTCGCTACGATGTGCTCAGCAGTGCAGATATACGCACTCATTCCGGCGGTACCAGTCTCTGGTTTGATGCCAACACTGGCGCATTCCTTGCTCTCAGCTTGCCCACTGGTGGTGCTACCGGCGACACGCTGTCAACCTGGATTACCAGCCTGCACATGGCAGCCTTGTGGGGCTTGCCGTTCAAGTTATTTATTTGCATGATGGGGATGGCAGTCACAGGCCTGAGTGCCACCGGGATTGTCATCTGGGCGAAAAAACGCCGCGCACGATTGTCCAGTCTACAGCAGCGAGCAACTATGCCTTAGGCGCGTAACTGTCTTTATTCTCTTTGATAAAGATATTCAATTGCTTCAGCAAGCCTGTACTGGCATTGCGCGTAATGAAATTGAAGGTCTCACCGGTAGTACCGGCAATATGATGGATATCTGCCAAAGCCAGGCCACCTGCCACATCTTTTTCATAAGCACTGCGCAGGTATTGGTTGCTGACATCACCTTCTGCAAAGGCGTCGGCTTTGTGGTTGGCGATGAGGGTCTTGACGATATAGCCCTGGGCATCAGCCTGTCCTGCGGCAAGCTGATCTACATACTGGATGGTGCAATTGGGGTAACGTGTTTGTGCATCAATGTCAGCCGTGGAACCGCGGGTGACGACGATGATTTTTCCGGCCAGGGTGTCAGGGTGGTCAAATGCTGTCTGGTCAGCAGTGCGCACCAGCAGTGATCTTTTGACCTGGAAGTAGGCATCGCTCCATGCGCCACCCTGACCGACATCACGCTTTTCACGCTGCTGCACGCCAGCAGCAGCGACGTCGCATGTATTATTGTCAGGCGTGGTCCAGATATCGTCGAAGTCATGCTCTATCAAGGCAATCTCCAGGCCCAGGCTATCTGCAAACTTTCTGAGGAAGATCACGTCCAGGCCAGTGAGCTCGCCGTGCTCGTCCTTGTAGCAGACCGGCGCGAATCCACCATAAGTGCAGACCGTCAATTTGCCAGCGACCAGGGTGGTGATTGCTACAGTATCGTTCGTCATTTCATTTCCTTCTTAATCAGTACAAATCATGACTTACAACATCCTGCCGGGTTAGTAAAACCCCACATTTGCTCTATGCATTCTATCGACGAAATTAATAATATGCAAAGATATTTGTTGCCAGTCTTTACCCGGCTCCCGCCAGTCGCTCCTTTTTTATGACTGGTTCTCACGGGATCAGAATTACCTAAAGTGTCTACCGCACATACGAGTCCAATTATTTCGCCGATAATGGCTAACATTGATGAGTGTCTCACTATTTATACCTGAATTTATACCTGAAAGGTGCAAGCCATGTTTACTCTAAGCACAGCCAAATCGCCGACTATGCAGCAATTACTTATTGCCTATGTAACCACCTTACTTGCCGTGCTGGCCCTGGATGCTGTATGGCTGGGTTTATTGATGGGTCCCAGCTACCAGTCTGCGTTGGGCGACTTGATGCTGGCTCAGCCCAGGCTGATACCGGCAGCGCTTTTCTATTTGTTGTATGCACTGGGTCTGCTGGTCCTGGGCATACTGCCTGCCTTGCAAGCGCAAAGCTGGCAACGCGCAGCATGCTTGTGTGGCATGCTGGGTCTGGTTGCATATGGGACCTACGATCTCAGTAATCTGGCGACACTGAAAGCCTGGCCCGCCATGCTGGCGGCGCTGGATATAGGCTGGGGCGTGGCCTTGTCGACTATCGCTGGCACACTGGGATATCTTGCAGGCAGGCGTTTTGCCTGACTTGAAGATTCAAGCCCCACCAAACAGGAACTTTACGGCAGGGCGCTCAGTCGAAACGGACTCATTATCTGCCTTGTCCACTCTTTACCCGCCAATGAACTCACCCTATCAACTCATCATCTTTGACTGCGACGGCGTACTTGTCGACAGCGAACGCATCACCAATGAAGTCTTCGTGAAAATGCTCAATGAACTGGGCTTGCCACTGAAGCTGGAAGACATGTTTGAACAATTTGTCGGCCACTCCATGGAGCAGTGCATGGCCAAAATTGCAGACATGCTGGGCCATCAGCCGCCAGAAAACTTTTTGGCAGAATATCGTGTACGGACCCGCGCGGTGCTGGAGAGCAAGCTAGTGGTAGTGCCGGGCATACCTGAAGCTTTGGCACAATTGAAACTGCCCTATTGTGTCGCCTCCAGTGGCGACCATGAAAAAATGCGCACTACGCTGGGGGTGACTGGCTTATGGCCACAGTTTGAAGGGCGTATATTTAGCGTGAGCGATGTCAAAGCCCCCAAGCCTGCCCCGGATGTATTTTTGCATGCTGCGGCGACCATGGGCTTTGCACCTGAAGATTGTGTCGTGGTAGAAGACACGCCTACAGGCGTACGGGCGGCAGTGGCTGCCGGTATGACGGTGCTGGCTTATGCAGCGCTGACACCCGCGCAGCGCTTGCGCGAAGCAGGCGCGCATATCATTTTCGATAACATGCTGGATTTACCTGTTTTGATTTCAAAAGGCAAACTGCTGACTGCGACTGCCTGAAGTGGGTCGGCATAACTAACGTGTGGCGGCCGGTAAGCTAAAAAAAAACCAGTCATGTTTCGTGACTGGTTTTTTTATGCACGCTGAGGCACGCTGAGGCGGCGTGATTATCGATAAAACTCTCAGGCATGCGCCCTGACTTGGTCACGCAAGACTTTGATGACATCGTGATTGCGCAGTACGCCTTGATATTGGCGCTCCACCACCAGGCGTATGTGGGTAGGCAATTCTTGTTCCAGTGCTTTGCGATATACACGCACGGCTACGTCTTCACCGCGTTCGCACTCATTGAGCACGGTTTCATCATCCTTGCCGACGATGGCAGCACGGATATTGGTCCAGGCGCGGTGCAGGTCACCAGATAAAGTCCCGCTGGTTTCAGGGTCGCCGCCCTGGTTGCGTACCAGTTCCTGCAATTCAAGAGCAGCGCTGGCACATTCACGTCCGCGTTCGGCCAGCATGGCTTTCAGTTCAGGATGACGGCCACTGGCATCTTCTGAGCAGACTTTAAATCCTTTTTCGCCATCTTTGCTGGTTTCAATCAAATCGTTCAGGGTAGAAATGATTTCGTCGTTGTTCATGATGTTTCCTTATGAGTGAATAAACCGGCATGTGTGCTGTGCTTGATGAGCCTACATATAGAGAGAGGCCAGCCAGCTTGCCGGTCGATATACCTGTCACTTAGTATCCATGACAGGGTCTTCGTCAAGAAGGTATCCCTCTTCGACATGGGTAAATATTAAAGCTCTTGCATAAAAGGCAGTATCGGACAGGCGCTTGTCGGCATGTAGGAACTGGCGACAAATGGCAGGCGACTTCTCCAATAAACCTCTGCGATGCCGCAAGATACTGGAATGTATTTCCTGCTTGCAGGCTGCAACGGCTTGCTATGAGTAACAGACGATTTACTTCATCTAGTCCTACAAATGTGGAGGCACGCGTCCTATAGGGTGCCTGTAAGGCCGATGCTAGTATGTATTGGAAGTCTGGCGGAGATAGCAGATGGCTGGCAGATGCAGACTTATTGATCAGCTCAGCACTTCTCAGCACTTACAACCCAGCGCTCACTTGTTTACTGGAGAAATCGAAATGAATACATGCTTGTTCAAAAGCGGCATCTTTTTTTTATGTGGATCCATGCGTCTTGGTTTAGGTCATATGTTTGACAAACCGCAATTGCGTGCCAGTGGTTATCAAATGCTGACTAATGCAAGGTGTCAGGTTGCAATTGGTGATGCACAAAAAGTCATCCAGCAATGTATCAAGCGCCAGCAAAATAGTCTTACTTCTATTTCTAGATCCTAAAATCCTGATCCTAAGATCCCCCGATCACCGGGCAATTAAACCTCATTGGAGAAAAACATGATAGCTAGCAAACACATCCTACTCGTCGCCGGTATTGCCAGTTGGGCATTGATGACCGCTTTTGGCAAAAAAAGATATCACGAAAAACATGCGGCCAAGAAATTGCACAAAACTGAGCTGAGTACCTGGGAAGGTGAAGGCGGCAACCTGCCGCCAAGCACCATGCGTACCAGTGCAGATCATCCTGCCGCCTCTCAATAAATTTACATGAATAGGATGGCAGCAAGCAAGCCACTGATACTGGCCTGCTGCCATAGACCAACAAAAAAGGAGTGACCATGCCTACCAAACAAACCGATACTACGGCAGCAGCCAATGGCAATGTGGCAGAACAGATAGACCATCCTGCCATCCCCTTCCCTACCAGCGACAACCCGCCATCGCTGGCTGAACAGGCTCAGGAGAAGATTGCTGAAGCAGTCAAACCAGTGGCCGAAAAAATCACCGTGCTGAAACAGCAGGCAAGCAGCAAATTAAATTCTGGTGCCAACCAGGCTGCCTGCAAATTGGGAGAGCATAGTGAAAGACTGTATGTTTCGCAGGCAAAGCTGCTGGATACCTGCCGGGTCCAGGTCAGAAAGCAACCCATGACCATGTTGGGCATTGCGGTTGCTACCGTGGTAGCGCTTGGTGTGCTGGTCCACAGACAGACACGATAGCAAGCTTGGGCCGATTACAGTTTTATATCTGGGCCAGGCTACTCTAGCAGTATTGTGCCCTGCAGATGTGCTCAAAATGGGCAAAATGATGCATTGCCTGGCCTTCAAAGAGATTTCGCTCAAGCAAAAATGTAAGTCTTTCAGACATGACGTAGGTCAACATTTTTATATTTGGCCAAGAATTGATATGAGGAATACACCTAATTTGCCTAAGTGCTATGCTATAAGGGTAAACGCTTCATGGTGTGCCAGATATAATCAAGTAAGGGACAAGTTGGCATTACCGATGCCGCCTAGCAAGCAATTGAAGCAATTTCGTGAATTACTATAGCTGAAAGATGACAATGATACGTATAGCAGTCTGTGATGACCATCAAATCGTGCGCGCTGGTTTCAAGCAAATATTTTCAGAAGTCAGCGATTTTGAGGTTGTCGCCGAGGCAACGACAGGTAGAGAAGCGCTTGATATCGCCAGGAAGGAAGCTTGCGATGTCATGCTATTGGACATCAGTATGCCAGATCAGAGTGGCATAGATACTTTGCGTACCATCAAGCAGGGTCAGCCCAATTTACCCATATTGATTTTAAGTGGTTATCCTGCCCAGCAATATGCAGTCAATGTCATGAAAATGGGTGCCAGCGGCTATTTGAACAAGGAATGCGATGCCGATGAGCTTATCAAGGCAGTGCGTATGGTGTCCACCGGCCGCCGCTATGTCAGCGCAGATGTAGGGGAGATTCTGGCCCAGGGTTTTGATCACGATGCAGAAACCGCTTTGCATACAGAATTATCTGACCGTGAATTCCAGGTATTTTTAAGATTGGCCAAAGGCGAATCTGTCTCCGACATTGCTGTGACGCTGTCACTCAGCGTGAAAACCATCAGCACCTACCGTACTCGCGTCATGGAAAAAATGAACCTGCAATCCAATTGCGACCTGACTTATTACGCCATGAAGAATAATTTACTGGAATGAGGAGGCAGGCTGTTTGCGAGCCTGTCTGGTGAGATTGTGATTAAGCTTTGAATCGATATTCAATGGAGAGATTCAGTGAGCCAGTGCCTGGATGTGCTCAACCAGGTTATCCATCTCGCGGGATTTATCAAAAAAACCTGCTGCCCCCAGTGACATGGTGCGGTTTTTCAAGGCATTGCTGGGGTTGCTGGTAAATACCAGGCGGGAACCATACTCTCGTCCATCATTTTTCAACCCTGACAATACAGCCAAGCCACTGCCTTCACGCAAACCTATATCCACGATGGCAACATCCCACTCGATAGAGCGCAATTGTTGCAAGGCTTCTTGTTCACTTTCTGCGAAACCGATGACTTCTATATTGTCCGCCTGCTGCAATACCTCGATCAGCACAGAGCGTATTCTTTGTGCATCTTCGATTAAAAATACTTTTAATTTTTTCTTGTTGTCCATTTTGTTCCAAACTCTTACGAACTGAAACTCGTCGCGATAAGACCATTAACACGCTTCACCGCGGACCTTCATACAAGTCATTTTAAGGAGCTTACAGTTGATTGGCAATAAACTTTCACGCAATCATTTGTAGGCGAAATCCTACTTGCTTCGACCTCAGGGGCTAGAAAAAAAATATCGTGATTTACGACACATAATTTGTCAATTCAGGTATTGTTTTTTCACCAGCCATGAGCAAAAAAATTTTACTGATTTAATGAGAAAAATAATGAAAATCCGCATGCTTGATTTTATTTTCTATGGCAATCAATTAGCAATTTCCAGCATAGCTTGAGGAAGCCTTCATGAAAAAATTCACATCTACCTCTATCCCCTTATACATTACGTTTCTCTTTGTGACCTGCCTCTTCATTTTGATCGGCAATGCCTATTCTGCTTATCAGAACCTGGAAAAACTCAAGGCCAATAATGAATGGCTGGAACATAATTGGCGAGTGAAAGACAAGCTCAAGAATATTAATGTGCTCATCATGGATTCTGAGAGTAGTTTGCGCGGCTATTTTATGTCTGGCAATGAAGTTTACTTGCGTCCCTGGGAAATCGCCAAAAGCAAATTAGACAGTGACTTCAAGGAGCTGGAGAGACTCTTGCAAAACCAGTCTGCGCAAGTCAAGAACCTGGCAGAATTGCGCAGACTATATGACAGCAAGGCCAAATTTTTTGAAGATGGTATTTCCACTTATAGAGAATTTGGCCTGACCGGCGTTATAGAACGCGCTAAAGTGGGTGAAGGTCGGGAAGTCATGGATGAAATCAGGCTGCTCGATCTCATCATGGAAAAAGAAGAAAACGAAGTCCTGGCAGACAGGCGTCAGCGCTTTTATACAGAATACAAGGATGCCTTGTTTTTTGGCACGGCCACCAATAGCATAGCCTTGCTGGTGCTGATTCTGTTTTATCGCCTGATTTACCGCAGTTTCTACAAGCAGCGCGGTATAGAAAATGCACTCAAGACTGCCAATGACAATCTCGAAACCACCGTATTAAAACGTACCGAGCAATTATCGGTATTGTCACATCACTTGCTGAACGTCTCTGAAAAAGAAAAAGCCCAGTTGGCGCGCGAACTGCATGATGAGATGGGTTCCAACCTGACTGCGATCAGCATGGATATCTCGGTTGTTACAGAAAAACTCAAGAACAAAGAACCTGAGCTGGCCAAGCAGTTACAAAGAACCAAACGTGCCCTGCTTGACACCGTGGATTTGAAGCGTCGCATTATCGAGGACTTGCGTCCCAGCATGCTGGATAACCTGGGGCTTTCTGCATCGATACAGCACTACTGCGAAGAAACGACAGCAGTGGCCGGCCTGGATTATGCAACCGATATCACAGAAGATTTTGATACCATAGATCCAGCCTGGTCGATTGCCCTGTTTCGTATCACCCAGGAATCGCTGAATAATGTCATCAAGTATGCACAGGCCACCAAGGTCAAGATCAGCCTGAAACGCACAGACAATGGTTTGTGGCTGCAGGTGCTGGATAATGGCATAGGCATGCAAAAAGATGCCTTCACGAAGCCTAAATCACATGGCATTCTGGGTATGCGGGAACGCGCCTTGCTATTGGGCGGCAGCTTTTCAGTCAAGCCTGGCGAAAATAATATAGGCACTGCCATTGAAGCTTTTATTCCCTTCAAAGCATAAAAAAACGCTGCCATGAAAATGGCAGCGTGATTTTTATTTTTTATATCACCTCTAGTGGGTGATTCCTACATGTGTAGGGTGCACATGGTGCACCCTAAAAAACGCAAGCTCACATCATCCAAGCTTACATGCTGGTGCATAAAATCTGATCAAATTCAAGTTTGGAAACACGATAACATTCGCCAGCATGCGCTTCCAGGCCTTCACGATCCAGCATGGTGATATTGCCGCGCTTGTATTGTATCAAGCCTTCATGCTGCAATTTTCCAGCTGCTTCTGTCACGGTTTCACGACGCACGCCTAACATATTGGCGATCATTTCCTGCGTCACTTTCAATTCATTGGTATGCAACCTATCCAGCCTGTCCAGCAACCAGCGCGACAATTGCTGGTCGACTGAGTAATGGCGTCCACATACGGAATTTTGTGCCATCTGCGCAAATAAGGCCTGGGTATAACGCATCAGGATTTGCTGCAGTTTTCCACCTCTGGCATTGGCCTCTTTCAATACAGAAGTTTTCAGTTTATAGGCGTCACCTGCACATTGCACCATGGCAGTACCCAAAGCACGCTCACCCATCAATGCAGAGATACCGAGCAAGCCTTCATGGCCTGTGACGCTGATTTCCGTGATGTCACCATCTGCCAGCACATACAGCAATGCGACGACAGCGGTAGTAGGAAAATACACATGAGATAATTTTTCGCCGTATTCATACAGCTCTTTATCGAAAGGCAAATGGACTAATTCAAGATGAGGGCGGAGAAAGGCCATTTCATCTTCAGGCAGTGCGGCCAGGATATCGTTTTGCATCATGTCGTCAAGTATGTCGACGCCCATGGGAACGGATACTGCGGGAGTGTAATCAATTGAATATCGACGATGCAGTGCGCCACCAGAAGTGATGGATGGGAGTGCTGTCATGGAAATGTGGGTTTGAGTGCTATTCATTTTCGTTCCTCTTTTAATATATTCAACGCAGTACCTGCAATCGTCACGGGGGCAAATCTTCATTTTTCTGGTCCCGGCATCAACTTATTTAACCAGCTTCGTTGATTTCCTTCGACTGATTACACTTTAGTTTTTTTTCGTGGAAAGAGGCATCAGAAAGCCCGGCGGCAACTTGTCCGCTGATCGCGCTGCAGTTTGTAGGTGTGGTCCTACATGAGGAATTTTCTAAGAACAGAAATGGCTGCTTATGTACTTCATGCGTACTTCATGCGCACTTCTTATGTGCATCTAGCTTACTTTCGAATCGATCTAAACAAGGTGCGTTATCGCACCGACCAGAGTAGATAATGGAATTTATGATTCCTCACATGACCAACAGTGGAGAATGATCATGAATATCTACAGGCAAACCACCCTCGCCGTCAGCCTTGCAGCGGCAGCCCTGTTAAGTGGCTGCGGCAGTAACTCGCCATCGATGACGACAGGCTACCCGGCTTCTCAAGTGGCATACGCGAGCTATGGCGTCATCGAATCTATCCAGGTGGTACAAGTATCCAGTAATAGCAAAGGCCCTGGTGCCGGCGCTATTGTGGGCGGTATTGTCGGTGGCATTTTAGGGAACCAGGTAGGAGGTGGCATCGGCAACGCAGCAGCTACGGCAGCGGGTGTCGTGGGTGGCGCTATCGTCGGGAATAACATAGAAAAAAATAATCGCGACCAACAATCTCAGGAGGCATACCAAATCAGTGTGCGCCTGGACAACGGCGCATATCAGACCATCGTGCAAGATAATATTGTCGACCTGCGTGTTGGCAATCGTGTATACGTCAGGGATAATCGCGTTTTTCGCAGCTAGATTGCTACTTGATACTGAGTTTGGGCGTACCGGCCTTAAATAAAAAAAGTCATTCCCATCATAGGGAATGACTTTTTTTTGCAGGTAAAAGCAGGAGCTAATTCTGCATCTTAACTATTCAAACCTTGCGCCCGCTGATGACACGTACCAGCACCATCACGATGGCAACAACCAGCAAGATATGAATGAAACCACCTATGGTATAAGAGCTGACCAGACCCAGCAGCCACAAGATAAGCAAGACGACAGCAATGGTATATAACATGATGCTTCCTTCCTTTTTGAAGTTGAAAAATCTCAAGTAAAAAAATACGTCAATCGACACTACGACACCAGGCTCAATCAAACAACTTTATTCGTTTCATCCTAAATTATTCACTCAATAGTTCTGCCACGGCCTGCATGCCGTCTATGTGCTCTGAAACCACCTTCACAATGACGATGATAGGCACGCCCAGCAACAAACCCCAGCCGCCCCATAACCATCCCCAAAACAAGAGCGAGATGAACACAGCTGCGGTATTCATGCGGGTAATACGCCCTGTCATCCAGGTAGTGACAACGGTACCCACCAGCATGGCAATGGCAATCGATATGCCTGCAACCAGCAAGGCCATGGAGATAGTGCCAAACTGCACATAGGCAATCAGGCAGGCTGCCATCGCCATCAGCAGTGAGCCAAAGTAAGGAATGACATGCAGGAGGCCACTGGTGACTGCCCAGGCTCCAGCGTTTTCCAGACCTATAAAGTGAAAGGCAATCCAGGTCAGCAGGGCCAACAAGCCATTGGTCATCAAAAGCATGAACATATACTGCTGCACTGAAGTATTGATCTTGCTGAGAATTTGCACAGTGATGCGCTTTTGCGTCAACGAAGGCCCCGTAATCTTGACTAATTTGCGCTTGAATTTGTCGCCAGAAAGCAGGAGAAAGAAAATAAGAAACAGCATCATGATGGCCTGCCCTACCAGATCCATGATCCCCAGTGAACCTGCCAGCAGCAATTCACGCAGCTTGAGTACAGGTGTTTCGCTCACTGCTGTTTTCTTGGCCGCGGGCGCAACACCTGTGGTCGCCTGGCTGGTCGCTTTTTCGATTTCGGTGGCGGCTGTCTGCATTTTTTGCATCAAGCCATTTTGACCATATTGCAACTTGCTCATTTCACTGGACAACTTGCGTGTGGCCACAGGCAACTGATCCAGTATGGAATCAAATTCGGCATGCAATGAGCTGACCTGGGTAGCGATGATCGTCATAATGCTGATCATCACCAGCGTCGCCGCAATCACTCGTGGAATGCGCAGGCGTTGCAAAGTATCAACCAGGGGTGACAGGGTATAGGCGATGAAGATACCGAAGGTCAGGGGAATAAAAAACCGCTGAGCTGTACGCAGTGCAAAGACAAAAGCGACGGTTGCCAAAATCGTTAATGCCAACCCCCTGGCGTTGACATGGACACCTGGCAAGAATTGAGGCTGCGTATCTTCAGCAGGCAGGGTTTCTTTTAACTCTGGCTCAGCAACAGGAATATCGGGTGCTTTGTCACTGTCCTTAATTGCAGCCTTAGTTGGAGCCTTAGTTGCAGCAGGATTATTTGGTAGAGGCATGTCCATCGCTCTGTCCATCCATATAATTTATTTTGATTATTGTTGATATGTGACCGGGCGACATTATTTTTGGGAATCTTCAAGCGCTTGCATCCTCAGCCCTGATGCAAGCTCTCAGCGATCAGGCATTAATGTCTATGAGCACTTTTAAATGCATCCTTGATGTTGCCCAGCGCTTTTTGCATACTGCCTTCTACTTGCATGGCAGCTCCCTTGACCTGTTGTTTCTTGCTGCCTATCAGTTTGCCTGCTTCTGACTGGACTTTACCTGCCACTTTCTTTGCCGTGCCTTTGACTTGATCTGAATTCATCATGAAGCTCCTTTTAACAAATGGTTTTGCATAAAATTGACGTGCCGGATTGATGAGCCTTGTGCTGCGCCATCATTTGCATCATAAAAAAGCAGAGGTTTATCCGAGCAGAAACCTGCTGCCAGATGCTGATATCGACAATAATCGACAATAAAAAAACTCCGCAGTCAGCGAGGTCACTGCATGCGGAGTAGATGACAATCATGTCTGGCTGTCACATGATTGCCGGTAAGTGAGTAAGTGCGGCGCATGCTGCAATTGCCCAGACCAGCGCCAGCTCCACACATTTAACTATTCACTAAACTATTTCACACGTATATCGTTTTTGACCGATTTAACGCCTTTGACATCGCTAGTCACACTGGCAGCCTTGCCAGCGGAGGCTGGATCAGCCACAAAGCCACTCAATTGAACTACGCCTTTATAGGTTTCCACATTGATTTCAGTTGCTTTGAGATTGGGGTCATTGAGGATGGCTGCTTTTACTTTGGTAGTGATGACGCTGTCATCAATATATTCACCGGCACTTTCCTGCTTGGAAGTGGAAGCGCAGCCCATGGTAATCAGAAGGATGCTTGCCAGAAAAATTCCCATGATATTTTTTACGAAGTTATTCATTTTTATACTCCTTGATCAGGTTTCGGTTATCAATATTTCAGTTAAAGGAATTGCTATAGAGATGCTTGAAAATGCGCCACATGAAAATCATGAGCAAGGGAATGGAAACTGGTTACAACAATTTGGAACACGCCAGCAGCTTCTATCCCGACTTGTCTTTTAAGAGCAAGGCATGGAATGTATCGTAGCAGCCACGCTAATAGTGAGATATAGGACACCGGACCGCCGTCTTGTAGGACTAGAAGAAATGCTCAGCGCAAAATGGATAAACATTTACAGGTAAAAAGAGGCCAGGATTAAGAGGCCAGGATTTATAATCCAAGCTAAACACCCCTAATGTCCCACTTTAACGAAGATATAATGATGCTTAAGAAACTGTTCTCCAGATCTGCACCTCCCACGCTGGTCGAGCCTGAACAAATTGCAGCAGTTGCGCGTGTCGGGGCCAATTCCATCCAAAAATTTGGTGATTGGACTTACGAAGAGCACACGACCACTGAAGATATTTTCCACTGCTTTCGCCTCATTTTGGGCCGAGCCCCCAATCCAGAAGAATGGCCAGGTCATAGTGGTCAGGCTGGGCAACCCCTGGATGCGGTGGTTTCTTCCTATTTGAATTCACTGGAATTTGCCCAGCGCCAGGAGAAATTGTCTGTCAAGCGCGACGTTAGCGGCATTCAAAAAGTCGAGGTGAATGGATTACCGATGTTTGTAGACCCGGAAGACCTTGACTTGGGCCAGCCTTTGATACACGGCGAATATGAGCCGCATGTCAGCAAAATTTTTAAGGCGCATGTACAGGCGGGTATGGCAGTACTTGATATTGGTGCCAATATTGGTTACTACAGCATCATGGCTGCCTCCTTGACGGGCAGCACTGGCGTGGTCTATGCCGTTGAGCCGAATACCAATAATGTCAAATTCATAGAGTTGAGCAAAAGGGAAAATGGTTTTGCTCAGATTAAAATTATCAACAGCGCGGCTGGTGAAGATTTTGATATCCTGAGCCTCAATAGTTCCTATAGCAATGGAACGACTGCCCACTTATCAGAAGACCAACACGCCTTGATGAAAAGTACCGTGGTTGCTTGCATGCCATTGGACCATCTCATTCCTGCAGACAAAAAAATTGACCTCATCAAAATTGACATTGAAGGTTTTGAATACAGGGCCTTGCTTGGTGCCAAAACCTTGCTGTCCAAATGGCATCCCACCATCATCAGCGAATTTAGTCCTGATTTCATGCCACTGACAGGCGGCAATGACGGACCCACTTATTTGCGCTTTTTGTTTGATCTGGGGTATACCGCCGCAATCATCCAAAAAACGGGAGACTTGCTTGATGCTGGCAATGATGTGGATAAAATCATGCACTTTTACAAGGATTTTGGCGAAGATCACATTGATCTTTTATTCAGCCACAGCGCACAGAGTTAATTCATGCGGGCAAGGCTGCAGCTTGCCAACTAGCTGCTCCCTGCAGAGAAATTATTGGCCCGCCTTGAGCAAGGCTCCTGCATATCTCTCAAAATAAGAGACGGATGCGTCATGAAATACATACAATATCTGGTCTGGCGCATAGTCATTTAGTAAGATCTGTCTGAACCTGATGCGCTCTTTTTCACTGAGTTGATTGATGTCGTTCACAGAGACATGCCAGACTTCAGCATAGTATTCAGAGAAAAAACCAGCGATGCCATGGCCAAATGAATCCGTAATCATGAGTAGTTTGGGACCTTTTCTGTGCTCATGGCGGTAGCGTGTAACATCCCCTATCTTGCTGGCGGTATCAACAAATTCCGGGAAGCAGGCCACCCCTTCGCATGCGCTGATACCCAGCTTGACATAATCAGGATCATAGGTAGGCACCATCAGCGCTACGCCCGGCAAGAATTGCTGCATATCAGATGCGACATCATGCAATGTCGTCGTCAGTGTTAGCAGCCTGTTGCGATGCAGGTATTTTTCTGCGACCAGTTGCGCTACAGGTTCTGGTCCATTGCCAGTCCAGTGAAAAGTAGTCTTTGGAAATACTGCCGTACTGGCTTTGAGTGCCTGCATTTCTGCCAGTGGATAAATGACCTTGTCTTTTAACTCCGGCAGAGCTTGCAATGCTGTGACTATGCCTGGCAAAGTCGGCGTATATTGCGCGCATTGCTGCTGTAACCAGTCTGGTAATTTATCGGCATACACCACGGGCTTGGTCGGTGCCAGCAATAAATAACTTTCTGCTTTAGTCTGTACCGCCATCTGCATAAAGCCCGAGGCTGTCCTGACAATCTCTGCCCGGTCTTTTTGTGTGACGTTTTTTCCACATAAAAAATCCACCATGGCCAAAGGCGTATTGGCAGCATGTGAGTTAAAGAAGAGATAACCATCTTTACCCGCAGTCAGCTGTACGGCATTGACATCGCCGAGCAGGTAATAGCGCAGTTGGTTATTCCATGCCACCAGCTTACTCCTGAGACCGAAATGATCATTCAGATAGGCATCGACTGCTGCGGGGAACTTCAAAGTATCCGTCAATGTGTGTGGCAATAAGGGCTTGGCAGCAAGTGCGCGGTTTTCTGCACTGGTGCCAGGCATTTTCCCACTGATATGGACCAAAGCCGGAGTAAGCAATATGCCCAAGAAAATAATAATGAAAACAATACGCCCGTAATAGCGTCTTTGTGTGTTGCTTGCCACACTGGCTGCGCTGGAATTTTTCATGCTCATCATCCAGCCTTAGAAACGGAAATAAATAAAGGGGTTATAAGCACCCGTGGCAAGACTGATCGCCGACAACACGAAGAGCATCAGACTGATCGCAGGAGCAAATATCCTGGTTTGTGCCTGTGGCTTGTTGAATGCTTGCAGGATTGGTGTTGATACCAGCAAGCCAGCAATCAGGGCGGTGATTACTGTCCCATTCAAGAAGCGCATGGCTAGGGCAAGCGCATTATCTGCTGGCATGCCACCTGCCATGGCCCACAGATAATGCAGGGCTTGCGTAAAGCTGTCACAGCGAAAGAATACCCAACCCACCATGATGACCAGGATGGTATACACATGCCTGAACAGTCGGGGCAAGGCCAGCAAGGTTTTTTGCAAACCTATGCGTTCCAGTACCAGAAATGTCCCGTGATACAGGCCCCAGGCAACAAAGGTCCAGCTTGCCCCATGCCACAGGCCACACAGGAAAAAGACGATGAACAGGTTACGATAGGTCGCCATGCTGGAACCGCGATTCCCACCCAGGGGTATATACAGATAATCGCGGAACCAGCGTGACAGGCTAAGGTGCCAGCGCTGCCAGAATTCAGTAATTGATTGCGCTATATAAGGATAATTGAAATTGCGCGGAAAGCTAAAACCCGTCACCAGGCCCAAACCTATCGCCATATTTGAATAGCCAAAGAAATCAAAATAGATTTGCAAGCTATAGCAAGTGATGCCCAGCCAGGCTGTGGCCAGGCCCAGTGCTTCTGGTGCAAGTGAAAATATCTGATCCGCGGGCAAGGCCACGCTATTGGCGATCAAGACTTTTTGTGCCAGCCCGAGAATGAAGATCTTGATCCCCAGTTCCACCCGGCGCAGCGTATGCTGACGCTGGTGCAATTGCCTGGCAATGGTGGAATAGCGAATGATAGGCCCGGCTATCAGTTGCGGGAACATGGTGATATACATGGCCAGCGCCAGCAGGCTCTTTTCATGTCTGGTCTTTTTGCGATACACATCCACCAGATAGGAAATTGCATGGAAGGAAAAGAAGGAGATCCCCAGGGGTAAAGTAACGGCCTCCACAGCGGGTATATCGATACCCAGTTTAGCCAGCAAGGCGATGACACTGCTCAGGGCAAAGTTAAAGTATTTAAAGTAAGCCAGCAAGACCAGGTTAAAACCTATGCCGGCGATGAAAACTGCTTTTCCAGTCCCCCCTTTTTCTTGCGCCCTGCCCATGCCCAGTCCGCACACATAATTGAGCAAGATGGAAATCAACAGCAATGGCAAGTTCTTGGGTTCACCCCAGGCGTAAAAAACCAGGCTGGCAACCAGCAAGACCGTATTGCGCAGCATGCGAAATGGCAGCGCAAAGTACAAGACGATAAATAAGGGTAAAAAATAAAATAAAAAAGTGACCGTACTAAAAACCATGTCTTGTACTTTCTGGTAGTCGCACCTGCCTGCGGCAGGGATGGCATAGGCAAATTGTGGGTTTGGTGCGGGATTTTAATGCCAGAAGCAAGAAAAAAGAAGCAGAAACCTGGTTCTCCGGGCAAGCCTGCATTTTACTGCGCCAGAAGTAGCTATAAAAAGAAATCATGAGCGCAAGCTCAAAGCCTGTACTTTTTCAGTTTCAGATTTACAATAGCCCGCATGTCGCCAGAAAACCCTAGTCCTTCGCCACCTGTCACCTCAGCACAAACCTGGTTTGGTGAGGCATTTCAAGATTTGCATCCCCTATTGCAGCAATTGCATATCACGGGTGGCACGCTGGAAGGCGAAATCGAGATCAAACTGGGTAAGGGTCTGGCAGGTTTTATAGGGCGCAGATTGGCGAAAAAATTGGGCGTACCGACCCGACACACGCACTCTGGCTATAAAGTCAGTATCAGCCACCAGGGTGGTAAATTAATCTGGACCAGGCGATTCACTGCAGCAGATGGCCGCTCTGAAGAACTGGTGACCGTGTTTGCACCGCATGGTGTATATCCTCAGGGTTATTGGCAAGAGAGTACGGGGCTCATGCATTTCCGTCTGACAGTCGACATCCTCAATGGCGGCTGGAACTGGCGTGTACTTGCTGCCAGTCTGCACGGCATACCTATCCCTGTGCGACTATTTCCGCAATCACTCGCCTATAAATGCATAGAAGATGGGCGCTACCGCTTTTACGTGGGCTTTGTGATGCCAGGGCTAGGTTTGCTGCTCAGTTATTCAGGCTTGCTCACACTTAAACCGGCAAGGGTTTCTGCATAGCCAGCAAATAACCCACGCCCATAAAACCATATAGTCTAAAGTTTTGCGTCAGCGGGTTGTAGCCCAGGCCACGCTGTTCTTGCAATACCAGACCGGCAGCCCCTGCCATCGCCAGCAACTCAGAGGGTTTGATGAAGCGCGCATATTGGTGCGTGCCTTGCGGTAGTATGCGCATGAGATATTCCATCGCCACGATCGCCAGTGTATAACTGAGGGGATTGCGGTTGATGGTAGAAAAAAATACCCAGCCTCCTGGTTTAAGCATGTCGCTACAAGCCTGAATAACGGCAGAAGGCGACGGCACATGCTCCAGCATTTCCATGCAGGTAATGACATCATAGTGTCCGGCATGTTGCTGCGCCCAGCTTTCTGCACTGCTTTTGACATAAAGCACATCCACGTCCTGGCCTTGCGCATGCCATTGCGCTATTTGCAAAGCTTTGTCGGCCAGGTCTATGCCTGTGACTTGCGCCCCCTTGCGTGCCATGGATTCGGCAAGTATTCCACCACCACAGCCTATATCCAGCACTTGTTTGCCAGCAAGCTGGGCCAGGCTGTCTATCCATTCCAGCCTGTGCGGGTTAATTCTGTGCAGGGGTTTGAATTCTGAAGTTTCATCCCACCAGCGACTCGCCAGACTATTAAAGCGGGCCAACTCTGCGGGGTCTGCATTACTTTCTGTCATCTCTGTGGTGCTCATGCTGTTCTCCATGATGAAATGAGTGTCGTTTAATCTATCTTTAACCGCGCTACCAGTGCCCGCGTCTGCGGTTCCAGCGGTACAGGTATCTGGCGATGAAGTTATACAGGGGGCGGGTCAAAAAACCCAGGCGTAGTGTCAGCCATGCAATGCTGTGCCTGCCATTAGTGTGTGACCAGAGTTCAGCCAGTGCTTGTTCACCTATCAGTATCTCGCCATTCGCCCTGCGCAGGTGCAGGCGTTCACGCACAGCTTCCAGCTCGCTATTGATGTCGCTGACAGCATCTGGTTGCGTATGTATGTCAACCCAGTTGATATTGCATGCCTGCATACGCAGCCGCTGGTCCCGTATGCCTGCATCACAAACGGGACAGGCGCTGTTGTAGTAAACCGTAGTGCTGTCCTTGCTTTTTTCCGATGCCATGATAATTCACCTATCTTCACTGACCTTCACTGATCTTTTTTAAGTAGATGATACAAGCATACACGTTATTTAGCTAAATGTCTAATTACCTAATTAACTTCTCCAGTTAGCTGCAAAATGCTATGATGAATTATTTGCTTCTATCTGCTCTTGTTTGTTTCTTATTTGCTTATCATGGAAAAAGTTTTTGAAGCCCTGGCCTCGACGCCACGCCGGAAAATCCTGGCTTATTTATCCGAGACAGAATTGTCTGCGGGTGACATTGCTGCACGCTTCGAAATGACCAAACCCTCATTGTCCAAGCATTTGCGCATACTGGAATCGGCAGGCTTGATTGCCAGCGACAAGCGTGGACAATTTGTATTCTATCGCTTGCAGGGAGATAATCTGGCCAACACCCTGGCCTCTTTCATGCAGGCAGTGTGCCCGGTATCCAAAGCCTTGAAAAAAGAAAGCAAGGCTTTGGCAGCCAAGAAATTAACAGAGAAATAATACAAACCGGTATCGATTATTCAGTCAATTCCAATTCCGCTTGCGCCTCCTCTGCGGCAGACCTCATTGATTGGTAGATAGCCAGCATCGCCTGATCCGACGGTAAGTCATTTTTGCTTACAAATAATTTTTTGACCAAATACGACATACGGTTTCTCTGGAAGTCGTCGTAGACATTTAATATCCGTTCTACCGTTGCTGCCTGGGCCTGCAACTCCTGCTCCACCATGGGTGAAATCCAGTCTGTGCGCCAGGCGATGTCGCCGCCATCGTTCATGTTCAGCGTACCGAGGACAGGGCTGGTGCCAGAAATTTCACAAGCCAGGGCATGGGCAAAATCTTCGGCATAAAACTTTCTTAAAGTCCCCAGACCAAAATCGATGAGGTATTGTTCATCGACGATGCAAACCGCATGTCCTTCCCTCTGATTGTCATGGACAAGACCCTTATAGCCTATATAGAAAATACCATTGTTTTGACGTATCTCTGCATAGCAGCCTTGTACCCGGGCGGTATAGCCTTTTTCTGAGAGCAATTGCGCCAGCATGGCTGACATGGCAAAGCAGCTGCTGCCGTATTGCTGGAAAAAATCGAGGATTTCAAAATCGTCGGCAATCTGTCTCAAGATATGGGCCAGCTTGCGATCTTTTACTACGTGAAGAAATGCGGTGTTCATTATTGCGAGGGATACAGCACATGGCGATGGCGCCATGCATTACTGATGAAACTGTTTGCGGGGCGCAATAATATAAAACTGGCGATAGCGCATGGGTGAGAATTCGTAATGACTTGTAAGCAGATGTTTCAACTCATTTGCTGCTATCGCGCACCGTGAGTGACACTGTTCAATGCCAGATCAGCGCGGTACTTCTACCAGCATGCCCGTCAAGCGCCTGACTAAAGGCAAGACCACCAGCAAAGTAGGGAAAGCAACCAGCCACGACAAGGCCCAGGAGCCCATCCAGATTTGCACTAAATGATCTGCCAGGCCTACGCTGCGCAAGGTACTGATGAGCGACACGATAAAGGTCATCAATATGGACAAAAAGAAGGGCATGACCAGGGCGGCATAGCGTGCAGGCAATTTACGCATGGGGTAGCAGGCGAGATATTTTCTTGAGTTTTTATCAAAGTCCAAAAAGCCAAGCAGTTACCAGGTAAGCAGCTTTGCTGCGTCGATTGACGTCAACACCGGCAGCAACTTTCATGGCTGGCTTGGAAACCCAGTGTAATTGTCTGACAGGCAAATGTAAACGATGGAATATCAAAAACATAGGCTTGCCAGCAAGCCCTTGTTGCGTGTAAGTTCTTGGCTTTCTATTGCTCTCCATTGCTGCCTCTTCATCATGATTCCCCAAGAAAATCTGCTGCACACTTTTTATCAAGCGACGGCTGCATCTGAACACTACCCCAGTCTGCAAGAGCAAGTTGATTGTGAAGTCTGCATCATAGGCGGCGGTTATGCGGGCCTGGCGACAGCAATGGGCTTGCTGGAACGCGGCGTCAAGAATATCGTCTTGCTGGAAGCAGAACAAATTGGCCATGGTGCATCTGGCCGCAATGGCGGTTTTGTGTTTGGCGGTTTCAGCCTCGACAATGCTGAGCTGATCAAACAGATAGGTCGCGAGCCCGCCCGCCATTTGTATCAGTTGACACTGGATGCCGTCGCCCTGATACGCCGACGGATACAGCAATATGAGATGGATTGCGATATCAATGAGAGCGGTGTAGTGCTGGCCAACTGGTTCGACGATGCAAAAAAATTACAGCAGCAAAGAGAATTCATGCTGCGTGAATTCGAGGTCGACTGGACACCCTGGTCACGCGAGCAAACCCGGGCAGCCTTGCATAGCGAAAGATATTTTGATGCCCTGCATGAAAAAAATGCCTTTCACTTTCATCCGCTTAAATATGCGCAGGCGCTGGCCAGGGTATTGAATTCACAAGCTGTTCGGGTGTTTGAGCAAAGCCGTGTCAGCGCCATTGAAACTATCGCTGCCGAAAAACTGGTGCGTACGGGACATGGCACGGTGAAAGCCAAGCATGTCGTAGTTTGTTGCGGTGGCTATATAGAAAGCCTGTACCCGCAACTGGCGCGCTCCGTCCTGCCTATCGCCACCTATGTCATGGCAACAGAAAAACTCGGCGACAAACTGACAACTGCCATGCAAACCAGCGCTGCCGTGTATGACACCCGCTTTGCCTTCGATTATTACCGGCCATTGGCAGATAGTCGTTTGCTCTGGGGCGGCCGCATCTCCATACAAGAAAAACCACCTGCCACAGTTGCACAATTGCTCTACAAAGACATGCTAAAAGTATATCCACAACTTGCAGGCACGAAAGTCGAATATGCCTGGAGTGGCCTGATGAGTTATGCCCAGCACAAGATGCCACAAATCGGTTGCCTGCCTAATGGGGTCTGGTATGCCATGGGCTTTGGTGGGCATGGTGTGGCACCCACTACGCTGGCGGGTGAGCTCGTGGCACAGGCAATTGCCAACCAGCAGGCCTTGCCGCATGGTCTGGATCAGTATGGCTTGCCCCCCAGCTTTGGCAAACTGGGCTTGATGGCTGCCCAATGCGCGTATTGGTATTATGAATTGCGCGACTGGTTGCGCGAATAAACCATCTGTCGCAATGCGCGTTTACGGTAATATCTGGCCATGAAACCTCATCTCGTCATCTGCTTTGCCTATGATCAACTATGCACCTTTGAATTTGGCTGCACGGTAGAATTATTTGCCTTGCAACGCCCGGAACTGGGGGTAGCCTGGTATGAGTTTGCCGTCTGCGCTGCCGATGCGGGCAAATTGCGTGCAGCAGGCGGTATCACGGTGGAAGTGCCGTACGGCCTTGATATGCTGGACGAGGCAGATACCATCATCATCCCCGGCTGGCGCGATGCGGATGAAATCCCGCCTGAGGCTTTACTCGACAAAATTCGTGCAGCCCATGCGCGTGGAGCACGTATTTGCAGTATTTGCTCAGGCGTGTTCATCCTGGCAGCGGCAGGCATACTGGATGGTAAGACCGTGACCACCCATTGGCGTTATGCCGAAAAATTGCTCAAGCGTTACCCGCAAATTCAAGTGCAGACCAATGCCTTGTATGTGGACCAGGGGCAGATCATGACCTCGGCAGGCTCTGCCGCCGGACTCGATATGTTGCTGCACCTGGTGCGCAAAGACCATGGCGCAAAAGTCGCCAACCTGGTGGCCCAGCGCCTGGTAGTGCCACCACACCGTGAAGGTGGCCAGGCCCAGTTTGTACCACGCCCCATGCCCAGCGATGAGCATGCACGCCTTGCCAAACTGATGGACTGGATCAGGGCCCACCCTGCCCTGCCGCATAACCTGGCATCGATGGCAGAAAAAGCCGCCATGAGCACGCGCACCCTGCAGCGCCATTTCAAGGAAAGCACAGGTATGGCACCCGGCGAATGGCTGATACGCGAACGCGTCGCCATCGCCAAGGAATTACTGGAGTCGCCCAACACCAGCCTGCCACAGATCGCCGAGCTGGCAGGCTTTGGCTCGGAAGAATCACTGCGCCGCCATTTCCGCCGCATCGTGGCGAATAGTCCGGGCAATTATCGTAAGCAGTTTTCTGATTCGACCACCATGCCGCCTTAAGCAAACCTGCTCACGCTCCAGGCTTATCAAAGAAGGAAATTGAAGGTAAACTGCGTGTCGCGTTTGTGTGAGCAGCATAGGTTCACAACGCCCACAGTAACTTAGAAAAGAATTCACTTCCTATGCAATCATGCATGTAATTTCCCTCATCTCCGGCAAGGGTGGCGTAGGCAAGACCACGCTGACCAGCAATCTTGCCATCGCCCTGAGCCAGCGTGACAAACGTGTTCTGGTGATCGATCTTGATCCGCAAAATGCGGTACGTCATCACCTCGGTATGGACCCGAATGATGATGCTGGCCTGGTACGTGAAGGCATATTTCCTGAAGTGATTTTTGAAAGCCCGTTTGGTGTCGACTTCATTCCTTTTGGTCGTGTTACTGAAGAAGAGTTGCTGGAATTTGAAGGTGAACTGGAGGCACGCCCGGCCTGGTTAGCGACGGCAATTTCAGGCTTGCAGGACATAGGCTATGACTACATCCTGCTCGATACACCGCCTGGTGCCACGGTTTATCTGCCACAGGTGTTGCAAGCAGCAGCCCATGCACTGATCGTCGTTCTGGCCGATGCAGCCTCGTATTCCAGCCTGGGTAAAATGTTCAAATTGCTGGCGGAATATGGCAAAGACCCGGCGACCAAGACCTGTGCTACTCATATACTGCTGAACCAGATGCAGGAAAACAGCGAACTGGGGCAGCAAGTCAGGGCCGCCATGATGGATAGCTTTGGCAGCAAGATGGCCCCCATGGTCATCCACAGGGATGCCCTGGTGCCGGAAGCCCTGGCCTATGAAAGATCAGTCTTGCAATATGCCCCTCATGCACAGGCCAGCCGTGATATCCAGCATCTGGCAGACTGGCTGGCAGGCAGGAAATAAGCCTTAATTGAATACTGCCTGATAGGCGTAATTACCCGGCTCCAACACCTCAAACGTGATGGCAGCACGGAAGTCATCTATGCGCTTTACCGTGGCCTTGGGCATGCCTATCTTTAAGCCCAGCACATTTGGCAACTGGGATTTTTGCGGCAGTATCAAGATCAGGCTGGCATTGGCCAGTGGCTTCTTGCCGGTAACGGTGAGATCAAATTCAACACGCTTGCCTGCGACAGTAGAAGATAATTTCAATCTGTCACGCTCATGCCACCAGTTGGCAACCTGTGAAGATGAGGCCAGCCAGATGCTGCTTCTATTCGCCTTCAGGTAATCCAGGTAAGCGGGAAAAGCCTGGGTCAGCAAACTGTTTTCTTCAAAGCTCTGGCTATGTACGCTGAGCAAACCCAATGCACCCATTTGCCTGCTGGTTTCTGCATCGCTGATCAGAGCTTGCCTGGTCTGCTCTACATCGAGTTGTTCCTTGCTCAAATTCAGGTCATCCCGTTGGGTACGTGGCAACAAGACCATGGCATTCTCGTTGCTGACGCCATCGATTTTGACAAACATGGGCAAGCGGCCTTCACTGCTATTGGGGTCGGTCACATGGTGCAGGAAAGCATTTTTCTGCAACAAAGTCTGGGTAGTATTGTCATAGCCTTCCAGCGGCGCACGGAAACCGGTGATGGCTGACAAGTCGGGCAAAATAGATTTGATGTCTTCGCGCATGGCAAGCAGGCGTTTTTCCTGCTCATTCAAGCTCTGGTCTTTAAAGCTGATATGGGTGTCACCGTGATAACCAATATCATAGTCGCGTGCCAGTTGCTTCATCTCATCAGGGAATTGTTTGGCCACAGAGGTCAGCACATAAAAACTGCCGCGATAATTGATACCGCGTATCAGCGTAACAAAGCGCAAGGCATTGGCGAAACCTTGTTCGGTATCCATTTCTATGATTTGTGCTGAATACTTGCCTTCTGGCCAGGCTGCGCGCAACAAGGCAGGCTTTCTTTGCAGCCAGCTCAGGGTATCGTCGACCAGGCTGTAAATGGGGTAAGGCTGTGATTCCCAGGCGGATTCAGCAAAGGCAAATACGGCACTGCGCCCGCTCTCGGCACTGGGCTCCGCATATAACACGGCAGTTTCATTTTTTCGCTCCGGGTCTTGCACCCTGGTCCAGTCCATGATGCTGGCTGCGCCCTTGCCGTTGAAGCGCAGCAGACTCTCTGAGGCATTGCCCAGCCAGATGCGCTGGCCAGCCGCCTGGCTATGGGTCACCGGTGTTTCACCATTCAAGATCAGGTAACGGGCCTTGGATTCGAGCGCGATTTCCCCTTTGGAAGTAGCCCCCATGGCTTCCAGGAATTGCCAGCCTGCCCATTCTCCTTTTTCATTGCGGGTGCCACTGGCCCAGGTCGCCAGGATGGAGCCACCCTGGGTACGATAATTTTGCAGAGCAGCCCGTTCCTGCTCACTGAGTGCCACGGCCGAGGCCAGCACCAGGACACCATCCTTGAGATCGCTTAATGCCTGGGTATCCGTGATTTCCTTGAAACTGACCTGGCGCTGTTTGGCATACGCATGCCAGGGTGCCAGCAAGCGATCATAGTTGCCCCCTATGGAAGAAAAATAGCTGCGGGTATTCGGTGACACATACAGATACAGTCCCCTGGATGCAGGTGTGGAATTATTACTGCCAGCAGAGCGGAAAGGGGTCTGCAAATTGAATTCCGGCATTTGCCAGCCCAGTACCTGCATCGATGACAGGTAGGCAAATACGGATACAGCCATGCCCAGCACAATCAGGGCCAATAAATAGGTGCCTATGCGGCGGTAGGCAGGTCTGTTTTCAAAACCGCCCGGGTCTTCTGTTTGCATGAAAGATAAACTTAATAAAACGATGCTGACGTTGATAGTGATGGGCTACGATGAATGGATTACGATGATTTGTCCGGTGTGCTGGTCGCAATCTGTTTCACTGGCACATAGCGTTTCAGGAAAATCGCCTGTATTTCCCCCTGCTCTTCTGTCGTAGTATCCTTGCGTTTGGGCTTGCGTTTGTCGCGCAGTTTGAAGGCAATATAAGCAGCGACACCCACCACGAGCGTGCCTATGGTGGTGATCAGTATCACGGTTGCCAGTATAGAAATCAGGTCCATATCAAAGCTTGCCTTCTCTTTGTAGCTTGCCCCAGGTCATTGCCGTTCCGCGCCATTCTTCTATGGTGGCAAACACCTTGGAAATATCAATAATCGTAATGTAAAACAGCCTGAACACAACGGCATAAAAAATCAGCGAAGGATCTTCTTCTTCGACGATGACGCAGTAGGTGGCAGCGACGATATCAAGTATCGTCAGTTGCAGCCACCAGTAAAACAGAAAAATCACCACCCCATATTGCAGGCCGACATAGACAAAAAACAGATTGCCCAGCACGGTGGAAAATGGCCACATGATGCCTTCAAACAGCATGTACCATAAAATGAAAAAATTGATACCGGCACGACGGGGATTCCACAGGGCAGAACTGTGCTTGCGGGTGGCCTGTAAGATGCCCCGCGTCCAGCGATAGCGCTGCTTCAGTAAATCCAGCAGGCGGCTGGGGGTTTCTACCCAAGCGACTGCCGTAGGCTCATAAGCAATGTGCCAGCCACGCATGAGCAGTTTCAAGGTCAGGTCGCAGTCTTCGGCAAAGGTATCATGGTCATAGCCACCAGCCTGCTGCAAGACGCTCTTCCTGAACATACCCAGTGGGCCGGGTATGATATTGACTGCGCGCATGAAACTTTGTGCCTTGCGCGCCATGGCCAGGCCCTCTACATATTCCAGCGCCTGCACTCTGGTCAGCAGGTTCTCGCGATTGAGCACCTTGACATTGCCAGCAACCGCGCCAACCCGTGGATCATCAAAATGGCGTATGCAAACCCGCAGGGTATTGCGTGACAGCTTGGTGTCGCCATCCATGTTCAGGATGAACTCGCCACGCGCTGCACTCATGCCGGTATTCAGCGCATCAGCCTTGCCACCGTTTTTCTTGGTGATGACACGCACAGCGACCTGATGATCTTCCCTTGCCACGGCCAGGGCTTTTTCATAAGTGTCGTCGCTGGAACCATCATCGATCACCAGGATTTCATAATTCGGATAATCCAGCAACAATAGTGAACGCAAGGCTGGCTGTATCACTGGCCCCTCATTATAGGCTGGCACCACCAGGGTGATCATAGGCAATGAGGCCTCGTCATGCACGTTGCCCTCAGGTTCCTGGCGGCGCTTCATCATGTATTCCAGGTGTTCCATGAAGGAATACAGGATGAGCATGGCATACCTGAGCACCAGCAAAGCCAGGAAAAATAAAAGATAGGCTGAGACTACGCTGAGAAACAGGTTTTCAAACAAGACACTAAATTTGCCCAGGTCAAATTTCCATATGCCACCCAGGCTGATAACAAACAGATACAGCACCCCGGCAATGGAGGCAGCCGCAATCAGGTAGCGATAGATTTGCCTCAATCCCAAAGTTTCTCCAGATTCAGGGAAAATGATTTTGCGCGATAACGGGCATTATCGCGACGACTGGCCATGGACCAGAGATTGACACCTATGGCCAGGTTTTTATCCAGCCAGAGTTTGCCGCCCATGCCCAGGCTCCAGTTGCTGCCTGCTTCGCCGTACAAACGGGTGCCCGCCTGGCCACTGCCGTACAGGCTCCAGTTTTCATTGGCCAACTCACCCTGCAAACCGACATACGCTGTACCAAATCCATCGACAGGCGACCAGTATTTATTGGAGTAAAAACGTACGTCACGTGTTTCTACACCGACAAAGGGTTTAATACGGTGCCCGAAGGGCCGCCAGTTTGGAATGAAATTGCTGCGGCTGGTCAGTATCACGTTACTGTCGGAGACACGAAAGACATCGACATGCTCGGTGAATTGTCCGGCATCGAAATTCAGATTGGCATCGACACCGACATGGGCCGCATTCAAATCATCTGCCAGGGCATTGGCATTAAAAGCGGCCTTGCCCCAATTGGTCCTGCCGACTTCGACCAGGAAACGTCCTTCATCTATCTTTAGCTTGAGGTTACCAAAAAGATCAGCCTTGGGTTTTGCCTGGGCATCCAGCTCCAGGCGTGGCTCCAGCGGCAGTTTCAGGTTTTGATAGGCAAAGCCGACTTCTCTTTGCTGGGTCGTGGTCAGCGGCAATTGATCACGGGTGCCACTGCTACTCACTTCAAAGATGTGGCTGCCACTATCATCACGCCAGCGATGGCTGATACTCAGTTCACGGCGCCTGGCATCGCCAGAATCTTGTGCCGCACCGGCGCTAATCAGGGTGCGTGGATTCAGTTCACGCATGGCATATAGCAAACCTTCATTGGCACCTGCATGCTGTGGGTCTTCTGCCAGCACCGATTGATAGAGCGGCAGGGCCTGGTCGTCCCGGCCCTTCCAGCGATAGACATTGGCCAGGCCCGTGCGAGCATCCTTGCGCAGCGGCCCATTGGATAATATTTTGTATTGCAGCTCAGCTTTGCGCATGCGCCCTGACCAGGCCAGGCTATTGGCAATGATCAGGCGCAGGCCAGGCTCGGTTTTTTCTTTATCCAGCACTTCCAGACCTTTGCTACCGACAGCCTGATAATCCTGGGCCGCATTCAAATCCAGGATTTGTTGCTGGGCTGGGCTAAGTGGTGCCACTGGTGCATCCGCCGCCATGGACATAGGGCTATGGACCAAGGTTGCAACTGCCAATAATGCAGGCAAGGAGAACATTACTTTCTTGCTCGATAGGTAAATACGCATAGACTCTTAGTGTTGAATATTTGCTGACGAATTCATCAGACGGGTTGCTTCTTGTAAGTGGCACGCGTGGCCCTGGGCGCGGGTTGTTTGCCAAACACCTGGTTGGCTGCCCTGGTAGCACTTCCTGCCACTGGATTAAATTTGAATTGATCCTCTGTATCGCTGGAAAAATCCTGTTCGTCTTCTTCCTCTGCTGTCATGGCAAAGTCGTTCGCTGATTCAGGCTGTTCCTGCTCAGATGGTATGTCAGCTTGCGTGACTGCGGCCATGACACTTGGCACCACTGCCTGCTTCTCAGGTGTATGCGATTTGGGAAGAAAGGGAAAATCCTCCTTGGGCACAATTGACTCTGCTGGCGCTTTTGGCTCTATAGATTCCAGCATTGCCGGAATGGCGCTGGAATAATCAGGGAGTTGTGCATCCTTGGCGGCATATGCCAGGTTTGCCAAAGCCAGGACGATATCCTGCCGGTCTGTCAAATATCTGACTTCATGAAAAGCCGTAGCAGCTGCCGCACCCAGGATACGCTCCAGTGTCAATTGCAATGCTGATTCGGGGCAGGCATTAAAAAACAGATAACATGCCCTGCCATCGCTGGACAAGAGATCACCAGGGCGGGAAATATTGATACGCGCCAGGATCTCTGGAAAGCTGGTGCCATGCACCAGCTCACCTATCACCAGTACACAAGGGATACTCAGGGCTGCACCGCGCTCTATGATGAGGCCTATCTCCCTGGCAAAGCGTGGTGGCAATAAATAGCCACGCAAGCCGGAAGGCAAGACGCTGGCCAGAGCAATTTCAAAATCAATGTCGACATTACGGTCAAAGCTTTGGCCTTTCAGCGATTCCAGCAATAAGGGCAAACGGCTTTCCGGTATGTCGCGATGTATCACCAGGTTAACGCCCAGGCGCAGCAAGAGTGCTTCATTTTGATAACGCAATGAAGCCTGCTTTTCCCGTATCACGATATGGGCTTTTTTACCCAGGCTCATGCGCAGTGTGTGCACAGTCTCGGCCAACTCGCGCAACTCAGTCTGGCGCTGGAAACTGAGCAACACCGTCACTGCCTGCAAACCGCGAGTGGCATGCATCATGCCGACCAGACTGTTGACTTGTTGCCAGTTGCCTGCGGATTCATGGGCAAGACTGGCCAGGTCATCATCCATGTAAAAGAATTTTGCCGGAGCAGCCTGGGCGTATATCTCTGACTGCTCAGGCGATTCCTCAATCGCACGCGCGCCTATCCTGTACATGCCATTATCCAGCGTCAACAAGGGATATTGGCGCGCAGCGACAGTGCCTTCAGGCGACTGCCAGTAATCAAAAGTCAGTTCCAAACCAGGGCGGCCACTGCTTATCCTGACAATGCCGGATAGTTGATCCATCATGGCTTGCAAGGTTTCGGCGCTATGGCCACTCAAACGTGAAAACACCAGCAAGGCCGTGACCCTATGCCTGCCAAACCACAGGCGCAGGGCCTCTACCTGCTCCATGGCCAGGGAAAGATCATGCAGGCTGAACAATTCGTCTGCCTGATCAAAGATCAGATAACTGTCATCCTGGATACCAAAATGATCGAGTTCCTTGGCAAAGCGTTCTGCGCCAAAACGAAACATGTTTTTTGCAAAATTATCCTGACGCAAGAAGATTTGCAGCTTGCCACTTTCCAGTGCCCTGCTGGTATCGTAGACGCCGAGTGCGTCTATGCGCTCCAGAAATGCTTCTGGATGCGAGGGTAGAATGATGGTGCAATTTTGTTGCTTGCTCCAGGCATATTGCAGACTGCTGGCAAGCACGGGAACGCGGGCCGGTGGCATTTCTGCAATCAGCGCATATAAGCCGCCATTCAGCATCTGATCTGTCAGGCTGGGCAAGCCAGGGATACTCAGGCTGGCGTTGGCAAGGACGGGGCTCTCATGCATAATGGCGGGTGCCTTTGTTGAAATGGCAAAACATTTTTGTCATGCAGTTAGTCGATACACTTGAATTGTCACTATCTCATCATCTTATCATGTGCAATTTCCTGTCATGGCTGGAAATACATGAACATTTGTTAATTTATTGCTATCTATCCCAAGTTTGCAAAGGTTGTGCATCAGTATGAAACGCCGATGTGATTTATAGATCAAGGAAAAGTTCATCGTGTCTGTTCTCACTGTTTTCCCAATCGCTGCAGCCTGGCTGGCAAGGCCCAGGTATTGGCCGCTTGTCAGTTTTTGCTTTGTTCTGTTCGTAGCCAGGCCTGTTCTGGCACAATTAACGGGGGTCTTATATGACCCTGAGCCACCCGCAGATGCAGCATATGTACGCATCATCCACCTCACCCCAAATGAACAGCTCGATGTGCTGGTGGATGGAAAGCCCCGCCAGGCAGGTATACGGGAAGGGAAATTTGGCGACTATATGGTACTGCGTGCTGGCCCGCATGAACTGCAGTTGCTATCACAGCCAAAAGCGAAAATCATCGCCACTACCCGCATTGATGTGCGCCCGGCGCAAGTATTGACGCTGGCATATACCATTCCCCAGTCAGCACCACAGATATTTGAAGATAAAACCGGTTTGAACCGCATGAAGGCCAACATTACGGTCTATCATTTAGCCGATAAATCAGGCGAATTCAATATCAGTACCGCTGATGGCAAGACCAGTGTATTTCGTGCGCTCGCACCTTTGAGCAGTCATGCACTCGCAGTCAATCCCATCAAAGTAGAATTACTGGCCTGCCCATTTGCCAACCAGCCCGCAGGCAAAGGGGATTGCAGCAGCCCTGCCGCGCAGCAGGCGAGAGTTGCGCTTGTGCTGGAGCGCGGCGACAATTATAGTTTACTCCTGACTCTGGACGCCCACTCTGTCTTGCAGGTCCGCGTCTCAAAAAATGCAGTTGAAGCACCTGCTCATAAATAATCAGGTCCAGCAAACATCACAAACGCAATAGCAAGGAGCAATATCATACTGCGCGCACCTCTACGTCTTTCCAGCATGGCCTTGTTCTGTCTGACAGCGAGCTGCCTGAGCGCCACAACGGCCTGCGCCGAAGAAGCCGCCGCCATTGCGGGCAAGCACGACTGGCTGTTTTATCGCTATGAATGGGCAAATAGTGCGGATCTGGCCGCCACCAATAGCTCGCTGGATTTGATCAAATCCTTCAGCCAGACCTTGCATGAGAATGGCATTACCCTGGTGGTGGCGATGGTGCCTTTGAAAGCCCGCATTTACCAGGAGCATTTGCCTGAGCAACATAAACTCAACCCCTATATGGCGGGAAATTATCAGCGTATGGCACAGGTTTTGAGTGCCGCAGGGGTGAAAGTCATCGACCTGAACAGCAGTTTTTTGCAAAGCTCTAAAAATCGCCCGGAGAAAAATCTTTATTTTCGCCTGGACAGCCACTGGACACCTGCAGGCGCCCTGCTGGCTGCAGAAACCGTGGCCAGCAGCCTGGAAGCAGATGCTGGCATGAAAGCCCGACTACGCCAGATCCCCGCAGAAAAATACAGCATGCGCTGGTCGGACCAAGCCGTCGCCACTGTCTCGCGTGACCTGGTACAGCAACTCCCGAAAGGCGGCCCCACTTATGCGCCTGAGTATGTGCTGGATGCTGAAATCACTAAAGCGGCATCGGGTGGCAACTTGCTGGGAGATGCAGCAGCACCCATGATCAGCCTGGTGGGCAGCAGCTATTCCAAGCCCTGGACACGCTTTCCTGAGTTTTTGAAGTTTACTTTGCAAAAAGATGTATTGGCGATAGCCGTAGGCGCTGATCAGGGATCCTGGGTAGGCATGGAAAGCTATCTGCGCGATGATGCTTTTCAAAATACGCCACCCAAATTCCTGATTTGGGAAATGCCGGAAAGGGATATGCGCGCCCCGCCTGCCTTCCTGTATCGCGAGGCACGCTATCGCAGTGACAATCAGGAATGGCTGCAGCGCGTCACGGCCATGGTGCAAACGCAATGTCGTGCCAGTGCTGCCAGCGTCAAATTAAGCGGTGCACAAGACGCGCATGGTGCGCAATTTTCCAAGACATCGGCTCCTGATTATGTGAGCCTGCAATTCAGTCAGGCGGCAGATACCCAGGATTACCTGCAAGTCAGCATCGCCAGCAAGACCGCGCAAAGCCTGACTCTGGAAGCCATGAAAGGCGAAATCAGCGCCCGCAAATGGACGATAGCCATTAATGCTGATGGCAGCCCGCATACTCTGAAAATAGCTTTGCCAGCTAATGCTAAAACCTATACAGGACTCAAGATATGGCCAGGTGAGACGCAGGGATTTAGCATCAGCGATGCCAGGCTTTGTCGGCTGCCAGCAACTACAGGCAGGTAAACTTCCTGTTAATGACCGAGGCTGTTGAGAAATTAAGATGGCTAGGCGCCCCCGGCTAGGCGTCGCTGACGCAGACAGTACTTTAGTACCGTGTTTTACATCTTGGAAGCGCAACAACGCCAGGTTAATTTCACAACAGCCTCTAAAGTATTCCTATCTTGCATCCTGAATGATTGATAAAATAATTTAACATACGATAAATAATGTCTATGTCCAGCTAAAAGGGAAGTGGGAAGTGACAATAAAACGCCAGGACGATACCATTGCAGAACCAGACCATTGGCCTGTTTTGCAATCCATCGCAGCCAGACAGGCTGAGCGCCCGGCCCTCTTGTCAACAGCAGAAAAAGAAGCACGTTGGCAAATCCAGTCATCCAGCGCCCCACAGCAACTGCAAAAACCACCCAGCCATATTCCTGAAAAAGCGCATCAAATTGCCAGCCAATTACGGCACTTGGCACCATCAGCAAACAATATGAATCATAAGCAAGCAAGCGCGCAAACTGACCAGCCTGACTCAGTCAGTGCCGTATTTCAACGCCTGGCAAAAGGTGAACACAAGTCCCCGCCACAAGCTGGTGAAAGCCGATTGATAGGGCAAGTACTCAAAAGATGAAAATTATTGCAGTTGTTTCAATGAAAGGTGGCGTCGGCAAAACCAGCGTGACCGCGAATCTGGCCGCAGTTTTAGCCGAAAACGCTGCCCCGGATAGCATAGCCGTGTTGAATCTGGACCCGCAAAATAGCCTGCATTTGCATTTCGGCCTGGGTATCGCGCTGGAAGCAGGCGTTGCATTCCAGACCGAAAAGGACGGTGACTGGAGCGAACTTGCTTTCGCTTCTGACTACAATGTCATCAACCTGCCCTACGGTGAAGTCAATGAAAAACAACGTAAGCGCTTTGAAGCATGCCTGAGCAACCATCCTGACTGGATAGGAAAACGCCTGCACCAGCTAGGCTTGCCGGAAGATGGCATCGTACTCATCGATACGCCACCCGGCCCTTCCGTGTATTTGCGCCAGGCCCTGGATTGCGCCGATATCGTCATCATGGTGGCACTGGCCGATGCCAGCTCTTATGCCACCATCCCCGCCATGGAATCATGGCTGGGCAATATGGAAACGCATGCGACATTAGAGAATTGTGTGCTGCTCTTGAACCAGCTTGAACCCGGCAATAAACTCAATACAGATATCGCAACTGCCCTGGCAAATTCGTATGGCGAACGCATGATACCCTATGGCATACCACGCGATGACGAAGTCAGCATGGCCTTCGCCTTTCAACAACCGCTGAATCACTACTCACCAGATAATCCAGCCCTGGAACAATTCCAGCAAGTGGTTGACTGGCTGCCTTTGGATGAGAGATACACTGCTTAAGTGTCAACTAAGTGTCGACTAAGTGCCGACAAGCAGCCTGGTTTCGGATAAATAAGTCGCCCTTGATTTCGTAGGAGCGGCTTTAGCCGCGAACAGCTTACTGTGCTGGTCATTTCAGGCTATCAATCTACAAAAAAAGAGCTGTGCATCAGCACAGCCCTGTCAAGCGCACTGCAAATTAATTAATTGATGATCTCAGCAAACCAGGCCCCATAGGCTGGCAATTCGACAGTATCAGCCAGATGTTGCCCGCTTAATCCAGCCTCCGGCAATTGCCGCGCGCCCTGCGCCTCCGCCCAGCTAAAGCTGATCGCCTGATTACCCAGATTGAATGCCGCCAGCAGGCTATTGCTACCCGCCAGGTCGCGGCGTATCGCCAATACGGGTTCGGGCGCATCAAAGAAACTGATTTCACCCCTGCTCAGTTGCGGATATTTTTTACGCCAGGCCAGGATATGACGGGCAAAATTCAGGACAGACTGTGCATCGTGATCTTGCGTCGACACGGCATTTCTTGCATGCTCGACAGGAACCGGCAGCCATGGCTTGCCAGAACTAAAACCCGCATTATGCTGCTCCGCCTGCCAGGGCATGGGGGTACGACAACCGTCGCGGCCCTTGAATTCTGGCCAGAAAGTAATGCCATAGGGGTCTTGTATATCTTCATAGGCGATGTCGGCTTCTGTCAATGCCAGCTCATCGCCTTGATACAGGCAGGGTGTACCCTTCAATGCCATTTGCATGGCCAGCAGCATTTTGGCAAATTCTGGTGTCGCCCCTGCCCCACCCCAGCGTGTCATGACACGTATCGAGTCATGATTACCTACCGACCAGGATACCCAGCCGCCCTTGACGCGCGCCTCATATTCTTCCACCTGCTGGCGTATATAGGCGGCAGAGTAAGTCGCCGTCAATAAATTGAAGCTGTAGGCCATATGCAGCTTATTACCATCTGCCGTGTAATCTGCCATCACTGCCAGTGAATCATCTGCACCGACTTCACCGATGGCAATTGCACCATACTCATTCAAGAGATTGCGGATTTTCTCCAGGAAAGCCAGGTTCTCTGGCTGGGTCTTATCATGGATGTGTGCCTGCATGCCATAGGGGTTATTGTCCTGTACCGTCTTGCTATCGCGCACCTGACTCGGCGGATTATCACGCAAAGCCTGGTCATGGAAATGGAAATTGCAGGCATCGAGGCGAAAGCCATCGACACCACGCTCCAGCCAGAAACGCATATTGTCGAGATGCGCCTGCTGCACTTCAGGATGGTGAAAATTCAAGTCCGGCTGGCTGACCAGGAAATTATGCATATAGTATTGTCGGCGGCGTGCATCCCATTGCCAGGCTGAACCACCAAATACAGACAGCCAGTTATTCGGTGGTGAGCCATCAGCCGTGGGATTGGACCAGACATACCAGTCAGCCTTGGGATTATCGCGACTCTTGCGACTTTCCACAAACCAGGGATGCTGCTCCGAACAATGCGACAAGACCTGGTCTATCATGATCTTCAAGCCCAGCTCATGTGCACGCTTGAGCAAGGCATCAAAGTCGCCCAGCGTGCCAAAGATGGGATCGACATCGCAATAGTCGGCCACATCATAGCCAAAGTCTTTCATCGGTGATGTGAAGAAAGGCGAAATCCAGACGATGTCCACGCCCAGGCTGGCGATGTAATCGAGCTTGCCTGTAATGCCAGGCAAATCACCTATGCCATCACCATTGCTGTCAAAAAAACTGCGCGGATAAACCTGGTAAATCACGGCATCACGCCACCAGTCGTTTGTTTGCACTGCCAAGGATGTATTCATGGATATGGAGTTAGATTATTAATCTGAAAATCAAGACCTCTCAACACAGAGACACGGAGACACAGAGAAAGGCAAAGAGGAAACATAAAGGACCGTTTTTATTCACTCTATAAAGTTTTTTCCTCGGTGTTTCCTCTGTGCCTCTGTGGTATATGGTCTTCTCATTCAAATATCAGCGATGTCAGCAATGCTAGATAAAGCCAATCGTTCATTCAAAATAGCAGACACGCCCAAAAATGCAGGATACTCTGCCGTGATCAGATAAGTCGGTATTTGCGCGAGGTAATCGACAAAGCGCCCTTTTGCCTCAAAGCGCTGGCGGAAGGCTGATTGCACGAAAAAATCCCCCAGGCGCGGGACTATACCTCCGCCTATGTACACGCCCCCTGTGGCCCCCAGGGTCATGGCCAGGTTACCGGCGACAGTACCCAGCATGGCACAAAAGTAGCTGACAGTGCGGGAACAGATGGCACAACTGCCATCAAGGGCACGGCCTGTGATGTCAGCTGCATTCATTTCTGCTATCCCCGGCTGATGATCGATTTGCGCCAGGATGCGATACATCAGCTCCAGCCCCATGCCAGAAATCAGTCTTTCGGCAGAGGCATGCGGATATTCTTTCCAGACCTGGCGCAGGATGGCAATTTCTGTTTCATCGCTGGGCGAATAACTGACATGCCCACCTTCACTGGATAAAGGCAGCCAATGCGATCCTGAAGGGATAATGCCGGATACGCCAAGACCAGTGCCCGGGCCTATCAAACCTATGGCGCGATTTGCCTGCGGCTGGCCGCCACCAATTTGCACACGTTCATTGGCGGTCAGATGTGGCAAGGCCATGGCTAAAGCAGTGAAATCATTGACCACAACCAGATGATCAAAACCTGCTGCCAGACGCAAAGACTCTATGGAAAAAGTCCAGTGATGATTGGTCATGCGCACAACATCACCATCCACAGGATTAGCAATGGCGATGGCGGCATTTTTTACTGCATCCGAACACGCAGCAAGCACTTCAGGACTCGATAAGTAAGCTGCAACTGCAGATTGCAGATCGGGATAGGCATTACATGCCAACACGGCTATGGCGACGAATTCATGGCTTGCCACCTCCAAAGCAAAGCGCGCGTTAGTGCCGCCTATATCTGCCAGCAAGCGCGGACTCATACTGTCTGATTTTTTTGGATTATTGCTCAACATCTCACCATTCACATTTTCTATGCCTGAGCCTGACTGGTACATGAAACTAGTCAGCATCTAATTTATGTAACAATACTACATATATCAATGCATGATGTCTAACAAATTTGTGACTTATGGTTTAAAATTTGAAAAAATGTTGGCTTAGACCACAATAAAACTATCAAAACAAAGCAATTTAAAAAATTACTTATGTAGTTGCACTACTTTTTAACTACAACAATTTAAATACCCATACACAAGCAGCTTTGTTTTACACAGGAGATAATAGGCTCGCCCATACAGGCATGGCCGACGTGAATACGGATAACGGGGTCGTTGATATATTTGAATGAGAAGACCATGCACCACGGAGGCACAGAGACACAGAGGAAGCACCGAGGAAAAAACTTCATAGAGTGAATAAAAACCGTCCTTTATGTTTCCTCTTTGCTCTTCTCTGCGTCTCCGTGCCTCTGTGTTGAGAGGTTTTGATTTTCAGATTAACAATCTAACTACACCAGCCTGCAAATTGCCGGTGCTGTGGATGACTTATATAAACCTGTCAGCAATTTTGATAGCTTTGGCGTGAGCATCAACAAGGCCATACCCGATAAAAATATGAGGAATACCCAATTCAGCGCCTGGGTGCCCATGCTGCACCCGGCTTATCGTGCTACAGGTGCGGCAGACCGGCGCATTGCGACCGAGGCAAAATATGATGAAGCTGGTGGCAGATTTAGCATTCCCGCCCTGAGTGCCATCGCTTTGTTGAGAACGAGTAAAGAATTCAACAATGATGGTTGGTTTTAGGGCATAAGCTATATTGGGCGCTGATGATTTTAGTGCAATTGTGGGTGAAATATGGGTGGACTATGGGCGCAAATCTTTTATAAAAGCAATTTTTGCCACAAAACATGGCAACAACATGGTTCAAATATTGCTTATTAAAACAAGGGACTTGTTCGGAAAATGCATAGTATTTGCTTACAAAGCAGGCACTCCATTGATACAAGTGAAGATATATATGTTTACAAATAGCCCTATCAATATGCTTACTACAAAAAATATGAAAAGTTTTCAGCCAAGAAACGCGAATTTTTCACCAACAGCGGTTATTATTACCGCCTTCATATTCTAAGAACGAGGAGACAGCCGGAATGGATTTTTCAAATCGCCAGCAAGAGCCGGGAAAGAAATTTATCGGTTTGGGGCTGGTCATATTATTTCACATACTTGTCGTATGGGCGCTGGTATCAGGCCTGGCACGCAAGGCCATGGAAGTGGTCATCAAACCACTGGAAACCAAGATCGTGGAAGAGGTGAAGCCACCGCCACCGCCACCAGACACGCCACCACCACCGCCACCAAAACTGCTGGCACCGCCACCACCGTTCATTCCGCCACCGGAAGTCCAGGTGCAGCAACCGGCACAACAGCAGCCGACCATTACGGCAGTGTCGAATGTCAAGCCAGACAATCCTGTCTTCACCAAGGCACCGCCAACAACAGCGCCGCCCGTCGAAGCCAAGGCCACTGGCCCAGTGACAGTACCCGGCGTGATCGACTTCAACGTCGGTGGTTGCAAACCAGAATACCCACGCGCCTCGTTGCGTAATGAAGAAACTGGTACCGTCGCCTTGTCTGTATTGATCGGTGCAGACGGCTCGGTAGCCGATGTCAAGATTGACAAATCCAGTGGTTTCCGCGGTCTGGACAATGCAGTTCGTTCCCAATTGATGTCAGGTTCCTGCAAAAACAAACCAGGTACCGTTGATGGCAAGCCACAGCAGACCTGGGCGAAAGTGCAGTACGTCTGGAAGTTGGAATAAACAAGAGCAAGACCTCTCAACACAGAGGCACGGAGACACAGAGGAGCACAGAGAAACCTGAAACAGAAACGGCAGCAAGTATTCACTCAATCGGTTCTGTGCAAAACGAAATTCCTCCTCATGTTTTTCTCTGTGGTGTAGCAGGGACTTCGAGTGGCATGCCACTCGCCTGCGAAACGAAGACTTCTTGCAAGAAGTCTTTCCACCCTCTGTGTCTCTGTGGTAAAGATTTTTGGTCTTAAAGTTTTAAATTAAACAAACCAAGTCGTACATAAAAACAGCAGTAAGCAATACCAACCTTATTTTGTTAAAAGGAAGCACCTCAATGAAAACCCGTTTCTCCGCATTCCTGGCTGCAACACTCCTGGCTTTGAC
>NZ_JBMPOS010000023.1:0-55396 GCF_049340345.1 Undibacterium sp. Di27W | reverse complement strand
ACGTTGCTAACGCAACAGTCGGCGTATCTATCGATGCAGGCGCATTGACAGCACAATCTGCACTGGACGTGACACTGGGCCGTGGCGCCAACTTCCTGCAACTCGGCGCTGGTGCAGACCGCGTTGTGTTGTTGGGTAACTATGTTGCTGGTACATACAACGTGACAGAAAACGGTGTGAACCTGAATGCACAATCCACAGCAACAGCCGTGGCACGTGTAGTCACAGACACCATCAATCTGGGTGCTGGTAACGATACACTGGTGACTTACGGTGCGATCAACCTGGCTGGTGCGCAAATCTCTGGCGTGGAAAACATTACAGCGAACTCTGCTGTTGTGATCACTGCTTCTCAGTACGCTGCTCTGGTTGCTGCGCGTGCTGCCTTGAATCTGTCTGGTCCGGTATTGACCTTCAGCGGTAATGTTCCTCATCAACTGACTATCGTTGATGATATTGGTGGTGTCAACAACATTGACCTGTCTCTGATTTCGGTCACAGGTGGTAGCCTGGTGTTTGACGTGACCTCATCTTCCAATGCAACGGGTGGTAGTGTGAATAACATGACTATCTCGAATGCGATTACGGTATCAGGTGGTGCGACGGCGATTGCTGGCGTTATAGGAACATCGCCGGTTAATGGCGGTGGCATAGCCCTGGCACCGATTGCCCTGACTGCAGGTGGTGTGTTTAACAGTACAGCAAACGTGAACGATAACTTCACAGGTAATGCAGCAGCGCTGGTTGGCACTACCATCAATGGTAATGCTGGTGATACAGACATGATCACCTTCACTGGCGGCGGCAGTATTGTTATCGGTGGTGGCACTACCATCACTAACATCAAGACAGTGACGACAGACAATACCTCTTCCAACGTGTATTTCAACGTTGCGACATCTGGTGTTACTACAGTTAATGGCGGCACTGGCAACGATAATGTGTACCTGGCCAACTCTGGCAACTCCATGCTGGCTGGCAATGTCAATCTGGGCGCTGGTACCAATTCCCTGATCATGGAAGGTAAAACTTATACTGGTACATTTACTGCGGGTGCTGGTGTTGCGGATACTTTGAGCATACTTGCTACAGCCAATATTGCTGCTGCAAACATTACAGGTTTTGAAAACCTGGGTCTTGCGACAAATGGCGCCCTCACGCTGACGACTACACAATATGCTGCTTTCACTGCGATTAGCGCGCCTGGTACGAATACATTTACATTCGCTAACGCAGGTACGGTCGTTGCTAATGCCGTCGTTGAAAACTATAACCTGGCGAATGGCACTAACACATTCACTGCTGGTACTAACACAGTGAGCGTTGTTGGTGGCACAGGTGCAGATACATTCAACTACACTGCTGCACAAATCGCGGCTACAACCACGCTGGATGGCGGCTTGGGTGCAGATACACTGAACATCGGTGCTATCGGCGCTAACTTGAATATCTCTGCTCTGGTAACAGCCGTAGAAACAATCAACGTAACTGGCTCTGCAGCAACTGGCTACACTTTCACTAACGAAAACGGTGCTGGTGTAACTCTGAACTACGCCAAAGGCGCAACAGGCGACGTAGTTGTTCTGGGTACAGGTGGCCAAACAGTCAATCTGTTGGGTACAGCTGCTACAGCAGTAACAGTAACAGGCGGCACTGGTGCTGATACGATCAATCTGTCTGCAACTGCAACTGGTGCTGAAACTATCACTACTGGTTCTGTCTTGGGTGCAATTGATACAGTGGCAAACTTCAAAGTTGCTGGCGCTGACGTGTTCAAAACTGGCACAGCAGCAACAACATTGAACTTGTTGTCTATCGCTACTGCTGATACATCAACTCTGGCAGCAGCTATCGCTACAGCAGCAACTGCAGCTGGTGCAGCTCTGGCAGCTAACACCCAGGCTTACGTTATCACTGTAGCCGCAGGTACAGCAGCTGGTACTTATGCTTTCCAAAACATCGGTGGCACTGTAGGTACTGTTGATGCAACTGACTTTATCGTGAAACTCGTAGGCGCAGGTTCCATCGTCGCTGCCGATTTCATTGCTTAATTTGGTGTAAATTGTAAGTATCAAGGCGGGGGCATATCCTCAGCCTTGATCAAATAGAGATGTAAAAACAAACAAGCCCGGCACGGTACAGTGCCGGGCTTGTTTGTTTCCAAGAGGGATGCCTGGCTGAATAGTCGAGAAATCTCTTTGAAAAAGGTAAAATGCCGGTATTCCGTCACTGCGAGCTAACATGACTGCCTCAAATTCCACCTCTTCCCTGCAACAAATCACCATTACCCGCCCGGATGACTGGCATTTGCATGTGCGCGATGGCGCGGCACTGGCCAGCGTGTTGCCGCATACGGCAGCGCAGTTTGCGCGCGCCATCATCATGCCAAATTTGAAACCACCAGTCACGACGACTGAGCAGGCAGCGGCGTATCGCCAGCGTATCCTGGCTGCTGTGCCAGCAGGCATGAATTTCGAACCGCTGATGACTTTGTATCTGACAAATAACACGCCGCCAGATGAAATCCGCCGCGCCAAAGACAGTGGCTTTGTCCATGCTGTAAAGTTATATCCTGCCGGTGCCACCACCAATTCTGATGCTGGTGTGACTGACCTGAAAAATTGCTACAAGACCCTGGAAACCATGCAGGAAGTCGGCCTGCCTTTCCTGGTCCATGGTGAGGTGACTGACCCCGAGATAGATTTGTTTGATCGCGAAGCCGTGTTCATCGATAAAGTCATGCAGCCTTTACGCAAAGACATGCCAGAATTGAAAGTGGTGTTTGAACATATCACTACCAGCGATGCTGCTGCTTATGTAGCAGAATCCGGCGGCCCGATTGCGGCAACGATTACTGCCCATCACTTGCTGTACAACCGCAATGAGATTTTCAAAGGCGGCATACGTCCCCATTATTACTGCTTGCCAGTCCTGAAACGTGAGACCCACAGACAGGCGCTGGTGAAGGCTGCCATCTCGGGTAGCAAGCGTTTCTTCCTGGGCACCGATTCTGCACCGCATGCCAAGGGTTTGAAAGAACATGCCTGTGGCTGCGCCGGTTGCTATACCGCTTTGCATGCCATGGAATTGTATACCCAGGCTTTTGAGCAGGCAGGTGCACTGGATCAGCTGGAAGCCTTTGCCAGCTTCAATGGCCCTGACTTTTATCAGTTGCCACGCAATACTGGTCATATCACCCTGGTGCGTGAAGATTGGCAAATGCCGGCAGAATTGCCGTTTGCCGATAGCAGCATAGTCCCTCTGAATAGTGGCGAGACGCTGCACTGGAAAATGCAGGTTGCGTGAATCTTTCACATCGTTCATGACACCACGTTTTTTTGATGACATAGACTGGCCGCAAGCCTGGTTTGCCGCCGTGCGCGAGCATGCGCAAGGCTTGCTGGCGGCAGATGACTGGCGTGCGCAACTTAATCAGTGTACGGTGCAGGCTGGTTTGAGCAATCATCTGGAATTGCCGCTACGCTTTATCACGCAGGAAGAACTGCCAGAAGGTTCGGCCTATGAGGCGCATATCAGTGCCACCGGCTTGGTGCCCACGCGAGAAAACCTGCATGATTTTTTCAATGCCCTGGTCTGGCTGACTTTTCCTGCTATCAAGCGTCAACTGAATGCCTTGCAGGCAGCACAAATTGCGGCTTTGGGCATAGGCAAGTCGCGTGGCCCGGCGCGTGATGCTGCCACCATCTTTGATGAAAACGCTGCCTTGTTAGTGCTTGCCGATACTGGTGAGGGTGCTGCATTGATTGCGGCCTTGCGTGCCCATGCATGGCAAGATGCCTTCATCATCCAGGCTGACAAATTTGATCGCTGCGCAGAGGTCTGGTGTTTTGGCCATGCCCTGATGGAAAAACTGGTCAAGCCCTATAAGGCCATTACCGCTCATACCTGGGTGGTCTGGGTAGACCATGCGTATTTTCAGCTGGATGCGCCAGCCAGGCGTGCCTATATCGATGCCATGGTGGCAGGCCAATTATCCAGCCAGACCCTGACGACGGCAGATTACACCCCTTTGCCAGTGCTGGGCTTGCCAGGCTGGTGGCCGCAGCAAGATGCGGCTTTTTACGCCGATCAGCAAGTGTTTAGGGCAAAGCGCGGCACTTGAATCCTGAGCAAGCGATGTTGCTGCCATTCTGGCCAGACCTGGAAAGTTTCTCTCATTGACCAGGTTTGCCACAACGGAAAGTGAATCCGCAAGAACATGGCCGATTTCAGGTAGAATATTTGAGTAAAGCGGTGCGCCATCAGGCAAATACCGTCAAGGCTTGGCCTGGTGCTTCATTCTGCTTCACCCACAGCCTGGATCTCTGGTTCAGGCAAATCCTGTCGTATGACCTTAGGCTAACACCGGAACTGGCTGCAGCCATGCTCAGCAAGCATACACATAACCCAGAATTGACCGATGCGCGACCGTCTCAGCAAAAAGCGCAGCGCTTTGCTACTTTATCTTTGCGCAAGGCTATCGTACTTGGCATAGGCCTGGGCATACTGATACCGGCCATCTTGCTAGGCACTGTGCTCGCCAGGGATAGTTATGAGCGCGAGTATGAAGTGCGTGTGCGTGGTCCTCTCAAGCAATATGCCAGCATGCTGGAACAAACCATGCCCGTGCCACTATGGCAGGTGGATGCCAGCAGCGCCCAGAGTTTTGTCAATTCCGTCATGCTTAATCCTGACGTCGTGCGCATCGTGGTTGAAGATGCCGCCCTGGGGCGCTTTGTCCATGCAGAACAAAGCAATGCGCAAAACCAGGGTTTGATTAGCGAGACCCGTGATATACGCAAGGATGGTACTGTCATAGGGCGAGTCACCATTGTCATGAGCAGCCACTGGATGGAAGAGGAGTTTTTCAAAAAATTCCTCAAGGGCGGGCTGGCCATTCTGGTGCAATTGCTGATTTCTTTTTTTCTGTTATGGCTGTTGTTCCAAAAGCGCATGATGCGTCCCTTGCAGCAATTGCAGCGTGATGTAGATAGACTGGGTGAAGGGCAATTGACACAGGCCGTGAGCGTGGCCAGGCCCGATGAGCTGGGCAGCCTGGCATTAGGCGTGGATTCCATGCGCTTGCGCCTGGGAGAATTGATGAATGAGCAAGCCAGCCACAATGCCACGCTGGAACAGCGGGTAACAGACCGCACTAAAGAATTGCATGTCTCGAATCAGGAATTGCGCACCGCCCTCGATGAATTGAATACCGCCCATGCCGAAATCCAGCGCAGTGACAGGATGGCGGCCCTGGGGTCACTGGTGGCAGGTGTTGCGCATGAACTCAACACGCCTATCGGTAATTCGGTTACCGTCGCCAGTACCATTCATGATCTCAGCAAGGAATTCAATACCAAAATGGGGCAGGGCGTCACCCGTGCGGCGCTGCAAACTTATGTAGAGAATAATTTGCAGGCCAGCGATATTCTTTTACGCAACCTCAATAGTGCGGCGGAACTGATAGGCAGTTTCAAGCGCGTGGCAGTGGACAGGACCAGTGCCCAGCGTCGTGTCTTCATGCTCGATGAAGTGGTGCGCGAAACTTTGTTGACCATGGGGACCAGCATCAAGCGCCACACGCATGAAGTACGCATGGACATCCCAGCCACCATACGCATGGATGCTTATCCGGGTTTGCTGGGGCAGATCATCAGCAACCTGATCAATAATGCAATTTTGCATGGTTTTGAGGGGCGCGATAATGGTGATATTGATATCCGGGCGCGTTTGCTGACGACGGAACCGCCGACCGTGGAATTAAGTGTGAATGACAATGGTGTAGGTATCAGCGAGGCCAATCTGGGGCGTATCTTTGATCCCTTCTTTACCACCAAGCTGGGACAAGGCGGCAGCGGCCTGGGCTTGAATATCGTCTACAACCTCGTCAGTGATGTGCTCGGTGGCAGCATACGGGTAGAAAGCCAATCAGGGCTGGGTAGCAGTTTCATCATGCAACTGCCGCTCTGCGCACCAGGCCATGAAGAAGCCATTGATTAATGCCGCAACCGTCATTTCAATGCCCGGCTTTGGCCACGTCAGACCAGCCTTGCGGGCAATTCACCTGGGAGGATAGTTTTTGATACTCACCGGTAGTACGCAATTTTTTCAGGCCAGCGTTGAAAGCAGCTACCCTGCCAGCACTCGTGGGCAGGCCACGTGACATCATCAGATGAGTGGTAAAACTGTCGGTCATCAGTTTAGGGTGGGCCGACAGTTGCGCTGCATCGGCTGGCGAGAAGTTTCGTGCCAGCAAATCACAGGTGACGTTTCTTTCCATGGGCGCAATATCAACACGCTTTAATAAGAGCAATTTCAGGGCTGCCATATCATTCGGCAGTTTTTCCATTTTCAAATCACCTTTGTTGGCCATGGCCCAGATATCAGGTGTATAGGTATAGTCTTGTATCATGGCGATGCGATAAGGGCGCAGGTCAGCCAGTTGCTGCCATTTGAAATCCAGGGCATTGCGATACACAAATACCCATTGCTCGGTGATGACATTGTCACTCAGAATAAAACTGGCATCATGTTCAGGCTTATGGCCCCAATATGCCGTGCCATCCCATTTCCCTGCACGACTTTCAGCCAGGGCGCGTGACCAGGGTAAAAAAGTAAATTCAACCTGATAGCCTTCCAGCTCGAAGGCGCGCCGCACTATGCTCAAGGCTATGCCCTTGTCAGCCCGGCTCTCGGTGGCATAGGGGGGTAATTCCCCAGTGGCGATTCTGAGTAACCGAGGTTCAGTTTTTTGCGCCCACACATAGCCATGGAATAGCAGCAGGGCAAATGAAAACAAGGACAAGCAGGTTTTTTTCATGATACCGCCTCAACAAAAGAAGGGACTCAGTAGTCCTATCATCGGCCTTATTGGCGTTTCTGGCAAGTCACTTGCTTGCGACACAGGCATGATAGTGGGCACGATGCCATGCAGTAAAAACAACAAAGGGAGCCTTGGCTCCCTTTGTTGTTTTTACTGTGATACCAGCGTTGCCTATGGTGCGTATTTTTGAACTGTCATTGCTCGCGCAACCAGGTCTGGGTGCGGCCAAACATAGGCGCACCGATATAGCCACGCACATTGAGTTTTTTGTTGTTTTCTATGATGCTGAGTTTGCTGCTATAGAGTTTGCCATTGCCCGGATCAAGTATCTTGCCACCTGTGTATTCATCACCATCTTTTTTCAGACCGGACAAGATGGTCATGCCGACGATGGGCTGGTCCTTGTTGGCACCTTCACATTTGTCGCATTTTGGGTTTTTATCGACAACATCTGCTTCCAGGAACAACTTTTCTATCTTGCCCTGTAATTCACCTGCAGTTTCGGTAATGCGTATCAGTGCCTTGGGTTTGCCTGATTTGTCATCAATGCTCTTCCACAGACCGACCGGACTTTCTTCAGCTTGTGCCACTAGTGGCAAACCAGCTAAAGCGATGAAGGTGGATAATACGCTTAACACAAGTGGAACTGTTTTTTTCATGCTGTCTCCAAAAGAAAAAACCTAGATCTCTAATTTATTGGAATTGATTGTACGTGGCAAAATTTCTGCCACGTACACTATTTTTAGAGGACCTACTTTAACCCACGGTATTACTAGGCCGATTAAGCTGCTGGCAATTTGGCAAATTGTTCACGCAGTTTTTGCAAAGTGGCTGAGAAGTTAGCGACGCGTTCTTTCTCCAGTGCGATGACTTGCGCAGGTGCCCTGGCGACAAAACCTTCATTGCCTAGTTTGGCTTCGGCCTTGGCAATTTCGCCTTCCAGACGTGCCACTTCCTTGCCTATGCGCAGGCGTTCAGCAGCGACATCGATTTCCACTTTCAGCATCAACTTGGATTCGCCGACGATGGAGACTGGTGCTGGCGAATCTTCAGGCAAGGCATCTACAACGCTAACTTCTGACAATTTGGCCAGGGCTTGCAGGTAAGGCGCAAAAGATTGCAGGCGGGCTTTGTCTTCTGCGTTCGCAGCCTGCAACAGCAGTGGCACACGCAGGGCAGGGGACAACTGCATTTCACCACGCAGGTTACGGCAGGCATCGGTCATGCCTTTCAGCGCCTGCATCCAGGCTTCTGCCGCAGTATCGACGTTTTCAGCGACAAACAGCGGGTAAGGCTGGATCATGATGCTGTCGCCAGCCGGGTTCAGGGTCTTGCCAGCCAGCGGCGCTACCGTTTGCCACAGGGCTTCGGTGACGAATGGAATGACGGGGTGAGCCAGACGCAAGATCACTTCCAGCACGCGCAAGAGTGTGCGACGGGTCGCACGTTGCTGCGCTTCATTACCTTGCTGTACCTGTACCTTGGCCACTTCCAGATACCAGTCGCAATATTCATCCCAGACGAACTTGTAGATGGCAGAAGCGATATTGTCGAAACGGTAGTCGGCAAAACCTTTTTCTATCTCTGCCTCTGCACGTTGCAGGCTAGAGATAATCCATCTGTCAGCTTGTGAGTATTCAAGATCTGCATCGGTGACGCCAGCACCAAAGCCGCAATCTTTGTCTTCGGTATTCATCAAGACAAAGCGGGTTGCATTCCACAGCTTATTGCAGAAATTACGATAGCCTTCACAGCGGCCCAGGTCGAAATTGATATTGCGGCCCAGTGATGCATAGCTGGCCATGGTGAAACGCAGGGCGTCCGTGCCATAGGCTGGTATGCCATCGGCAAATTCCTTGCGCGTGGCTTTTTCTATGCTGGCAGCCTGTTTAGGGTTCATCAGGCCCGCTGTACGTTTCGCTACCAGTTCATCCACGGTAATGCCGTCGATGAGGTCGATAGGGTCAAGCGTATTACCCTTGGACTTGGACATTTTCTGGCCGCTGGAATCACGCACCAGGCCATGTACATATACTGTATTAAACGGCACCTTGCCAGTGAAGTGCGTGGTCATCATGACCATGCGCGCAACCCAGAAGAAAATAATGTCAAAGCCGGTGACCAGTACCGAGGATGGCAGGAAGTGTTTGATGTCCGGTGTTTCTTCCGGCCAGCCCATAGTGGAGAAGGGCACCAGCGCAGACGAGAACCAGGTATCGAGCACATCATCATCACGCTTCAATGCGCCAGTGTAGCCAGCGGCAGCTGCCTTGGCTTTGGCACCAGCTTCATCATGGGCAACAAAGATTTCGCCATTGTCGCCATACCAGGCCGGGATTTGATGGCCCCACCACAACTGGCGTGAGATACACCAGTCCTGGATATTGGTCAGCCACTGGTTATAAGTCGTGGTCCAGTTTTCCGGGATGAATTTGATTTCACCATCAGCGACTTTTTCCAGCGCCACTTCAGCGATGGATTTACCTGGGAAGTGCGTGCCTTCCGGTGCTGGTTTGCTCATGGCCATGAACCATTGATCAGTCAGCATAGGCTCAATGATCACATTGGTACGGTCGCCACGTGGCACCATCAGTTTGTGTGGTTTTACCGATTCCAGCAAACCTTGTGCGTCGAGGTCAGCGACGATTTGCTTGCGGGCGACGAAACGGTCCATGCCTTGATACACGGCAGGCGCGTTTTCATTGATCTTGGCATCCAGAGTGAAAATGCAAATCATCTCCAGTTTGTGGCGCTGGCCAACCGCATAATCGTTCAAGTCATGCGCAGGCGTGATCTTCACGCAGCCAGTACCAAATTCCTTATCGACATAGCTGTCGGCAATCACCGGGATTTCACGGTCTGTCAGTGGCAGCTTGAGCATCTTGCCAACCAGGTGGATATAACGCTCGTCCGTAGGGTCTACCGCCACGGCCACGTCACCCAGCAGGGTTTCAGGGCGGGTCGTCGCTACCGTCAGATGGCCGGTGCCATCCGCAAACGGGTAGCGGATATGCCACATCGAGCCATCTTCTTCTTCCGACACCACTTCCAGGTCAGACACCGCTGTACCCAGTACCGGGTCCCAGTTGACCAGGCGCTTGCCGCGATAGATCAAGCCTTGCTCTACCAGTTTGACGAACACATCGGTGACGCTCTTGGAGCGTTCAGCATCCATGGTGAAATATTCACGATCCCAGTCGGCAGAGGCACCCATGCGTCGCATCTGGCCGGTGATGGTGGAGCCGGATTTTTCTTTCCATTCCCAGACTTTTTCCAGGAATTTTTCACGGCCCAGATCATGGCGCGAAATCTTTTGTGCATCGAGCTGGCGTTCCACCACGATTTGCGTAGCAATACCGGCATGGTCAGTACCCGGCACCCAGGCCGTGTTGTGACCGCGCATGCGGTAGTAGCGCGTCAGGCCATCCATGATGGTCTGGTTGAAGGCATGGCCCATATGCAGGGTGCCAGTCACATTCGGCGGTGGCAGTTGTATCGAAAACGAGGGTTTGCCTTCATCCATGGTGGCGGCAAAATATCCACGTTTTTCCCACTCGCCGCGCCAGGATTGTTCGATTTCTGCGGGCTCAAAAGACTTGGCTAATTCCATAATATGATCTGCGGTGATTGCTAAACCTTTGATTATAAGTGAGGAAAGTGCAGAAGGCGGTTTTTCCTGCAGGTCACCTGAATTTAAATTGTCCGAAAGATAAGGAATATTTTAAATCTTGTCACTTGTCAGCTCCATTGTGACAAATGCTGCATTGCCCTGATGCATCTTGCTTGTTGTTGCCGGAAGGATTGGATTAAGATACTTATAAACCTCTGGGGACATGATGAGACATCTTATCAATACGGCATTTGTCCTGAATTTTGCCTTGCGGCGAGCTTGCTCCCAGCTAGTGCGGGCAGGAAAGCAGAATAGGCATGTGAATCAGAAAAATCTATTCGCGGTATGCGGTGATCAATCTGTCGCCGGTGCTGCTGCCGGTTTAATTCTGCACTACGCCGTCGTTGTCGCAAGTAGGATGGCTTATATATAGACATATAGACACCTTTAAAACGCCATTAAGTGCGAGTAAGCGCCATTGACACATCGATATCAAGGATATATCAAAAACCCTGTCCTGCCTGTCTCCCTTCTTTGCATTGCATTGCGAGTTGTGCAAATTGAATCATTGGCTGGCATGTAAATAATAAAGCCTGAGCAGACGGAGGTTTAGCGTCATTGAATTAGATATTGGGGCATGAATAAATCTGTTAATGTTAATAGTTAAGCTTAAATATAAAGTGCTGAATCAGACTATGCCCGTCTTCTCGCGCTGAAGGCTGAAATAAGCCTGAAAACAGTGACTAAATTTGAAATAAATTTGAGCAAGTTTCCAAGTAAGCTATTAAGTACGCGAGGCAAATAAGCAACGCAAATGAGCAAGGGAAATCAGTAGCGAAAATCGTATTGGTGCCTGGAAAATTTTCTTGAACACCAAAGAAGGAATGAAATACTTGATGGCGGAAAATCACTTCCCCTCTTTTTTCCATATTCTTGCTTCCATCGCCCGTAAAAAAACTGGCTGGAAACTGGGAGTGTTTCATCGCGCCTGTTATTTTATTCTTGTCGTTTTTAGCTCCATGTGTTGCCTGCCCAATCCAGCTCAGGCACAGCAGGGCATGCCAGGTCTGGCAATGTTGCAAAATCAAACACTACATGTGCCAACACCGGCCCTGGCGCAAGATCTGCGCATGGGGCGTCAATATGGTGAGCATCTGGTCTTCGCAGATGCTGCTGGCCAGGTGAAACGGCAGGATGCCAGCAACGGCGGCAGCCTGGCCGTCTTGTATCCCGATATGGGGGAGCCGTACCGTAGTATTTTCGCCAAGATCATCGAGGGCATAGAGAGTAAATCACGCCTGCCTGTCATCAGTATCCCGATAGGCGCAAAACTGGATGCCGCGGAATTGAATGCGCAGTTAAAACGCAGTGGTGTCAAAGTCGTCATTGCCCTTGGTCGCCAGGGGGTCAAGCTGGCCAATGGCCTGGACAGGGAAATTGCCGTCGTGGTTGGTGGCGTACTCAATCTGCCTGAAAATGAAAGTCGCAGCATGACGGGTGTCAGCCTCATGCCTGACCCGGTACTCTTGTTTTCCAGGTTAAAAAGTTTATTACCCAGTGTTAAAAGAGTCATCGTCGTCTATGACCCAAAAAACAATGAATGGTTGATCAAGCTGGCGCGCGAGGCGGCCAAGCAGCAAGGCCTGGAATTACTGGCCTATGAAGCCCGTGACCTGGCAAGTGCGGCCCATCAATATGAAGCCGCCTTTGCCGGTGCGGACAAGCGTGACGCCCTGTGGCTGCCGCAAGACTCCACCACTGTGGAAGAGGGCAGCATATTACCGCTGGTCTTGCGTGAATCCTGGAGCCGGGGCATTCCCTTCTTTTCCAGCAGTTTTCTACATGCTAAAAAAGGCGCCCTGTTTGCCCTGTATCCCAATAATCTGGAACTGGGCCAGAGCCTGGCACAGGCTGCCCATAGCGCCCTGAGCGGCGATAGTCGCAAGTCTGGCGTTTCTTTATTGCGTGAAGTACTGGTCGCAGTGAATTTGCGCACGGCCAGCCATATAGGTTTAAACATTGATTATCAAAGTCAGCGAAGTTTCGATTCGATCTTTCCTGAACCCTGAATGAGATGCACGGCAGACCACTGGCAAGCCTGGTCTGCATGTGTAAGAGTGAACGAGGCAAGCATGTCGGAGACCGCTAGGGTAATGACATGATCTTGAATATTCTGGACATACGGCTGTTTGCCAGCGATGTTGCATGGTGAATGGCCTTCAGTAATTTGGTTCAAGCATGATGTTTTTCAGCCACTACTTTCGACGCATAGGCTTCAGCCGCCAGTTGACGATCATTATCACGGTCGCCATTCTGGTGCTGGCGCTATTTTCCTCCATCATGAATTCATGGCAGGCCAGCCATCGCATGCGAGCGTATTTTGTTGTGCAAGGCCAGCAAGTGGCAGAAAACCTGGCGCGACAAAGCCGTCTGGCCCTGCTCTATCATTCTGCAGATAATGCCAGGGAAGTGGTGGCTACTACCCTGGCTTTTCCCGATGTGCTGCAAGTCGAAATCGCCAATGCTGAACACAAAGTGCTGCTCTCACAAAGCAAGCCCGGTGTCGTCTTGCCGCAATTGCAGGCGCACCCGACGGGGCAGCTATCGAATGCCAGGCTGGAGCAAGAAAGCGATCAGGACTGGCGTTTCAGTGCGCCGGTATTTGGCGGTGAAGCAGAAGCTTCGCCTTTTGAAGTACAGGAAAGCAAGCCGCAATTATTGGGTTATGTGCATGTGGTGGTTGGCAAGACTACGCTGGACAAGCTGGTCTGGTCCTTATTGCTGGGCAATCTTGCCATCACATTCTCGTTCGCCCTGATCCTGCTGGCCGTAATACGCCTGATGTCACGCCAGATGATACGTCCGCTGAATCAATTATCTTCCCTCATGGGCAGGGCGGAAGCTGGTGAGTCTGGCATGCGCGCCACCCCCCAGGGCTCGAAGGACATCATAGAAATGGCGCATGCCTTCAACCAGATGATGGCCGTGCTGGAAGAGCGCGAGGCAGAGCTCAAGCATTCACGCGACCAGGCCTTGCACACCGCCGTCATGAAAGCCCAATTTGCGGCAACTGTCAGCCATGAAGTGCGCACACCTTTGAACGGCGTGGTTGGCATGCTCGACATGTTGAAAGAAATGCGTCTGACCAAGCGCCAGCGCGAATGCGTGGATGTGGCCTGGAATTCATCCCAGGCCCTGATAGAGTTGATCAACGACATCCTGGATTTTTCCAAGATGGAAGCTGGCAAGGTCGAAGTCGAGGAAATTGAATTCGACTTGAATAAGCTGCTTGCCGAAGTGCTGGAACTATTATCCAAGCAAGCCCAGCAAAAAGGCCTGGAACTGGCTTACCTGATCGCCGATGAGGTACCGCTGCGTATCAAGAGCGATCCCCTGCGCTTGCGCCAGATACTGATTAACCTGATCGGTAATGCCGTCAAGTTTACCGAGCGCGGCGAAGTGGCGGTGCGTGTCGTGCTGGCCCAACATGCAGACAGTACGCAAGCAGATGCCATCCTGAAATTGCGTTTTGAAGTCAGCGATACCGGCATAGGCATGTCAGCAGATGCAGTGGCCAATGTATTTGAATCCTTTGCCCAGGCTGACCGCTCCACTACTCGCAAATATGGTGGCACTGGCCTGGGCCTGGCAATTTGCAAGCAACTGGTGGCACTATTGCATGGAGAGATAGGCGTCAGCAGCATACCTGACCAGGGCAGCAATTTTTATTTCAGTATGCAATGCCGCGCCAGTGCCGTCGATAAAACCAGTTCACTCAGTACGGATCTGCAGGACGAACGCATACTCATCGTGGATGCCAGCGAAATCCTGCGTAGTTTCCTCATGCAAAACCTGTCGCGTCATGGCATCTTGTGTCGTGCCGTTGGCGATGGTGTGCAAGCCCTGGCCTTGCTGGATCAGGCAGCCAGGGATGGTGCACCGCATTCACTGGTCATCATGGATGTGGCCAGCATGGATGACAGTGGTGAAGAACTGGCGCGCCGCCTGCGTAATGATCATCGCTACAGTGGTGTCCGTACTCTGGCGCTGGATCGCTATGGTAACAGCGGCGAAAGCAATCCTTCATCTGCCGATATTTGCCTGGGCAAGCCTGTGCATATGGAAAGATTGCTGGAAGCCTTGCGTCATTTATTGCTGACCACGGCCAATTTACAGACATCCACGGCGGCCACGGCGCCTGCACCGCTACAGTCCAGGTCGGTTGAAGTGGCTCGCCACGCAGGCCATGCTGGTCATGCCAGTAATGGCAGCCATAGTGGACAGGGCGACTGGCGTGTACTGGTGGTAGAAGATAACCGCACTAATCAGATGGTGGCGGCAGGCATGCTCTCGCTGTCAGCCTGTCATTGCGAATTTGCAGGCAATGGCAAGGAAGCAGTGGAAGCAGCGCGCCGTAATCGCTATGATTTGATACTCATGGATTGCAGCATGCCAGAAATGGATGGCTATGAAGCCACCGTGCGCATACGCAGTTACGAAGATGGCCTGGGGCGGCGTACTCCTATCGTCGCCATGACCGCCAATACCCAGCGCGGGGATGCGGAAAAATGCCTGGCAATCGGCATGGATGATTATCTGGCCAAGCCCATCACCCTGGTTGAGCTGCGCCAGAAACTGGAGCGCTGGCTGACACACGGCGGTGCCGCCGGACGTGCCATGCCAGCCGATGGGCACTTGCAAGCGCTGGACAGCAATCCCTTGGACCGTGCTGTTTTCGATAAATTGCGTGACATACTAGGGCCGGGCTTGCAGCAGACGGTATCGCTATTCCTGGAAGACACCCCCATCTACCTTGAGCAATTGCATCAGGGCTTGCAGCAGGGCGATGCCGAGCTGGTGCGTGCCATGGCACATTCCATCAAGGGTAGCAGTGGCAATCTGGGGGCGACCAATCTCTTGCAGTTTGCCAAGGAAGTCGAACAACTGGCGCTGGAACGGCACTTGTCGGAAATCCCGCCCTTGTTAAACAGCCTGCACCAGGCTTATGAAACGGTGGCGGCTGAGCTGGGGAATGAAGTTTTCCTTGAGGGACGTGAAGCCGTCAGCCACAGTCGTGAAGTTGCCAAGGTACTGGTGGTGGATGATGACCGCAGTACCCGGAGCACCTTGCGCCATACCCTGCAAAGAGATGGTTTTAAGGTGGAAGAAGCAGCAGATGGTTCGCAAGCCCTGCTGATGCTGAAACGCATGCGGCCCGATGTCATACTCATGGATGCCGTCATGCCCGTGATGGATGGTTTTACGGCTTGCAGCCTGATACAGGAAATGCCACGCGGTCGCAGCATACCCGTGTTGATGATTACTGCCCTGGAAGACAATAGCTCGGTAGAACGAGCCTTCGCTGCCGGTGCCTGCGACTATATCCCCAAGCCCATCCACTTTGCCGTATTGTCGCAACGCGTGCGCCGCATCATAGAAGCCAACCAGGCAGAAAAACGCATACGCCATCTGGCTTTTAATGACGTGCTGACAGGCTTGCCAAATCGTACCCAGTTCCTCGACCAACTGGGGCGCAGGCTGGCCCTGGCCAAGGAAAATGTGGAATCAGTGGCTGTGCTATTCCTTGATCTGGACAGGTTTAAAAACGTTAATGACACCCTGGGTCATGATGTCGGTGACCGCTTGCTGATCGCCGTTGCCCAGCGCATACGCCGTAGCGTGCGCAATGCCGATTGCGTGGCGCGTCTGGGTGGTGATGAATTTACCGTGGTACTGAGCGAGCTGGCTGATCCGGCAGCGGCAGCTTCAGCCGCACAAAATATTTGCCGCACCCTGGCCAAGCCTTTCCAGATAGATAGCCATGATATATTCGTCACCGCCAGTATAGGTATTTCTGTCTACCCCAATGATGGTACCGATGTTGGTACCCTGGTCAAGCATGCCGATACGGCCATGTACCGGGCCAAGAAAACCAATACCGACTTCCAGTTCTTTGAAGCTGCGATGGAGCATTCGATTTCCGAGCGCGTGCGCCTGGAAAATGATTTACGCCGCGCGCTGGAGCGCAATGAACTGGCAGTCTTCTATCAGCCCCAGGCACGCATGGACAATGGTGAGATCATAGGGATGGAAGCCCTGGTACGCTGGTTCCATCCTACCCGTGGCATGGTGTCTCCGCTGGAATTCATCCCCATGGCAGAAGAAACCGGGCTCATCATTGCGCTGGGTGAATGGGTGCTACGTACAGCTTGCGCGCAAATGCGTAGCTGGATGGATAAAGGTCTGGGGCATTTACGGGTGGCCGTGAATTTATCGGTCAGCCAGTTATTGGAAAAAGACTTTGCCGGCACGGTAGAGCAAGTTCTGGTCGACACGGGTTTGCCTGCCAGAATGCTGGAACTGGAGATTACTGAAAGCACCCTGATGGAAAATGCCCAGGATACCCTGGCTGCGCTGGATCGCTTGCGCAGCCTTGGCGTCAGGTTGACGATCGATGATTTTGGTACTGGTTATTCATCGCTTTCCTATCTCAAACGCTTCCCTGTCGATATCATCAAGATAGATCGCTCCTTTGTGCGCGATATACCGGGCGATGCCGACGATGCCGCCATTGTGACGGGCATCATTGCGCTGGCGCATAGCCTGCGTCTGGAAGTGGTGGCCGAGGGAGTGGAAACCCGGGAGCAACTGGATTTCCTGCGTGCTCAATCCTGCGATATCCTGCAAGGATTTTACCTGAGCAAACCTATACCGGCGCAACAGCTGGAAGATGAAATATTGAGTCAGGTTGGAAGTCTTTTCCTGGATCAGCATGGAAAATGAACAGAAAAAAATAAAAGAAGTAAAAAATAAATAAGCTAAAACCGTTTTAAAAAAAATTATTCGAGACAGGGATGGTGCGATGAGGGCTAGCATGTTGCAGCTACAATTAGCTAAATGGCAGTTCAGCCTGGGGCAGGGTTTGCTGAGCATTTGCTTGCTATGCGCAAGTGCGGCCAGTTGTGCCCAGGCCAGGCCGGATTTTGCCGAGATTGAGACCATCCACACCTTATCTGACCGCGACAATACGACAGCCCTCAAACAACTGCAGGAATACAAGGATAAATTAGGCCCGGATGCAGATTATGTCCTGCGTGCCGAAGTCTTGAAAACTCTGATCGGTATCCTGTATGACGCCGGCAAGATCAAAGAGGCTGATGCTGCCAATGCAGAACTGCTGCAACTGGCAAGGTCACGCAAAGACAATGACATGATCAACATGGCCTTGATAGGTGAGGCCTTTCAAATGATGGACCAGGGCAAGTTTGCCATGGCCCTCATTAAATTGAATGACATACAGCAAAGCCTGCGTGATACAAAAAATGCGGAAGTCCTCATGCGCCTGAATATTGCGTTTGGCATGGTGCAACTGGCAATCGGCAATTTTGACAAGTCCCTGTCGTATTTTTTGGAAGCCCTGAAACTGGCCGATCAGATACCGCGTCGCCGGGTACAAGCCAAGCTGTATCGCATGGAATCCATCGCCAGGCTGTATCTGAATATGCATAATGCAGAAAAAGCGCTGGAAACCACTAACGAAGCCCTGGCCATGTTGCCGGATATGGAATCGCCCAAGATTATTTCATCGCTGCAAATGACGCGCGGCCTGTCCTTGATTGATCTGGGCCGCCATGATGAAGCGCTGGAAGCCTATAAGACGGTCTTGCAGATCGCCAATGAGTCTGGCATGCCAGCACTGGCAGCCACGGCGCTGGCAAATATTTCAGACTATTACCTGCATGTGCACAAGTTCACCGAGGCTGAACGCGCCGCCCGTTTTTCTCTGGAAAAAGCCACGGCAGTCAAAGATCCTTTTGCCATCGCTATTGCCAAGGCCAACATAGGCTTTGCCCTGGCGGGCCAAAAGAAATTTTCCCAGGGCATCACCTATATCAATGAAGCCAAGAAATTTTTCATGGAAACCGGCTCCAAGTCAGATGTAGAAAACCTGCTTAGTGAAATCGGCAATATGTTTGAAGCCGCCGACATGCACAAGGAAGCCCTGGCCACCGTGCGTGAACAGCAAAAACTCAGCGATGAATTATTCCGCTCTGATCGGGCCAGGGCAGTGGCGACTTTGCAAGAGCAATTCAATGCCCAGCAAAGACAAAAGCAAATTGAATTGCTGGCCCGCGAAAATCAATTGAAAGATGCAGAAATAAAAAACCGCCAGTTACAGCAAGTCATACTCATGCTGGCAGGTGTCTTGATGGTAATGATAGGTGCGGTGATTTTCTTCCTCTATCAAAGAGTCAGGAAGACCAATGAAAAACTGCGTGAAGTCAATGAACAACTGGAATTTCATGCTGTGCGCGATCCTCTGACGGGTTTGTATAACCGCCGCTCCTTCGTTGATATGATGAAGGGCAGGGTGATCTTGCCAGAAGGTGAACGCCGCGAAGATGCGCTGGAAAATCCGGATTGCCTGATACTCATGGATATCGATCATTTTAAAAATATTAACGATAACTATGGTCATGCCGCAGGTGATGCCGTACTGGTCGAAGTAGCGCGCCGTCTGCGCAGTACGGTGCGTGATACCGACATGGTCTTGCGCTGGGGTGGTGAAGAATTCCTGATTTATTCACCGCGTACCAACCCAGCCCAATTGAAAAACCTGGTCGATCGTATTCTGCGCAGCATAGGTGAAGACAGCATGGCGGTGGATGGCGCTGAAGTGCCGGTGACGCTGACTGCGGGTTTCATCAGTTTGCCATTCTCAGGGTTACCCGAGGCAGTTTGCAATTGGGAAAAAGCCTTGCAAATTGCTGACATGGCCTTGTACCTGGGCAAGGTCAATGGCCGTAATCGTGCATACGGCGTCAGTAAATTATTGACTGCCTATGAAGAAGCCTTGCCGGTACTTGACCATGATTTGTCTGCTGCCATCAAGGCAGGTATGGTGGAGCTGGCAGAGGTACATGGGCCGGTCCGACATGTGGAAAGCCATCATCCGGCCTCACCAGTCATGCCGCATGCGGAATTGGCCAGTGATATGAAATAAAACACTGAGAAAGCGCCTGAGTTCAAAAAAAGTCGTATAATCTGCCGTCGTCGCGGTCCTGGTTAGTCCAGGGTCCGAAGAAAAATGCTAGGGGTCCTGCCATCAATTTTGTTGGCGGGTGAGAAATACCCTCGAACCTGATCTGGATAATGCCAGCGAAGGGAAGCTGCCGAAGTCTGTGCCGCCTGTAGTATGTCTTGATCTGCGCGCACCTGTTTTGGAAACTCCTTTGCTGGCTCCATGCCAACCAAGCAAAGGAGCCAAAATGAACGCCAACCCGCAATTCTTGTCCGCTACTGCCACAGTAGATGAGGCAGCCATTCAGCCACTGCCGAATTCCCGCAAGACCTATGTACAGGGCAGCCGCCCCGATATCCGCGTTCCCATGCGCGAAATCACGCAGTCCGATACACCTGCCATGTTTGGTTCGGAAAAAAATCCGCCTATCTATGTCTACGATACTTCCGGCCCCTATACTGACCCCGAAGTGAGAATCGATATCCGCTCTGGCCTGGCGTCAGTGCGTGGTGCCTGGATAGCTGAGCGTAATGATACTGAAGAACTGGCTGGCCCGACTTCAGAATACGGCATCGCCCGTCTGCATGACCCCAAACTGGCTGAGCTGCGTTTTAACCTGAAACGCCTGCCACGCCGTGCGCTGGCGGGCAAAAATGTCTCGCAAATGCACTATGCGCGCCAGGGCATCATCACACCGGAAATGGAATTTGTCTCCATACGCGAAAACCTGCGCAGGAAAGAATACCTGGAAAACCTGAAAGCCTCAGGTCCCATGGGTAGCAAGCTGGTAGAAGTCATGGGGCGTCAGCATCCTGGCCAGTCTTTTGGTGCCTCAATTCCAGCAGAAATCACGCCAGAATTCGTGCGTTCAGAAATCGCTCGGGGCCGTGCGATTATCCCTGCGAATATCAATCATCCTGAAATCGAACCGATGATCATAGGCCGCAATTTCATGGTCAAGATCAATGCCAATATCGGTAACTCTGCAGTCACATCTTCCATCGGTGAAGAAGTCGAAAAAATGACCTGGGCAATACGCTGGGGTGGCGATAATGTCATGGATCTTTCCACTGGCAAGCACATCCACGAAACCCGCGAATGGATTATCCGCAATTCCCCCGTGCCTATCGGTACTGTGCCTATCTATCAGGCACTGGAAAAAGTGAATGGCAAGGCAGAAGACCTGACCTGGGAAATTTTCCGCGACACGCTCATCGAGCAAGCCGAGCAAGGCGTCGATTACTTCACCATCCACGCCGGTGTACGCCTGCAGTATGTGCCGATGACAGCCAAACGCCTGACCGGCATTGTTTCACGCGGTGGCTCTATCATGGCGAAATGGTGTTTGGCGCATCATAAGGAAAGCTTCCTGTACGAGCATTTCGAAGACATTTGCGAAATCATGAAAGCCTATGACGTTTCCTTCAGTCTCGGCGATGGTCTGCGCCCTGGTTCCATCTATGACGCCAATGATGAAGCGCAACTGGGTGAGTTGAAAACCCTGGGTGAGTTGACGCAGATCGCCTGGAAACATGATGTACAAGTCATGATAGAAGGCCCAGGCCATGTGCCCATGCACCTCATCAAGGAAAACATGGACCTGCAACTCGAGCAATGCCATGAAGCGCCTTTCTATACCCTGGGCCCTTTGACGACGGACATCGCCCCTGGTTACGACCATATCACTTCCGGCATAGGCGCTGCGCAGATAGGTTGGTATGGCACGGCCATGCTGTGCTATGTGACACCAAAAGAACATCTGGGTTTGCCGAACAAGGTCGACGTCAAGGATGGCATCATCACTTACAAAATCGCTGCTCACGCAGCCGATCTGGCCAAAGGCCACCCCGGTGCGCAGATACGTGATAACGCCCTGTCCAAGGCCCGCTTTGAATTCCGCTGGGAAGACCAGTTCAACATCGGTCTCGACCCCGACAAGGCGCGTGAATTCCATGATGAAACTTTACCCAAGGATTCCGCCAAAGTCGCCCATTTCTGCTCCATGTGCGGCCCGCATTTCTGTTCCATGAAAATCACGCAGGAAGTGCGCGACTATGCCAATGCCCAGGGCATCACCGAGATACAGGCGCTGAAAAAAGGCATGGAAGTGAAAGCCGTTGAATTCATCAAATCCGGTGCGGAAATCTATAAGAAGCAATAGCCATGGTGGAGATACAGCTTAATGGAGAAAAGCGGCAACTGGTGAGTTCGCTGCTGGCTGATCTGATCGCAGATTTGAACCTGTCGCAGCAGACGATTGCGGTGGCGGTGAATCGGCAGATTATTCCGAAATCGCGCTGGACAGAGCATCAGTTGCAAGTGGATGACAAGGTTGATGTGGTAAGGGCGATTGGCGGTGGATGAATGTAGGTTGGGCTACGTTTCATCAGCCCAACGCTGGGCATTCAAATAACGTGCATGTTGATTCAAGGCCCAGTGTTGGGCTGGTAAACCGTAGCCCAACCTACGGCGCTAACAGGGCGGAGTCCAATCTATGACGTATTACTTGGTCTTCACAAATTTGAAAGAATTTTATGAACACAGAAAACAAGCCAGGCCTAACCATAGCCGGCAAAACCTACCGCTCCCGTCTACTGGTCGGCAGCGGTAAATACAAAGACCTCGAACAAACCCGTCTGGCAACAGAAGCCAGCGGGGCCGAGATCATCACAGTAGCAATCCGCCGCGTGAACATAGGGCAAGACCCGAATGCGCCAAGTTTGCTGGATGTAGTCCCACCCAGCAAATACACCATACTGCCCAATTCTGCCGGTTGTTATAACGCCGAAGATGCAGTCTACACTCTGCAACTAGGACGTGAATTATTGGGTGGTCACAAACTGTGCAAGCTGGAAGTATTGGGTGATGAGAAAACCCTGTTCCCTAACATGCCGGAAACATTAAAGGCAGCCAGGACTTTGGTGCAGGATGGTTTCGATGTCATGGTGTATTGCAGTGATGACCCTATACAGGCACGCATGCTGGAAGACATAGGCTGTGTTGCCATCATGCCACTGGCTTCATTGATAGGCTCAGGCATGGGTATTTTAAATCCCTGGAATCTGTCGCTGATTATCGATCAATCAAGGGTGCCGGTACTGGTCGATGCTGGTGTGGGTACGGCGTCCGATGCGGCGATAGCCATGGAACTGGGTTGTGATGGCGTGTTGATGAATACCGCCATCGCTGGCGCCCAAGACCCAGTGCGCATGGCACGTGCCATGGGCCTGGCGGTCGAGGCCGGGCGTGAAGCATTCCTGGCTGGTCGTATGGCGCGCAAGTTTGCGGCATCGCCATCTTCCCCCATGGCTGGCCGTATAGTCTGATACTCGTTTGATACCTGTTAAATGAAAACGATCACGCGTCCCTGTGTGCTGGTGTTTGCCGGGCATGATCCTAGTGGTGGTGCTGGCATACAGGCCGACATAGAAGCCATTGCCGCGCAGGGGGCACATGCCTTGCCGGTGATTACTGCATTGACAGTGCAGGACAATGACCATGCCTATGCGGTGCATGCAGTCGATGTGCAAATCATTTTGCAGCAAGCCATGACTCTGGTGGCGAAAATGCCAGTCAAGGTCGTCAAGCTAGGCATCGTTGCGCATAAAAAAAATGCCACGGCGATAGCCAGTTTTATCCAAAAGATGAAGCTGCAACAGCCTGAGCTGCAAGTCATCGTCGATCCGGTATTGGGCAGCGGCCATGGTGACAGCCTGTCGCTGGATGATGCGGTAGCGGCGCTTGAGCCTATATTGAAAGTGGCGACCCTGATTACACCAAATCTACCTGAATTGAAACGCCTGTCACCGCTGGCTGCTGACCTGCAGGCACAGGTAGAAAACCTGATGCAAAACTACAATGCAGATATCTTGCTCAAAGGCGGCCATGCAACAGAGGCGCAGGTAAAGAACATCTGGTTCCAGCACGGGCAATGGCAAGCGGCTCAGCAATGGTTGTGGCCACGTCTGGCTGGTGAATTCCACGGCAGTGGTTGCACGTTGGCGTCGGCGATAGCCGGGCAACTGGCGATGGGTATCGCCTTGCCTGAAGCATTACAGCAAGCGCAAAGTTATACTCAGCAAAGCCTGACACATGCGTATGCGATCGCCGCCGGACAGCTTATCCCGGCACGCCAGCCAGTTTCAAATACAAGGAAGAAATCATGAATACATTGAGCAAGCATCAACTCAGCGGCCTGTATATAGTTACCCCTGACTGGGATGATACTGACCGGCTCGTCACGCTTACTGAGCAGGCTTTGCTGGGCGGTGCCAATATCGTGCAATACCGCCACAAGACGGCAAGCCCGGAATTGCGCAAGACCCAGGCCACGGCCTTGCTGGACCTCTGCCGTCGCTTTGACAAGCCTTTCATCATCAATGATCACCTGGAGCTTTGCCTGGAAATTGATGCTGACGGCCTGCACGTAGGTGGCACCGACATCTCGGTGGCGGATGCCAGGTCTAAGCTGGGTGCAAACAAGATACTCGGTGCATCCTGCTATGGCGATATGGAACTGGCCCGTGCTGCCGTCCAGGGCGGGGCCAGCTATATTGCCTTTGGTGGTTTCTACCCTTCCCGCATCAAGAAATATGCAGTGACCACACCAGCCAGCATAGTTGCTGATGCGGTAAAGGAGTTTGATTTACCCAATGTCGTCATCGGTGGCATGACACTGGAGAATTGCCAGCCTTTGATTGCGCAAGGGGCTGATATGGTGGCCGTGATCAGCAGTGTCTACATGGCTGAGCAAGCGCAAGAGGCTGCGCAGGCGTTTACTGCGCTTTTCACTGCAGACAATGTTTGAAAGACCGGCGGAGGCTTATCTCGTTTCGCCTTCACTTTCTTTGTCGGCAGGCGTCGCTGCCTGCGGTTCCAGATCTTCGACTTTCAATAATTCTGCCGTGGTCAGGATACCGACGCTGACAATATCGTGGCCTTCTATCGTCTCACATTTACGTGGGTTGGCCAGCGTGCCTTCCGTGCAAAAGCGGATATTGGCTTTTTTCTTACCCGCTCCCGGATAATAGAACAGCATCATGTCACTGGCTCTTTTGATATACATAGCCTGATCCAGCAATTCTTCAGGGAATTTACCATCGGTCGCTTTCAGTAACCATTCACGCAATTTGGGTATGGCTTCAGTACTGACTTCACGGGTCTCCTTATTATGTGGTCCATGAAAACCCAGTCGTGTACGCGCAAGATCCTTGCTGGCAAGCATGCGTCTTTCCGTGCCCGCCATAAACATGATGGCGCAAGAAGAAAAACAATTACCCTGCACGGCCGTATTGATTTTCCTGCCTTTGATAAGCTGGGCAATGACATAGGCTGCATTCAAGTCTCCACCAGGGCTTTCGGTGAGTACTACATTATGCACTTCACCACCAGATAAATTGCGACGGAAGCGTTGTGCGTCATCTGCTTCCACCTTGCCATATAAAATCAGGGTGTCATTTGATCTGAGCATGGTCATGGCCTGTGCGGATGGGCCAGACAGCCACATCATGGCCATTGCCAACAAGGCTAAGCGAGCGAGACGGTGTAAGTTCATATGCAGCTTGTTGAGATATCGAGACTGCATTATCCTGTGCTTTGACTTGAGCAACAAATTACCGGACAGTTGCAGTCTTTTTATATGTTTCCCGGTGCTTTATTTTGCAGGGGGCGAGCTGGCTACCGGTGCTTCGGCTTCTTCCACTTTCAGTAATTCTGCCGTCGTCAATATACCCACACTGACGACATCATGGCCTTCTATGTTGTAGCACTTCTTGGGATTGACCAGGCTGCCCTGATTGCAAAAGCGTATGTCTCCTTTGCCAGGGTTGGCTCCCGGGTAGTAGAAAAACATCATGTCATAGGCTTTCTTCACGAACAAGGCCTGATCCAGTAATTCTTCCGGGAACTTGCCCTGAGTGGCTTTAAGCAGCCATTCGCGTAATCTGGGTATGCTTTCAGTTGCTATTTCCAGGGTGTCTTTATTATGTGGGCCGTGGAAACCCAGGCTGGTTCTGGTCAGGTCTTTTCCGGCCAGCATTTGTCTTTCTATCCCTGACATGAAGATAAAGGCGCAGGCAGAAAAACAATTGCCGCGCACGGCGGTATTGATTCTCTTTTGCGTGATCAGATGGGATATGGTGACGGCAGCGTTCATGTCGCCACCCGGGCTTTCGGTCAGGATGACATACTTGACTGGCGCGGCGGAGAGCAGATGATAGAAGCGCTGAAAATCATCAGGCTCGACTTTGCCAAATAAAATCAGAGTGTCGTTAGACCTTAGCATGGTCATGGCTGAACAGGGCAGGTTCATACCGGCTAGCCCGAGTATCAGGGCGGCAAGCAGAGAGGCAAAGCGTAATTTCATAAAGTCGCATGGAAAATGGATGCAGATATTATCGGATGCTTTGCCTGACCCGACAATACTTTATATATCTTGCAGGCGCGAGTAAGCCAGCAGTACTTTATCCTGCATGGCCGGGCTGGGTGGCTGCATGGGCGCACGCAGTGTGGCTTGCATGGCGTAGATGGATGCCAATACTGTCTTTAACGGCGCAGGATTGGGTTCCTCAAACAAGGCTTGCATAAGAGGCAGCAAAGCATAGAAAATTTCCCTGGCTTGTTGCAATTGGCCAGCCTTGATATGTGCCTGCATGCGCAAGAACAGGTCGGGGCGCAAATGTGCCGAAGCCAGGATGGCACCAGCGCCACCCAGACACAGTGTGGCGTAAATTTGATGGTCTTCGCCTGCCAGCACCTGGATATCACCATCAATGATAAGTTGCATGGTGGCTTGCTGGTCGCCGCCGCAATCCTTGATGGCGACAATATTCGGATGTCTGGCCAGTTCTTGCAAGGTGGATAACTCCATATGCACACCGGTGCGGTAGGGGATGTTGTACAGCAGTACGGGCACAGCCGCAGCATTGGCAATTTCAAAGAAGTAATGCAAGACGCCTGCTTGCGATGGCCGTATGTAATAAGGTGGCGTGACCAAAACACCGGCCACTTGTCTTTGCCCTATCAGGGACAGCCTCTGCAAGACTTGTTGCATATGATTGCCACTCAAGCCCATGATGACTTGATGAGCAGGAACCACAGCCAGTACGGCATCGAGCACTTGCAATTGTTCTTCTGCACTGAGAGCGGCGGCTTCACCAGTAGAGCCACAGACGACCAGACCAGCCACACCTTCAGAGATCAGCTTGCTGGCCAGCGCCTGCAAGGCCGGGAAATCCACTTCCGCGTCTGCGCTGGCACAAAATGGTGTGACCAGGGCGACCCAGATGCCAGAAAAATCAATCCGTCTGGCGTGATGGGTGGATACAATCGGGGTATTGCTGGAAATGCTGATGCTGCTGGACATGCCTGTTCTCCTGTAGACCGGTTAAAAGACCCGTCAGGAGCAGACATGGAGTGCAAGGGAAGAAACCGTTTTGCCATCCTGTCAGCTCACCTGACGGGACAGCACGCCCCGGTCAGATGAGCGTCTGTTTCTTGGCTTTTGCAAAGACCATACACAAAGCAGTGCTGCTTTGAGTCTGTAATTGATCTTTGGCTTGAGTTTGCATAGTGAAAATGTAGATGAAATTTCTATTGCGATTGAAATGATTATCTACGCGCCCAGTTGCGCCTGTCAAGTCTGCCGACAACAATTTTGCCTGACGTGTAGAGTGGAAAACAGGCTGGCTGGCTTAGTCCCGTATAATCTGTCTATGCAAAATTTACTCCACAACTTAAATCCCGAACAACTTGCTGCCGTGACACTACCGGCGCAATCTGCCCTGATTTTGGCTGGCGCCGGTTCCGGCAAGACCAGGGTGCTGACTACCCGCATCGCCTGGCTGATACAGACTGGCCAGGTGTCACCTGGTGGCATACTGGCCGTGACCTTTACCAACAAGGCCGCCAAAGAAATGCTGACGCGTCTGTCAGCCATGTTGCCGATTAATACACGCGGCATGTGGATAGGCACTTTCCATGGTCTGTGTAACCGCCTCTTGCGCGCCCATCACCGTGATGCCGGTTTGCCATCGACTTTCCAGATACTGGATTCTGGTGACCAGTTATCCTTCATCAAGCGTTTGCTGAAGGCTAACAATATCGATGATGAAAAATTCCCGCCCAAGACCCTGATGTATTTCATCAATGGTGCGAAAGATCAGGGTTTGCGTGCAGCCCAGGTCGATGCCTACGATGATTTCAACCGCAAGCTGGTTGGCTTGTATGATTTATATGACACACAATGCCAGCGTGAAGGTGTGGTTGATTTTGCTGAACTCCTGTTGCGCACCTATGAATTGCTGAGCCGTAACCAGCCGCTGCGTGAACATTACCAGGATAGATTCCGTCATATCCTCGTCGACGAGTTCCAGGATACCAATGACCTGCAATACAAGTGGTTGAAACTGATGGCAGGCGAGGGTGGCAAACAAGGCGGAGCAGTGTTTGCCGTCGGTGATGATGACCAGAGTATCTATGCCTTTCGCGGTGCCAATGTCGGCAATATGTCAGCCTTTGAACGTGAATTCCAGGTGCAGAACCTGATCAAGCTGGAACAGAATTACCGCTCGCACGGCCACATCCTCGATAGTGCCAATGTACTCATAGAACACAATAGCAAACGCCTGGGCAAGAATCTGCGTACTGATGCCGGCCACGGCGAGCCAGTGCGTATCATGGAATCCAGCAGTGATATACAGGAAGCTAACTGGATCATAGAAGAAGCCAAGAACCTGATACGCGAGGGTTCATTGCGCAGCGAGATCGCGATACTTTATCGTTCCAATGCGCAATCACGTGTCATAGAGCATGCCCTGTTCACGGCGAATATTCCTTACCGCGTGTATGGCGGTCAGCGCTTTTTCGAGCGTGCCGAGATCAAGCATGCTATCGCCTATCTGCAATTGATGGACAACCCGCATAATGATTCTGCCTTTTTACGCGTGGTGAACTTCCCTACCCGTGGCATAGGTGCGCGCTCGCTGGAGCAATTGCAGGATGTCGCCAGGCAGCAGAATATGTCCATGTATGCGGCAGTACCTTATGTGGCTGGCAAGGCAGGTTCTTCTCTGGCCAATTTTGTCAAACTCATCGAAGGTGCCCGTTTTGAAACGCAGAACCTGCCTTTGCCTGAGATGGTCAAGATCGTACTGGAAGTCAGCAGCCTGCTGACACATTATCAGACTGAAAAAGAAGGCGCTGACCGTATAGAAAACTTGGAGCAGCTCGTCAGCGCTGCCACCCTGTTTGTCTCAGAAGAAGGTTTTAACAAAGAAGCCCCCGCCTTTGCCGGACCCGCCAGTGGTGCAGCCGTCTTGCTGGAGAGTGGAAATGGAGACCAGATCATTGATGCTGACGCCGCCTTGCCAACGGTGATGTCGCCCTTGTCCGCGTTCCTCTCGCACGCATCGCTGGAAGCCGGTGATAACCAGGCGCAAGCCGGGCAAGATGCCATGCAATTGATGACCGTGCATTCTGCCAAGGGCCTGGAATTTGATGCGGTATTTATTACCGGTCTCGAAGAAGGTCTGTTCCCGCATGAGAACAGTGCTCAGGAAGAAAGCGGTGTGGAAGAAGAACGCCGCCTCATGTATGTGGCCATCACGCGCGCGCGCAAACGCCTGTACCTGAGTTTTTCACAAACCCGCATGCTGCATGGCCAGACCCGTTACAACATGCGTTCACGCTTTCTCGATGAATTGCCGGAAGAATCATTGAAATGGCTGACCCCACGGGTACAGCCAAGCTGGTTCGGTAATAAAAAATCAGCCTGGGATGAAGCACCGGATGATGCCGCGAATCGTATTGCTCAGACGTTTAAGAAGGGTAATGACGCCATGACCTGGCGCATAGGCCAGAATGTCGCACATGCCAAGTTTGGTGAGGGCGTAGTGGTGAATCTGAATGGCGGCGGTGGCAGTGGCAGTCTGCGGGCGCAAATCAATTTTGGTAAGTTCGGCATGAAAGAGCTGGACTTAAGCATCGCCAAACTGGAAAAAATATAGGCAAGGTAGAAGCAGCAGGCAAGCACAGGTGTTAGCCTGTGCTGCATTTCAGGCAAGTCAGATCATGCCTTACACATAATATGCTGTCGTCGTCATTACCTTGGCCATGAGCTTCATGCCTGCCTGTACTGGTGCAGGCAGGTCGCTGGCCCCCAGAGCCTGGGCGGCAGCGCCATGGGCAATTTCATCGACCCGCATTTGTTCCACGATGGCGCGGGACTTCAAGTCTTGCTCAGGCAGTTTTTGCAGATGGCTGGCCAGATGCGCTTCTACCTGTTTTTCTGTTTCAACCACAAAACCCAGGCTGACGGCATCACCAAATCTGGCTGCCAGGGTACCGCAGGCATATGCACCGGCGTACCAGAGTGGGTTCAGCAGGCTGATATGTGAATTGAGTTCACGCAGCCTCTTTGCAGTCCAGGCCAGATGATCTTCTTCTTCCAGGCCAGAATGCTGGAATTGCTGGCGTATATTTTCCGTATGCGCATTCGCCCCCTGAGAGTCATACAGGGCCTGGGCACAAATTTCGCCCACATGATTGACGCGCATCAAACCTGCGCTGTGCGCTTTCTCTTGCTCCGATAAATCAGCATCTGCCAGTTCTTGCCCAGGATAACTGCGCCTGGCCATGGCTTGCCCACTGACCACACGCAGGGCTCGGTCAAATTTGCTGATCAATTGATCCAGGTTGCCCCTGGGGGATGTTGTGAATAAGCTCATATTATTCTTTTGAAAATGCCACGGTTGAAACTATAGAAAGCCACTATAGCTTTGGATAATCGCTATTGTAAGAAGGAATGTCGCTTGATGCCATCAGATCAAATCTGGAAAGCGACAAAATACTTAAAACTCTCATAATAAGAAAGAAGATCCTTGTTGCGATAACGCCACATAAAATTTGCTTAAATACGATCGTTCGCAAATTCTCTTTGCCCTATTTCTTGTTATTTGTTTCAATGGAATCCAGCTTCTTAATCAGCAGGTTTCGAAGTCCTGGCAAGACTAGACGATTACAAATGACTGACCAGCAATAAGGTACGGCCACATAATTTTAATAATTTTGGAGACGCTTTCAATGAAAAAATCGATACTGGCATTCGCAGTTTTGAGCGCATTTGCAGCAACCGCTTCAGCCCAATCTTCCGTCGTCATCTATGGCATCGTTGATGCAGCAGTCGTCGTCACGACCAACCAGACAGCTACCGGTGGTTCTAAAGCTTCTATGGATGCTGGTCAGTTATTGACCTCCCGTTGGGGTATTAAAGGCTCTGAAGACCTGGGTGGCGGTTTGAAAGCGAACTTCAATCTGGAAGGCACACTGGCTAATGATACTGGTGCCGCCGGTGCCGGTTTTGGCGGTAATGTGTTTAACCAGGCTGGTAATAATACTTCTCTGTTTGATCGTCTGGCCTGGGTAGGCTTGTCCGGTGATTTCGGTTCGATTACTTTGGGCCGCAATAATATTCTGGGTGTGGACTCTGTTGGTCTGGCTGATCCTATCAGCCTGGCACATGCAGGTTCCAATCCTAACGTGATGTTCAGTGCCTTAAATGCAGGCGCATTCTTTGGTGGCTTTGGTACTAACCAGGGCGGTACTGCACTGCGTCAAAATAACTCTATCAAATATGTGTCACCTCTGATGTCTGGCTTCGGCGGTGCAGCAATGTATGGCTTTGGTGAAAAAGCTGGCGACACAGGTGCGAGCAGCTATGCTGGTTTGTCTGGTTTCTTCACTGACGGTACCAATGGCGCGGCTTTGTCTTATGCAAAACTGAAAGATGCAAATAATGTATCGAGCCTGAGTGGCTGGGCAGGCGGTGTGAAATTCAAGGTAGATCCATCTGTGATGTTGCGTGCAACTTACTCTCACAATAAAGTCGACGGCAATGTCAAAATTGATGCTTTGCCAAGTGCCAATGGTCGTAAGATCACTGTGATCGGTCTGGGCGTCGATTTTACTCTGTCTGATCAGATGACTTTGACTCCTGCCTATTACAACACCAAACGTTCAGGTGATATAGACGGCAAGGCTGATCAATACATCTTGCTGGGTAAATATGCATTTAGCAAACGCACAACAGCCTATGCTTCACTGACATATGCAAAAGCGGGCTCAGCCAATGCGCAAGATATCTCTCTGGCTCTGGGTATTATCGGTGCAGGTAATAGTTCTGCGACACGTACTGCAGTAGGTATATTGCACGCATTCTGATTCTAATTATCTCGATTTTGCTTGCAAAGGTCGCTTATGCGACCTTTGCAATTTTGTTTTTGCTTGATTTTTTTTGCGTAAAAAATGTAATTTTCAACACTAGTTTCACTCAGTTAATCTTGCTCTGATTGCATCAAAATACTTTCTTTTGTGGCAATTATTGTTGCTTATCCGAGACATAATCACTCCATATTCCTGCTCAAAGCCGATTTAGCTTGGCTGTCTAACACCATTTTTGGTCAAATACGTTAACTTCTTTTTAGCGGTCTTGTCGGTTCTTAAGTATTAGCGCGTTTCGTGCGATCAATTTTTGGCTCTGTTTTGCGCGAGTTGTGCTTAATGTAGTTCATATCAATGTGAAATCCTTTGGAGAAATATCAATGAAAAAATCACTCATCGCTCTGTCAGTTTTGGCTGCTGTTGCTGGTACAGCACAAGCTCAATCTTCCGTAACTATCTACGGTGTACTGGATATGGCGTTGCAAAATGAAAGCAATGGCGCTGGTACAAAAGGCGCGGGCAATGTTACATCTCTGGATTCCGGCGTTCAATCCGGTTCCCGTTTGGGTTTCAAGGGTACTGAAGATCTGGGCGGCGGTCTGAAAGCTATCTTCAAACTGGAAATGGGCGTTAATGCCGACACAGGTGCATCCGCTCAAGGTGGCGTTGCATTCGGTCGCGCAGCATGGGTAGGTTTGGCTGGTGATTTCGGTTCTGTTAAATTGGGTCGTCAAAACAAGCCTATGTTTGACGTAGTTGACGCTATCGATCCATTCAGCACTGGTATCGTTGGTGGTACTGCTGGTCAAAGTACAAGTGCAACTGGCTTCGGTAACTTGTTCTTCGCTACCAACCCACGTTCCACAAACACAATCAACTACTCCACGAATGATCTGAGTGGCTTCTCTGCATCCGTTGCTTACACATTTGGTGAAGTCGCTGGCGACAATTCTAAAAATCGTGGTATTGGCGTGTCTGGTCAATATGCTGCTGGCCCATTCCTGGGTGTAGTTGCTTACCACACAGAAAATGATGCAAATGCACAAGCAATCAAGCATTTGTTCACAGGTGCAACATATGACTTCGGCGTAGTTAAAGGCGCCCTGGCATACGGTAAAGTTACTTCTGATAACAACTCTGTTGACAACAAAATGTGGTTGATCGGTGGAACAGTACCTGTGAGTACTGCTGGTGCCGTTATCGGTACATACGCACGTGTAACAAACAATCTGGTATCAGCTGGTAATTCTAACCAAATCGCTATTGGTTACACACACTCTCTGTCCAAGCGTACTAACATCTACACATCCTTCGAGCGTCTGTCGAATGATGCAAACACAAATGCAGGTGGTCTGGCTTCCGGTAACGGCGTGACAGAACGTCTGGTGAACGTAGGTATCCGCCACATGTTCTAATTTTATGCTGACTTATGTCAGTATAAAAAAGAGCTAAGCAAGATTGAAAAAGCACTCCGGCGGAGTGCTTTTTCTTTGCATGTATAGTTTGTGAAGCAAGGTCTGCACTAGATTCTGCTAGCTCTATACAGCCAGGCAGAGCAAAAAAATGGCTGACATCGTGCAATGTCAGCCTTTTTTTATGTCGCCATCCAAAATATTTAATAGTAATTAACAGTTATTGCTGAGGTTTTAACTGCTTTTAAGCAAAACTGACACTTAAGCCTGGTAGAGGGATGCCTGAGAAGGCGGTGCCCCAGGTTTGCCCTGCTTGTACTGGATAAGCATCCGTCCAGGTGCCCGTGGTGATGATTTCACCTGCCTGCAAAGGCGGGAATTGCGGCTGTTTTTGCAGCAAGCCATGCAGGTGCCAGATCGCATGTAATGGGCTGTCCAGTACATTGCTGCCAAAACCGGCGCTCAACAAAGTGCCATCGCAAGACAATGAGACGCTGGCATTGGCCAGCAACTCAGCCAAGTGCTGGCGGCTGGCGCTCGACAGGATGCGCGGCTCACCGATCAGCAGGGTGCCGTGCAAGCCCAGTGCAGCTATCGCATCGGCTGCCTCAAACTTCCAGTCAGGGTAGGGGCTGACGACGATCTCTATGCCATGGGCCATCCATTCCAGGCAATCTGCCAGCTCTTCTATGCAGGCGTCGGCAGCAGGTGTCCTGCCGAGCTTGAATACCACTTCCGGCTCTATGCGTGGTTGCAAGGCTCCTGTCAGGCTTTGGTAGGCGTGGTTATCTTCGACATAGCGCACCGTGCTGTCAAACAGGCTGCTCCAGATAGGTTCGCGTATGGCGGCTTTCTCACCATACTTGGTCCACAGCTTGCGGTTGGTAAAGCCCAGTTTGCGGCCTATGCGTACCTCGCCTTCGGCTGCACGTATGGTGTCGGATGCTTTGGCAATGTCATACGCATCAGCGATGCTTAATTCAAATTGCCAGCTCAGAGGATTGAGGTGCTGGGTACGTGCCCGGGCTTCGAGGAAGGTGTAGGCGTGTTGTTCGGCTAGTAAGGACATGGCATCAAATTCGGTTGGATTGAGCGCAAACTAGGAAGTGATCGGCGTATTAGCTACCACCCCATAAGTCACCGTTATTGCCCGATTTGGGCATGGTCACGCCAAAATGCTCATAGGCGGACGGCGTTGCTATCCTGCCTCTGGGCGTGCGTTGCAAAAAACCCTGCTGTATCAAATAGGGTTCCAGTACATCTTCTATGGTGTCGCGTTCTTCGCCTATGGCTGCTGCGACATTGTCCAGACCTACCGGGCCGCCACCAAATTTAAAGAGGATGGCTTCCAGCAGTTTTCTATCCATCAAATCAAAACCAACGGCATCGACATCCAGCATTTTCAATGCTGCATCGGCAATGTTTTTGGTGATTTCGCCATTGCCCTTGACCTCGGCATAATCGCGTACCCGTCGTAACAGGCGATTGGCGATACGAGGCGTACCACGCGCCCGCTTGGCGATTTCTCGTGCACCATCAGCCTGTATCGGTGCACCCAGCAATGATGCTGAACGGCTGACGATCTTGGTCAATTCTTCTGGGGTATAAAATTCCAGTCTGGCGACAATGCCGAAGCGGTCGCGCAAGGGGTTGGTCAGCATGCCAGCGCGGGTAGTGGCACCGACCAGGGTGAAGGGCTGTAAATCCAGCTTCACGGATCGCGCTGCCGGGCCTTCGCCTATCATGATGTCGATCTGGTAGTCTTCCAGCGCCGGGTACAAAATCTCTTCTACGACAGGCGACAGGCGATGTATCTCATCGATGAAGAGCACATCATTGGCTTCCAGATTCGTCAGCAGGGCTGCCAGGTCACCGGCACGTTCCAGCACCGGGCCAGACGTCTGGCGCAGGTTGACACCCATCTCGCGCGCAATGATATGTGCCAGCGTGGTTTTACCCAGGCCTGGCGGGCCAAACAGCAAGGTGTGATCGAGTGCTTCACTGCGCTGCCTGGCCGCTGTGATGAAGATTTCCAGCTGCCCGCGTATTTTTTCCTGGCCCACGTATTCATCAAGCTGTTTGGGGCGCAGGGCGCGCTCTATCGCCTCTTCATTGGGGGAACTGGGCGTGGCCGAGATAATGCGTGGCTCGCTGAAGTTGGATGAAAGATTGTCGGTCTGTATCGTCATGGCTTAACCCTTGGACAAGGCTTTCAATGCCAGCTTGATACCATCAGAGACGCCGCTACCTGCAGGTACGGATTTCATGGCCAGCAAGGCTTCCTTGTCGGAATAACCAAGTGCCTGCAAGGCATTCAGGATGTCGGCGCTATGGTCGCCTGCTGCCAGGGCTGCAGTGGCAGTGCCCAGGTCTGCACCCAGCTTGCCTTTGAGTTCCAGCAGCAAACGTTCAGCAGTTTTCTTGCCTATGCCGGGCACACGGGTCAGGCGTCCGGCTTCCTGCAGGGTGATCGCCTGCGCCAGGTCGGCTACCGACATGCCAGATAAAATGGATAAAGCAGTACGGGCACCGACGCCGCTGATCTTGATCAATTGTTTGAAAGTGCTGCGTTCTTCTGCCGTGCCAAAACCAAACAGGACGTGGGCATCTTCACGTATCGCCAGATGCGTCAGCAATACCACTTTTTCACCCAGATGCGGCAGGTTATAGAAAGTGCTCATGGGCACATCAACTTCATAGCCCACGCCCTGGCAATCGACCAGCAATTGCGGAGGATTCTTTTCTATCAGAGTGCCTGCAATGCGACCTATCATGAGACTGCTTTCATACTGTATGAATAAGCAGTGATAGTAAACGATTCTGGCGCATTTGACGAGGCAAATGCGGGGAAATTATATGGATATTGCAATGCTGCAATATAGTGGGTTCCGCCAGAAGCTAGCCGACCAGGCGTCCACCCTTGACGCGCAAGCCCTTCTTGGCAAGGCCGGGAGCAATTGCACCCAGCGTCGCCAGGGTATCTCCACTATGGGCATGGCAAATCGCCACGCCCAGCGCATCGGCAGCATCACTGCCAGGCAGGCCGGATAAAGCCAGCAGGCGTTGCACCATGTCCTGTACCTGTTCTTTCTTGGCACGACCATGGCCAACCACGCCTTGCTTGACTTGCAGGGCTGTATATTCAGCCACTGCCAGATCCGCCGCCACCAGCGCGCAAATCGCCGCACCGCGGGCTTGCCCCAGTAACAGGGTAGATTGCGGATTGACGTTGACGAAGACTTTTTCTATGGCCGCGCAATCGGGCTGGTAAGTGCGTACTATTTCTGAAACACCTGATAATATGGTTTTCAGGCGTTCGGGCAAAGTGCCATCGATGGTCTTGATCGTACCCGAGGCGATATACGTCAGCTTGCTACCCTGTTTATGAATGACGCCAAAACCGGTGGTACGCAAGCCGGGGTCTATGCCTAGGATTTTCATGAATTGTTTTGTTGGTATCTGTGAGCTTGCGTTGGTGCTGCTGAGAAGGGCTTGCTGGGGAGTATAGCGTATCAGTGTGGATTTTTATTTGTTGCTATGTGAGTGGGTGATTACTTTTGTTTATTGTTATTTGTGATTGATGTACGTGGCATGCTGCGAGTTGTTATTGCTTTGTGAATTATATTCGTGTGTTGCGAACGCCGCTGGAGCTACGTTAACTTGGTTGGTCATTTGTGGATGACACTTATCCTGGTTTGTATCGTTGTATGCCGTCAGATTAAATAGGTTACCCCCCTCAAATTCGTCATTCCTGCGCAGGCAGGAATCTAGTGTCGTTTGTGATATGCCGAGGTGTTTATTGCATGCGCAAATATTCCTTGCATGCCGGGGTTGTTGCTACTTGCGAATGATATTTGTGTACAGCGAACGCCGCTAGGCTCCAGCCTTCGCTGGAGCGACGTTAACTTGATTGGTCATTTGTGGATGACGCTTAGCCCGGTTTGAATCGTCGTAATGCTGTACGGTCAATTCAGTAAATATCCTCAAATTCGTCATTCCTGCGCAGGCAGGAATCTAGTGGCGTTCTTGGTATGCCGAGGTGCTAATTGCTCACGAAGATATTTCTTGCATGTTGGCGTTGAAAGTATTGGCGAATGGTATTCGTGAACAACCAACGTCACTGGAGCGCCAGCCCGGTAGCCTCCAGCCTTCGCTGGAGCGACGTTAAGATTGGTTATGGCACGTCAGCGGTAAGGAGCTTGGAGAGATTCAGATAATATCCAAATACAAATCCCGCCAGTAAGGATTGGTTTCTTCAATTAATCTGATCTTCCATTCCCGCTTCCAGGCCTTGATCTGCTTTTCACGCTGAATCGAGGAAAGTATAGAATCAGTTTGTTCAAACCAGACCAGTTGATGAACCTTATGTCGGGAGGTAAAACTGTCAACAAAGTCATTCTTATGCTGATAAATACGCGCGATCAGATCGCTAGTAACACCAACATATAATGTGCCATTTCTGGCGCTGGCAAGAATATAGACGTAAGCCATGGAAAGGAACTTGGAATAAAAAACGGCTCTGGGTTAACAGAGCCGTTTTAAACAAAATAGCTAATTGATCAATGCTGCCTCAACATCATATCAATGACGGAAATGACGTGTACCGGTGTAGACCATCACCACACCACGTTCATCCGCAGCATCAATTACTTCCTGGTCACGCATGGAGCCACCCGGGTGGATCACGCAAGTTGCACCAGCATCGACCACCACATCCAGGCCATCACGGAAGGGGAAGAATGCATCAGACGCAACGGCAGAACCAGTCAAAGTCAAACCAGCATTCTGTGCCTTGATAGAGGCGATGCGGGCAGAGTCTATGCGGCTCATCTGGCCAGCGCCTACACCCAGTGTCATGCCATTGCCGCAGAAGACGATGGCATTTGATTTGACATACTTGGCTACGCGCCAGGCGAACATCATGTCAGCCATTTGTTGTGGCGTTGGCTGCAATTTCGAGACGACACGCAACTCTTCCTGCAAGACGTTTTTGGCATCCGGTGCCTGTACCAGCAAGCCACCGCCAACACGCTTCATGTCATACAGGTTGAAGCCATTGCCCAGAGAAATTTCCAGCAGGCGCACATTTTGTTTTGCAGCGAAAATCTGTTTTGCTTCGGCAGTGAAAGATGGCGCGATCAGCACTTCAACAAATTGCTTGGCGACGACTTCAGCAGCTTTGCCATCGAGTTCGCGGTTAAAGGCGATGATGCCGCCAAAGGCAGAAGTCGGGTCAGTCTGCAAAGCCTTGCTATAGGCTTCAAATGGTGTCGTGCCCAAAGCCACGCCGCAAGGATTGGCATGCTTGACGATGACGCAGGCAGATTCAGCGAAAGACTTCACGCATTCCCATGCGGCATCGGCATCAGCGATATTGTTGTAAGACAGTTCCTTGCCTTGCAATTGCTTGTAGTTGGCCAGCGAACCTTCGAGGGATTTCAGGTCGCGGTAGAAGGCGGCTGACTGGTGCGGGTTTTCGCCGTAACGCATTTCCTGCACTTTTTCAAAATGCAGGTTCAGGGTTTGCGGATAAGCGCTGCGTGTGGTGTGTGCCTTGTCTTCACCCAGGCTGGTCAGATAGTTGGTGATGGCACCATCGTATTGCGCTGTGTGGGCAAATACTTTTTTCGCCAGTGTGAACTTGGTGTCATAGCTGACGACGTTTTGACTCGCCTTCATTTCTGCCAGCACAACTGCATAATCAGCCGGGTCTACAATGACGGTGACGTCTTTGTGGTTCTTGGCAGAAGAGCGCAACATGGTTGGTCCGCCGATGTCGATATTTTCTATCGCATCTTCGAGTGAGCATTCACCCTTGGCGACAGTTTGCTGAAACGGGTACAGATTGACCACGACCATATCGATGGTAGGGATGCCATGCTGTTCCAGCGCTGCCACATGTTCAGGAAAATCACGGCGTGCCAGAATACCGCCATGCACTTTAGGGTGCAGGGTCTTGACACGGCCATCGAGCATCTCGGGGAAGCCGGTGTAATCAGCCACTTCAGTAACAGGCAGGCCATTGTCAGCCAATAACTTGGCTGTGCCACCCGTAGACAAGAGCTTGACACCGAGCGCAGACAATTCACGTGCAAATTCGAGCACACCGGTCTTGTCGGAGACGGAAATGAGGGCTTGTTTGATCATGATTTTTGATGTGAGTAAGGAAATCGGTGTCAAGCCTCGCGGATGGATTAAAGCAAACCGTGCTGCTGCAATTTCTTGCGCAAGGTATTCCGGTTAATGCCCAACATATCGGCGGCTTGTGACTGGTTGCTCGATGCGCGCGTCATGACCATTTCTAACATCGGTTTTTCAACGGCTAACACGACCATGTCGTAAATATTGGATGCGGGTTGCTCGCCCAGGTCACGGAAATACTTTTCCAGGTTTTTGTGGACGGCGTCTTGAATGCTATCTTTGCTCATGCTGTTTTTATCACTGTTCGGTTAAGCCAGGCGGCGGGTAGTCCATGCTTTATGGACGGCAAGACAATTTATTTTTTGTAAAAGTACTTTGTCTTATGCTGCCAGTTTTTCTTCAAAGGGGCGGTATTGTAACCGCTCCCCAGCCATGTGATCAAAAAAACTGCTGACAGCGGCAAGTTGTTCATCGCAATCCGTCAGTAAGTTCATTTGTTGCCGGAATTCTTCCCCGCCTACCAGGTCTTGCATATACCAGCCTATGTGTTTGCGTGCCGTTCGTACGCCCAGATAGTCACCATAAAAGGCATAGTGCGCTTTCAAATGGGCATCCATGAGTCCACGAACTTCAGAAATCAGTGGGGCAGGTAAATGCTCGCCGGTATTGAGGAAATGCTCGATCTCGCGAAAGATCCACGGTCGGCCTTGCGCCGCCCGGCCTATCATGATGGCGTCAGCACCGGTGGCCTCCAAGACATATCTGGCTTTTTCCGGTGTCGTGATGTCGCCATTGGCAACTACGGGGATATTGACTACGGCCTTGACGGCAGCAATGGTCTCATATTCGGCATCACCCTTATAGCCATCGGCCCGGGTGCGTCCATGCAGGGTCAGCATTTGTATGCCAGCCGCTTCTGCCATGCGGGCAATGTTCAGGGCATTTTTATTGGCCCTGTCCCAGCCGGTACGGAACTTGAGGGTGACTGGTACATCGACTGCGCCGACCACCGCATCCAGTATCTGACCAACCAGGCTTTCATGCTGTAACAAGGCAGAGCCACACCAGGCATTACAGACCTTTTTAACCGGGCAACCCATGTTGATATCGATGATTTGCGCACCTTTATCAACATTATGCCTGGCGCAATCGGCCAGCATTTGTGGATCAGCACCGGCAATCTGCACGGCCTTGGGTTCCATTTCGCCTTCATGGTTGGTACGGCGCGTGGATTTTTCTGTTTCCCAGAGTTTGGGATTGGAGGCCGCCATTTCAGACACGGCATAACCCGCACCCAGTTCTTTGCACAACTGACGGAAAGGTCTGTCAGTCACGCCAGCCATGGGAGCGACAAAAATATTATTACGCAGCACGTAAGAGCCGATTTGCACGATCAGGGAAGGGGGAAATTCGAAGAAGCGCTATTCTACCTGAATCCTGCTTAAATATTCGGCAAAATCGTTACTACTCGTAAGGAATATTTTTATCTATATGACATGCTGATGCGATAGTATAAATCTCGCTAAAACAGCCTTGTTTTAGACTTGTATTTCTAAATTTTTGCTTAAGTGAGCATGTCAACCAAGCTTTCAGCGTATATGTGTATACTCTTACTGTAGATTGTTATATTGACTCCTGTCAAAAGTGCATTCCCTTGGCCCTGATTGCTGGGCTGATTACTGGGCTGATTGTTGGATCATCGCCAAAGGAATACATTTTTTATATTAAGGGAGTCGTCGTGAACACGCAAAACAAGGAGGCAGTACATAGAATTACCATCGTAGGCGGTGGTGCAGGCGGGCTGGAACTGGCAGTGCGCCTGGGCAAGAAATTAGGCAAGAGTGGCAAGGCCATCATCACGCTGGTGGACGCCAGCCGTACCCATTTGTGGAAACCTTTATTGCATCAGGTTGCCGCAGGCACCCTCGACAGCCATGCTGACGAGCGCGAATACTTCGCCCTGGCGAGGTCCAATCATTTCGGATTTCGACTTGGCCGCATGGAAGGACTGTCGCGCGAGAAGAAAGAAATCTACATCGCTCCCATGCTCGATGAAAACGGCGTCCAGTTATTGCCACGTCAGGCTATTGCCTATGACAGCCTGGTGATAGCCCTGGGCAGTCAGACCAATGATTTCGGCACGCCCGGCGCACGCGAAAACAGCATCATGCTTGATTCACCTGCTGCGGCAGAGCGTTTCCATCAACGTCTCATCAATTATTGTCTGCAGGCGCAAAGCCAGCAACAAAGCTCAGGCGAAGGCCGTTTTACCGTCACCATCATAGGTGGAGGTGCCACCGGTGTAGAGCTGGCAGCAGAACTGCATATGACTACCAAAATCCTGTCCAGCTACGGCCTGGTGAATTTTCATCCTGAAAAAGATTTAAAGATCGTCATCGTCGATGCTGGTACCCGTTTGCTGCAAATGCTGCCTGAGCGTGTGTCCGATTCCGTCGCCCGTGAATTGCGCAGCATGGCGGTAGAAGTGCATACCAATGAAAAAGTGGTCGATGTCTCCAAGGCCGGCGTGCAGATGGCCAGCGGCAAATTCATTCCAAGCGGCATCGTGGTCTGGGCAGCGGGCATCAAAGCGCCAGAGTTTTTAAAAGACCTCGATGGGCTGGAAGTCAATCGCATCAACCAACTGGTGGTGACCCGTACTTTGCAAACCACGCAAGACCCGGCTATCTTCGCGATTGGTGATTGCTGTGCCTGCCCGCAAGGTGAGGGTTTGCCTAACGTGCCGCCGCGCGCGCAGTCTGCTCACCAGCAGGCCAGCACGCTGGCAAAAACCCTGGTGCGCCGCCTGCAAGGTAAATCTGCGCTGGAATTTACCTATAAAGACCATGGTTCGCTGGTCTCGCTGGGTAATTACAGCACGGTTGGTAGCCTCATGGGCTCACTGGCTAGCGGTTCCGTTTTTATCGAAGGCACGCTGGCAAAATGGATGTACTGGTCATTGCACAAGCAGCATCAGATGGCAGTCAATGGTCTGTTCCATACCTGGCTGTCCACCTGGGCAGAGACCATAGACAGGGTGCGTAATCCACGTATCAAGTTGCACTGAACTATTGCACGGAGCTATTGCACTGAGCTGTGGCAGATTGGGTTGCACCCAATCTGCCTGCATTAGACTGTCATTCACTGCCCGTTTTTCACCTGCCGCATGAATACCGCGCTGTCTGGCCTGAAGAAGGCGGCATTGATCTTGTTTGCCAGCTTGTCGAAGGCTCGCTCTGCCATCACCGCATAGACCTGGCCTTCAGGCGCGCGATGCAGCACGTCGCGACTGGATGTCTTGTAATCAACATTGAAAGAATCTGGCGGCTCTACTTCCAGATCAAATTTCCAGCGATCTTTGGCATTGGGTACCAGGATGGCAGCCTTGAAGCGCATGACCAAGCCGACAAAGGCATCATCCTGTTTGTCTGATGTGTACACCTTGCCAGAGGGCTCTATCTGGTAGGCGATCAGCAATCTGGGGACATTGTCTTTGGCCGCAGGATTGGCATTGAAAGCCAGTACATCATTGGGGAAGATGGAACTGAATGCACTGCGCATGCCATCGACAATCCGGGTTTCCCTGGTGGCGGCACTGTTATCGGCAAAGTATTTTGCTGCCGGTATGATCTTCATGCCACGTAATTTGTTTTCCTTGAGTTTCAAGAAAATGTCCAGCTGACTCAAATCATTTTCTGTAGGGCGGTTAAAGCTGATCGCCACATTCGGGTTGTCATGTTCCTCGGCGAACTTCAGTAATTGCTCCATGGACTTGATCATGCCTGTATCCGAATTGACTGCCTGCGCCCGGAACTTTTGCAAGGCGCTGTCATACAGCAAATGAATTTCCTCTGCCACGTCGGGCAGGATATCTGATTGCGGGAAACGTCTCTTCAACTGGCGCAACAGCGTGACAGAGTGTTTTTTCTGCACTTCGTTGAACACCACACGTGGCAATTCAGCCTGCATTTCAGCCAGTTTGAATTTGCCGTTGGCGAGGTAACCCAGATACGCGGCTTCAGTTTGCGACTGCTTGGCATTCAAGTACATTTTCTTGTCGGAGGCTGCATTCCTGCCATACCAGAATACGGCGGCAATCAGGATGGCCAGCATCAGCAATACTACTTTGAGCTCAATCAACAGAGTGAGTATGCGCTTGGGCAGGCTGGTAGTCGCCAGGGCTTCTCGCCACTTGTTTTTACGCACATCCAGGAAAGGATCAAAGCCATACAGACTGGCGATGTCACGATCGTGGAATGCATTCCTCGCCTTGGTCTTGTAGGTATTGAATTTTTCCAGCGCGATTTCTGCCTGGTTCAGGTTCGTGATGACCAGGTCTTTGCGGGTACCATCATTGAAACTGAAAGAGAAAACGGTTTTTTTATAACGCCCATTGTTTTCATGATGCGTGGCATCCAGTTTGCGCAATTGTGCCAGGTCATGCACGGCAATCTTATTGCTACGTATGTCGACCAGGGCCAGAGGGAACAGATAATGTCCTGGCAAGAACCGAAACTTGGCACTTAATTGCATGCGCTGCCAGATCGCATGCCCTGCATACACCGCACCAAAAAACAAGATGGCATACCAGGTTATCAAACCTGTCTTATGCCATGCAATATCGTTAATAGGATCACCAAAATGAGCTGCCGCAGTCAGGAAAATGAAGAAACTGCAAACTGCCAGGAGTGTCACATGCAAAAAATACCAGCGCGCATTGGCCGTGACTTGCCCATGCACGAGAAAATCAGGGCTCTTGACTGATCGGGCCAAATGCTTTTTGACATTACGGGGTAGTGCATCATAATCGAATTGATAGAAGACTCGCACCAGGACTATCCTTCAGCTAAAAGTGGCTGACCAGCAAAACGGACGCGCAGGCTTGATGCACTACACAATTGCTGGGTAAAGCAGGCAGTATCGCCATTTACCATGCCATGGTCAATTCACTTGTGTCATTCTGGCAGGCCATGCATAAAACTATTTTTTATCACGTCCATTCATCAGAAAATTTCCGCCATTTATCGGCGTGGATGGGACTTCAATCGCAAAGCGAAGGAAATCAAATTTGTTTATCCGTATATTGCACATCATCAACAACCCACATGGAGTAAAGATGATGAAACACTGGAAAATCCTGATCGCCGCCCCCCTGGTTGCATTTGCTGTCAATTTCTCTTATGCAGGCGCGGTCAAGAATGGCATCCCCAAAGGCTGGACAGGCAATGGTGCGATTGCCACCCATTATGAAAGTGGGATTGATGAGTCGCAAGGGAGTAAAGAGCAACCGGCTTTCTTTATCGCCTCAAAAGAGACAAGCACTGATGATGATTTTGCCGCCATCACACAAGTGGTCGATGCAAGTGCATATCGTGGAAAAAACATGGTTTTAAAAGCATCCGCCCGCCACACGGATGAGTTGGGTCGCTACGAACTCTGGATCCGAACTACTGATGACAAAGGCGGTGTTCGCATCACCTCCTCTAGCGGAGCTAAAGGGGGCGCTTGGGAAGCGGTGAGGGTTCAGGCACCAGTGAGCGCCAATGCGCAAAAACTGGAGTTAGGGATAGGTATCAGAAAACAAGGGAAATTGCTGGTAAAAGACCTGTCCTTTGCTGAAGCCACCGCAAATAATTCCATACCTGAGCGCAAGCCTATAGCCAACGATGTCAACATCGGTCAGGCAAACGCAGCGATAAAAAACCTGAATTTCTCGGAATAAGAAAGATGCGTACAGACATGACGATAACTCATGCGGATATAAATAAGTCAGGCACATTGAACGCGTGGCCATTGTTACCCATGCTGGCGGTGCTGGGTTTGCTGGTGTATGCAAGCCTTGGCCCCAGCCGCTCAGCCTGGCTGGCAGATAGCCTGGCTATCCTGCTGACCTATACTCTGGCACAAGCTGGTTTATGTCTGTCGCAAAAAATACTGTGGTTCAAACATCCCAGCCAGCGCTGGACTATTCTGGCGCTGTCCGTGGCGCTGGCATTGTTTGCAGGTCTCAAGGCGGAAGCTGCATTCTGGCCTGTGATGAGCACAGGACATGCCAGCTGGTTATTGCCTGCCATTCTCCTGGTGTTTATTTTCGTCACTGTCTTGCCTGCCGCCATAGACCTGGAAATTCGGCACCGCACTCAGGCCAGTCTGGCGGCGGAAGCCAGCAAGCACAAAGTCGAGAGACAAATGCTGGAAGCCAGATTGGCAGCCTTGCAGGGCCAGATAGAGCCACATTTTTTATTCAATACGCTCGCCAACACCCGTGTCCTGATACACCAGGATGCAAATCAGGCAGAACAAATGCTGAACCACCTGATTGCCTACCTGCGTGCCGCCATGCCCGACATGCGCCTGAGTACCACCACACTGGGGCAAGAGCTGGACAGGGCTGCCGCCTATCTGCAAATCTTCCAGATACGCCTGGGCGCACGCTTCCAGTTTTCTGTGCAGGCAGCAAATGATGCGCGCGCCTGCCTGATCCCGCCACTGGCTGTCATGAGTCTGGTGGAAAACGCCATCAAGCATGGCATAGAGCCACAGCCAGGTGATGTACGCATAGATATCATTGCGCATAATGAAGCAGGGCAGTTACAGGTAGAAGTCAGAGATAATGGCCGTGGTTTTCACGGAGAACTGGGCAGTGGCGTGGGTTTGCTGAACGTGCAGGAAAGATTGCTCGCCCTGTTCGGTGAACAGGCAGAATTACGCCTGCAGGCCCAGGATGACGGTGGTGTAAATGCTATGCTGATCCTGCCTGCCAGATTCGACAATCAAGAGAAAGATAGTGCGTGGGTATGACCTTGCAAACAGTAACAAGACCGCGTGTTTTAATCGCCGAAGATGAAGCGATTTTGCGACAAGAACTGCATACTGCCTTACAGTCTTTATGGCCGGAACTGGATGTGGTGGCTACGGTCGATGATGGAATTCGTGCTGCCCAGGCCATTGCTGATTTGCAGCCTGACCTGGCTTTTCTGGATGTACGCATGCCGGGTTTAAATGGGATTGATGTCGCCCGCCTGGCTCGCCACCCTTGTCACATCGTCTTCCTGACTGCGCATAATGACTATGCTGTCGATGCCTTTGACCAGGGGGCAGTGGATTACCTGCTCAAGCCTCTCGATATAGGCCGCCTGGCTTTGGCCGTGCAAAGACTCAAGCAACGCCTGTCGCAGCAACCGGCTGACCTGTCTGCCCTGCACATCAAAAAAACGCAAGACGCTCTGCGCTGGATACAGGCTTCCGTCGGCAACCAGATACGCTTCATCAATGTCAGCGATGTATTGTGTTTTCGGGCAGACGCTAAATACACCAAGGTTATCACCACCAAACTGGAAGCACACATACGCACCACCATCAAAGACCTGGCTGCGCAACTTGATGCAGATAAATTCTGGCAGATATCGCGCAGCAATATCGTCAATGTGGCAGCGATAGATGCGGTGCAAAGAAGTGATGGCGGGCTGGCTTTGCGCCTGCAGGCCAGTGATGAATGGCTGGCAGTATCGCAGGCTTATCAATCTCAATTCAGGCAGATGTAGATACTAAGTGCTGATTGAGCTACGGCGCTTCTTAACTTAAACTTGAAACGCTCGCTACGCTTACTCAACACTTAGTACGATAAATTTTTGAAAAATGCCGTCGTTGTTTTGGCGGCAGTGCTTTCTATCGTAATGGTGCCCATCGTTAGCAAGAAATTTGTTGATCACCTTGATCATCCTTCTCGACAAAACCCTCAAATTCCACCGACGTCATTTGTCGTTCCAGTCCTACGTATATCAGCTTATGTATGGCTTCGCTTTTCCTCCGATCTTTGCTTGCCGCAGGTCTTGCACCTTCAAATCTGCTTGACTTGGAATTGTTGATAATGCAATCTTGCTCCCGCACTATAAAAGTGCTTGTAACTTCCCTGACTAATTTCATGAGGTTGAGCTTGTTATGATACACATCAGAATATTTGTTTTTTTGTTGAGTTTGCTGAGTTTGGTAGGACTGGTCCATGCAGAAGAAAAAAGCGAAAACATTATTGTCGGCACGATAGATACCATACATTCAAATGTTTTGAATGAAGATAGAAAGATTTGGGTGCATGTTCCCAAGCCCAAGGCTGGCCGGGGACCGGAAAAGTCAGTTTACCCAGTGGTGTATTTACTGGATGGGAGTGACCATTTTCATTCCATGATGGGTTTGATGGAAAGACTCTGCCGGGGAGATGGTTATCCTTGTCCTGAGATGATCCTGGTTGCTGTAACACATAATAATCGCACGCGTGAATTGACGCCAACCAAGGCTGGCTCAGTGATGGCACCAGAAAAAATCCAGGAAAATTCTGGAGGTGGTGAAGCATTTTCTGCGTTTCTGGAAAAAGAGTTAATTCCTTACATTAACGCAAAGTATCCCGTTGCCCCTTATCGCGTGATGGTAGGTCATTCCCTGGGTGGTCTGGCTGTATTTCAAACCTTGCTACATCATACGAAGCTATTTGATGCTTACCTGGCGATAGACCCGAGTCTGTGGTGGGATAATGCCTTGACTGCCAGGCAAATGGAAGCGGCTATTAAAGATGGACGCTTGACTAATAAATCGCTTTATCTAGCCGTAGCGAATACGCTAAAAAACGGTCTTCAATTTGATCAGGCAAGGTCGGCAACTGATAATGGCAGTGCCCATATCCGTGCCATGCTCAGAGTAGCCGATATGCTGGATGCTCAGCCGCAAAAAAATTTCCACTGGAAATGGAAATATTACCCTGAAGAGAATCACGGTTCCATCCCTGTCATCGCTGAGTACGATGCCTTGCAGTTCCTTTTTGATTTTTACAAGATAGCTGATACAGAGCGTTTATATGATGAAAAAGTCGATGGCGCCCTGGAGCTAAAGCAGCATTTTGAAAAAGTCAGTCAGCGCTTGGGTTATCAGCAATTTCCAAAGCTGAGTTTTGTGAATATGATGGGACAGCATTTCTTAAATGAAAAAAAATTAAAGAATGCCCATGATTTCCTTGAGCTGAATGTCAAGAATTATCCTAATAATCCTTTATCTTATGAAGGTATGGGTGACTACTACCAGGCGGCTGGCGAGCAGGCCAAGGCGAAAGAGGCATACCAGCAAGCTGTGAACCTGGATGCGAATTCCAGGGCCAAAGAAAAATTGGAAAAGTTAACGAAGTAAAAAGTAAGTACCAGCATCGTGAACGCTATTGATACCTGTTGATGATATTTTATTCGCCAATCGCTTTGACTGTGTACCACGAAAGCCGCGGTATTCCTGCCTGCGCAATTTAAGGTCGCTCCAGCGCAGGCTGGAGCACGGTGGCGTTTTTCAACGGACAGATAATGCCTGTTATTGCCATCGCAAAGACATCAATGCTTCTCGACCTTGCTCTGATTAATCTCGTCCAGCCCATCTGCATCCAGGTGGGCAATATCTCCCCATTGCACCAGCTTGATTTCTTTGCCCGTCACTTCAAAGCGATTGATGCTGGCGTTGTAGATGGTCACTTCGCGTGGCGCATTCAGGGGTAAATCCTTGGCGGCGCGGTAGGCGCATTCGAGTACGCCGCCGTGGGCGACGAGGGCGATTTTCTTGCCTTCAAATTGTTTTGCATAGTGCAGCACATGCTCCATCACACGCTTGTGGAACTGGCGTATGGTTTCACCTTCATTTTCACCCGGCGGGAATTGCGCATCTGGTTCATGTGCTTGCCAGGCATTGTATTCCCTGCGATAGAGGCTGGGCAGTTCGCTATACAGCTTACCTTCAAAACCACCAAAGCAGCGCTCACGCAAACCTTTATCTATGCGGGTGCTGACGCCTTGCAGGCGGGCGATTTCACCGGCGGTTTGCACGGCGCGCTGCAAGTCGCTGGAGACTATTGCATGCAGCTTTTCATTTTGCAAAGCCCAGGCCAGTGCCTTGGCCTGGCGTGTGCCTTCAGCATTCAGCGGGATGTCGAGGTGGCCTTGCAAACGGCGTTCTGCATTCCAGGCGGTTTCGCCGTGGCGTATCAATAAAATTTCTGTGGGTTTCATTTGTTTATTTTGTTCTTATTTTGTTTTTAGCCAGAAGGTCACCGGACCATCATTGGTCAGCGAGACTTTCATGTCAGCACCAAAGCTGCCGGTTTCTACCTGCGCATGTTTGCTGCGCGCCTGGGCGACGAAGTAATCGAATAATTGCCTGCCCAGCTCTGGTGGTGCTGCCGGTGTGAAAGACGGGCGGGTGCCGGAATTGGTATCCGCCGCCAGCGTGAATTGCGGCACCAAGAGCAAGCCGCCTTGTACGTCGGTGACGCTGCGGTTCATCTTGCCAGCGTCGTCGGAGAATACGCGGTAAGCGAGTAATTTTTTTAACAGGTCGTCAGCTTGCTTTTCAGTATCTTCGCGCTCGGCGCAAACCAGGACCATCAGGCCGGCATGGATGGCGCCTATGGTATTGCCATCGACGACGACTTTGGCTTCGGTGACTCTTTGGAGTAGGGCGATCATGGGGATGTGTTTGGTTTTGTTGCTTGGGATGGGGGTGAAGAGATGGCAGGCGAAATCTCGTAGCCTGTGCAGGATTGTAGGTTGGGCTACGGTTTACCAGCCCAACACTCGGCGCTTGAATAACGTTCAAGTCATTTGAGGCCCAGTGTTGGGCTGATGAAGCGTAGCCCAACCTACGCATAAGCATCAAGCCGTCAAGGTCACTTTCGCAAACTTGCGACGACCAACCTGGACCACAAATGTACCGGCTTCAACTTTCAATCCCTTGTCGCTGATAACAACAGAATCAATACGCACACCACCTTGCTCAACCATGCGCATGCCTTCACCCGTCGAGGCGCACAGATTAGTTTGTTTCAATAACTGACCTATGCTCAAAGGTGCTCCACTGATAGTGACTTCCTCCACATCATCCGGTATCCCACCCTTGGAACGATTGACGAAATCCGCCAGCGCATCTTCCGCCGCTTGCCTGTTATGGAAGCGCGTCACGATTTCCTGTGCTATCGCCACCTTGATATCACGCGGGTTCTGGCCTTCGGCGACTGCTTTTTTGTAGGCAGCGATCTGTTCCAGTGAACAGAAAGACAGCAGCTCGTAGTAACGCCACATCATGGTGTCAGAAATACTCATGATCTTGGCGAACATGGTGTTCGCCGGCTCAGTGATGGCGATGTAGTTGTTCTTGGACTTCGACATTTTCTCGACGCCATCCAGGCCTTCCAGCAAAGGCATGGTCAAAATACATTGCGGCTCTTGTCCATAATCTTTTTGCAGTTCACGACCCACCAGCAGATTGAATTTCTGGTCAGTGCCACCAAGTTCCAGATCAGATTTCAGGGCGACAGAATCATAACCCTGCATCAGCGGGTATAAAAATTCATGCACGGAAATCGGGGTGCCCGCCTTGAAGCGTTTGGTGAAGTCATCGCGCTCCATCATGCGGGCGACGGTGTACTTGGATGACAGCTGTATCATGCCGCGTGCGCCTAGCGGGTCTGACCATTCAGAGTTGTAGCGTATCTCGGTTTTGCTGGCGTCCAGCACCAAAGCAGCCTGCTTGAAATAAGTCTGGGCATTGTCTTCGATTTGTTCGCGCGTCAGTGGCGGGCGAGTGGCATTGCGGCCAGACGGGTCACCGATCATGGATGTGAAATCGCCGATCAAAAAGATCACGGTATGGCCCAGATCTTGCAACTGGCGCATCTTGTTGAGCACGACAGTGTGACCAAGGTGCAAATCTGGTGCAGTCGGGTCCAGGCCCAGCTTGATGCGCAGGGGCTTGCCAGTTTGTTCGCTGCGAGCCAGTTTTTGGGCAAACTCGGATTCAATGAGCAGTTCATCAACACCGCGTTTGGCGACTGCCAGTGCATGTTGCACTGCATCGGACAAGGGCAGGATTTTGCTGGCATTGCCAGTGTTTTCAGAGGAGCTGGAATTATGTTCAGAAGTCATCATTAATATAGATCAATTTTTTTGTAACACCGCTGGTCGAATTCCAAAACTGAATCCATAATCAGCGTTTGCCAAATTCTGGGTGTTGGTTAATTAGCAGGGATTATCACTCAAACCGGATGTCAGCAATTTACTTGCTAGTTCCCTGGTTTTATAATCCCAAACTTTAGTGTTGCTGTCTTGATACCATGCGCATTTTATGTGCAAGTGCATCTCACTGCAACGATCTCGAATTTTCGATAAAAACAGTCAATTTTAACTTATTGCATGCGTCCAACAGATAAATTACTTCGATTAGTCTCTGGTGGCAGGCTGTTGTTTGGCACCACACGCGCTACGCGCATTGTTTCCGTCTCCGCACTTTTCTTCGCAGTTTGCGCATTTGGCGCAGTTGGTGTTGCTCCTTTGGCACCAGATGCATCTGACTTGCCAGTCAAGCGCATCAAAGAAGAACTCAGCCTGCCTTCACTCGATGCCCAGGTCGCCGCACTAGAAGCGGTTGATCAGCAATTCATTCGTGAAGCCACCTTCAAGAGCAGTGAGCAATTGGCCACGTTCTTGCAGCGCATAGGCGTGGATGACGATGAAGCAGCACAGTTCATCAAATCAGACAGTATTGCACGCGGTATCCTGCAATTCAGGGCTGACAAAACCGTGGCAGTCAAAACGGATGAAGAAGGTGAACTCCTGTGGTTGCAAACAACGGTCTCCGATGGCCCGGACAAACCAGTCAGAAACATCGTCATCAGCCGTGATAATAATGGCAAGCTGACATCTTCCGATATCAGCGCCAAGCTGGAAAGGCGTGTAGAAATGGCAACTGCCTATATCCGCACCGCTTTCTACCCGGCAGCCGATGATGCCATGATCCCTTACAACGTCACCGAACAGGTTAAGTCCATGTTCGAGACCAATGTTGATTACCAGCGCCTGCAAAAGGGCGACTATTTCAATATTGTCTACGAAAGCTTCTGGCAAAACGGTGAACGCGTCCGCACTGGCCGTGTGCTGGCAGGTGAATTCAGCAATTCTGGCAAGTTGTACCAGGCTGCTTGGTTTGAAGAAACTGGCGGTAAAGGTGGTTATTACACTTTTGACGGCAAGTCACTCAAAAAAGCCTTCCTCAAGTCACCGATAGAATTTACTCGCGTATCCTCTGGCTTCTCCATGCGCGTGCATCCTATTTCAGGTCATTGGAAAGCCCATAAGGGCGTCGACTTTGCTGCTGCCACTGGCACACCTATCCGTGCCTCTGCTGATGGTGTGGTTGATTCAGCAGCGCCAAGCAATGGCTATGGCAACCTGGTCGTGCTCAAGCACTGGAATAACTACAGTACTGCCTATGCCCATATGAGCCGTTTTGCTGCTGGCATACACAAAGGCAGCAAGGTTAGCCAGGGTGATGTGATTGGTTATGTAGGCACGACAGGCTGGTCTACTGGCCCGCATCTGCATTATGAGTTCCGCGTCAATAATGAAGCCCGTGACCCCATGAGCATCAACATGACCGAAGCTGCACCATTGGCAACTGCAGAAATGTCGCGTTTCAAAGGCTTTGCTGGCGACATGAATCATAGATTCAACCTCCTGCACCCAGAACGCATGGCAGAAGTCATGCGCCTGGCCAAGCGCTCTTAATTTTTAAGTAATTTGACTGCAGGTAAAGTAATCATACGCAAGGCAGAGACAGCAGATGTCTCTGCCTTGACCGTTTTAATACTGCAAGTCTGGCTTGATACTTATGTCAAACAAGGCGTCAGGCAAGCCATCGCTGACTATGTCCTGTCTGAATTGACAGTGGCGCGCACGGCAGCCTATCTCGCACAAGCGCATACCCATATCCTGCTGGCAGAAACCAATGGCCATCTGGTTGGCTATTGCCAAACCTCGCAGGGCAAGCGTCATGTCCAGGTAACCGCAGAGCATCAGGCTGAACTCGATCATCTCTATATACATCCGGCTTTTTTTGGCCGCGGCATCGCTCGCCAACTGTTGACTGAGGCTGAAGCGCATCTGCGTGAACTGGGCGTACAGCAGGTCTGGCTGACCACCTGGGTCGGCAATGACAGGGCGCGACACTTTTATCCACTGGCTGGTTATGCCGACATAGGCGCGACCACCTTCCATATGGAAGGTGAGGACATCGCCAATAGAATTTTCTGCAAGTCCCTGTAATATCAGGCTGACTCTTCTATACTCTTGCTGATTAAGGTCAACGATATGGCAGGCGGGATACGCATGAGCATGCAGCACGACAAAAACAATACAAACAATATATATATAGGCATGATGTCCGGCACCAGCCTCGATGGTGTTGATGGCGTCATGGTGAGCCTGCCTGACCCTGACAATGAGGCGGGTGCTGGCATGCAGGTACTGAGCAGTGCTTACATCCCGTTTGATGCTGAGCTGCGTCAGCAAGTCATGCGCCTGCAGCAAGTCAGTGAGAATGAATTGCATCATGAGGCATTGCTGGCAAATGCTCTGGTCAAAATCTATGCTTCCTGCGTCAAAAAATTACAGGCGCTTGCAGAAGTGCAAGTCGTGCATGCCATAGGTGTGCATGGACAAACCATCAGGCACAGGCCGGAACTGGGCTATACCCGCCAGACCAATAATCCCTCCTTGCTGGCAGAGTTGACAGGCATCGATGTCATCGCTGATTTTCGCAGCCGTGATGTCGCTGCAGGTGGCCAGGGCGCACCCCTGGTGCCTGCCTTCCATCGCGCTGTGTTTGGTCGTGCAGGCGCTTCCAGTGTCGTCGTCAATATCGGCGGCATCAGCAATATCAGCGTTTTGGCCGCAGATGGCAGTACCCGTGGTTTTGATACCGGCCCGGGCAATGTCCTGATGGACGCCTGGATGCAGCAACACCAGGGCAAGACTTATGATGCCAATGGCGACTGGGCGGCACAGGGTAATGTCATCCCTGCATTGCTGACCAGTCTGATGGATGAAGCGTATTTGCAGCTCTCTCCACCAAAAAGCACAGGCCGCGACCTGTTTCATCCGGCCTGGCTACAGAGCAAGCTACTGGGTTTTGCCGCAGTTCGTCCCGTCGATGTGCAGGCAACCTTGTGCGAATTCACCGCACTGACATTGGCAAATGAGATTGTCAGCCATGCAAGTGATGCTTCCCATGTCTATGTCTGCGGCGGCGGTGCTTACAATCACCAGCTCATGCAGCGCTTGCAAGCTTTGCTATCTCTCCAGTCATGCAATGCCCTGGTCAATAGCACTGCCATACTGGGCATCGCCCCAGAACAGGTAGAGGCCCTGGCTTTCGCCTGGCTGGCACAAAGATTTTGTCTGCGCCTGCCAGGTAATCTGGCGGATGTCACCGGCGCAGCAGGCGGGCGCATCCTGGGCGCGTTATATCCGGCGTGAAAGCTAACAAGCTTTTTAGTGTAATTAGTGACGGTGAGCATGTTTCTGGCCGATGAGCGAGATGTCATTAATATAGACCCGCTCAAATCTTTTGCTCCTGCGCAGGCAGGAGGCTACCGGGCAGGAGCCCAGCGTCGTCCGTCGATAAGCCGCGATACTTGCTCACAGACATATATAAATATGAGAATGCAAAGGGTGCGCGCAGCGCACCCTTTAGTTTTTGCCTTTATTAGCCTTTCAACAAACGAAGTAAATAATTACCGATAAAGCCTTGCGGATAAGGACAGTAGTTTGCTATAGTTCGCCTCCCGCTGAAAGGCGGGTGAGAAGAGAAGTAAAAGTAGCCAGGCCCGAGAAATGAGCGATTGAATAAATTGCGGAATAAACGGGCAGCTGTGAACACCGAACAACAGTTTTGTACGCTTGAAAGAGCGAAATAAAACGAAGTGAAATCAAGGTGTTGACAGTAAAAGCGAAATGCTCCATAATCTCGTTTCTCTGCTGCTGACGCACACAACGCTGCGACGCAAAACTGGATGAATAAGTAGTCCGGTTAAGTAGAAAAGAATACGGTTCTTTAACAATTAACAGTCAATAAATGTGGGCACTTGGTGAAGCGCACCATTCGATCTAGGTTGAATGGCATGCTTAAATAATATAGCAAGTGTTCACAAGAAATAACAAAGCAAGACGATGATTCAGAGATGGATCATTGAACTGTCAGTATTTTGAGTGAGCGACATGTCACGTATGTGACATAGACAAGAAATTGTCGAAAAACAGAGATTAAACTGAAGAGTTTGATCCTGGCTCAGATTGAACGCTGGCGGCATGCCTTAC